>CAJQQE010000048.1 GCA_905480395.1 uncultured Phycisphaerales bacterium
GCCGTGACGGTCTTCTCCGTCGGCATCCCATCGAAGAATTCGAGCGTGCCGATCGACGTCTCGACCTGGTCGGGCGTCATGATCGACTCGGGAATCGGCGTGTTGAACCCAGGGTTGGGTTCATCCTGCGCGAAGGCCGGAACCGTGAAGAGTGATGTCACAAGCAGCGACGAGAAGAGAGCCATGTTTGGGTTCATAAGATAATCCAGTTTGGAAGATATTCGACTGAAGCAAGACTTCGATAGAAAGGCGAATCAGTTTGTCGAAGGTGAGCGTACGACCTGTTTCAGGAAGACCAACACCGTGCGGGATTGGCCAGGATTGAAAGAATTAAAAATCACGGTTCAAAGCCCTCGGTCGGGCTTGCGTAAAGCGTCTGAAGCCAAATGTGATAGAGCGTATCGAGGACTGCTGTGGGGTCCCCCTGTGGTCGCCGGCCAAGTTCCGCCACCAGCATGGCCGCATCGAGTCGATTAAGCGCCACCGCAATCGCACGACCGTCCAATGGACCGATCGTGCCCGCCCTCTGCTCGAGAGCGATGCGATCGGAGACCGCGTCGTCCCATCGACCCATGAACGCCGCCCAGGCAATCTCCAAACGCGCATCCAATGGCGCCGACTCGCTGATGGCGCGAAAGACCGGCCCATTCTGAATGCAGACGGCGATGATTCCTCGCAGTGACTCACGGAGTGCCGCTCTCGAATCGCCACTCGCGGTGAACCACGGCATGGCGGCGGTGACCAACTCCACCTCGAGGTCAGCCAGAAGCTGCTCGACGAGGTTGTGGACATTCGAAAAGTACTGGTAAAACGCCGGGCGACTCAAACCCGTGCCGTCCATGATGCTGGCGATGGAGAGATCCCGAATCGGCCGCTCCCAGAGCAACTCAATGACCTGCCCAAGGATCTCCTGGCGGGCCGCGCCAGGAGTCCGCCGCCGCCGGGGACTCGATTCGGAACTGGGAGACGTCTCGGGCATCTCAGGATAATACTGACACTTTGTCAGTACTGCTGAAGCCCCGTGCCGGAACAGGTCGGCCCCATCGACCCCGACCCGATGCATCGGGAATCACACCGCCGGGGTAGGCTTCGATACATGATGGACACGGAACACCGCCGCGCCAATCGAGCGATGTGGGACGAACGCGTGGACCTGCATGTGGAGAGCGATCTCTACAACGTCCCCGGATTCCTCGCTGGGCAATGCCGGCTCCGCGACTTCGAACCCGACGAACTTGGCTCGGTCGAGGGCCGGACACTCCTCCATCTCCAATGTCACTTCGGACTGGACACGCTCTCATGGGCTCGGCGTGGTGCGATCGTCACCGGCATCGACTTCAGCGAGCCGGCGATTGAGGCCGCTCGAAAGATCGCGAGGCACGCAGACATTCCTGCGACGTTCGAAGTCTGCGACGTGTACGAGACTGCCGCAACCCTCGACCGAACATTCGACATCGTCTACACCGGACTCGGCGCTCTCTGCTGGATTCCTAATCTTGATGCATGGGCCCGGGAGATCGTCCGGCTTCTGGTACCGGGCGGGACCTTCTACATGTCTGAATTCCACCCTTTTACGGACGTCTTCGGCGAAGACGATCTCGCCGTCACCGAGTCCTACTTCGATGATGGCCGGCCATTCCGCGATGAAACCAGCGGGACCTATAGCGATCGCAGTGCAAAGACCTCGAACAATCTCAGCTACAGCTGGACCCATCCGTTGAGTCGCGTCATCACGGCACTCCTCAAGGTCGGCCTGACCCTCGATTCCTTCGCAGAACATGACTACACGGTGTTCCCACGTTTTACCGCCTTGTCTGCAGCTCCTGGAACGGATGTCTTCCGATTTCCGGAAGGCCACCCCCGACTCCCGCTGATGTACTCCATTCGGATGCGATTCGATGGCGGAGGCCCCGAGCCATCATCGAGCGGTTGAAACACGACTCGGGCTCCGGCGGATTTTTCAACTTGCAGCCCGGTCGCGCGAACCACCCCCGCGAAAACGTCACCGGAGTCTGCCGACGCGGGGGGCGTTCCTGAGGCATGACATCAAGGATTCAATTCTCGTGAGCACGCCGCTTCAGCCGGCATTTTCGACGTGAGGATGGGTTATCAAATCGGCTCTTGGATTGATGTCACCACCGCGGGCAACTCGAACAACTATCCTGAAACCCTCCCGCGACCTCGTCTCCAGAAGAACCACGAGCCCACCATGCGAACGACCATGCTGAGAATCCGCCGCAAATCCAGCCTAATCACGATCGCCCTGCTCGCCTCGTGCAGCATCGCCGCGTTGGTACTCGCGGCGCCACAGGATCGCGGTGGACCACGATTTCAAGATGTGCTTCTGCATGAACAGTTCGACGCGGATGAGAATGGGCAACTGGATCGAGCCGAACGAGACCTCGCACGAAAAGAAATCGCCAGTCGACCCGCGCGGGGTCGGCGAGGCGGACCTCCCGGGATGCGGGGAGGCCAGGAAGCACAAACTCGTCCGGAAGCCGACCCAAAGTCGCTCCGGATCGACCGAACAGATCTCAAGGAAGTGCCGAGACTGACCGGGACCGGCTTGTATGACCCCGATGTCTTGCACACGATCTTCTTGGACTTTGCAGCCCCCGACTGGCATGACGAAATGGTCGCCTTCCATGGAACCGACATCGAAGTCCCCGCCATCATCTCCCTCGATGGCAAAACCGTCGGCGAGGTCGGCGTCTCGTACCGAGGCAACACCTCTTTCGACATGCCCGCAAAGAAATCCTTCGGCGTCTCGATCGATGCATTCGATCACGATCTTCGGATCGACGGTTTCCGAACCCTCAACCTACTCAACGCCAACGGTGACCAATCGGTCATGCGTGAGGTCCTGTTCTCAAACATCGCCGCCGGTTATATGCCATCGCCCAAGGCTAATTTCGTTCGCGTTGTGGTCAACGGCGTTTACCTTGGGATCTACGCCAACGTCCAGCAGCTCAACAAGGACTTCACGAAGGAACACTACGGGTCAAAGAAAGGGGTTCGTTGGAAGGTTCCCCCAGATTTCTCGGGTGGCGCCGCCCTCACCTACCACGGTGACGACATCGATGACTACCGGGATCGATACGAACTCAAGACCAATTCCGCGACCGACGAGGACTGGGCGGATTTAATCGAGCTTTGCAAGGTGCTTCGAAAAACGCCCGACGACGAACTCGAAGCCACCCTCCCCCGCTACCTCGACATACCTGAAACCATTCGTTTTCTGGCGATCGACAATGCCTTCCTCGACTCGGACGGCTATTACAGCCGCGGAAGCGATTACTACATCTACAAGGCGCCGGACGGCGACTTCCATCTCCTGCACTACGACAACAACGAGACCTTCGGTGGCGTGCACCGCGGCGGCCCCGGTGGCCGCGGCGGGCCGGGCGGCCCTGGCGGTGGTCCCGGCGGCCCACCAAACTTTGGTCCCGGCGGTGCTGGCGGGCCCGGCGGCAGCCCCCCCAACTTCGGTCCGGGCGGTCCCGGCGGTCGAGGCGGCAGTGCTGGCGGCGGCGGCGGCGGTGCTGGCGGCGGCAGTGGCGGCGGCGCTGGTGGTGGCCGCCCGAGTTTCGGACCAACATCCACTCAGAACCCAGGCGCCCAGCAGGATCGACGACGGAACCAAGACGGTCGCCGAGGAAATCGACGTGGCGGGCGGGGCGGACGAGGTGGGCCCGGCGGCGGCCAGGGCGGGGGAATGACACAGTCTCCACTGGCCTTCGAAAATGAAATCGATACCCGCCCCTTGATCACCCGGATTCTCGCGGTCGAGGCCTGGCGAGCGGAGTATCTCGAGGTCCTCCGAGAACTCGCGACGGTCGAACTCGATTGGGCCATCCTTGGCGCCAGAATCGACCGGTATCGAGATCTCATTGAACGGGAGGTCGTGCGAGATCCGTTCCTTGGTAAACGGGAGGAATTCCTCAAAAGCCTTTATGGAAGCGACGCATCGCTCAAGTCGATTGCCGCCGAACGGCGAAAGTTCCTCCTGAATCACGACGCACTGAAGCCGCCAAAACCCGAGCGACAATCTGGTTCCAAGCCAGCGGCAGAAAAAAAGCCTGCCGATCGTCCCGATGCGTGATGGCGATGGTTTGCGTTCTTGATTCACCCCCCGCCACCCTGGCGATGCCTTCGCGCACGGCCTGACGGCCAGCCTGAGAATTCACATGCAAGATCTGGTCGAGTTCACTGCCAATCCCGCACTTCCGGAAGTTGACAACGTTGCCCTGAGCCCGTTCGCCACGTTGCTCTTGGCAACGGCGTTCGGTCTGGTCGTGTCCATCCTTCATCTTCTGGCCCACCGCGAACGTCCCATCTACAGCCTCTGGCGGACTCTCTTACTCATCGCGCCGTTGATCGCCATGTCCACCATGGCGGTGGGTTCAAACCTCGCGGCGGCGTTCACGCTCTTCGGAACCCTGGCGATCGTTCGGTTCAGAACCCCGATCAAAGATCCGCTTGATGCGGCGTTCGTCATCTTCTCGGTGATCATCGGACTCGCGCTGGGTAATCAGAGCCTGAACGTGGCCATCGTCGGCACCTCGGTGATTGCGGGGCTCATCTTGGCCCTGCTGGCGGTCAATCGGATGGTGCCAAGTGAAAATCGCTCGAGTCTTCGGCTCACGATCCGAGGGCTCGAGACCTCCGACACCATCTGGCGATCCGTCCTAGAACGCGAGGGCATCAAATTCCGAATTGAATCTTGCTCGCACGATCGGACCAAGGGCGAACAGTCCATCAAGCTCGGCCTCAGCGGGATCTCTGGTGACCGATGGCCCAGTCTCCTCTCAAACCTGCTGGCAATCCCCGAGGTCGAACAGGCCTCCGGGCGAACCGACGACGACTAATCACGATCCCTTTCGCACCACCATGCTGGTCGGCGACTCGCCGTCATCATGAAGGTGATGCAGGAGGAATCGTCGGACCGTCTCCTCGATCCGAGGTTCGCCAAAGCCGCCGTGTCCCCCGCCTTGGACCTGAATGAAAACGTGCTCGACGCCCGCCTGCTTGAGGTCCGCTGCCAGATCGACTGATTGCGCGAATGGGATCAGTCGATCGCGATCTCCGTGGATCAACAGCATCGGCGGATCCAAGGCATCAACGAACCATCGCGGGCTCGCGGACCGTGCCTGGTCAGGCTTTGACTGGAGTGGCCCGCGAAGCAATCGCGACTCTGGCGAATCCGGGGCGTCGTGCTGAATCACACCGTCAAGAGGCATCTGCGACTGCATGGACAAGAGATCGGAAGGACCGAAGAAGTTGATCGCCACCGCGACGCGACTGGAGACCCCGGTATGCGGACCAAGCTCACCGTCGAGCCCGTTCTCGGGGCTGCCGGCGAGCCCGAGCATTGCCGAGAGATGGCCTCCGGCGGAGTGACCCATGACGGCGATTCTTTCGGGATCGACCCCGAGGCTGACCGCGTGGGCCCGAATCCAGCGGATCGCCGCCTTGCAATCGTGAATCTGCGCCGGCCAGCCAGCCTCCCCCGTCACGCGGTAGCCAATGCTCGCACCGATGAAACGACCGGTGCCCACCAGTGATCGAATCGCCTCGACGCCCTGGTGATGATCTCCCTCCAACCAAGCGCCACCGTGGATGTACACGATGATCGGAAGCAGACGCTCCGCCGACGATGCCCGCGGCAACGCGAGCGTCAACCGGTGTCGGGGATTGCCATCGCCCACGTAGTCGATATCCGGAACCACTCGAAGGCGGGACGACTCCGCACGGTTGCTGGATCGACCAATGGCGAGCAGGTGCTCTTCGAGCTCGATGAATCCGTTGTCATCCAGATCGATCCGTTCGAAGTTGGCCCGAAGCCCCACCGGAACCTCAGTGAGAACCAGTCGGCCGTCATCGTTCTGATCCCACCGATCAAATTGATCGTCGACCGTGAAGGCCGACGCCGAAGCCGACACGGCGAGAATCGTGAGGATGCCATGCTGAATCATGAATGGTTGTCACATAGAGAGATCGACCTACTCATTGAACGAATTCTCGGCGAAGACACGACTGGACCACCCGCGCGAGCAACGACGCCGAACTGACGTCTTGACGCGTCTTCCTTGACCCACTGGATGGCGTGGAGTCTACCCCGTCACATGGCGCGTCTCAGCCTCATGCGAGGCCGAATCCGGGTACTGTCCCCCTTGCTTGGGTCTGCACCAGATCCGATCCACCACCGTCTCTGGGAGATCCGATGTCCGATTTAAGATCCGATGCCATCGTCCTGTTTGGCGCCTCTGGCGACCTTGCCAAGAAGATGACCTTCGTCTCCCTCTATCGCTTGGCGGTCAGAGGCCTTTTAGACATGCCCATCGTGGGCGTCGCCTTCAGCGACTGGACGAACGAGACGTTCCGCCAAAACGCGCGGGCCGACATCGAGGCGACCGGCCAAACCGTCGACGACACGGTGTGGGCCAAGATGGAAGCCCAAATGTCATTCATTCAGGGTGACTACACCAAGCCCGAGACCTACGCGGCGGTCAAAAAGGCCCTCGCCAACACGAAACGCCCGCTCTTCTATCTTGAAATCCCCCCCAGCCTCTTCGAGGTCACCGTCAAGGGTCTCCACGACGCGGGCCTGGTCGCAGATCCCGGGGTTCGAGTCATCGTCGAGAAACCGTTCGGTCACGATTTTGATTCGGCGGTGGCGTTGTACAAGTCATTGGCGTCGATGCTGACCGACGACCAGCTCTATCGCATCGATCATTACCTTGGAAAGAACGCGGTCCAGAACATCATGGTTTGGCGGTTCGCCAATCGGCTCTTCGAACCGATCTGGAATCGCGATCACGTCGAGTGCGTCCAGATCACCATGGCAGAGTCGTTTGACGTGGCTGATCGGGGCTCGTTCTACGATCGGGTTGGCGCTCTCAAAGACGTGGTCCAGAATCACATCATGCAGGTCGTCGGACTCTTGGCCATGGAACCACCCAGTTCGACCGACCCGGCCCACATTCACAGCGCCCAACTCGACGTCTTCGATGCCATGGAACCGATCGATCCCAAGGATTACGTCCGGGGACAGTACGACGGCTACCAGAAGGTTGAGGGCGTGGCCGCAGACTCCACCACCGAAACCTTCGTTGCGCTGCGAGTCCACATCGACTCTTGGCGTTGGGCGGGCGTTCCCTTTCTCATTCGGGCGGGCAAGGCGCTCGCCGACACCGGAACCGAAGCAGTCGTGGTCTTGAAGCAGCCGCCACTCGACCTCTTCGGCAAGGATCGACACGGTGGGCAGCCACCGGAATCCAACTGGATCCGAATTCGACTCGGTCACAATGACGGTGTCCAAACCCGGGTGCAGGCGCTCGATCCTTCAAACTCCGAAGAGATGGACTCCACTGAAGTCGTCATGAACGTCGACTTCAACAACGCGTTGAGCGTTGAGAAGCTCCCCTATGAGCAACTTCTTGGCGACGCCCTCGACGGAAATGCCACGCGGTTCGCCACCCAGCCAATCATCGAAGGAACCTGGACGGCACTGGCACCGATCCTCGACCAGCCAGGCCCGGTCCATTCCTACCCCATCGGAGAAATGGGCCCCAAGGAAGCGGATCGCCTCACTGAAGGACTCCATTCCTGGATTCAACCCGTCTCACCGGCGAGTGATCAGCCCGCCTGATCTTCAATATTCAAAACAATGCCGCCAGCGCCACGATCTCGATCTCCGCGTCGCCAGGAACCTCAAAGTCTGATCATCGTGCTTCCGATCCGCGGGGGATCGAGATCACGGTCTCCCCAACCGGCGGGACCGTCGCGTCATTTGATCGACGCGTTTCGATTTCCGACCCCGTCAACCCGTACTTTGCATGGCCGCTGCCAACGCGTTAAGCCCGAGCATGATGGCATCCTTCATGGCGGCTTCGTCATCAAAACGGTCGTCTCGGACTCTTCGAAGTAACTCCACTTGGATCGCGTTGATCAAATCGGTATCAGGATTCCGTTCTTCGATCGACTGCTGAATGACCGGGTTGTTGTCGAGTAACTTCGATTGATCCGTGATCATCAGAATCGCCCGTTCGGCTCGGTTGAATTCGGCCACCAAGTTCTCATAGAGGCCCGCCGCATCCTCGAGATACCAGCGACCGATCGAGAGCCGTGCCCTCGCCATTTCTTGCTGGGCATTATCGATGAACGCACGAAAATAGCCGCCGGCCTGGTAGGCGGTCCGACTTGCCGCCAGTCGATCCGGGTGATTCAGAACTACTTCTTCGAACGCCGTTCCGATGCCATACCAACCCGGCGCGTTGCATCGCATCTGAGTCCACGCAAAGACCCAAGGGATCGCACGGAGGCTATCAAAAGTGAGGTCGCCGCCAGATCTCGATACGGGACGAGACGCGATCGGCAACTCACCGATGAATCGAACCGGGGAACGATCAACGAAGGTCGGCCAGAACGCTGGTTCGTCGATCAAGCGACGGTAGGCGTTGCGAGAGGACGTCGCGAGCTCGTTCATGAAGCCGCTGGCGGCGTCGTCAACGCCCGCATTGTCGGAATCCTGGGAATCCATGTCGTCCCGCGCTTCCGACGCGAGCATCATCGCATTCACGATTTGTTCGAGATGGCGATTCGCGAGCGCTGGCATCGCGTAACGGAACGAAATAACCTCGCCCTGCTCGGTGAATCGAATGCGGCCGTTCCGACTGGCGTGTGGGCTCGACATGATCGCCCGATGGGCCCGACCGCCGCCCCGCGCGACCGTTCCACCCCGCCCGTGGAAGAAGCGGAAGCCCACGCCCGCGTCAATGCAGGCACGGGCCAATTCATCTTGCGCGACCTGAAGCCGCCAGTTGGCAGCCCAATAGCCCCCGTCCTTATTGCTGTCGGAGTAGCCCAGCATGATCTCCTGAAAACGATCCCTCGACTCCAGATGCCGGGCGTACAGGGGATCGGCAAACAATCCCACCAGAACCTCCCGAGCGTGTTCGAGATCGTCAACCGTTTCGAAGAGCGGCGAGACGTCGATCGGACACTCGACCCGCCCCTCCACGATTCTCCAGAGGCCAACTTCTCGCAGGAGCATCAGCACTTCAAGTAGGTCGCTCGCCACGTGCGCCATACTCACGATGTAGGCACCGATTGAATCGGGTTCGCATTCGATCGCATGTTTCACCACGCGGAGTGTCTCGAGAAGTTCTTGGGTCGCGGGCGCCGACTCGGCCCCGGGCCCGAGCAATGGCCGGCCCGTCTGGAGTTCCACTCGGAGAATTTCCAACTTGGCAGCCTCATCGAGGGCGGCGTAGTCATCTGACACCCCGGCCCGACGGAGAAGATCGGCCACCGCGGACTCATGCACCCGACTGTGCTGGCGAAGGTCGAGACCGGCCAGGTGGAATCCGAAGGTGCGTACCTGAATCAACGCTTCGGCGAGTGGACCGGTATCCGCGACTTCCCCGAGTCCTGATTCGTGCAGCGACGTGTGAAGAAGCCGAAGGTCTTCGAGGAGTTGGTTGGCGCGATACGCCGATGCCCGATCATCTTTGGCACGCTGAAGACGTCGCTCAATCTGTCGCAGGCGACGTCGAAATGGCTCGTGGGCGAGGTACTCGGCGTCCTCTGTGGTCTCTCCATACTGACCGGCATCTCGGTCGATGGCCGCCCGAAGATCGACCGGGATATCGACCCGCTGGTCAGAGATGCTCAGGTCCTGATGCAGGGATGCGATTGCGGCGAGATGGCGTTCGATCGCGGCGGTTCGCATCGATCCCAGCGTCTCTTCCGTGACTTTCCCGGTCACGTTTGGATTGCCATCCCGATCCCCACCAATCCAAGAGCGATATCGAAGGAACGCGGGGAGCTCCGCCGGACGCTCACCGTAGTGCAGTTCGATGGCGTCTAAGAGATCCCGATGCAGGAACGGCACCGCATCCCAGATCACCCCGGCCAAATGGTGAATCCCATTACGAACTTCATCGACGACTTCGGGCCGACTCGCCCGGATCTCATCCGTCGCGAGCGTCAACGCCAAGGCTCGTCGCACCCCGCTGGCCGCTCGTTCTCGCGCCATCTCTCCCACTTCGTCCGAATCAATGGCCGCCAAGAGTTCGCCGATTCGAGCCTGTTTCTGAATGATGGTCCGCCGTCGGGATTCGGTGGGATGAGCGGTCAAAGTAGGCTGAATGTCGAGCCGCTCGATGGTCGAAAGCACCTCAGAAAAAACAGCCCCTCGGCGGTGAAGTATCCCGACCGCTTCGGCGAGTGACTCGGGCCGAGGGTTCTCCCGCGTTGCGGCCTGCGCTCGAGCTCGGTTCACTCGGACGATGTGAACCTGCTCTGCTTTGTTTCGAAGGTGAAAACCGGTGCCGAGTCGCTTCAGCATCGATCGAATCCGACCGAGATCGAATTCCTCGAGCGACTGGTCCAGACGCCCGTCCAGTCGCATCTGCTCAACCATCGTGCGAAGTCGATCGAGATCCGCCAGGGTTTGAGCGTCCCCCTGCTCGTCGAGTTGGGCTCGAAGCCAGGCAATGTCTCTCTGAAGCGGCGAGATTTCGGTCTTCCGAACTTTGGTTCCGGGGATGGTCATCTCCGCACTCTACGCGGGTTAGAAATCGAGCGAGACGGCTTGGCGATTCTTCGGCCGAATCAGACAATCGCGTGGTCACACGGAGGCCGTGCGGGCCCGACTCTCACCCGGACGTTCATCGAAGAATGGTGCTGCATCCGATGCTTGGTAAAAACATCGATCTCCGGATGCCCCGCCCCAACTTCGCGTCGATGAAGCTCGAACCAACGATGAAAAAACTGATTCCGTTCCCGCTGGCCGCCAGCGTTGGGGGCCAATCTCAATCCCACCACCCGTGGAGGCACGCCGCCTCTTCCGCCCATTTTCTTGATGGTTCAGGATCTTTCCCTTGCCCAACCAGTGGCCAGCGGGAAACGCCACACACCTGGCGCGGCCGTATGCCAGAATTGGGGCCGATTTTGAAGAGAAAGGCGCTTCGCTCGACCATCGCTAAGATGTCTTGATGGCCGATCTCAGCGTGAACGTTAATGGGCTCACTCTTCCCAACCCCTTTGTGATCGGATCTGGACCTCCAGGTACGAACGCGAACGTGATCCGCAAGGCTTTCGACGAAGGCTGGGGCGCGGTCATCGCGAAGACCGTCTCACTTGACGCCTCGAAGGTCACCAACGTCGCCCCGCGCTACGCTCGCATGCGGGCGACCGACTCCCGCGAAGTGATCGGCTGGCAGAACATCGAGCTCATCTCCGACCGGAGTTTCGAGACCTGGCTTGACGAATTCAAAGAGGTCAAGGACGCCCACCCTGATGGCGTGCTCATCGCCTCGATCATGGAGGAGTACCAAAAGGATGCCTGGCAGGAGATTGTCGAACGCTGCCAGGACGCCGGGGTCGATGCCTTCGAGTTGAACTTCTCGTGTCCCCACGGCCTTCCCGAACGACGCATGGGCGCCGCGATGGGCCAAGATCCCGACCTGCTGGAAGAAGTGTGTGGCTGGGTCAATGACGTGGCAACGATTCCGGTCTGGGCGAAGATGACCCCCAACATCACTCACATCGAAGCGCCCGCGGAAGCGGCCCTTCGAGCGGGCTGCGAGGGCGTGGCCGCCATCAACACCATTCTGAGCGTCATGGGCGTCGATCTGGATACGCTTCGTCCGGAACCGTCGGTCGAGGGTTGGAGCGTTCCGGGTGGCTACAGTTGCAAAGCAGTCCGTCCCATCGCGCTGCGAATGGTCATGGAACTCGCCACCATGATGTACGGCGGCAATTCGGGCCGAGGGATCCCGACCGAACTCGAGTCCATCCCGACCCCGAATCCCAAAAAACCGAAAGACATCAAAGCCGGCGACATCAAGCCAATACCGGTTTCTTCCTTCGATCGGCCGGGCCGCTATGCCAATCGTTCCATCAGCGCCATTGGCGGTGTGGAGACCGGCGGAGATGCCGCTCAGTTCATCCTGCTCGGGGCTCAGACCGTTCAAATCTGCACTGGCGTGATGATCCACGGCTACGGCCTCGCGAAGACGTTATGCCAAGAACTCGCCACCTTCATGGACCGGCATGGCTTCGAAGACATTGAAGAGTTTCGGGGACACAGCCTGAATTTCTTCACCACTCACGCCGAACTCGTCCGACGGCAGGGCGAAATCAAGGCCGCCGAAAAGTCCGCCCGCGAAGACATGGTCACCCAAGACACCAATTGGGATGGCGATCAGTTCGTCGAGCAATCAAACAAGTTGGTCGCCAACGAGAACGACGAAGACTAAGCGGCCGTGGTTGGGAATATCGCGATCATTCAGGGACGTACAAACGGGCTTGGAGCCGGCGATGGCGTCAGTGGCTCGGGGTTCGTCCGAGATACCGTCCCCCGCCAGCTTCACCGACGAACCGGCCATCTTGAGCGACCGTGCGTCCTCGAAGAATCACCCGTTCGGCCCGCCCTTTCCGTCGCATCCCCTGATACCCAGAGTAATCAGTCTTCGAAAGACTCTCTGCGACGTCGAAGATTCCCTCGAAGGATGGGTCATAGATCACGAGATCCGCATCGGATCCGACGGCGATCACACCCTTGCGGGGAAACAACCCAAAGATCTTCGCGGCTTGTGTGCTGCACGCATCCACCATGGTCTCCAAGTCGATTCGGACCGCATCCACGCCATAGGTATGGACGAGATCGACTCGTTCCTGAACCGAAGGGATACCGTTGGGAATCGCGGTGAACGCCTCCCGCCCCATTGACTTCTGGTCTCCAAAATTAAACGGTGCATGATCGGTACCGATGGTGGCGATCGACCGATCGGCGATCCCGTTCCAAAGCGGCCCGTGTTCCTCGGCGTCCCGAAGCGGCGGACTCATCACGTACTTCGCGCCCTCGAACCCCGGGCGCTCCGCATGCGTGTGGTCGAGCACCAGATGTGGAATCACCGACTCCACCCAGACGTTGACACCCCTCGCGCGAGCCGCGGTGGCCTGCTGGAGCGACGCCTCACACGACGTGTGCACGATGTAGACGTGGGCGCCCGTCAACTCGGCGAACGTACAAAGATGATTGACTCCGGAAGCCTCTACCGAACGGGGCCGCGAAGGCTCGTGCCATTCCGGCCCGGTCTTCCCATCCGCAAGCAGTCGTCGCTGCATCGCATCGATCGCCTCGGCGTTCTCGCAATGGGCGGTCACGATGACCCCCAATTCACGGGCCAATTCCAACAGGGGAATCAGATTCGAGTCGGCAATGTCCAGCGCGCCTTTATACGCGAGAAAAATCTTGAAGGACGCCACACCATGATCCGCCACCAAGGCGCGAATCTGCTGGTCCGCAAGGGCATCAAAACGAACCACCGAGAGATGAAAAGAGAAATCACAGTTGGCACCTTGGTCTGCGAGACGCTTCCAAGTTTCGAAGGCCGCCTGCGGTTCGTCGTCCGGTCCCGGGCAGATCATCTCGATGATCGTGGTCGTCCCGCCGACCAACGCCGCCTGAGTCGCGGAATCGTGGTCGTCGATCGCATTGGTCCCCATAAACGGCAGGTGAATGTGAACGTGGGGATCAATGAAACCGGGGAACACCACACGGTCTGTTGCATCGATGACCTCTGTTTCGGGAGGAAGCGCCGCGGGATCGATCGATGGCTCGATGCGTGAGATCGATTCGTCTTCAACGTACACGTCGGCCCGAATCCGAGCATCGGCATTGACGACGAGTCCGTTCTTGATGAGCAGTGGCATTGGTTCAGGAAACCTCGTGGAGACATCGATCAAGCACGTCGATCGCGAAGTCGCAATCCTCGCGGGTGATGCACATGGGTGGCTTGATGCGAAGTACGTTGCCTTTGAGCCCGCCCTTACCCAACAGGAGACCCATTTCCTTGGCCCGGTCATGAACCCTCGCTGTCGCGGGACCGTTGGGGGCCAGCGACTTTGCGTCCATCACCAGTTCGAGGCCCAGCATGAGTCCCTGGCCCCGAGCATCGCCCACGATGTCGTAACTCGATTGCAGGCTCTTGAGCCCTTCGAGCAGATGCCCACCGATGTCTCGGCATCGTGACTGCAGGTCGTCCTCGAGCATCACGTCCAGGGTGGCCAGTCCGGCGGCCATCGAGACGGGATTGCCGCCGTAGGTATTGAAATGAAGGCGATTGGCCATACTGCCCGCGACTTCCGCCTTGGCCACGCACGCGCCGAGCGGGGCGCCGTTGCCGATGCCTTTGGCCATGGTCACGATGTCTGGCGTGACCCCGTGATTTTCAAACCCCCAGAAGTTCGTCCCGGTCCGACCAAAACCCGTCTGGACTTCGTCGGAGATACAAACCCCGCCTGCGGCGCGAACCGCGTCGTAGACCTTGGGAAGATATCCGAGCGGAATCTCGACGGTTCCACCCACGCCCTGAATTGGCTCCGCGATGAATCCGGCGATCTGCCCCGAGGTTCCATGCTCGATCAGATCGATCACCTCATCGGCATACTTCGATCCGGCGTCGGGATCGTCATATCCGTAGGGACCGCGGAGCCGATCAGGAAGCCGGGCATGATGAACTCCAATGCCGTGCAGAAGCGGCTGCTTCCAAGTGTGCAGACCGGTCAGGCCCATCGCCTGATTGGTCATCCCGTGATACCCGTTGCGCAACGCGATGAGATCGAAGTTTCCCGTGTACAACCGAGACATCAACATGGCGAGTTCGTTGGCCTCACTCCCCGAGCTGGTGAAGTAGCAGACTTCTAAGCCCGAGTTGGCCGGCATGGTGGATGCGAGCTTTCGACCAAATTCCGCGATCGTCGGATGAAGATAGATCGTGGTGGTGTGCTGAAGTCGTTCGACCTGCTCGCGGACCTTCTCGACCACGCGGGGATGACAATGCCCGACCGACACCGTCACGATGCCGCCAAAGAAGTCCAGATACCGCCGGCCAGTCTCGTCAAAGAGCCACTGCATCGAACCCTCGACGATCATCACCGGATCGCGGTAATAGGTCAGCAAGGACGGGGCGAGAAATTCCCGCCGCATGGCGAGGACCTCTTCACGACTCGGGCCGTCGTATGGCTTTGGCGAATGCGTCGTTGCCGGCATCACTGGATCTGTATGTTCATCGCTCAAGTGCAAATCCCTTCGTGAACGTCATCCCGAACCAGTGAACCAAGGCGCCGACGCCGACCCCGATGAACCAAGCGTAATCATAGATCGCATCGAAGACCGGGGGAAACACCGCCTCCGCCGTCCCGGCGGTGTTGGTGGCGGCGTTGATGAAGCCGGGGAGATTCGGAAGTACGGCGATGACCAGGGCCACCATCGCGATCCAGTTGACGCCCGCATATCGCCCCTTGGGATCGTAGAGGTCATCGATATCGAGTCGAGTACGACGAATGACAAAGTAGTCGCAGAGCATGATTCCCGCGATCGGACCAAGCAACGCGCTGTATCCAATGAGCCAGGTGAAAATGTAATCACCAAGGCTGTCGAGTAATCGCCAGGGCATGATCAGGGCGCCGATCACGCAGGTCATCATCGCGCCGGTACGGAAACTGATGCGCCGAGGCGCGATGTTCGAGAACCCATTCGCCGGACTCACCACGTTGGCGGCGAGGTTGGTTGAGAGCGTCGCCAGCAGCAAGGCGAGCATGGAGATCACCACCACCGGCTTAGATCCCAGCTTCCCAACCAAGGCGACCGGATCCCAAATCGCTTCGCCGAACACCATGACCGTGGCCGCAGTCACCATCACGCCAATAAAGCAAAATAGGGTCATGGTCGGTGGAAGACCGATCAACTGCCCTTGGATCTGCTCACGCTGAGAACGGCAGTACCGCGTGAAGTCCGGAATGTTCAGAGAAAGCGTCGCCCAGAAACCAACCATCGCGGTCAGCAGCGGGAAGAACACCTTCCAGAATCCCGAACCCTCTGGATAGTTTGTCTTGGAACTGAAAAGCGCCGGGATACCGCCATCGGCATCATTGGCCTGCATCAACGCCCAGATGAGGAGCGCTAAGCCCGCCAAAATCAAGAACGGTGCGGCCCACGATTCGAGCCACTTGATCGAATTGATGCCGGTCACCACGATGCCCACGTGCAGCAACCAGAAGATCATGAAGCAACCGAATTGAATCGCGGTGATTCCGAGAAAACTAATTCTCGCTGATTCCGGCTCCACGTCGATCCACCCCAAGGTCATGATGATCGAGTAGATCGCCGCCCCACCAATCCAAGTTTGGATTCCAAACCAACCGCAGGCAACCAGTGATCGAGCCAATGCCGGAATCTGAGCGCCGGTAGTCCCGAAACTTGAACGCACCAGAACCGGGAATGGAACGCCGTACTTTGTGCCACCGTGACCGTTCAAGATCATCGGGACCAGAACAATCAGGTTGCCCAGCATCACGGTGAGCACCGCCTGCCACCAATTCATCCCTGCCTTGATCATGCCCGCGGCGAGCATATAGGTCGGGATGCACACCGACATGCCGATCCACAGCGCCGCCAGATGCCATTTTGACCAAGTGCGGCGTTCTTCGGTCACCGGTGCGAGATCGGGATTCGTCAACAACCTGTCGTCGGACATGTGGAATGGCTCCAGAGAAGTACGAAACAGCGAGTCGTCACCCAACCCCTGTGATCGACTGGAACCCACCGGTTGCTACAACAGTTGACCCGGGGGTTCTTTTTCGATCCGCGACCGCCGCGTTCGTTCGAATGTCCCTCAGGCCGCCCTCTGGATCAACTCACACCGAGACCGGCAAAATCTCCTCGGCGCCACGGCCCCCAAGCCAGCCCAGAAGAACCTGCCTACCAACGGACCTCGACCAGAGAAGATCTGGTTGACGCGTGGATTCTGAATTTAGGTTCGTTGATTGGGGACGAATCGCCCGGTCCCTGATCGCGACGGGATCACTGGCTCAAGCCCCCAAAAAGCTCGCTCCGCTCGTTCACCAGGCAGCGATGCCTTCGTACGATTCCGGTCGCCGGTCCCGATAAAACTGCCACGTATCACGGACCGTCTGAATCAGATCAAGATCAAGATCGGCGATGATCACTTCATCTTGATCCCGTGATCCTTCCACCACGATCTGACCTCGCGGATCGCAGAAGTAACTTTGGCCGTAAAACTCGCCGATGTTCCACGGTGCTTCGGTGCCCACCCGGTTGATCGCGCCGACGAAATACTGATTGGCAACCGCATGGGCGGGCTGCTCCAGCTTCCAGAGATACTCACTCAAACCCGCCACCGTCGCCGACGGATTGAACACGATCTCCGCACCATTCAAGCCGAGTTCACGAGCGCCCTCTGGGAAGTGGCGGTCGTAACAAATATAGACGCCGATCTTGCCGTACTTGGTTTCAAAGACGGGGTAGCCGAGGTCTCCGGGCGTGAAGTAGAACTTCTCCCAGAACCCTGGTTGGCAATGCGGAATGTGATGCTTTCGATACTTTCCGAGGTACTCGCCCGTCTCGTCGATCACCGCGGCGGTGTTGTAGTAGACACCCGTCATCGCCTCTTCATAGACCGGCACAATCATGACCATGGAATGCTTCTTGGCGAGTTCCTGCATCAACCGAACCGTCGGGCCGTCGGGCACTTGCTCGGCGGTTCGGTACCACCGCGGATCTTGTTCGGCACAGAAGTATGGACCGTAGAAAATCTCCTGCAGGCAGCAGACGTTGGCCCCGCGCTCTGCGGCCTGAGCGATGAGGCCGACATGCTTCTCGATCATCGCGGCTTTGATGGCTTCGAGATCGGTTGAGTCTGGGAGTGCGTTGGATGCTTGGATGAGCGCGGCGCGGGTAATTCTTGGCATCGGTCGATTTTCCTCAGATCCAGCGACGGACCGTGACTCGTGACTTCGTAAAGAACCGGGCGCCGTCTTCACCGTTGACATGAAGATCGCCATAGAACGACTTCTTCCAACCGCTGAAGGGGAAGGCGGCCATTGGCGCCGGCACGCCGACATTGACGCCCAGCATGCCGGCCTGAACGGTGCGTTCAAACTTCCGTGCGGCATGTCCGGAATCGGTAAAGATGACCGACATGTTGCCGTATTCTGAGCGGTTGACGAAGCCCACAGCCTCTTCGAGGGATCCGGCCCGCATCACCGAGAGTACCGGACCGAAGATCTCTTCGGTGCCGACCCGCATGTCTGGCGTCACGTGGTCAAGGATGGTGGGCCCGACGAAGCAACCGGCCGACGGGATCTCCGCGGTGCGACCGTCGATCAAGACCGACGCCCCTTCTGATTCGCCGATTCCGATGTACTCAAGCACTCGATCCCGCGATTCGAGATCTTGCATGGGTCCCATCGAGGTGCCGGCTTGATCGCCAGCGCCGATCTTGATTCCCTTGGTTTTTTCCGTCAACGCCGGCACGAACCACTCCGCGGAATCACCGACACAGATCACCACACTTCCCGCCAAGCATCGCTGCCCGGTGTTTCCAAAGGCGGAACCGAAGATGCCATCAACCGCGGCGCCTCGATTGGCATCCGGCATGATGATCGAATAATTCTTGGCGCCGCACATGCACTGCACTCGTTTTCCGTGAGCCGCCCCCTTGGCATAGATCGACGCACCGGCTCGCGTCGACCCGACGAACGAGACGGCGGCCACGTCGTCGTGGGCGAGCAAACGATCCACCACCGCGGGCCCGCCATGAACGAGGTTGAGGACGCCGTCTGGGAAGCCGGCCTCTTGGGCCAACTCGGTCGTCCGGATCGCCGAGATTGGATCCTTCTCCGACGGCTTCAGAACAAAGGTGTTTCCACAGGCGACCGCCATCGGCCACATCCACATGGGCACCATGATCGGAAAGTTAAAAGGAGTGATGCCGACGCAGACGCCCAACGGCATGCGATCCGCCGAAGAATCGATGCCGATGCCGCCTTCGTCCTCGGTTCGACAGAACGACGAAGAAACCGCGATCTGGGGAAGCGTTCGACCCATCATCAGCACCGGCGCCGCACACGCGTGTTCGATGCAGTCGATACCCCGGCGGACCGAGCCCACCGACTCCCCCATCGTCTTGCCATGCTCACGGACCAAGATGGCCGCCAGCTCGTCGGCGTGCGCTTCAAGAATCGTCTTATATCGAAAGAGGTGTTGGATCCGATCGCCCACGGGCGTCTGCGACCAGGACTCGAACGCCGAGGCGGCCGCGGCCACTGCTCGGTCCGCCGCATCCACGGAATCCAGCGGCGTGATCGAGACCGTCTCGCCGGTGGCTGGATCGAGATTGATTCGTTGCGAGGTGCCGGCGTCTTCATAAGAAGCCCCCCCGATCAGATGAGCGAGCGGCGGGATCGACATGAGGAGACTCCGTGCGGTTCTGGGGGGCGGACTTGCGAACGATCGATCGAAGGTTCAGCCTCCCTGCGGCCGATGCATCGACGGCGTGGCGGCCCCACCTGGGCGGAGACCACCCTGCTTCTCGCCACCCGGATTCTTACGATCGAAGGCCTGCTGCTCACGGCGTTCGGCCTTTTCTTCGGGCGTTTCTTCACGCGCCTTCGCCTCCTTGGCGAGGGTCATCTTTTTCTTCTTGAAGGCTCGAGCCTTCTTCTGCTTGTCAAGTTGTTTACGGGTTGCCATCGGGATCACTCCGTTCAGAAAAACTTCGGTTCGAGGGTTCGATCGACCCAATGGCCGCCCTGTCGCCAATGATACGGCGAAGGGGATCGCGCGACGAGCAGACCGACGGCTTCAATCGAAAATGAGGACCACGTAGGCGAAGAACAGCAGGAGATGCACCGCTCCTTGCATGATATTGGTCCGACCGCTCCCGAAATTCACCATGCTGACCGCGAGGGTCACCACGAGCAGAACCAGTTCCACATTTTCCAGGCCAAGTTCGACCGTCTTCCCGGAGGCCAACCCGATCAGCAGAACCGCGGGAATGGTGAGACTAATGGTCGCCAGCGCTGAGCCCAGCGCGATATTCACGGTCCGTTGGAGCTGGTTGGCCAAGGCCGCCTTCACCGCCGCCATGGCTTCCGGCGAGAGAACGAGGATGGCGACGAGGAAGCCGCTCAGCGCCGTGGGCGCCCCCAAAGCCTCACTGCCATGATCCACAACCTTCGCCATATTCTTTGAGAGAAGCACGATCGGGAGCATCGTGAGCACGAGCATCACCGCGTGATATCCGACCCCGAATACTTCCAAATCGCCGTGGCCGTGGCCGTCATCATCGGCGTCTCCACCCTCTTCCCGAACTGGCTGCCTGAAATACTGACTGTGCCGGGCGGACTGAAGCGCCAGAAAAATCCCGTAGAGACCGACCGACATCACGATCAGGAAGACCGCAAAGAGCGGCGACGGGGAGGAATCTGGGGTGGAGGCGGTGTACTTTGGCATCACGATGCACATCGCCGCCAGCGGAATGATGACCCCGAGATAGGCCGACGCACCACGCAGGTTGTACTCCTGCTCGTGATGCTTGAGGCCGCCCAGCAAAAGCGTGATCCCCAGCATCCCGTTGAGCACGATCATCAGCACGGCAAACATCGTGTCACGGGCCAGGGCGGGATTTTCCGCCCCGGTCAGCATGACCGCGGAAATCATCACCACCTCGATACTGATCACGGCCAGCGTGAGAATCAGGGTTCCGAAGGGCTCACCCAGACGGACGGCCAGACCGTCGGCATGCCGAACCACCGCGAACGACGCCCAGAGCATGATCGCAAAGAGCCATGCGAACATGAAAATCGCCCACCCCGGATTGCTCAAATCCCCGAGCCAGGATCCGCCGAAGGTGAAAAACAACCCCGCCGTCGCGATGCCGACCAAAAAGGCTCGTTCCCTTCGGATAAACGCCAGCGGACGATGTGGATTCGGGGTGTCGCTCATCGAGGTCGTTTCCGTTCTCAAGATCTAGATCCCCGCTCACCGCGGGCCATCAATCTTGTTCAGCCTAACCGCTTCGATTAGCCACCATCGACTGACTCACGGTGAGAAGACCAGTTCCGACCGAGACCACGGGGCCACCCGAGCGGCCAACTCTTGGCGCCATCCTCGTTTCCGTTAATCTTCATCGATGCCCACCTTGCGTCAGCAGATTGTCGATCTTCATTCCAGGCAGATTTCTCCGGCGACGGTTGAAGTCGAGCATGGCCTCATCACCTCGATTCATCCCCTTCGAGACGATGAGCCGATCGACCCGGGATTCCTCCTGCCCGGCTTTGTCGACGCCCACGTCCACGTCGAGAGCAGCATGCTTCCTCCTACGGAGTTCGCACGGGTCGCCGTCCGACACGGCACCGTGGCCACGGTCAGTGATCCGCACGAGATCGCCAACGTTCTGGGCGAGGCGGGCCTCGAGTTCATGCTGGCCGAGGCGGAACGGGCTTGCATGCCGATCTACTTTGGGGTCCCCAGCTGTGTCCCGGCGACCGACTTCGAGACCTCCGGCGAACGAATCGATGCCGTGGCGGCCGAGCGACTTCTCGCGGACGATCGTTTTCGATATCTCTCGGAAATGATGAATTGGCCAGGCGTTCTCCATGATGACCCCGAGGTCATGGCCAAGATCGCCGCCGCCCAACGACTCGGCAAACCAATTGACGGCCACGCCCCAGGCCTCCGCGGCGAAGATGCGACCCGTTACGCCGCCGCGGGGATGACCACCGATCACGAGTGCTTTACGCTCGAGGAAGCCCGTGACAAGGCCAACGCGGGGATGCATATTCTGATTCGAGAAGGGAGTGCGGCCAGAAACCTTGAAGCGATCTGGCCGATCCTCCTCGAGTTTCCGCGGCAAGCGATGTTTTCAACCGACGACGCACATCCGGACGACCTCCTTCGCGGGCACATCAACCAGTCCGTCGCCAGGTGCGTCGCCCACGGCGTCGACGTCTTCGATGTGCTCCGCGCCGCCTGCGTCCACCCCGTCAAGCACTATGGCCTCCCCACCGGTCTACTCCGGGTCGGTGACCGGGCCGATTTTATTGTGGTCGATGATCTCGTCGATTTTCAGGTTCGACAGACCTGGATCGGCGGCCAGTTGATCGCCCGAGACGGGGCATGCCTGGTCCCGGCCGAGCCCACCGCCACCCCCAATCGCTTCCGAGCCCAACGATTCGCACCCTCTGACTTTGCCATTCCCGCCGGCGGGGGGACGTCTCCGGTCGAAGTTCGAGTCATCGTCGCCAAAGATGGAGAACTCATCACCGGTGAGACCACGGCGCACCTCAAGCCACAAGGCGATCACCTTGAGCCAGACGCGGACGAAGACACGTTGCTTCTCGCGGTCTGCAATCGCTACCAGCCAGCACCACCGGCGATGGCCTTTGTTCGCGGTTTCAAGATCCGCACCGGCGCCATCGCCAGCAGTGTCGCTCATGATTCTCATCAGGTCATCGCGGTTGGTACGACCCGGGGCGCGGTCTGCGCGGCTGTGAATTCCGTCTTTGAACTGCAGGGCGGACTCGCCGTACTGGGCGAGGGGCAAAGCAAGAGTCTTCCCCTCCCGATCGCCGGGCTGATGAGCGATCGACCGGCCGAGGAGGTCGCGGAAGCCTATGAGCAACTCACCGCCATGGCCCACCATCTCGGTTCAGAGCTCCGAGCACCCTTCATGACCCTTTCATTCATGGCGTTGCTGGTGATCCCCGCGCTCAAACTCAGTGACCTTGGCCTGTTCGATGGACGCGGGTTCCAGTTTGCGTCGATCCGAACCACCTGACCAACCTGCTACCGTTGCTCGCCATGCTCGGAGAACGACTCGCCAACCGAATGAAACACCTCGCGAAGTGGGGTCGCAAACAGGGGATCTCCTGTTTTCGCCTCTACGAACGCGACGTGCCCGACTATCCCGCGATTGTCGACTGGTACGGCGACCCAAACGCCGCGGATCCAACCCGCGACGGCGATGCGGTCGCCTGGCTCCATGCTCGTAAGAAAGACGACACACCCGAGAAAGAGATCGAACATCGCCGCGATGCCCAAGCCGAGATCCTGGCGGGCCTGAACATCCCTGCCGAACGGCTGCATGTGAAGCATCGAGGCCGGCAGCGAACCGGCGACGGCGATCGAGACCAGTACGAGCGGGTAGACACCAAATCCACGACCAAGATTGTCGACGAACACGGCATCCGATTCGAGATCAATCTCTCTGACTACCTCGACGTCGGGCTCTTTCTCGATCACCGGCCGACGCGTCGATCTGTCGGGGAGCGAGCGGCGGGCAAGCGAGTGCTCAATCTGTTTGCCTACACCGGCGCATTCAGTGTCCATGCGCGGGCGGGTGGGGCCGTCGCCACCACGACGGTCGACATGTCCCGAACCTACCTCGACTGGTACGAGCGAAACCTCACCCTCAACGGACTTTCCTCCGATCGCGATCATCAGGTCATTCAAGCGGACTGCCTGCAGTGGCTCGAGGCTGGACCTTCGTCGGAACACGAACGATACGACATCGTCATCTGCGACCCCCCCACTTTTTCGAATTCGAAACGAATGAAAGCCGGTTCATTCGCCATCGATCGCGACCACCCAGATCTGCTTCGTTGGATCGCTCGATTCGTCGCCCCCAAAGGCGAGGTCTTCTTCTCGACCAACTCGCGAAGTTTTGAACTCGACGATTCCGCGGTCCCCGCGGGCTTTGGCAGCCGTGAAATCAGCAATCGATCGGTACCGGATGATTTTCGCAACCAGCGAATCCATCGTTGTTGGCGACTCGCCGAGGGATGGGAACAGCGGCGCTGAGCGGCGTCGCCTCCGATCACTTGATTTCGTGGGCCAGATGATCTTCGATGCTGGTACCGTTCACCGCCGCCGCTTCACGAACCGTCAACCGGAGTTTCTAGATCGTGACGCATCCCGACCACATCGAAGCCCCGCCCTCCAACCCCGAAGCCCTTCACGGCCGCGGCTGCATCGGCTGCGCCCATGAGTTGCAAGGGCTCACCACCGACGCCTGCCCCGAATGCGGTCGCCCCTTCAATCCGAACGACCCTCGGACCACCGCGAACATCGCGACGAACCGATATCGCCGATGGCTGATCGGGACCTGCCGGCTCTTGTACTACGCAAGCTGGTTGGCGCTGCTCTTGATCTTCGTCTATTCGGCGATCGGGGGGTACTGGCTCCTCCTCTTCATGCTGGCCATTGCCGCTGTGCCGTTGATCCTGCTTCAGTTCATCTTGCTTGCACTGCCCCTTCAACCGATTTCTTGGCAAAGACGACTCGCGGGCTATCTCGTTCCGCTCGTCTTTCTCAGCATCGGCGTCAACGACTGGCCGGTCGTGCTTTCCTTCAAACTGCATCAAACGGCCATGACGAAAATTGCCGACCGAGTGGCGGGCGGCGAAGTCATCTCCGGTCCGACCAACGTCGGCATTTTTCGATTCCGGCAGATCCGCATGTCGCGAGGCGGAGACGCCGTCGGCTTTCAGTTGAATGGCGGAGCGGGTGGAGGAATGTTCGTGGTCCGCAAGCCGCCGGAGTTCGTCCCCGAACTCGCCAGCCGGCAGCTCCCATTCGGGCCGCCGCATTTCCGAAACATTTGGGACAACACCAACTGGACCCAGGATCTTGGAGACGGTTGGTACTTGGTCGAGCAGGACTAGACCAGCCTGAGCGCGAGAAAAGAGGCCGGGGACTCACGCTCGAATCCTGCGCCAAACACGATGCCCACTTCTCGGCGTGGGGGTCCGATCCTCTGGAATACTCGGCCTCAGCGACCGATTGATCTCGCGAGGCGTTCGAATCCCGACTCATCTTCAGGCGGTGCGAGCGGTGCCGAATCCGGGCAGGCGCCCCAATCCGCGATCAGGATTCCGATGTCACCACCATTGACTGGCGCGTCGCCATCGAGTTGATCACGGGACTGGCTCGAACCCCAGTTCGCAATGAGAATTCCAAGGTCCGCGGAATCGACCACCCGGTCGTGGTTGAGGTCCGCCGAACAAGAGTTCTTCGCATTGTTCAACATGAACGAGAAGATCTGGTATTCCGGATCGGGAAAATCCACTCCTTCGTAACGCACCGTCGGCGCCCCCAGCGGCTTCGCCACCGAATGACAATCCGTGCAGTTCATGCTCATCGGCGAGATGTCGGTGCCGTCACATTTCGGAAGCGAAATGAACTGGTAGTACTGCGTGTACGTCTCCATCGTCACGTTGGTCATATAGGCTGTATTGACGGTGTTCATTTCGTTGGGCGGAATACAGCTCGGACCCGCGGGGTCGGGCTGGATGGTGTTCAACAGCCGGTAGTACTTCCAGGGAGCGGGGAGTTGAGCCCGATACTCGTCGTTCACCGATTCGACGTCGTCCGGCGTCACCATCTCGGGAATTCGAGAGACGTTGACTGCTCGGGATGGCTCGGCATCGCAGACAGTGGAAAGCGGCCCGGATTCCGGTGCATACGGCGGACAATCCGTCGTGCCGCCCGGATCAGACGGCGTACATTCCGGTCCGTTGCAGGCGTACCCGTTCTCATAGGGAGGCGGGCAGTCGACGTCGGGGTCGGACCCCGGATTAAAGGATGGCGCACCATTCGGATTGCCCGGAAGGATGTCCACGTTGTCGACCTGTTCAAACGTGGCCCAGAACCAGGTCGCGCCGGTGCTCGGAGTCAGTTGCAGGACATGGAGTCCCACCAACCCCACCGTGACCGGGCCGCACGGCGACTCCGATCGCGAAAGATTACTGGCGTAGTAAACGTCCTGCATGAAGAATCGACCACTGGCGATCTCCGCCTCGTCGAGCTGCTTCCAGGAAGCCTTGAGTTCGATCGCCCCCTGCTGCGCCCACTCCGGAAGATCGATCGGCGGATCGAAGTCCGCCGGCTGACCAGTCGCGGGGAATCCGACGAATTCGCCGCCCGGTTGAAACGCGGCATATTGATTCGCCGCGTCGTAGTAGCCGTTCTGCGAGATGTATTCGAATTCTGATCGATTCAGGAAGATCTGAAAGAGTACGTACCGCCCATTCTGATCGAGAAGCGGGCGATGACTAAAGGCCTCGTTAAACTCGTCGACCAGATTCGGGCCAGTGGTCTTTGACAGCGCGCCGAGGAGCGGGAGCGTGGGTCCGCCATCCTCGGGGGTAAACATCGGCGTCGAGAACGTCGGATCGTCCCAAGTACCCGGCGACGCGCCGTCGGGGAGAAGCAACTGTCCCTTTTGCATCCACTGGAGAAAGGCAGGCCGCCCATTCGGTTCGTCGCAGATGGTGACGCTGGTGTCCGGTTCGCCGGGCGCACCCCCTTCGAGTTGTGGCCAGTTGAGCGCCACGAAGCCGTCCCACGCGAATCGAGCCCAACTCACTGGGTCAGTGGTGTCCACCGCCTCGGCAGGGTAGATCCAGGGTTCGCTCGACGGGTCGCAGGGACCAGCGTCCTTCGAATCACCCGCGAATCCGGAGGTGGCGAGCGACACGACTGCCACCGCCAACAGCGATGCCACCAAGGCCGAGCCTCTGGAGGTGCGATCAAGTCGATGAGCAAGATGAGCCAGATGAGCCATCCGTCAATCTCTCCATTTTTGCAAAACCAGTCTCGATCAATTCACCCGATCCAAGATACGCCATTCCCCCACACTGACCAGAGAAAACTCGGTTTTTCGGCAACTTGCGAGCACTGGTCTCGACCGATCTCGGGCGTCAGGATTGGCGAGAATAGACCTGCGGATGGCGAGACCACCCCCACCCGACGCCCCTAGGACCGAGAACGGGCATGCGTGTTTTGAGGGCGAGCCATCGCGATCCCACCCGCACGCCGAACTCGACGCCCAGAGGGCGATCAACGCCGCCACCCTGAACGCCACCGACCGCACCAACCACGTCCCCGCGAACTGCCTACAGTTGACCGAACCGCAACCGGCCACGATCATGCCCCCTTTCTCCGAACTTGACCGCCACGCACGGGCCTCGGCGCCTCTTCCCGTTCCATCCGTTCTGTTAAGAATCCATGCCCAACGGCCGTTGAATCAAAGCCTCGTCTCCGCTTCCAACCCGCAAGGACCGCCATGACTCAGACCTCCGCAACCTGCCCGGTCTTCAGCCAGACCACCAATTCAATGCAGGGAAACCAGTCCAATCGGAATTGGTGGCCCAATCAACTCGATCTCTCGATCCTGCATCAGCACTCCGAGAAATCGAATCCCATGGGTGGCGACTTTGACTACGCCCAGGCATTCAAATCGGTCGACCTGACCGTCTTGAAGCAAGACATCTTCACCCTGATGACCGATTCGAAAGAGTGGTGGCCAGCCGATTACGGTCACTACGGACCGTTCTTCATTCGCATGGCCTGGCACAGCGCCGGAACCTACCGAATCTATGACGGGCGCGGCGGTGGTGGATCCGGAACGCAGCGATTTGCGCCGCTCAATAGTTGGCCAGACAATGCCAATCTTGACAAAGCTCGACGGCTGCTCTGGCCGCTCAAGCAGAAGTACGGACAACGTGTCTCTTGGGCGGACCTGATGATCCTCGTGGGCAACTGCGCCATCGAGTCGATGGGCTTGAAACCGTTCGGGTTCGGCGGCGGCCGAGCAGATGTCTGGGAACCTCAAATGGACATCAACTGGGGCTCGGAGACCGAGTGGCTTGGGGACGAACGATATTCCGGCGACCGCGAGCTCGCCAATCCGCTCGGCGCGGTTCAGATGGGGCTGATTTACGTCAACCCCGAAGGCCCCAATGCCAGCGGCGACCCGCTCGCCGCCGCCCATGACATTCGCGAGACTTTCGGCCGCATGGCCATGAACGACGAAGAGACCGTGGCCTTGGTCGCCGGTGGTCATACCTTCGGAAAGACACATGGCGCCGCGGATCCCGACGTATACGTCGGCCGCGAACCCGAGGCCGCACCCCTCGAGCAGATGGGTCTGGGCTGGAAGAATTCCTACGGAACTGGCGCCGGTGCCGATGCCATCACCAGCGGACTTGAAGGCGCCTGGACCCCCAACCCAACCCAGTGGGACAACAGCTACTTTGACACGCTCTTCGGCTACGAATGGGAACTGACCCAAAGTCCTGCCGGCGCGAAGCAGTGGACGCCGACCGACCCCGCGGCCGCGACCAGTGTGCCCGACGCGCACGATTCCACCAAGCGACATGCGCCGGTCATGCTCACCACCGACCTGGCCATGCGGATGGACCCTGCCTACGAACCGATCGCTCGGCGATTCCATGAGAATCCCGAGGCGTTCGCGGATGCCTTCGCACGGGCGTGGTTCAAACTCACCCATCGCGATATGGGGCCAAGGCCGAGGTACCTCGGTTCGGACGTGCCCGCCGAAGTCCTCATCTGGCAAGACCCGGTCCCGGACCTCGACCACAAACTCGTCGACCAGAATGATGTGGCCGAACTGAAATCAGCCGTGCTCAACAGCGGCCTTTCCATTCCGCGGCTCGTCACCACGGCTTGGGCCTCCGCCTCGACCTTCCGCGGCACCGACAAACGCGGCGGGGCCAATGGCGCCCGGATTCGTTTGGCACCGCAAAGAGACTGGACCGCCAACGACCCGGCGGAGCTCAAGACCACCCTCGCCGAATTGACCGTCATTCAGAATGACTTCAATTCAAAGCAAAGTGATGACACGCGAATCTCACTCGCCGATCTCATTGTCCTCGGCGGGAGTGCCGCGGTTGAACAAGCCGCGAGTCAGGCGGGTGTGAAACTGACCGTGCCTTTCCGGCCCGGTCGAACGGACGCCACCCAGTCGATGACCGACGTCGACTCGTTTGCGGTCCTCGAACCGAGCTCGGACGGATTCCGAAACCACGCCAACCCGGACGACCCACGGCCGAGCGAAGCCCTGCTGATTGACCGAGCGTCGCTGCTCACGCTGACCGCCCCGGAAATGACCGTCTTGATCGGCGGGCTCCGAGTTCTGGGCGCCAATACCGGGGGGTCCTCTCTCGGCGTCCTCACCGACCGCCCTGGATCACTGAGTACTGATTTCTTCATTAACCTCCTCGATCCCAAGACAGATTGGGCGGTCTCGAAGAAGTGCCCCCATCTCTACGAAGGGCAGGACCAAGCAACCGGCACCGTGAAGTGGATGGGTACGGCGGTCGATCTGGTCTTCGGTTCCAATTCGCAGCTCCGAGCGATCTCCGAGGTCTATGCATGCGAAGACGCCAACGAGCGGTTCGTGCATGACTTCGTCGCCGCCTGGGACAAGGTCATGAATCTCGACCGGTTCGGTTGATCCCGCGCTCGATCGCATCGATCTCAATCCTCGGCCATGCGAACCGTCTCGACGGCTCTGAACCACGCTCCGCGCGTCGCGAGAGATCGACCGCGCCGAGTGATTGATCGCGAACAGTCAGGCGGAACCATCCGTCAGAAGAGCCCTTCGGAGCGGCCCACCGGACCATCGCGCTCGGCCGCATTCCCCACGAACGTGCACCGCTCGAGCCTACGGGCGTTCGGAACCGCGAGGTCGCGGACGAGATTGCAGCCGTCCGATCAAACTGCGACTTATTGTTCGCTGGAACCTGCTCGAATTCTTCTTGCATCCATTGTCATTAGTTTTATGATGTAGGCCATTCCGCCAACGTGGCGGAAGAAATTTCCAAGCCACACTTGGAACTTAACTCATATTTTGGGGAAATTTTTCCCCCCAAACTACGGATTGCTGAACGAACCGCGTGTTTTGATTCCGATAGCAGGCCATTCCGTCCAAGGGAGATTGATGATGATGAATTCCGTCAGTAGATTGCAGAAGTATTCCGCGCTTGCCGCCGCACCCTGTGCCGCGCTCGGCGGTCTCGCCGTCGGCGGTATCTCCGCCGAGGCCACCGCAGGAGGCGGTTTTCCGACCACGGTGACTGCCAACGCGGGACAGATTTTTACGAACACGGCTGTCTTCAACGCCGGAGGCATTGATTTCAATGTCTTTGCCTTTTGGTCGTCGAACAACGCCGCATCCATGGGGTTGTCGATCAATGACAGAGATGACGCCGGACAGATACAGTTTTGGTCGGGTGGCACCCAGTCGAAGGTGATCTCCTCTGGTGCGACCGGGGCCGGCGTGACAAACAATGGCTACGGCGGCTCCCAGATGGGTAACTTCAACCTGCTCGGCACCGGAGATACCGGAAGCAACCGCTACCTCGGCTTCTTCGTGCAGCACACACCGAGCTCTAACTACGTGGCCGGCTGGATCAATTTCGACTTCAACCGATCATCAGGCCAAAGGTCCTTCACAATCAACAGCTACAGTGTCGACGTCGCCGGCTCCGGCGCGTCGATCACGATGCCGGCGAACAGCGGCGGCGGCGCTGTTCCGGGAATCGGCGGCCTTGCCGGCCTGGCGATGGGTGCCGCGGGCATGCGTCGCAAGCGACAGCGCGTCGCCTGATCGCGACGGGTTTCGGACTCGAAACATGACGATCAATTCACCGGCCCGGTTCACGATGTGGATCGGGCCGGTTTTCTGTTCGAGGCGTGTTCTGGCGGTCGGGCAGTGCCGCTGACCGACGCTGACAGACTTCTCCAGTCCTGAGGGTCCGAGTTGGCGATCTGGTCCGCGGCAGCGACCTCGGAAACCTCCGGCGCGATCACCGAGGGAAAACCGGTGGATTGCTCGAGAGAAATCGATTCAACCCCCCAGGATCCTCACGCCCGCAGGCTTCGCCGCGGGGGGGCGCTTGATCGATCCTCAATGGGAAAGAGTGAGCAATGATGATGGCACCGAACGGACCTGACACGGTTCCCTTCGGTTTTCTCTTGAGCCCACTGGCACGAGCAAATTCCTCGACCGCCGGGTGTTCAAATCATGGACTTCAATCTCGCCGCCGAGGACCCGGGCCAATGCGAGGTCCCGGGCACGCCACCCCTGAGGAGATTGGATGACGCCAACCGTCTGAGCTCGAAGGTTGCAGTGGGCGAGGCGTGAAGGTTCACCCCACCTCCACCCGCCTCGGAGGTCATGCCACGGGCGGCCGTCCACACCACCGACATGGCGACCCTCTTCGAGTACGAGGGCTGCTGTGAAGCCGCCCACCTCCCAAAAAAGACCACGAGCCCCGCAGGCACCGTGGGGTGCTCGCGGCGCTCGTCGTTTGAAACTCCGTGAGTCATACCACATCCGAACTCGGTGATTTTCATATGGCTGGAGAGGTTACTCTGCCACTGTCAAGCGAGATTGGATCGATCATAAAAAGCAGGCTGACATGAACTTACCGCTTGGCTCCCAATGGATTTCGGGCTTCGAATTGGAGGATTCGAGTTTCACGCCGGGTTGGCTTGAGGGCCTGAATCGCACCTGTTCAAACCATGAGGATCCGACACGAAGCGAGCGCCGGCGGCGGCGCAAATTTCATGACTCCTGGCGGTTTCGCGCCTTCACGAGCAACGGCCAGATGTGATCGCGCAGCTCCGTGACAACCGCGATGAAGTCCGTCGGCATGTCGTCGATCTCCATCCGGCGAAGGAACTCGCGCCAGAGGCGGCTCGCCCGTTCATCACGGCCAAAGTCATCCGACAGTCCCGGAGGGACTTCGGCCGGGGGCGGCGTTTTCCGGCGCTGAAACGTCGCGGTGAGGGCATCGACCACGCGCTCGTGGGCCATATTCTCATCCCGGAGAAGAACGAGCAGATCGAAGTAGTCCTTCATCCGGCTGTTGGTCATGCCCAGCCTAACCGCTGCTTCGACTTTCTCGGCGATGACGGTCTCGGGCGGGTACATGCGCAACTGAGGTGCATCCATGTCCAACAGGGTCGGGAACGGCTGGATCTGTGCGGCCGGTGTCACCGCGTCCCCGAATCCCACGTCGATCTGCATCGGGATCCGCGCGTTGCCCTGGAATGCGACCAGCTTCACACAAATACCACCGTACTCCTGCGCTTCACGTATCTCCCGCGCCTCGATGGATGACGCGTCAAACGTCATGCCGTCATCGTTCACGGAAACGGCGACGATGTGTCGAATCGTGTTCGCCACAGCGTTCGGTGATGGATCGCCGCTGCCAAGCAGATCGAGGTCCTTCGTGGGGCGGTGCGTCGTGCCTGACCACACACGAAAGAGCATGGCCCCCTTGAGGATGAAGTGATCCGCCAACTCCGACTTCGAGAGGCGGTACAGGAAACGCTCGATCGCGTACTGCGTCAGCAGCGCGTTGTAGTCTCCCCCCTGTGATTCGCGCAGGTTCAGCAACCGCTGGCGCACTGATGCCGCCATATTTTTCGCCGGCTTCTCGGTCATGCCAGAGCCTCAATGTAGGGCCGCACCCGTTTCGACACGCGATCGATCTTCGCCATTTCATAGATGTCGCTCGGCGTTGCCTTGCGTTGGCGCAGGCAATCGCGCAGCGCCTCGATGGCCACATCCTGGCCAACATGATCGCGATATTTGAAGCAGTCAGCGACAGTCTTCGCGGGGTTGGTCAGCGCGACGGTGACTCCCTCGACCTCATGCGTTTCCACGCCGGCGGTTCGTGCTTCCCCGGATGCGTAGACGATGTGAATCGGCAGTCGTTCGATCTTGGGCCGCCGGCCGGAACGGTCGATCATGATCCAGACGGCGTGCGGTATCTGCGTGGTGAGTTCATGGAAGTCGAGTGCGGAGATCAGGCAGACCGTGGCCCCAGGTGCGCGGGCACAGACTTCGGCCAGGTCGGTGTGCCGGGTGGGTTCGTGGTCGGGCACGGTGTAGACGCCCCGAGAACGTCGGATCAGTTTCCCCCTATCGACCAGCCGCTTGAGAACAGCGCGCGGGATATCGAGCGATTCGAGGTCACGTGGACGGACCATGCCGCGATCGCGGACATAGTCGAGAAGCCGGTCTGTTTGTGTCTTTCGAGCCATACAGTGTTACCAAACGTCTGTCTAAGTGGCATATCGACCGACGATTTGTATCACTTTAATATCAGGAGGTGGATCCGGCAAGTCAGTCCAGCATCTCGAAAACGGCCATTCGTCCCGGCAGAGCAGTTTGACGCGGGGGCGGACCCACTGCCTGGACGCGAGAAGGTTTCCGAGGCGAAGGTCGCAGATCATCCCGTCAGTCAACTCGGAAGCCCTGCCGAACGCCCCGATCGTCCGCACCAAGCTCGGCATCCCCCCGAGATCACGCTCACGCCTGATCCATGACTTGCTGGAACTCGATCGCATGCGTGATCGTCGTCCGGCCGTCTGCTTCCGCCTTCGAACCTTCCCGAATCATGCCGCTCTTCTCCAGCACACGGTGCGACGCCGCATGCGCCCCGTCACTCGTAGCGATCACCCGCACGATCCCATGACGCTCCCACGCATGACGAAGCAACGCCGGCACCACCTCGCTGGCCATTCCCAGATTCCATCGCGATCGCAGAAACGCATACTTCACCTCGGCATCGACCTGTCCCCCCGGATGAACGAGCCCGCCACACCCCACGAGCAACCCGCTCGACCGTTCGACGATCGCGAACATCCCGTAACCCCGCTCGGCATAGTTGCGGTTCGTCACCTCGAACCAGGTCTCGACGCCGGCCAGATCGAGCGGACGGCCGCCATCGACGAACCGCATCGCTTCACGGTCGCCATAGATCTCGAGAATCGAGGGAAGATCGGCGAGATGCCAGTCTCGGACCAGGAGACGTGGCGTCTGAAATCGAGCCTCAGTCATGGACCCCAGAATACCGCCCTCCGGTATATCTTCGGAATTCCCGTCGGTCTCGCCGTATCCTCTCGTCCTCCCAAGGCCCTCGGAACCCGCCGCACCCCACACCAGCCGGCTCTGCACTTCGTCCAAAAAAGGCCAAAAGAAAGCCCGCGTCCTTTCGGACACGGGCCTTGCTTGAGAACTCCCCCACTTGGGCTCGAACCAAGGACCTAGCGGTTAACAGCCGCTCGCTCTACCAACTGAGCTACAGGGGATCGAAGACGCATTAGCGTACCGGAGCGATCGGCTGCGTCAAGGGCCACGCTTGAGTAGAAACATGATTTTAGGACCTTGAAGACGCTTTCGTCGGGTTGAGCAGCCCCCCGATTGGATCAAGCGCCCCGTATTTCCGAGGCGGTGACCTTGCTCCGCAAACCGTCCTCGGTATACTCTGCGATTCGCCGGATACCCGGTATCCCGTCTTTTCGCGATCGCCTTGATCACGACAGACCTTCTGAATACTGCCTGGCTTCGACGCCAGTCTCTACGAGCCTTGGAGCGTCCCCGTGAAGGACAAGATCCACCCTGAATACCACCCTGAGTGCAAGGTGTACTTCCGTGGCGACGTCGTCATGACCGTCGGCGCCACCGTCCCCGAATTGCACGTCGAGGTCTGGTCGGGCTCGCACCCCTTCTATACCGGCAAGAGCGCCTTCGTCGACACGGCGGGTCGCGTCGAGAAGTTCCAGCGAAAGTTCGCGGGCAACTACTTCGACAAGAAAAAGAAAGACGCGTAGAGCGCGGAGGGGATCGGTCCCCTCCCGCAGCCCTCGACATCTTCGAATTCACCGAGGCCCGTGCCGCATGATTGCGGTGACGGGCCTTTTCGTATCGCCCGCCGCGCATCGCCGCCCCCTGCGATCGATAGGCCTCGGAACGAATGGCCACAAACCTCCCCGACAATCTCCGGCTGAAGCTCGAAGAACTTCGAGACCAGCATCAGGATCTCGGTCGTCAACTCGAAGATCCCGAGGTGCTCTGCGATCACCGAGCGGTGGCCCGCCTCTCAACCAAACGGAAGGCCCTGTCGTCGGTGGTAGAAGGGCTGATCGCCTTCGACGCCGCGCGAGCGGAGCACGCCGAATACGCCGCCGCGATTTCAGCCGACGAAGATCCCGAGATCGTGGCCCTTGCTCGCGAAGAGATGCCCAAGCTGGAATCAACCATGGCGACCCTCGCCGAATCGATCCAGGCCGAACTGGTCAGTGCCGACGATCGAGCAGTCGGTTCGGTGATCTTGGAGATACGAGCCGGGGTCGGTGGTGATGAAGCCGGACTCTGGGCGGGTGACTTACTTGAAATGTACCGCCGATTTGCCGTGAATCGAAAGTGGCGATTCGAGCCGCTGGAACTCTCCGCGGGTGATGCCGGCGGCATCAAGGCCGCGGTGATTCAAGTCGCGGGAGACGGGGTCTGGTCGGATCTGGGATTCGAGGGCGGGACGCATCAGGTCAAACGGGTTCCGGCGACCGAGACTCAGGGCCGAGTCCATACCTCGACTGCCACCGTCGCCGTTCTGGCGGAGCCCGAAGAGGTCGACGTCGAACTCGACGAGAATGATGTCAAAGAGTCAATCACCACCGCGCAGGGACCTGGCGGCCAGAATGTCAACAAAGTCGCGACCGCAGTGCACCTGATCCACGGACCCACCGGCATCGAAGTCCGCATGCAGGAGACCAAGAGCCAAGCGCAGAACCGGGAGAAAGCGTGGACACTCCTGCGTGCACGACTCTTCGAACGCCAGAAGGCCGAACGAGACGCCGCCCGATCCGCGGAACGCAACTCGATGATCGGCACCGGTAACCGCGCCGAGAAAATTCGAACCTACCGCGCCAAGGAGAACATCGCGGTCGACCATCGGATCGGCGAGAGCGTCAATCTCGGCGTACTTCTCTCCGGCGAGATGGGGTCGTTGATCGATGCACTCCGGCGCGAAGAAACCGCCCGACGACTCGCGGCGATCTGAAGTCCGGCGTTCGACCAAAATGACTGAACGATGCGAATGCTCAAGCGCCTCAGGCCTCGACGACGTTCTCGACCGCGTCGAGGAATTCCTCGAGCCAGCGGGTCTCGAACCGTTCCATGGCAAGCCCCGCACTCTCGTCGTCGACCCCCCACAGACAAACCCGCGGTTCGAGGAGTTCCGGATCGAGCAGCAACTGGCACGCGTTCTCGATCGCGTAGGCGCAGGGCAAACGGTTGGCGAAGTACGCACTGGTCGCATTCACGGACGGATCACCAATGGCGATGGTGGGTTGAAGTCGTAGCGCCTCGTCATTCAGATACCAGACATCGGTCATCACCAAGGGAATCGGGCCGTCGGCAAGCTCAAGCCCCCGAGTTCGCAGGCTGGCCCGCATCAACCGTACCAAGCGATCCGCCCACGGCCGGTCGGCGATTTCCGCCCTCGGGTGCGCCCCCACCACCACCGGAACGAGTTGCTCGACGCGGTAGTCGAGGGTGGGCGGACATTCGAGACGTTCCTGGTCGAAGATCGGGTCGGACATGTTGATCGCTGGCTCCGAGGGAAGAGAGGATGCGAGGGTCGTTCCCCAATCCATCGGAACAATCAATGAGGGAGCGGGAATTGCTCGCAGAAGTTTCGAATCTCCGCACGAACTTCCCTGCAGACCGCCGTATCGCCCCCGGAGGCTTTCAGGCGATCGAGCCAGCCCGCGATCCGGCCAAGTCGCCGTCATTTCACAGGTTGGAAGTCCATCACGATAGACTCATCGTTCGTCTACGAAGAGAGGCATCGTCCTCATCTTGCTGCCCCTCCCCGGAGATTGAATCTTGTTGATTGCCGCCCTTGCCCTCTGCCTCCCCGTCGCCTCGGCGGCTCCTCCGGCGCTCCCGGATGCGTCGATGCCGGCACCACCCATGATCCTCGAACGCCTGGGAACCCATCGCCGTCCGGTGGTGACTGACTCCGAGCAGGCTCGTCGCTGGTTCGATCAGGGGCTGGCCCTGATGAACGGCTACAACTTTGATGGCGCCATCGCCTCTTTCATGGAAGCGACCCGGCACGACCCAGACTTCGCCATGGCCTGGTGGGGCATCGCCTACGCCTCTGGCCCAAATCAGAACAACCCTGCGATCATTCCGCCCAAGGACCAGTGGTCGCGGGCGGCGGCGACTCGGGCTTTCGAACTCCGGGATCGCGAGACCGCGGTGAATCGAGCCCTCATCGAGGCCGTCGGGTCGCGTTACGAGTACCCGATGCCCGAGGATCTCACGGCGCAGAACGAGGCCTATCTGGACGCGATGCGCGAGGTCGCCGCCGCGTTCCCCTTCGATCCCGACGTCCAGACCTGGACCGCCGAAGCGATGATCACGCTTCAGCCTTGGGCATACTGGAGCCCCGAAGGAGCGCCGCTTGACCGAACGCCAGAGTTTCGCGCCATCCTCGAGGGCGTGATGCGACAAGATCCCCAGCATCCGGGCGCGAATCATCTCTACATCCACACGATGGAGTCGTCCCCATGGCCGGAGCTCGCGGAGCCCGCGGCCGATCGACTGATCGACCTCATCCCCGCCGCCGGCCACCTCGTGCACATGCCGTCCCACATCTGGATGCAGACCGGACGCTACGACGACGCCGCGGAATGCAACCGCCGCGCCGCCGCGCTCGACGACCAGTGGTTTGAGGGTGACCCCAACGCCGGCGAGTACCGCTTGTACATGTCGCACAACCGACATTTTCTCACCTGGGCGGCGACCATGCAGGGACGCCGACGCGAAGCGATCTCTTCCGCCAGGGCGATCTGGACCGAAGTCCCACCGCCGCTGATGGAGGCGTTCGCGTTCGCCACCGACGGCGTTTCTTCCTGCAAATGGCACGCCCTCGTGCGATTCGGCATGTGGGAGGAGATCCTCGCGGAGCCTACCGATCCCGACTGGGCGAAGGTCAACCACTGCCTGCAGCATTACGCCCGGGGCGTCGCCTTCGCAAACACGGCCCGGATCGACGAAGCCCGCTCGGAGCTCGTCGCGTTCGACCGGGCGGTCGAATCACTCGACGGTCTCGAACGGTTTCTTGGGAACCAGCCGGCCACGGAGATCATGCCGCTCGCCCGGCTTGTGTTGCTCGGGGAGATCGAATTCAAGGCGGGAAACACCACGCTCGGACTGGAGCTCCTGAAGCAAGCCTGCGCCGCCGAGGAGAAAATCATCTACGCCGAACCGGCGCCCTGGATGATGCCCGCTCGCCACGCCTACGGGGCGCTGCTCGTCTCCGAAGGTCGATACGAAGATGCCGAAAAGGTCTACCTCCGCGACCTTGAGGTCTACCCCGCCAATGGCTGGGCGCTGCTTGGCCTGCGGGAGGCTCTCCGAGGCCAGGGCCGCGATGATGAAGCGATGCGAGTCGATCAGTCGTTCAAGCACGCCTGGAAGAGCGCCGACGTCATGCCCACGTCCTCGTGCTACTGCGGCACGCCGGTCGCGGCCCGCTGAAACCTGCCCGACGAACCATGAACGAACGAACCATGAACCGACGGCCGCTGATCTGGAGATCAGCGGCCGTCTTGGTTCGGGTCAGATTGGTTTCAAGCGCGGTCAGTGCGGAAGCGGGAAGCGCTCGCAGAAGTTTCGGATCTCCTCGCGAACTTCCCTGCAGACCGCCGCATCGCCCCCGGAGGCCATCACGCGATCGAGCCAGGCCGCGACCTCGACCATCTCCGGCTCCTTCATGCCCCGGGTGGTCAGCGCGGGTGTGCCGAGCCGAAGCCCGCTGGTCACCATCGGCGGTCGTGGGTCATTGGGGATGCCGTTCTTGTTGACGATGAGCCCGGCGGTCTCCAGCCACTTCTCGGCATCGGCGCCCGTGAGTTCGGCATCGCGTGGGCGAAGGTCGACAAGCATGAGGTGGTTGTCGGTGCCGCCTGAACAAAGCCGGTAGCCGTGGCCGACCAACGCGTCGGCGAGCGCCCGGGCATTCGCAACGACCTGCGCGGAGTACGTCTTAAATTCGGGCTTCAACGCCTCACCGAATGCGATTGCCTTCGCGGTGATCGCGTGCATCAAGGGACCGCCCTGACTACCCGGAAACACCTTGCGGTCGATCTTCTTCGCGATCTCGGGATCGTCCGAGAGCGCGAGGCCGCCGCGTGGACCGCGGAGGGTCTTGTGCGTGGTCGTGGTGACCACGTGGGCGTGTGGGAAGGGCGAGGGATGTACGCCGGCGGCGACCAGTCCGGCGATGTGGGCGATGTCCGCCATCAGGTAGGCACCGACTTCATCGGCGATCGCGCGGAATTTCGCGAAGTCGATGACCCGAGAGTACGCCGAGTAGCCGCAGATAATTAGCTGCGGCTTGCATTCCCGAGCAATCGCGGCGATCGCGTCGTAGTCGAGCAGTTCGGTCTCGGGGTCGAGGTCGTAGTCGACAATGTTGAAGTACGTCCCGGAAAAATTCGGCTTGAGGCCGTGGCTCAGATGGCCGCCCGAACTAATGGGCAGGCTCAGCACGGTGTCGCCGGGCTTGATCAACGCCATGAACGCCGCGATGTTGGCATTGGCCCCGGAGTGCGGCTGCACATTGGCAAATCCGCAACCGAAGAGTTCCTTGGCCCGTTCACGGGCCAGATCTTCCACCACGTCGTGAAACTCGCAGCCACCGTAGTACCGCTTGCCGGGATATCCCTCGGCGTACTTGTTGGTCATCCAGGTCCCGGCCGCGTGCATGACCGGACTACTGACGTGATTCTCGCTCGCGATCAACTCAAGCGTCGAGCTCTGACGATCGGCCTCGGAGACCAGAACGTCGGCGACTTCGGGATCAGACTGACGAATGAGATCGACGACGCTCCGGCTGATCGGATCGTGGTCGAGAACGGTCGTGGTTTTGAAATGGGTATCGCTCATGCGAGAAGTGTAGATCCCCCAGCCCGTCCGGGTCGCCGTGGAGAGGGCCAGAATCACGGAAGCGATGATCCGAAACGAAGCCCGGGATCGGAGAGGCTCAGAATAGAGACCCGTCGATAGGCCGAAAAGCGAGGCTCAGCAGGTTGGCCGACCGCAGCCCAACCACCACGATGCTGGCCACGACCGCGGGCCACGCCTCGACCCCCGGCGAGAAGCACCAGCCCCCGGAGAAATCCGGGGCCCGACTCGACGTACCAACCAGGAAAAAGCGATGCCGAAAACTGATCACACCAGTCGATCTCCAACCCGCATTCCGTGCCGCGTTCTCGAAATGGGCACCGGTCCCGCCATCCGGAGATCAGCCCCGTCAGGTCGTATCCGCACCGGGAAAAGTGCCGAATCGACTTTCTTGACTCCGCGATCTTCATCTCGATTCAGCCACCTCTCCGTCGAAGAAATCCGCCTTTCGGACCGCCGGTGCGCCCACGAAGTCTCGTTTGAGGTCCGACCCTCGACCGGGACTCCCTCGGATCGTTAGTCTCGACGTTCATGGGTCCCTCACGAGAATCACGGTCTGGTGGCGGCGGGGTCACCCGTCATCGAATTCTCGATTCCCCGACCGGGCCCTTTTACGTCATGCGGACGGATGCCGGTCACGTGGAGACCGGGTGGTTGGACATGCTCGCCGGCCCGGGCGAAAACGGTCGAACCGTCGAATTGCTCGGCGAACCCGATCCTCGCCTCCTCCCGGATTTCTGCCGTCGACTTCTGCACGCCATGCGGGGTCACCCGGTGGACTTCGATGACCTCGAGACACCACCCGGCACCGGGTTTCAACGAGCGGTCTGGAATGCCGCACGTCTGATTCCGCCGGGGGCGACCATCACCTACGGGCAACTGGCCGAACGCGTTGATCGCCCGAAGGCGGCCCGCGCCGTCGGTCAGGTGATGCGCCGAAATCGCCTACCGATCGTCATTCCCTGCCACCGAGTTATCGGGACGGGCGATCTGGGTGGGTTCGGCGGCCATGGCCCGGAAGGCCAGTGGCCCGCGATTAAGAGAACGCTCTTAGCGGCGGAGTCGGCGGCAAGACCGTGAGGATTCGACGTCACTCACCTCGAATGCTCAAAACAGGCTTCAGACGTTGTGGAATCACGACGAAAAGACGGGTACGGTTCCCCATCTAGATGGTGCCTCTTGATTCCTCAGTTCCACACCGCGGAGATCTCGGTCGTATGAAACTCACAATGGTCGGTAGCGGATATGTCGGATTGGTCACCGGAGCCTGCTTTGCAGAAACCGGAAACGATGTGACATGTCTCGACGTAGACGAGCGAAAAATCGCCATGCTCAAACGAGGCGAGAGCCCAATCTACGAGCCTGGCCTCTCCGAGATGATCCAGCGAAACACGGACGCCGGACGGCTTGAGTTCACCACGGACAAGACCGCCGCCTACAAGGACGCCGACGTCATCTTCATCTGCGTGGGAACGCCGAGCGACACCGACGGATCCGCGGATCTGCAGTACGTCTTGCGAGTCGCCGGCGACATTGCCGAGGTGATCCACACGCTTGGCGAAGACCAAAGCCCGAAGACGGTTGTCGTCAAGAGCACCGTCCCGGTCGGAACCAGTCACAAGGTTCGAGATCTCATCAAGAGCCGAACGAAGGCCCCCTTCCACATTGCCGACAACCCGGAGTTTCTCAAGGAAGGCGATGCGATCGGCGACTTTATGAAGCCGGATCGCGTGGTCTGCGGCGTGGAGAGCGACGGTGCCGCCAAGACGATGAACGAACTCTACGAGCCGTTCGTCCGCCAGGGAAACCCGATCTACCTGATGGACGTGCGAAGTGCTGAGATGGTGAAGTACGCCTCCAACGCCATGCTCGCCTGCAAGATTTCTTTCGTGAACGAGATCTCGCGATTGTGCGAGGCCTACGGCGCCGACGTGAAGAACGTTCGTGAAGGCATGTGTGCTGACAAGCGGATCGGAAACCAGTTCCTTTATCCCGGCCTGGGCTACGGCGGTTCTTGCTTTCCCAAGGACACGCTTGCCGTCTGCTCGATGGGGCGCGAAGTCAACCTTCCGTGCAAGCTCAACGAGGCCGTTCATGTGGTCAATCAGGAGCAACGCGGTTGGTTCTGGAAGAAGATCACCGACGTGCTCGGCGAGGACCTCAACGGGAAGACGCTTGCCTTTTGGGGCGCCTCCTTCAAACCCAAGACCGACGACATCCGGGAGTCACCGGCGATCGCCCTGATGCAGATGGCGATCGACGCGGGCGCGCGGGTCAAAGCATTCTGCCCCGAGGGGCTCGAGAACATGCGGGTCGAATTCCCGCAGGCGGAAGCCGCGGAGGGCATGTACGAGTGCCTTTCAGGCGCCGACGCCCTCGTGGTCGCGACCGAATGGAACGAATTCCGCTCTCCTGACTTCGAGAAAATCGCGGCAATGTTGAGCTCGAAGACCATCTTTGATGGCCGAAACGTGTATCGACGGAGCCATATGGCCGAACTGGGATTCACCTATGTTTCGGTCGGCCGCCCCGCGGTGATTGGTGCCGCAGATAGTTCTACGGCAGTTTCTTGATACCGATTAGGCCGTTTCAAGACGAAATTAATTTCAAGATCAATCCCCGACGCGTCGCGAGTTTCTCGCGACGCGTCGTAGTATCTGCATCATGCCAGACCTCCTTGTCTCCAAACCAGACGGCGACCTCCTGCTCAGCCAGTCGCTTCAACCTCGATCCCTACTGACCCTTGGCCGATCTGATCGCTCCACGATCGTGATCCCCGATGATCGCACGAGTCGTCACCATGCCGTTCTCTTTGACCACCTTGGGGTCTGGCATCTCGCCGATCTCGGCTCCAAGGCGGGCCTTGAAGACGAAACAGGCAAGACAACCTTTCACCGTTTTGAGAATGACGAGGCTTGGATTCGCATGGGACCGGTGATCCTCTGGCTCTCTAATGCCGGCCCCGCCGCCCCGGAACCAGACCCTTCTCCGATGAAACTTCCGATCGAACCCCCCTTCCGAATTGCCTCGGAGTTTCTTCGTGAGAACCAGCCTCCGGTGAGGCCGACCGAGCCCCTTCCATTGCTCCTGGCCGGACGATCCGATCGAACGAAATCGGTTCGAATCCTTGATCTCAGCGACGCCTCTAGAATTTTGATCGGGAGTTCTGGACACGCGGACATCTGCATCGATGACCCCGCCGTCTCACCGCTCCACGCCGTCATCTACCGCGAAGACGATCGATGGGCCATTGCCGACACCGGGTCGAAGGGAGGCCTCCGCGTCAACGGAAAACGGTGGCTTCGCAAGTTGCTGGAGCCCGGAACCCTGCTCGAATTCGGCGACACAACCCTCGTTCCGGTGCTTCCAGAGGCTCTTTTCGGCCAAGAAGACGAGGGCCCCGCGGAGGCCGAGGATATCTTTGACCAGTTCGATCTTGGGTCTGCTTTCACTGATTCGCAGACCGAAAGTGAACCGAATGACGGCGATTCAATTCCGTCTCGACCGCGAAACCCCTAAAAAATCCGGGAAAACCGCGCATTTACTCAGTGCTTTCGTGTTGTTGATTCGGTCGCAACCAGTTAGATTCGCGCGGAAAGCACGGGAAACTCCGACAGTTCCCGTGTTGCGCCCCTTTCTGCCGGTCGACGAAACATCGCCTGGTGGGACCAATGGAGTGGTCCCGGGGCCGTCCAGTTCCGGGTTCCGTCAAGTGGACGGGCCGGAAGACCCGAGGTCCAAAAAGGACCAGCAAGGATCAAACGTCATGGCTAAGAAGAAAAAGAAAATCACCAAGCGACCTGCCGCGAAGAAGAAGACCGTCCGTAAGGCGGCCGCCAAGAAGACCACCCGAAAGACCGTGGCCAAGAAGACCGCGACCAAGAAGAAGACCACGACTCGCGCCACCAAGGCATCACCCACCATCAAGGGTTCAGTCGCACCGCGCACCAAGAGCCAGATCTTCAACACCATCGCCGAAGCGACCGAGATGAGCCGCAAGGAAGTCACCGCGGTCGTTTCCACCCTCGAGTCGATGATGGTCGCCGATCTCAAGAAGGGTACTGCCGTCAAGTTCATGGGCATGAAGATGACCGTGAAGAAGAAGCCCGCCACCAAGGCCCGCAAGGGACGAAACCCCTTCACCGGCGAAGACATGATGTTTAAGGCCAAGCCCGCCTCCAAGGCGGTCAAGGTCCGAGCCCTCAAGACGCTCAACGACCAGATCTGAACCAGCCGTTCGGTTCACTGATGTCACACGACGGACCTCGCTGATTTTTCGGCGGGGTCCGTCTCTTATTTTGGCAACGCCATCCTCAGCATGTTCACGATGATCGAACTGGGGCACCCCGCGCGCCATGCCGCGCCCCCATCCTTCTCTTCTTTCGATTGGGCCGGCGAACCTTCTTCAGTGGGTTCGGCGTTGGGCTTCGATCGACTCAATCGCCGCACGCAGTGAGTCACCCGCCGCATGCAGACGCCGATCAGCCTCTCGACGATCGAGGTCGGGGAACAACTCCAGCAAGATCCTCAAGCAACGATCGTGCAGTTTCTCGTTGGTCGCCCGAAGATCGATCATCAAACCACCCCGCACCCGCCCCAGCCTGGTGAATACCGTCGTGGTCAGCGCATTGAGCGCGATCTTCGTCGCCGTCCCAGCCGCCATGCGGGTCGAGCCCACCAATGGCTCCGGTCCGGTCGCCAAGACCACGAGATGGTCACATCCTTCGGGCTTCGTTCGACGAGCGCAACTGATCAAGGCCGTGGTCGCGCCGCGACGGTGCGCCTCCCGCAAGCCACCGAGCACCCAAGGCGTCGTCCCACCGGCGGCGATGCCGACCACCACGTCCGAAGAAGCGACCTTGAGCCGCTGGAGTTCCCCGATGGCACCCTTCGGATCATCCTCCGCGCCTTCACTCGAGCGTCGCAACGAGGTATCACCGCCGGCAATGATGCCAATGATCGTCGCGGGATCGGCATTGAAGGTGGGCGGACACTCCGAGGCATCGAGCACGCCGAGCCGGCCGCTGGTTCCCGCCCCAAGATAAATCAACCGCCCGTCGCGCTCTAACGCGGCCACGGTGGCATCTGCAAGGGCCGCCAAGGCCTCCGACGCGGCTTCGACGGCGTGGACCGCACGATGCTGGTCGGTCGCGAGGAAGCCGATCAGGGCCGCGGTATCGAGCGCCTCAAGCGAAACGCCTGCTGGATGCGCGCGCTCGGTATCGACTTCGCCACGATCTGCGGGGAGGGCTCGCGGGCTGACGTTTGGAGCAGGCTCTTTCACGGTGCGTCGTTCGCAGTCGCCGCCGCCCCCAGATGCTCCTGCAAGAACGACCACTTGCTCGACCGATAGGCGGCACTTCCGATCCCGTGCGTCGCGGTCGGAAACAGAATCATCTCGAAGGGGATGTCCTGGTCCTGAAGCTTTGCCGCCATTTGAAACGTGTTGGATGGATGAACGTTGTCGTCCTCCATGCCATGGAGAAAGAGAAGATCACCCTTGAGCTTGGTGGCCAGCTTGACCGCGCTCCCGGCGTCGTAGCCCTCGGCGTTCTCCTTCGGCGTTCGCATGTAGCGTTCGGTGTAGATGGTGTCGTAGTTCCGCCAGTCGGTGACCGGTGCCCCCGCGACCGCCGCGGCGAAGACGTCGGGATGCCGCACCATGGCGAGCGCCGACATATATCCGCCGTAACTGTGCCCCGTCATGCCCACTCGCGCCGGATCAATTTCCGGATGCGCCGCAAGAATCGCCTTCACGCCAGCCACCTGGTCATCAAGATCCGGCCCGCCAAGATTCAGATAGGTCGCGCCCTCAAAAGCCTTCCCGCGGGCGACGGTTCCACGATTCTCAATCTTCGCCACCGCGAAGCCGAGTTCGCAGAGCGGGTTGGCCGCGCTCCAGGTGTTGGAGGGCCCACGTGATTCGGGCCCGCCGTAGACATCGATGACCAACGGGTACTTTCCGATCGAGGACCGATCGGCGTTCGCCGGAAGGTGAAGAAATGCATGGAGCGGCGTGGTTCCATCGGGGGCGGTGAATCGAATCAACTCCCCGCCTTCAAGGCCCGACGCCTCAAGTCCCGAGTCGTCACCCGATGCGAGGACCGCGACCTCGCCCCCATCGACGGAATAGAGGGCCGTCTCCGGAGCATGGTCGATCGCCTGCCGCACCGCCGTGACCGCACCGCCGTTGGCGGCAATCGTAAATCTCGAATGGTGCAGGTCTGCGGTGGTCACCCGACGCCCATTGCTGCCGTCGAGATTCACTCGATGCAACTGAGGATTGACCGGGGTCTCGCTGCTGCACGCCGTGAACCAGAGGACCTGGGCTTTTTCATCGAGTTTGACGATCGACTCGGCGGGAAACTCCCCGGTCGACAACGGCGAAACGAGCGATCCGTCGAGATCGCGAAGTTCAAAGTGCTTCCATCCCGTTCGCTCCGACTCCCAGATGAATCGCCGACCATCTTTTAGAAAACGCATCAGCGGTCGATTCCGCTGCCACGTGTCCTGCGTCTCCGTGACCACCACTCTGGTCGCCCCAGTATTCGGATCAGCCGCGAGGACATCGAGATGATTCTGGTGCCGGTTGGTCCGATTGAAGAGAAGTTCGCTGGAATCGGGTGTCCACTGGACCGCATAGACGTACTGATCGGTCTCCGGCCCGACGTCAACGGTCGCGATCTCCCCGGTCTCGACCTTCAGAATTCGGAGACCCGCGATCGGATTCGCATCACCGGCTTTCGGGTATCGCTCCTTCATGACTCCGGTCCGCAGTTCCGTCAGGCCGTCGACCAAATAGTAGTCGCGGGTCGGCGAGACATCGAAGGCATAAAACGCGAGGAAGGCGCCGTTGGGTGACCACCACATCGCGGTGTTCTGATCGAGTTCTTCGCCGTAGACCCAGCAGGCGGTCCCGAAGCGATTCGCCTCGGTGCCGTCGATCGTGACCGGTATCTCGTCGCCGTTGGCATCACGGAGCCAGACGTTGTGATCTCGATGAACGGCCGTCAGACTTCCGTCGGGCGATGGTTCCTGAGTGAGTTGCCGTCCTCGAGCCGCACGCCGACCACCTCGTCTTCCGGACGCCGTCCCTCGAACCTTGTCTGGAAGCGTTTTTGGATCTGCTTCGGTGCGCTCACCGCTCGCCAAGCCCACCTTCTGCCATCCGGTCCCGGTCATGAAGTAGACCGCGGTGTCATCGAAGCGAACGTCTCGGACCTGACCCCCACCACCGATTCGACGACCACTCCGACTCATCGCCTGATAGGCCTCGGCGCCAGGAAGCTCACCGAACGGCGTCCAGCCTGCCTGTGCGAGGGCCGACGACTCGACGACCAAGGTCATCGACGCCAGCATGAGAAGGGTCAGGAGTCGAGCGTCGAAGCATCGTCGGTGGAGCGTCATATCTGAGGTCCTTCACTGGAATTCTAAAATGTCGAACGTTGGCGATGAGCCGGTACGGCGGCTCAGCCGATCCGCGACATGGTTCGATACTGATCCATTCGTTCGGAGATGCGAGCGTCATCAAGACCTCGAAGCCCTTCCAGGCCAAAGGAACCGATGGTGAAACTTGCCATCACCGTGCCCCAGGCCAACGACTCCTGAATGGCGTCGAAGTCGGTTCGATCGAGTTTGGCCAAGTGCGCCATCATGCCACCGCCGAAACTATCTCCCGCCCCGGTCGGATCGACCACCGCCGCATGATCCGCGGGGAATGCCGGCACCACCGCGATCCCGTCCCGATGGACGAGTACGGCGCCATGCTCACCCTTCTTGATGACCGCGAAGGTGGGACCGAGTTCGAGGATTTTTCGGCCTGCGTCAACCACGTTACGGGTCTCGACCAATTGCGCGGCTTCGCCGTCGTTGAGCACCACCCCGTCGACCTTCTTGAGAAGCCTCAGAAGATCATCGTGGGCGATGTTGATCCAGAGATCCATCGTGTCGCAGACCGCGATGGCTCGATCGGGAAACTGGTCGAGTAAGTCCGCTTGCACCGCCGGATGACTGTTGGCGAGAAACACGTAGCGGCTGTCGCGGAAATTCTCCGGGACCGTCGGCGGGGTGTCTTCTAAGACGCCGAGTTCGGTGAAGAGTGTTTCGCGTTGATTCATGTCGTCGAAATAACGCCCCCCCCATTTGAAGGTCTCGCCACCGGACCGGATCTCGACCCCGCCGAAATCAATGCCCTTGAAGCCTTCGAGGACCGCTCGATGTTCTGCCGGCCAGTCCTCACCCACCAGTCCGACCAATCGGGTCGGTGCGAGATGGCTGGCGGCGGCGGCGAAGTAAGCGGCGGACCCGCCCATGACACCTTCGGCGGAGCCGGTTGGTGCGTGGATGGTGTCGACCCCGATGGTTCCGGTGACAATAAGCATGCGTGGATTGTAGGGGAGGAGCCGCGACCGATGGTGCGCTGAGAGACTGGTTTCCCGCCCGAGACCCCGAGACACCATCCGACTCGATTCAGTCGTTGCCGTGTTCTTCGACAAAGCTCCGCGACCAGCCAAGGCCCATCGCCACCCCCATCAGCGAGCCCGCCACAAAGTCCATCGGCATTGGCATACCGAGATGGGGGCTGGTTCCGGTGACGAATGCCGCGATCCCATCGCCGCCTGCCATCGAGGCCTGCAACTGGCCGAGACCGCCGATGATGACCGGACTCGCAAAGAGCAGCACTGGCTGGACCCGGGGCGCGAAGATGCGACCCAGCAGACCCGTGAACAATCCGCCCACGGTCGTGGCGAAGATCGCCTGACCCTTGAGGTCATTGGTGAGCAAGAGCCAGACCGCCAAGAGCATGACGAAACCAGCCGCAGAGGACCGAAGTGCGTCGGTGGAGAAGACCTTCCGAAGATCAAACGCATCCGACGCCTTATTCCAGGGCTGGTCGGGGAGTGGTCCCGTCCAACGCATCAATCCCATGGCGAGCAGAAGGACCACCCCACCCCAGATCAGCGTTTCGATCCCGATCATCGTTTCGTTGGCCCCGGCGAAGACGGCATCGGCATGCGTCCCAGACTGCATCGAGAGGACCGCAATCCCCGTTCCGAGCACGAACGCCGCCACGGCCGCATTCACGACCCGACCGACGATCAGTGAGACCCCAAAGGCCAATACCAGAGCGACCATGACGCCGATGGCTGCGGAGAAAGGCGAGATCGACAGACCGATCGTCGGGCCAGGTAGTCCCTGCAGTGAGACCAGACCTCCCGCGGCTCCCATCATCAGCAGCATGCAGGCGGCGATTCCGCCGATCAGGGCGATGTAACGCTTGGTGACGTCGATCATGCCCGCCATTGGACCCGCGGACCCGCATTCGGGCAAGTCACCGTCCGCCGGCGACTTGCCGCCGCGGACATTTCCCGACCGATCCTCCGAAGGCATCGTGAGCGTCACGGATCGACCGCGATTGCGTATCCTCCGACCATTCGAACCGTACTGCCCTTCGACGACCGGAGACCGTTCACGATGTCCAGCCATCACCCACCGATTCGCCTCGATGGCCGCCCCCTCAAGATCGAAGAGGTGGCGGCGGTCGCTCGGGGCACGGCCGAGGTCACCCTGACCTCGGAGGCACGCGACCGAATGCTCGCGGCCCGCGATGTGATCGACGACATCGCGGCTGGTGAACAGGCGGTGTACGGCGTGAATACCGGATTCGGCTCGCTCTCCAAAATGAAAATTCCGCTCGATCAACTGACGGAACTTCAAACCAATATCGTTCGCAGCCACGCGGCTGGTGTCGGAGATCCCCTCTCGACTGACCTCGTCCGCGGCATGATGATCTTGCTGGCCGCCAGCCTTGCCCGCGGACACAGCGGCGTGCGACCGATTTTGGTCGAGCGACTCCTCATCCTCTTAGAGGCTGGGATCACCCCCATCGTCCCAAGCCGCGGCTCGGTGGGTGCCTCCGGCGATCTCGCGCCGCTGGCCCATCTCGCGTTGGTTCTGCTCGGGGAGGGCGAGGTCCAACGAGACGGCCGACGCATGCCGACCGCCACGGCCCTCGCCGAAATCGGCCTCCAAGGCCTGCAACTTCAGGCCAAGGAAGGGCTCGCGTTACTCAACGGCACCCACCTGATGGCCACCTGCGGCGCTCTGGCGATCTTCGACCTTGAGCGGATCATCCAAGCCGCGACGGTCGCCGCCGCCATGAGCCTTGATGGATGCCGCGGGAGCCACGGGCCCCTCGACCCTCGGATCCATAACGTCCGCGGCCAACCGGGACAGATCGCGGTCGCCGCAACCCTTCGGACCATGCTCGAAGGTTCGACGATCGTCGAAGCGCATCTTGAGAACGACCCTCGGGTGCAAGATCCCTATAGCCTCCGCGCCATTCCTCAAGTACTCGGAGCCGCCGTCGACGCCATTGCCGGGGTGCGGCGAACGATCGAATTCGAGCTCGGCGGCGTGACCGACAATCCGCTGGTCTTCGTCGCTGATGACGGCGCGTCCGCGGAAGCCTTGTCCGGCGGCAACTTCCACGGCATGCCGCTCGCCATCGGTCTCGACATTTTGCGAGTCGCCGCGTGTCACATCGGTGGTATCTCCGAGCGTCGCGTCTACTGGGTCCTTTCCGGCCACGACGTGCACAACCCGGTGACTCCGTACCTCGCCGAAGATCCCGGCCTGCAGAGTGGTCTCATGATTGCCCAGTACACCGCCGCCGCGTGTGTGAGCGAGATGCAGACCATCGCCAATCCTGCCAGCGTCGCCAACATCCCGACTAGTGCGGGCATCGAAGACTACAACTCCATGGGCGCGACCGCCGGCCTGCTCACCATGCATTCGATCGGGCTCCTTCGAAACGTCATCTCGATCGAACTGCTGACCATGAGCCAGGCGCTCGAACACCAACGCCCGCTGGTCAGTGGTACTGCCGTCGAGGCCGCGCACGCCACCATTCGTGCCATCGTGCCACCGCTCGCGGGCGACCGCAGCCCTGCTCCAGATATCCGGGCGGTCGCCGATCTCATTGCCGCTGGTGATGTCGGCTGATCACCATTTCGGCCAACTCACCTCCAAAGATCATCCTGCATCAACCTCGCTTTCATTGAGATTTCGAAACAGTGGCCCCGAACGCCTCTCGATCGACTGTTCGAGGACTATGATCACGCCATGAACACCGCTGCTGAAAAACGTGTCATCACCGCCCCACGAGGCGCCGAGAAGACCTGCCGCACCTGGGCCGCCGAAGGTGCGATGCGGATGCTGATGAATAACCTCGATCCCGAGGTCGCCGAGCATCCCGAGAAACTGGTGGTCTACGGCGGTCGTGGCCAAGCGGCCCGCAGTTGGGCCGCGTTCGACGCGATCGTCGAAACGCTCAAGCGGCTCGACGTCGACGAGACGCTGCTGGTTCAGAGCGGCAAGCCGGTCGGCGTGATCCGCACTCACGAAGATGCCCCACGGGTCATCATCGCCAACTCGAATCTCGTTCCCCACTGGGCGACCCAAGAGCACTTTGACGATCTCGCGGCCAAGGGCCTGATCATGTACGGCCAGATGACCGCGGGCTCGTGGATTTACATCGGTACCCAAGGCATCCTCCAAGGCACCTACGAGACCTTCGCAGAGTGCGGCCGCCAGCACTTTGGCGGCTCGCTTGCGGGCACGCTCAGCGTCACCGGCGGTTGCGGGGGCATGGGCGGCGCCCAGCCGCTCGCGGTCACGATGGCCGAAGGCACGTGCCTGATCGCCGACGTGCAAAAGGATCGCCTCGAAAAGCGGGTGCACGATCGCTACCTCGACGAGGTTCACGACGACCTCGACGCCGCGATCGACCGAGCGTTGGAACTCAAAGCCGCCCGAGAGGCAATTTCGGTGGGCTGGCCCGGCAACGTCATTGATCTGCTTCGTCGTCTCGAAGAGCGGAACATCGTGCCCGACGTTCTGACCGATCAGACCTCCGCCCATGATCCACTCGAAGGCTACTACCCCGTCGATATGACCCGCGAAGAGGCCGAGGTCCTCCGCGAGTCCGATCCCCAGGAATATCAGGAACGGTCACTCGACTCGATGGAAGAGCACGTCCGTCTGATGGTCCGGCTCCAGCAAAAAGGCGCGAAGACCTTCGACTACGGCAACAACATTCGCCAACGGGCGCTCGACAACGGATTCGCCGACGCCTTCGCGTTTCCCGGATTCGTTCCCGCCTACATTCGTCCGCAGTTCTGCCTTGGCCGCGGACCGTTCCGGTGGGCCGCTCTGTCCGGCGACCCGAAGGACATCGAAACCACCGACAAAGCCTTGATGGAACTCTTTCCCGACGACGCCGGCCTCCACCGCTGGCTCAAGATGGCCGCGGAGCGCGTCGCATTCCAGGGACTCCCCTGCCGCATCTGCTGGCTCGGCCTCGGCGAGCGCGACAAGGCCGGGATCCTCTTCAACGAACTCGTCCGCGATGGCAAGGTCTCGGCCCCGATCGTGATCGGCCGAGACCACCTCGATTGCGGCAGCGTGGCAAGCCCGAACCGCGAGACCGAAGCGATGAAGGACGGCACCGACGCGGTGAGCGACTGGCCGCTCCTGAACTTCGCCGCCAACATCGCGAGTGGTGCGAGTTGGGTGAGCTTCCATCACGGCGGCGGCGTGGGCATCGGCTTCAGCCAGCACGCCGGGCAGGTGATCGTCGCCGACGGCACCGATGCCGCCGCAAAACGACTCTCGCGGGTGCTCACCAATGACCCCATGATGGGCGTCTTCCGGCATGCCGACGCCGGGTACGACGATGCTCGAGATTGTGCCGATCGACTCGAAGTTGACATTCCATCCCGCGATTGGTGACCGACCGTCTGTCCGGAGGATTCCCAGCCTCCAGAAAAAGAAGCCACCTCGCCTCAATCCACGACGAGCGGCCGCAGCCGAAGTTCTGGGGTCGCGAATGGAACTACCGCTGACCTTTTTTGGCATCTTAGAGATCGAAGATTTGTCGACATCGTGGCCGGGTCGTTAGGCCGTTCGGTCGCCGACCTCGCGCGCCATACCCGCGGCCGCGTTATTCAGCGGGCGTTGAACGCAGGGAAGTGATGCCAGGCATGGGACGTACGTGATGATGCCTCCGTGACTTCCGAGCGTCTGCCGGGGCATTTTCATTCCCATTTTCATTTTCATCTTCCCAATCGCCATCTCCCCAAATCCGGTCCGGCTTGTAGGGGGCGTCTCGCACTTCCGACGCACCCACCCCAACGTCTTCGTGCGCCGAGCGATTCTCGGATGAATTGATGCGCAACATTCGCGGGTTTTTATTGACCTCCGATCCGAACATCGTTAATTTCTTCTGAAGTTTTCGGTGACTCTGCGTTTTCGCATCAATCCGCGACCCACTGTG
>CAJQQE010000049.1 GCA_905480395.1 uncultured Phycisphaerales bacterium
CGACACTCGTACCAGCCTGCAGAGCAGCGGTGCGATGGCCGGTTACAACAACGGCTTCTTCCTCGCCAGCCCCGACGGGAACTTCTCCCTCAAGGTCGGCGGTCAGGTTCAGATCCGTTGGACCATGAACTCGGCGAAAGATAAGAACACTGATTGGGGCTTCGAGAACCGTCGCACCAAGCTTGACTTCCAAGGCAACGTGTTTAGCAAGGATTGGACCTACCGGGTCCGAGCCGCGTTCAACCAGGGTGCCCCGCGGGAGCTCGAAGCAAATGGTGACGTGGTAGATAATCAGGGCGCGAACGGCGCTGCCGCCATCGACTTTGCCTACATCGAGAAGGCAATGGACAACGGCATGAGCATTCGCGTCGGTCAGTTCAACGCTCCTTGGATGCGTGAAGTCATCGTCGACTCCGCGTACCAGCTCGCCGCAGAACGATCCGTGCTCGCCCAGCTCTTCGGACAGGGCTACTCGCAGGGTGTGCAGTTCGGCTACGAAATGGACAACATGCGGTTCATGGTTGGTGCCTTTGACGGCATCGGCGGCCAGGGCAACTTCACCACCGGCCAGTACAACAGCCAGAACACGAACTGGGATGCCACTCCGACGAACTACGCGTTCGCTGGTCGTGCTGACTTCAAGATGTCCGGTGACTGGAGCCAGTTTGACAAGTTCTCCAACTTCACTGGCGAAGGATCTGGCATGATGGCGGGTGTTGCGGTTGCTTACGAACGCGGCAACTGGAACGCTGGCAATTCTGGTACGCCCCCGACATCAACATCAAACAATGGCGTCAAGGAATTCGGTATCACGGGTGACTTCACCTGGGACTTCGGTGGTGCCAGCCTGTTCGTTTCGGCCGTCTGGATGAACGACGACAAAGACCCGAACGAAACCCCCTGGGGCATGAGCGTCCAGTGTGGCAACTTCGTGACTCAAAAAACCGAGTTCTTTGCTCGCTATGAGTACATCAACTTCGACACCCCCGGTGGTGGCGATGGCAGCAAGTACAACGGCCTCACCTTTGGTGCGAACTACTTCTTCAAAGCGGGTGTCAAGCTCACGTGTGACTTTACCTACAACATGAAGGGCCTCAGCGGTGACAGCGAAACAGAAGCCCTGAATGGTGTAGGTCTCCGTGAGGACTTTCCGGATAAAAATAACCAGTGGGCCATTCGTGCTCAGCTCCAGCTTCTCTTCTGAGTCTGAAGTTCATCCACCCGAAGATCGCTTCACCCCCCGAGAGGGGGGTGAGGCTTCAAGGGCTCGGCCGGTCGAACCACATGGTTCGACCGGTTTTTTCTTTTGTCGGAGCTTCAGAGGCAATCGGCCGTGGGTTGATGTATTCAGGGACCATGAAGATGAGATCAGCTTTCGGTGAAACGCCTTCAAACTCCTTGCAGGCTGATCTCCATCTCGTCATCGTCTCGATGTGCCGCTGGTATTCATGCCGAACGCTGTTCGAAGGTCAAACAGCAAGGCGATTCACCCGTTCTCAGAACTTGGAGCCGACTCCCGATGATCACCTTTTCCACCCTCCTTCAAACGACTTCACTGGTGCTCGTCGCGCCATTGGCGGCTGATGCCTCCACGTCGGTCGCGTCATCCGATGTCGCGGGGCAGATCGCCGAGCTCCGGGAAGAGATCACACAGCTCAAGCAAGAGAACAACGAGGGATGGTTGACCGAGCAGCGGTCGGCCGATATCCGCGGTGTCGTGCAGGACGTTCTCGCTGATGCCGACACGCGAGCGAGCTTCCAGGATTCGGCGGCCACCGCGGGTTGGAAGAAAGGTTTCTTTCTCGCGAGCCCCGACGGCAACTTCAGCCTCAAGGTCAGTGGGCAGCTGCAGGTTCGGTACGTCCTGAACAGTCGCAAGGGCAACACGCGGCTCGGCCCGTTTAATCCTCCGAACACCCAGTGGGGCTTTGAGAACCGTCGCACCAAGCTTTCTTTCTCAGGAAACGTTTTCGATAAGTCGTGGACCTACAAGATCAAGGGCGCTTTCTCGAGGGCCGGAGGGAACTTCTTTCTCGAAGATGGTTATGTGCAGAAGAAACTCGACGGCGGTCTGGCGATCAAAGTCGGGCAGTTCAAGGCGCCGTGGATGCGAGAAGAACTCGTGTCGAGCTCGAAGCAACTGACCGTGGAACGGTCGATCGTCAACGAGTATTTCAATCAGGGGTACTCCCAGGGCATCCAACTGGGCTACGAGGCTGATTCCTTCCGAGCCTGGGCCTGGGCGGGTGATGGCATCGGATCTCGCGGCTTCGGGCCGGCGAGATTCAATAGCCAGAACACAAACTGGGATCGCACGGCGACGAATTACTCGTTCGCCGGACGAGCCGAATACAAGATCTCTGGCGATTGGAGTCAGTTCAAGGACTTCAGCAGCAAGCGGGGAAGTAACTCGGGCATGATGGCCGGTGTTTCCGCGGTCACGCAACGGGCGAATCAGAATCTCAGTGCCGATGCAGACGGCACCAAGGTCTACGGCGTCACCGGCGACTTCACCTGGGACATGAGCGGGGCAAGCCTGTTTGTCTCTGGCGTCTGGACCAACGTCGACTCGCCGAATGCGGGTGGCGACTCGAATCCGTGGGGCGTGACGATTCAAGGCGGGTACTTCGTCACCGAGTCGGTCGAGGCGTTCGTTCGCTACGAGTACATGGACTACGACCCCACGCTCTTGACGAACGTCGCCAAGTACGACGGGTTCACGGTTGGCGGGAACTGGTTCATCAACTCCAGCGTGAAGTTCAGCGCGGACTTCTCGTACAACTTCGCATCGCTTGCCGCCGGAGCGTTTGTGGCGAGCAGTGCCGGTTTCCGGGCCGATGAGCCGGGAGAAGACGGCCAGTGGGCCATTCGGGCACAGTTGCAACTGCTCTTCTGATCCTTCGAGGGCATCCACCCGACGAACGCGGATTCATGGTGACCATGATCCGTGTCGAGGGCTCGGCCGGCCGGCTCCCCAGTGGAGTCGGCCGGTCTTTCGTGCCGGCCAGTCCTCGGGGCCAGGGGTGCATGACGAAAATTTTCCTTCTTGGTCAATCAATGGGGGTTTCTGATGATTCATGGCCGAGAAGGCCGATATCTCAGAGTAAAGCGCTTTTTTCATGACCAAGACAAAGAGGAATTCCATGCGCAGGATGCAAATTGGACTAACAGTCGGTGTGATGGGTGCGTCAGGCCTCATTCTCGTGGGATCGGCATTCGGGCAGAATGCTGGAACCAGCGATGCCAGTGCCATCCAGGAGATGGCTCGGCGGCTCGCCGAGATCGAAAAGCAGAACAACACCCTCCAGACCCGGGTCAACGAACTCGAAGCGGCCGATGCCGATACCTGGCTGACTCAGGAGCGAGCTGACCAGATCCGGGGCGTGGTCACCGATGTTCTGGCCGATTCTGAGACTCGGGCGAGCCTTCAGAGCTCCGGCATGAACGCCGGCTGGGATGATGGGTTCTTCCTCCAGAGTCCGGATGGTCGGTTTCGCCTCGAAGTCGGCGGCATGGTGCAGGCGCGGTACATGTATTCCCACATCAGGGATGGGTACAACGCGGAAACGATTCCCGGCCAAGAATTCGCCGCTGAGGATGACGTAACGTCCCGAAAGGGATGGGACATTCCGCACGCCCGACTCGACTTCAAGGGCCACGTCTTCGGCCCGGATACTCGGTTTCGGATTCAGGGTGAATTCGGCAACCAGAGGCCGGATTCCTTTCAGCTCTACTCAAACCCCCCGGTCGCGGCGGCTCCGGAATACGGCGCCGCCAACGGCAACTTCAAACTGCTGGATGCTTACATCCTTCAGGAACTCGGTCAGGGTCTCGCGGTTCGAGTTGGGCAGTTTAAACTCCCCTTTGACCGTGGTTGGGAAGTTCCGATTGCCTATCAGCTCACTGGGGAACGCGATACCGTCGCGGTTCACATGGGCCTTGGTCGCAGTCAAGGCCTCGAACTTTCATGGAGAAGCGACTCGGTCAGAGTACGAGCCGCCATCAGTGATGGTGCGAACGATCGCCTCTTCAGCGGTTTCGCCTTCAGTACGACGCAGCCCGCAAACTCTCCGTATTACTTTTCACAGGCTGAATTCGCATTGTCAGCCCGCGCAGAATTCAAGCTTGCAGGTGAATGGGGCGACTTCGAGACCATGACTTCGCCGCCCGGAGAAGAATTCGGGCTGCTGCTTGGCGTCGGAACCCATCTGCAGCGGAGCGAGGTCTTGCTCAATCCCACGAGCTACAACGGAACGAGCAACAATGGCGACGGCGACAATGACTGGCTTGCGTTCACGGCTGATGTGACCGCCAATCTTGGAGGTGCGACCATCGCGGCCTCGGCCTACTACCACATGGTCAATTCGTCGTCGGCTTATCTCTTCTTTGGCTTCGCACCGGTTGGCAATAGCAATCCGACGTTCGACGCAGGGAGCGTGGGGGTGATGGGCTTGAGCCTGTACGGTTCGCTGTACCTCACTGAGGATGTCGAAGGCTACATCGGCTTCGACTACATGGACGTCGTGGACAATGGCAATCTCGCCGACCTCACAGGGAATCCGCCCGGTGGGAACAACATCTACGGCGCCTATGCGGACACCTCCTCGTTCCAGGGCTTCACAATGGGCGCCACGTGGTATCTCGACGGCGAGGACCTGAAGTGGGGCGTCTCGGCGACGTACATGCCCAACTCCGTCTCGCCCGCCTGGACCACTCCAGAGACGGGACTTCGTTCGACGCCAGTGAGCGACTCCTACGTCTTTAAGACGTATGTCCAACTGCTCTTCTGAGGGTTGGATCCACCCGTTGGGTCAAGAACTTCCAATCATGCGGTCTCGCTGGTTCGCCGGCGGGACCGCATTTTCTTGGTGATCGCTGGTATGGAGGCGGCCTCCGGAAGACGGCGGGCCCTCTTTTCGGGGATGCGGCGCCGCTGGTCATCCGTGGCCGGGCGGCCTCGCCGCGGTTCTCCTAAAATGAGCCGAGATGTCCACTGCCACCGCCGTTTCGTCACTCATGACCGCCACCGTTCATCGCATCGAGGTTCACCGCCGACCAGAAGCCGGCGATCCCGCTGCGGACGCCCTTCGCCGGGATGCCGCCGGACTCCCTGATGCGTTGATTCCGTCTTCCGTCGCCTGCGCGGCGGTCTATCTGTTGGAAGGCGCGCTCACTGATTCGGAGCTCGTGCGGATCGCAGAAGAACTGCTTGCCGACCCGGTCATGCAGTCCGCGGTGATCGGTGCCGCGGCGCCGGCGGCGGATCAAGTGGTGATTGAAGTTCATCCCCTTCCAGGGGTGATGGATCCTGCGGCCGCATCGATCGCCACCGCGATTGCCGCCTTGGTCGGCGAGGATCGCGGGTCAGGCATCGTGGTGCGAACTGGCCGCCGGTACACCTTCGGCGGTATCGATGCGGAGGCTGGGCGGGAGCTCGCCACGAGGCTGCTGGCGAATCCAGTCATCCATGCGATTCACACCGAGCCCTATCAGCCGACTTCTTTTCCGGTGGGACATCATCAACCGTTTGAAGTTCGCGACGTTCCGCTCCGCGAACTCGATGCTCCGGCCCTCGAACGGTTGAGTCGGGAAGCCCACCTCTTTCTCTCGCTCGATGAGATGCTGACGATTCAATCGCACTATCAATCGCTGGGGCGGGAGCCACGCGAGATCGAACTCGAGACGCTCGCCCAGACCTGGTCCGAGCATTGCGTACACAAGACGCTCAAGGCGACGATCGAATACCACGAACCGGCGGATCTCGCCGAGCGTGGGGCGGTCTCCATTCGGGAGTCGGTGGAAGATCGCCCGGGGCATTCCCTCGTCGCCGATGGCGGCGTTCTGATCGACAACCTGCTCAAGTCGACCGTCGCCGCCGCCACCCATCGTCTGATGGCGGAGGGGCTTGATGACTGGTGCCTTTCGGTGTTCGTGGACAACGCGGGAATCGTGGGCTTTGATGAAGACTCCGCGGTCTGCATGAAGGTCGAGACCCACAATCACCCGTCCGCGATCGAGCCCTACGGCGGCGCTGCCACGGGAATTGGCGGCTGCATTCGAGACATCATGGGTACGGGGCTTGCGGCGAAACCGATCGCCGCGACCGATGTGTTCTGTGTCGGGACGGATTCGCCGTCGGGCGTTCCCAATGGATGCATTCATCCGCATCGCATTCTGGGCGAGGTGGTCGGGGGGGTCCGCGACTATGGGAATCGAATGGGTATTCCGACCGTCAACGGTGGGGTCTGGTTCGATGATCGGTACATCGGTAACCCGCTGGTCTACTGCGGTTGCGTCGGTGTCATGCCGCGGACCGCGATCGAAGGCGATGCCATTCCCGGTGATCGCATCATTGCGATGGGCGGCCGGACCGGCCGGGATGGTATTCATGGCGCGACGTTCTCCAGCGCCGAGTTGACCGATACGCACGCCGACGAGTTCAGTCATGCGGTGCAAATCGGCAATGCGATCACCGAGAAGGTGACGCTGGACGCGGTGCTCGAGGCTCGGGATCACGTTGATGGCTGCCTCTTCACGGCGATCACGGACTGCGGCGCCGGAGGCTTCTCGAGCGCCGTCGGCGAGATGGGGGAGAAGATCGGCGCTGAAGTTCAGTTGGAAAAGGCGCCGCTCAAATATGACGGACTGACGCCGGTGGAAGTCTGGATCAGTGAAGCTCAGGAACGCATGGTGCTCGCGGTGCCCGCTGAGAAGGTCGCGGCGGTGGCTGCGATCTGCGAAGGCCACGGCGTTGAGTGGTGCGACCTCGGCGTCTTTGGAACGCCTGAACGCGAGCTGATTCTCCGTTGGGACGATGTCGAAGTTGGTCGAATCGGCATGGCGTTTCTTCATGACGGCGTGCCGATGCCGGTTCGGAAAGCAGTCTGGGATCCGAGCTGGGCGGCACAAGAAGCTGGTGGGGAGGATCCCGGCGTCGAGGCTCAGCCGAAGATCGCCGATACCGCAGGCCTGTTCGATGCGGCGGCGGCACTCCTGAGCCACCCCAATCTCGCCAGCAAGGCTTGGATTGTTCGTCAGTACGATCACGAGGTCCAAGGCGGGAGCGTGGTCAAGCCATTCGTTGGTCCCAATGCCGGCCCCGGGGATGCGGCGATCGTGCGTCCGGTTCCGACGTCCCCGAAGGGATTGGCGATCGGGAATGGGCTGGCCACTGGACTGGCCCGCGATCCATACGAAATGGGACTGGCCGCCATCGATGAATGCGTCCGAAACATGGTCTGCGTCGGCGCCGATCCGTCGCAGATCGCAATCCTCGATAACTTCTGCTGGCCCAGTTGTGACGACCCCCGAAACCTTGGCTCCTTGGTTCGAGCGGCGGAAGCCTGTCTTGACGGAGGCATCGCCTATGGCACGCCATTCATCAGCGGTAAGGATTCACTCAACAATCAGTTCACCACCGACGAGGGCCGAACCATTCGGATTCCGCCCACCCTTCTGATTTCGGGGATGGGCATTGTCGAGGACGAATCGCTGGCGACCACCATGGACGCCAAGCGCCCGGAGAATCGTCTGGTGATCATCGGTGAAACGACGGATCGCTTGGGCGGATCGCATTTTGTTCGAGTCGGTGGCGCGGTGGCTTCCGGCCGGGACGAATTGCCGACGGTGGATCTCGAACGTGGCCCTCGCACGGCGAAGGCGGTTCATGCCGCCATCAAGCAGGGACTGGTTCGCAGTGCCCACGACGCCAGCGAGGGTGGCCTGCTCGTCGCCGCCATCGAGATGGCATTCGCCGGCGGACTCGGCGTCGAAGTTCAATTAGACATGGTTCCAGTTCGAGGAGAAGGCGTCTCCGATGTGGCCCGTGCCTTCGCCGAAGACCCGTGCCGATATCTGCTTGAGGTCGAAGAACGCGACCTTGAGGCGCTCGCGGCATCATTGGATGGACTTCCGCATGCGGTCATCGGTCGCTTTACTGAGGCGGGGCCGGATGGTGGTGAGATTGTGGTTTCAAGTGGTGAATTCGGCGTGTCTTCTGAGTTGGCGGCTCGCTTCCAAAACGCCTGGGAGAAGGGATGCGACCGATGACGAACCCGAACCAGAATTCGCCCCTGGCGGAGTGCGATCGACCCCGCGCATTGATCATCACGGCGCCGGGAATCAATTGTGATGGCGAATTGGGACTGGCGTTCATGGAGGCCGGGGCGGCACCGACCTCGGTTCTACTCTCTGACCTGATCAAGCGACCGACCATCGTCGATGATTTTGCGCTCATCGGGCTGCCCGGTGGCTTTAGTTACGGGGATGACGGCGGTGCCGGTCGGGTGGTTGCCCAGTTGATTCGCAAAGGCCTATATGGTGCGTTGTCCGCCGCGATCGAGCGTGGCGTCCCGATGATCGCCCCCTGCAATGGATTTCAGATCGCGGTGCAGGCGGGCCTGCTTCCCGGGCCGGGGAGCGGCGAGAATTGGCCAGACGTTCCGGCCCGACCGACCGTCGCACTCGCGCCCAACGAGGCGGGACGATTTCGCGACGATTGGACGGGCATTGAGATTCCGTCGGAGAGCCGCTGCATCTGGACGGCGGGTATTGAAGGGATTGACCCGGAGGTCATGGTGCTTCCTTCCGCGCACGGCGAAGGCCGATTCGTGACCAGCACCGAGGTCTTGGCAGATCTCGAGCGGTCCGGTCGAATCGCGTTGCGATATACGGTGCAAGACCATTTCAACGGTTCCCGAGATCGCGTCGCGGGAATCTGCGATGCCAGCGGTCTGATATTCGGGCTGATGCCGCATCCAGAGCGTTACACGCGGTGGTCACAGCACCCGACTTGGACGCGGCTTGATCCTTCGGTTCGATCTGGTGACACCGTGGGGCTCATGATGTTCAAGAACGCGGTGCGGCAGGCTCTGGCCGCCGTGGGCTGAGCATCTATGGTGAACCGACTCGATACCGCGTCTTCAGGTCGAAAGGACGCACCGTGCTGCGGTCGGTGCGGGTACGACCTGACGGGGCTCACAAGTCGGTCGCGTTGCCCGGAATGCGGGGTCCATCGGGCGGCGGCGCGACTTCGAGATGCCAATTCGCTGGCCCGATCAAGCTACTCAGTCATTCTCGGCGTTCTCTGGCGAGAAGCGGCGGCGTTCACGGCGCATCTGGGCCTTGGGATGCTGGTGATCTCGTTGATCTGGACGTTTCCGATCTGGGTCTTACTTCCGCTTGGCCTCAGTCCGCCATTGGTTGCTTGGTTTCGTTGCAGTGCCGCGATGCAGCCGCCGGAGTCGATGACGCCCACGCGGCGGATGATCGGGAACTGGATTGTCGCGGTGAGCATCCTTGCCTTGGTCTTGCTCACCGCAGGGGCCTTCCGGGTCGGGAGTGCTTTCCTACTGCCCAGCGGATCCATCGGATTCATCGGATTCGTCCTTGCGATGGTCACTGGCGGTGCCAGCGCCCTTTTTGCCAGTCGTACGGCGTGGTGGATGCAGGAAGACGCCGCGGAGACGACTTTGGAATCGGCGGCGTGGTGTTACGTCCTGATGGTGATCGGGCTGTTGATCGTCAGTGGTTCCTATCTCTTCCAACCATGGACCACACTGGCGGACTTTGCGGCAAGGGCCCGGTTTCCGATCTTCATCGGGGCGATCGGATGGTGGATTTGTGTCTTGGCGGCGGATTTGAGGATGCTCTTTGGGGCGGTTCAGAGCTTGAGCCATCGGGCGCAATACGACGATATCGAACGCCGAAGAGCCGACCGGCAGGCGGTGGAGGAGCGGGAATTCGATCAAAAAATCCGCGAGATGGACGGGACGTGACGCCGGCACCCGGAATCAAGATCGAGGATGATCGGCTCATGCCCAAGACCCGTCGAACTTCCGTTGAGGCCCGTCCCGAGAATCCGGTATCCGGGGCGGAAGATCGTCCATGGCTTGGTTCTCACCTCTCCATCGCGGGCGGGATGTACCACGCCCTGGATGCGGTCACCACCCTGCAGTGCGACTGCGTTCAGGTCTTTACGAAGAACCAGCGACAGTGGAAATCCAAGCCGCTGTCCGACGAAGACATCGCCGCCTGGAACGCAGGGATCGAACGACTTGGCTGGGGCAAGACATCTGCCAGGGTCGTGAGCCACAACAGTTACCTCGTGAACATGGCCTCGCCCGACCCGGAGAGCTGGGAGAAGTCGGTGGCCCTTCAACGAGAAGAGCTCGAGCGATGCGAAGCGCTGGGGATCCCGGCTTGTGTGGCACATCCTGGCGCGCACCTAGAGTCGAAACGGAAGCCTGGCGATCCGAATCCGATCGGCGTCCCGCCCAGTGCGGATGAAGAGAAGGGGCTCGCCAGGATCGTGGATGCTCTGGATCGGCTCGAAAAGGAGACCCGGGGCTTTGTGGTTCGAACGGCGTTGGAGAATACGGTGGGAAGTGGCACCAATCTTGGCTACGACCCGGGACACCTCGGTTGGATTCGCGATCGAGTCAAGGCTCCGGAGCGGGTCGGATTCTGTTTCGATACCTGTCATGCCGTCGCGGCCGGACATGACATGTCGACCAAGGACCGGGCCGAAGCCGTGCTCAGCCGGATCGACGAGACGTGTGGGCTCGATCAGGTGCTGGCGGTGCACCTCAACGACTCGATCGGCATCTTGGGCAGCCGGAAAGACCGCCATGCCCATATCGGACATGGCACCTGTGGGGAAGCCTGTTTTAAGGCCGTCCTGAGGGTTCCAGCCTGGCGAGGCATCCCTTTTGTTCTTGAGACGGAGAAAGAGGGTGGTTTGGAGGGCCGGTCCTGGGATGAGATCAACCTCGATGCGCTTGGTTCACTGGCTCCCGGTACCTGATTGTGCCGACCATAAGGTCGTGGGGGACTGGTCCTCCACTTGAGGCTTCAGACCAATCATGTTTCATCGAACCAAGACCATCGTCCTTCTGGCCATCCCCGCGCTGCTCCTCGCCTGCCAAGGTGGGGAGAAGAACGGCTCTCCTCGTTCATCTCTTCCGTCGCCGACCAGAGTGGTGACCGATGTTCGCGAGCCGACCGCCGTGCAGAAGTTCCGAACGGACGAAGGGCGAGCCGCGATTGACGACGGCGATCACGCCACGGCGATCCGGATCTTTGAGGAATTGCTCGACGAGAACCCGTCGCTCACGGTGGCCTATATCGGCATCGGTGTGGCTTACGAGGACCTCGGCGAATTCGAGCGGGCCGAGCCGGCATTTGAGCGGGCCACCCGACTGGATCCTCGGAACTACGAAGCGCAACTTGGACATGGCGAAGTCCTCCAAGTCCTCGGCAAGCTCCGCGACGCGATTCGGGCATACCAGCAGGCGTTGTCGATCGACCCGGAAAGCGTGGATGCGTTGGTTGGCATGAGTAGTGCGTTCCTTGGCCTTGATATGGCGAGCAATGCCATTGCGCCTGCGGAGCGGGCCGTGGTTCTTTCGCCGGATGATGGTCGCGCTCGTGCGGATCTTGGCGAGGCCTATATGCGGGTCAAGCGGATCGAAGATGCCATTGAATCGTTTGAGATCGCGCTGGAACTCTTAGGCAATGAACCGGCGGTGATCCGGAGTCTGGTCGAGTGCTATTCTCGCGAAGATCGGTTCGCGGAGGCGATCAACGCTGGCCAAGTCCTCATCTCAATCGAACCCACAGCTCAGGCCTGGGAGCGTCTCGGTCGGGCCTATTTCCGGCATGGTGACTATGAGGCCAGCGTGGAAAGCTATCGTCGAGGCGTGGAGATCGACCCGGAGTTCTGGCCGGCAATGAACGGGATCGGCGTCAATGAGCTCAATGCCTGGCTTCGATCGGGCAGAAAAGAGATCGAGGCCAAAGTTGCCGCTGGCGAGGCCTTCCGATCGAGTCTTCGGGTGTACCCTGATCAACCCAAGGTCATTCAACTGCTGACGACCTACCCCCTGTGACGTTCCCGGAAGACCCATGCGACCGATCGCCGAAGAGATTCTCGAGTTCTTTGATAACCCCGGTACCGACCCCTATGTGATCGAGCACCGGCACGAAGAGTTCACATCGGTGTGCCCGATGACCGGCCATCCCGACTTCGGGACCATCATGCTCCGCTATCAGCCCGCCGCGGTCTGCGTCGAGCTGAAGAGCCTCAAGCTCTACTTCCACGCGTTCCGCAACGAAGGCATGTTCTTCGAGGCGGTGACCAACAAAATTCGCGATGACATCGCGCGGACTTCCAGTCCGATCTGGATGCAGATCGTGAGCGACTGGAAAGGCCGAGGTGGCGTGAAGAGTCGGGTCATCGCGCCTTGGGGCGACGTCCCCCCCGAATTCCGCGCGGGCTGATTTGCTCAGCCGCCGATGAACATCTCGAGGTCACCGAACTCGATCGGGAAGTTCGACGTCGGCGCTTCTGGAAGCTCGCCGACGGCGGTCGCTTGTTCCGGAGTCAGCAGTTCCAGAAGTTTTCTCGCTGCCCGTTCGTCGACCTCGGTTCGGGCGAATCGGACACGCTTTCGTTCCGACTGTTTCTTCTGCATCGCGGCCATGTCGAACTCTCCGTCCATCGGAGAGCCAGGATTGGCGGCGTCACGCTCGATCGCGATCAATTCGCGACAGACGTCGGTCCAGGCGTTGGACCAGTCTGATCGAAGCTTCTCCACGGCCGACCGCTGAGCTTCGGTGAGGTCGGGCAGGCCGAGTGCGGTGGCGAACATGGCGGCTGGGGAACGAGCATCTCGGAAACACCGGGGCCAAGCCTGGCGGTCGACCTGGAGTTGGAATTCGGCCTCGATGTTCGAGGGCAGCGAGGCCGCGAGACGTGCTCGCCAACTCGTTTGCCGATCGGCCACGCCGTCTTCAATCGCGCCGCGCCGCCGCTCAACGGCCTGCAGGTTTCGCATCAAATCGCTCTGGTCGTTGAATTCGATCGCCGTGGCGCTGACGACACCGCCGTCGCGGTCAATATCTTGTGAGAAAGCAGCCATCATGTCCTGTTCCGCGAGCCGGGCGTCGCGTTCGACCTCGATCAGCCCAAGCGTCCGGGCGACCATCGCCGGCGTGATCTCCTCCACGTACTCCCGGCTCAGCTGTTCGATTCGGTCATTCCACTCAGGTTTCGGCAGGACTTCCTCGAGGGCTTCGTTGAGATCCAGATTCGCGATCTGGTTCCCACCGGTCCCGGAGAACATTCCGCCGCCGCCCGGGAGCGATTCCACGGCGATCGTCCGCCGCCGTTGCATCATCAAAGATCTGATCGCCTCGGGCGCGTCGATGACCGTTCCGAGGTCTCGGAAGAGGGAGGCATCCAGTTCGTCCATGGCATGGAAGATTTCCTGGCGTTGGGACGCGCTTCGCCGGATATCCGCGGGGTCAATGCGGACCGGGCCATTGGGACCGAAAGCGGGCTCTTGGGCCTCTTGATAGACCGCGACTAGGTTTTCTTCGATCTCCAGCCAGCCATCTTGATACGCGATGAAGAGGACGTCACCGATGGGCCGAGTGGCGTCGTCGACCTCGAGCTTCTGAAGCAGGGCGTCGAAGGTTGCTCGGTCGATGGGGCGAGGAATACCGGTACGACCGCCGCTGACAAAGTTCATGGCGAACATGCCGTCGCCGGCATCAATCTGAATCGCCTCGCCGCCCATGGTGTCCCCGAGCATCACGGCGCTGATGATGATTTCCTGGCCCTCGCCACCGCCCATCATCAAGTCGCCGACGGCGCCTTCGCGAACGCGGTTGGCCAGCAGTTTGGGCGAGATCGCCTGCAATCGCATTCGAGTAGAACGGTCAAGGTCGACGCGGGCTTGGCGGATGTCCGTTGAAGGGCGATCCGAACGGGGCCGGTCTCGGTCATCAGTGTTGATGGCGATGGAAACGCCTCCGATCTCCACGCTGGGCCCGGAGGCGCCGGCTCGGATCTCGTCCTCGATTGCCTCGTTTAACTTGTCTTCCAGAGCGCGATGCGAAGTTCTCCAGTTCTCTTCGAGTGCCGTGACCTGCGCGTAGATCTCTTCTGGAAGTGAGCCTTCCTGGTGAGCGGTCTTGGCTTTTTCGAAGAGTGACGCGGGTGACTCACGGTCGGGAAATGCCGACGGATGTGCGGCCGCGAGCCATGCATTGCGAAAGGCGGTGGCGAATGCTGGCGCTTCGGAACCGGAAAAAGCATTCAGGATCTGATTCATCACCGAGCGGTCCAGTCGGACGATGTCTGCCTGGAGTTCGCGGACTTCGGTCGCCGCTTCCCGGCTGATTCGTTCCCGAGCGGCAAACCAATCGGACATATCTTCCGCGGTCGCATTCTGGAGGTCGGACTGGTCTTGGCCGGACTCCGCCATGATTTCGGCGCGGAGGTAGGGGAGTTCGATCGCCGCGTTGGCAAGTGCGGCAAGGCGACTGGTTCGAAGGCGGTCGTGCGCCAGGAGGATTTCCAAGACCTTGGCGTCCAGCACCGAATCTCGTTCTTCGGCGATGTTCAGATCAGTCGTGACCGACGCATAGATCTCGACCGGCTCGAAGCGTATTCCGTTGGTGAATCGTCTGCCCGCGAGCGTCCGGGACCTCGCGCGCGATCGGGCGCTTCTCACGCGTTCGATCGCTTCCTGATTCAAACCGGCGTCGATCAAATCCGCGAAGAGCCCGCGGTCCAACGTCGCGATTCGCATCGCCAGTCGTCTCCGTTCGACGGTACGCCGCTGGATCACCTTGGTGTCCGATGCTCCCATGGCATCTTGGCTTTCTCGTTTTTCCTCCAACCAGGCCTCGATCTCGCCTTCCCGGAGCGTCGCCATCGCCATCAGGTATCGCTCATGTGGATCGACGGTCAATGAGCGAGCAGATGCATCGGTACCTGCGGCGGCCAACATCGCATCTAACTCGGTTGATGAGATCGGATCGGGCAGCCCTCGTGCGCCCTGAGCCAAGGAATTCGCGGTGATCGAACCCACGCTCAGGATCGCGATCAGAAAAACAACGGGGTCGATATAAGATTTCAAGCGGAACTCCGAAGAGAATCGAGAGATGGTGCCACCGGTGGATTGCCTTCCGAAGAAGTCTCAGTTGCAGTGGGCCTGATCGAGAATGATTCAGGTCAAAGGTACTTCAGACTTCAATGTAAGTCTTATCTGGCTTCGCCGAGCGGAACCACCGCATGGCGAATCGCCGTGATGGTTGCTTTGAAGGGTTGCGAGCAGGTCCCGGGGGCGGGATACTGTGGGGCTCGGACGATTTTCGCTCGGGATCCCAACCTCGAATCTACCCTGAAAGGGGCCGAATGTCCTTTGAAGCCGCTGTTCATGCCAAGGCCATTAATCTTGATCTTCTCGCGCTCGATATGACGGCCGCGGCCGGAAGTGGGCATCCCACGACCGCATTGAGCCTTGGTCACATCGTGACCGTCCTGATGTATCACCACATGAAGTGGCTCCCCGATGATCCGCGCAATCGGTCATCGGATCGCTTGGTGCTCAGCGAAGGACATGCGGTACCCATCGTCTACGCGGCGTGTGGTGACATCGGCGTGGCCATCGGTCGGGAGGGCGAGACGCTGCGACCGATGACCAGGGAGGATTGTCTCTCGCTGCGTGCCAACGATTCAATGATCGATGGTCATCCGAATCCAATGGAGGGTTTTCCCTTCTTTGACGCCGCAACGGGTTCTTTAGGACAAGGACTTTCCGTCGCGGCCGGTCTCGCCGTCGCCGCTCGTCTCGACGACATCGATAAGAGGATTTTCTGCATCATCGGTGACGGGGAGAGTCGTGAAGGACAGATCTGGGAAGCCGCTGACTTCATCGCCGATCACGGACTGACCTCGGTGATCCCGATTTTTAACTGCAATGGTCTTGGTCAGGCCGATCAGGTCTCGGACTTGCAGAGCGCTCAGGTGATCACCCGCAAACTCGAAGCGGTGGGGTTCACGGTCGAGGTTATTGATGGGCATGCTCCAGCAAAGATCCGACAGGCGCTGGAGTCGGCGAGAGAGAAGTCGAGCGGGAAAGAGCGGGTCGCGATCGTCGCCAATACCGTCAAGGGATGGGGCGCGCCTTGTATTCAAGGCGGCGGCTGGCATGGCAAACCTGCCGTCGGTGCGAAGTTGCAGCAGGTGCGTGCGGAATTCGGCGAGACGCGGGCGAGGCTCACGTCTGCACTGAAGACGTCCGATGCATTCAGGCTTAATCCGCCGCCGGTAATCGCCGAGACTCCCCGGGAAGTGGGCGTTCCGATGCCGCTCACCGCGGCGATGAAGGAATACGACATGGCAAGCACGTTGGCGACCGGCCGATTCGCGACGCGGAAAGCGTTCGGTCTCGCGTTGCGCATTGCTGGCCACAGCAATCCCGACATCCACGTGCTGGATGCAGATGTCAAGAACTCGACGTTTACCGAGTGGTTCGCCAATGATCGAGCCCTCGCGCCGCGGTTCAGTGAGTGCAAGATTGCGGAGCAGAACATGGCGTCAGTGGCGGTTGGACTTTCCGCGGCCGGCAGAATCCCGTTCATCGCGACGTTTTCGAAGTTTCTCACCCGGGCCTACGACCAGATTGAAATGGGAATCAATAGCGGCGCCAACTTGAATATCGTCGGTTCTCATTCGGGAATCAGTTTGGCCGCAGACGGCCCGAGCCAGATGTCGCTTCCCGACGTGGCGTGGTTCAGGTCCTTCGCCACCGTCCGGGATCACCGCGGGAATCCCGGTTGCTACGTCCTGCAGCCGGCGGACGCCTATGCGGCCTACGCTCTCACCCAGACCATGGCCGAATACGAAGGCGTGTGTTACATGCGAGTCTTCCGACCGGAGGTTGAATTCCTCTACGACGACAAGACCGTTTTCAATCTGGGTGGATTCGAGGTACTCAACGAAGGCCGAGACCTCATGATCGCGAGTGCCGGTTACATGATTCATGAGTGTAATAAGGCGATCGATATTCTTGATCGGCAGGGTATCGACGCCACGCTCGTCGACTTGTATTCGCTGCCGTTCGACGAAGACGGCGTGCTCGACGTCGCCAATTCCAATGGCGGCAACATCCTTGTGGTCGAAGACAACTACGGCGGTGGGATCGGCTCCGCGATCGCTGACGCCTGCACTTCGGGTGGCGACGCATTCACGGTGCGGCAGATGCACGTTCGGCGAATCCCCAAAAGTGCCAGGACCACGGACGAGATTCTTCGCCAATGCGGTCTCGATTGTGAGAGCATCGCGGCGGAAGCCGCCAAGATGGTTGGCGTCACGGTGTGAGCGAACTCAGGAATCTGGCGCCTCATCAGCCATTCGCCGCAATTCTGAATAGAAGCGGCGGATCGCGAAGGGGACGACGGTGTTGTGAGTGGCGCCGGGGACCAACTCAATGAACCCCGGGCCTTCCGGGCTTTCGAGCCCGGCACGGGCGGCGTCGCTGGTCTTGATGAGTTGCTCGACGGCACGATTGAGGTAGTACGAATCGGCGTCGCCACAGATCAAGCGTACGTGGTCCCGCAGGATCGGTCCGTACTGGTCGGGGTCCTCCCGAATCAAACGGCTGATGTCATACCGACTCCAGTCGCGGTCGATCACCACTCGATCGATGAGTCCAGTCTGGAGATCGAACGCCGGCACTGGTAAGCCGGTGTTTGAGTCTCGTCGGGAAAACATCGCATTCCAAGCGCCCCACTGTTCTCCGCTCGTAAAATCCGGCGACAGTGAACGTTCCATCGCGATCTCTTCTTCGATCGTCATCATCACGCGATCCTGCGTTTCGGTCAGCGGTGTTCGGTAGCTGGGATGCGGGCGGCCTTGATCGTCGGAGAACATGTCGTGGTCGGTGGTGAGATCGACGGTGCCAAAGGCGCTGAAGTCCACTGGGTCTGGAGCGCTGGAGAAGGCGCCGCCGAAGGTCTCGGGATGTTGAAGTTGGAGCCAGAGGCTCGACCATCCGCCGCTGGAGTGGCCGGTGAGGAACCGGCCCTCTGGCGAGGAGATCAGCCGAAATCGACGTTCGAGCCAGGGGATGAGTTCTTCGACCAGTGCGGTCGCCCGGGGTCCGAAATTGTCGCTATCAACAAACCCGTGATGGCCAAGGCGATCGTCCGGATCCAGCACGATCCAGATCGCTTGAGGAAGCACCGCACGCATCGCGGGATCGTCCAGCATGCGAGCGAATCGAGCGGCATCTCGGTGGTTGCCACCGAATCCGGGGATGACGTAGATCACTGGCCAGAACCGGCGCGCGGCGTCGATGTCGAAGTATGCCGGCGGGAACGCCACGCCGGCGCGATGAAACACTGGTCGTTCGAGTGCCTTGGTCAGGATCGGACTCTCAATCTCGATCCATTGGAGGTTGTCCCGCTCGGGGAGCGGGTCCTCCGGAAGCACCGAGTTGATTGAGAGGTCGAAAGTCTGGGCGACGCCGGCTCGGAAGATGATTTCTGTCGGAGGTGAGACGGGATTGCCCGAGGCCGCGTGACTTCGTTTCAGGCCGAGATCAAGCACCGCCCGAGCGAGGAATCGGCCGTTGAGTCGGTCGAGCCGATCTGGCACCATGGCGATCTGTGGATGGTCTGCGCCGAGCAGGAAGACATTGGCGTCGGTAATCGCCTTGCTGGTGATGGGAATCGAGAGGATCGGCTGCGGTCTTTGAAAGAACGGAGCAGAGAGGGGATCTTCGCGACGCATCCGCCCGGAACGCTCGCACAGGAGTATCAGAAGCCGCGGCTGAGCCGTTCGGTCCGCTTGAAGCGAATCACGGGCACTCGCGGCCGCCGCGGGCTCAAGGGTCACTCGGAAGATCGTGGCGGTCGGCGGTGGTGGTGCGGGTGCCACGTCACGAGCGTCGAATGGCCGGTCCTTCGGGAGCGGCGTCGATTCCTGTGCGAGGCCGCCTCCGGACGCCGAAGTGGCGAATAGGAGACCGCACAGGCCAAGGATCGCCCAAAGGGCCGGTGGGCCCCAGTGAGGCTGAATTGGCCCGGCAAGGGGTGACGTTGGCAAGATTTGGAATTGGGATCGCATGTACAGATGCTACGGCGACGAGGGCAAAGAGGGCGATTGTGTCGGATTGGGACCCTTCGTCGGCTCGGAAACTGGTTTTCGGTCGCTCGATTGGGAGTTCAAACCCCAATCCAGCCGATACTTGTCCGGGGCCCTGTCCGACGGTTGTCGTCGGCTGTCTCCGTGCCCAATGGGAACGTCGCTCTTTCCGGACCATCAAGCAGGATCTCGCATGCAGCCTCACTCCGTTTCAAACAAGTGCTCGATCATTATCCCCTCGCCCCGCTGGTCGAAGCTGGCGTTCATCGCCTCCCTCGTTTCAGCCTCGGTCCTCCAGGGGTGCATTGCGACGCCGACCTCCGGTCTTGAGCGAATGAGCAACGCCATGGTGTACGGGGAAATGTCCTTCGACGACCCGGAGATCGTGGTTGCCACCAGCGGTCCGGTGGATATCGATCTTGAGTCCTTCGGTGGCACGGTTGTCGTGGAAGCGGTGCCCGGCCTCCAGAACACCATCATCGAGCCGGTTCGCCGTGCTCGTCATGGTCACCTCCGTCGTGATGATGCCGTGTCTTCGCTTGACGCCATGGACTATGTCGTCGAGTTGATTCCCGGCGATCTTGATCGGGAGACGGTTCGGATTGTGGCGAGCAGCAGCGGTGCCGAGTCCCATTTTCAAGGTATTGATTTCCGCATTCGGACCGCGGATCTGGGATCGGTCAAGGTACGAACCGGCCGTGGGCGAGTCTGGGTGAAGAACAACACGGGCGGCGTCGACGTGCAAACGACACATGGCGACATTCGAGTGATCACGCTTCACCCGATGAATGATCCGATCGTGCTGGTCACCAAGGAAGGCGAAGTCGACTACCGGGCGCCCAAGGGTTCGACCGGGATCTACGACCTTCGCTCCATCGGTGGCCTCGTCTACAACCGATTCACCCAAGCTCGCGTGATCAGCACCTCCGCGGAAAATGGCCCCGCCATCTTCGTCGCCGAGGTCGGTGGCGGCCTGAACCCCGTTCTGGTCCGAACCACCTATGGCGACATTCGCGTGGCGGTTACCGAGAATCCGACCGGGGTCGGCCCCGTGATCATGGAATGAATTCACATGATTTCGGGGGGCCTTTGAGCCCAGAACAGGATTGAGCCGCCGTGCGCGACGTTCAAGACCATTGGTTTCGTCAGGCAAAGCGCGAGGGCTACCGCTCTCGAGCGGCGTTCAAGTTGAAGGAAATTGACGACAAGAAGAAGGTGCTGTCCAAGGGCGATCGAGTGCTCGATTGTGGAGCGGCCCCCGGCTCATGGTGTCAGGTCGCTTCTCGCCGAATCGGTCCTCGGGGGTCGGTCATCGGGGTGGACCTGAAGTTGATTGATCCGTCTGGCCTGCCCCCCAATGTCATTCTGCGGGAAGCGGATCTTCGAGAGGTCGATCTCGCATCGCTGGGGGGCGCGGCGTTTGACGTGGTGCTCTCCGACATGGCGCCGGATACGACCGGCGATCACTTTGGCGACCATCACCGATCGATTCGACTCTGCAATGAACTTCTTGATCGTGCCGGCACCTGGCTCCGGCCCGGCGGCAATCTGGTCATGAAGGTATTTGAGGGCGAGGCATACCGTGACTTGCTCGACCGGGCTGGATCGATGTTTGAGAAGGCCAAAGGATTCAAGCCGTTGGCGAGCCGAGGCGAGTCCGTTGAGATGTTCGTGATTTGCTCGAAGCATCTCACGGCTTCGGAAAAAGCAGCCGAAAGTGGCGGGGCCGCGGAGGTGGAGGAGATCGCGCCTCCCCGACCAAAACCTGGCCCCGGTTGGAGCGTTTGACGCTCGCGCAGTTCCTTCGCCCAGCCGAATCGATCGAGGCGCAACTGTTGCCGGATCGATCACCGAAACTTCTGTTGGCATCTTGATCTGGGGAGCACGAGGGCCTTCTGGGGGTCTTGGTCGCGGATTGGGCGTGGTTGGCATGGGGCTTGCCTCTCTCCGGGGCACACGTACCCTTCCCCGGAGAATAACCATGCAGATCGGACCATCAAGCCCCGAGCTTCTCAGCCCCGCCGGCCTCTCGAAGGTGCTCAGTAGCGCATCGAACACCGTTCGACCAGTGGAGTCGACGCCTCCGACGGAAGCGCCACCGACGGCCGCAGGAACTCAACTTCTCGACATGGACGCTTTCATGTCTGCCTGGGGAAGTGATGACCAGACCTGGGATGTGGATGGTTCGGGTTCGGTCGACGGCATCGATCTTGGCCAGTTGCTCTCGGCACAGACTGCGGCTCAATCCGGCGATGCAGACCTGCAATCACTCCTTGGGGCCTGGGGCTCTGCGGATCCCGATTGGGACTTCAATGCGGATGGCGTGGTCGATGGACAGGATCTGGGCATCTATCTTGAAAGTGGTATTCCGGCTGAGTCCGATTCACCCACCGATCCCATGTCCGTCGAGGGCTTCATGACAGCCTGGGGATCGTCTGATGCGATGTACGACCTAAATGGTGATGGGACGGTTGATGGCCAAGACCTTGGGCAGTATCTCGAGGAGCAGATGCAATCAACGGCCGACCCGAGCCAGCTGGATCGTTTCATGAAGGCATGGGGAAGTGATCACCCGGACTTCGACTTCAATGGCGACGGTATCGTTGACGGCACGGACCTCGGCATCATGCTGGAGAATTCCGGTGGAACTCAGATGCCGGCCTCCGAGCTTCCTGAGCAGGCTTCCGAGATGATGAAGGCCAGCGTCAATCGGCTGACCAGCTACGCGATGTCGCGACTCGATACAAACGGGGATGGGTTCATCCCAATGGACTCGTTGGCATTGAACGATGCATTCAAGCAGCAATTTGACGCTGACGGTGACGGTCAACTCTCGCAAGCCGAGGTCTTTTCCATGATCTCGAGTGAGGCGAAACGAGTGATGAGCTTCGAGGGATTCAACATTGCCGAGTTCAACTCGCGATGGGAAAGCCTTCTCGACGGCGGTTCGGGGAACATCGAATGACCCCGATGCGACGCATCAACGGGAGCCACGCGGACCGTCGGTTCGCTGATGTCCGGCCCTCGATCGGAGTCGATCCGACGGTGATCGCCGCGATTGCGGACCGAGTGGGGGGAATCCTCTCGAGTCTCGGACACGAGTCGATCCCGCCCAATATCTCGATGGTGCTCGATCGCCTGAATCTGCCCGAGCCGGCCGCGGAGGCAGTTCTTCAACGGTTGATGCAGGCGCGGCCGCTGGGAACCGTCGAGGTCACGGCCTGAGACCAGATTCGAATTTTCGAAATTGCCGTCGGCCCATCGTGATCACGCGGTGGGCCGACTCTTTGGGTTCGTCTAGACGAGTTTCGTGAGTCTGGTGACGACTTCCTCGACATTCGCTCGGCTATTGAAGGCGCTGATCCGGAAGTAGCCCTCGCCACATCGTCCGAAACCTGCACCGGGTGTGGTGACGATTTGTGCATCCTTGAGGAGTCGGTCAAACATCCCCCAGCTGTCCTGCCCCGGTGGGCACTTGACCCAGACGTACGGGGCATTTTCGCCACCATGCACCGTGAGACCCATCGCTTCGCATCCGCTTCGGAGGAGGGAGGCGTTGGTCATGTAGTGGTCGATGAGCATCGAAGTCTGCTCGAGCCCTTCGGCTGAGTAAAGGGCTTCGGCGCCTCGTTGCACTGGCCAGCTGACGCCGTTACTTCGCGTGCTCCACCGCCGGCTCCAGAGTTGGTGAAGTGGGACGGTCTGTCCGTCACGGGTGCGACCTTCGAGCGTCTTCGGAACCACCGTGTATCCGCAGCGAAGGCCGGTGAACCCGCCGTTCTTGGAGAAGCTTCGCGTTTCGATGGCACATCGGTTGGCCCCGGGAATCTCGAAGATACTGCGGGGTAGGTCTGGATCGCGGATGAAATTCACGTAGGCGGCGTCGTAGACGATGAGCGCGTCGTGTTCGATCGCCCATTCGACCCAGACCCGGAGGCGGGCGTGGTCGATCGTGGATCCCGTCGGGTTATTCGGGAAGCAGAGGTATACGAGGTCCACCGGCGTTTCGGGAGGGCTGGGCACAAAGCCGTTGGCTTCGTTCCCCTCCATTGTGATGAGGTCTTCGTAGCCTCCGTCCTCCAGTGGCCCGCCGGTATTTCCAGTCATGACGTTCGTGTCGACGTAGACGGGATAGACCGGGTCGGTTACCGCGACGCGGTTTCCAACCCCGAGGATCTCGAGCAGGCTCCCGCAATCACCCTTTGAACCGTCGCTCACGAAAATTTCATCATCGGCGATCGCGATGCCCCGGCTGCGGTAGTCGTGTTCCGCGATGGCGTGGCGAAGAAAATCGTAGCCGGTCGGAGGGGGATACCCCCGGAATGTCGCGTGGGATCCGAGGTCGTCGATCGCGGTGTGCATGGCCGTGAGCACCGCCGGAACGATCGGCTCGGTGACGTCGCCGATGCCGCATCGGATGATGCGTTCGGCGAGCGAGGGATTCGTGTCGACATAGTCGCTGACGCGTCGGGCGATCTCCGGGAAGAGGTACCCAGCGGAAAGTTTGAGGTAGTTTTCGTTGATGAAGACCATGCGTTTTCTCGTTCTAAATCAGTTTTTGGGACCAGGTGAATCTGATCCGCGCGGGACGGGCATACGGAAACCGAAGTGCGCAGCATACGTCCCCCGGGATCCATCGGAATGTACGCGTGACCTGCAGATTGGGACGGTGTCGCCCGGAGTTGCTCAGTTGATCGGCTGGAAGAGCCGGACGGCGACCGCGGGCGGGAAATTGGCCATGACGAGTTGGCGGGATCCTCGGTGCTGTCGATGTAGCCTCTTGCCGTGGGCGTCGATTTGCCGGAGGTTTCGTCTCGACTGGGGGCTGGTGACCGGCGCCTTCATGACACGGACCGCGGCGTATTCGAAGTAGGTGAGATCGCCGCCTTCTCCGAGCAGGCTGAGCATTCTCTTAAAGATGCTTCGAACCAAAGAGGGGGGAAAGTTGTTGAAGGGGAGGCCGCAGATAATGTGATCGAAGGTGCCGGTGACCGGTGCCGACTCGATCGGAGACTCGTGAAGCTCGACCGTCGAGTTTGGGTGGCGCTGGCGGAACGGATCAAGCAACCGCTTTTCGAGCACCTTGCAGAAGAACGGATTGATTTCGACGATATGAAACTCGTCTTCGGGTCGAACGGACTGGAGAATCTTTGCCGTGAAGGGGCCGGTCCCCGGTCCCACTTCGAGGATTCGCTTCGGCCCGGTCGACTTGCGAAGAGAACTGGTCATCTCATTCGCGAGCCGATCACCACTCGGCCAGACCGCCCCGGTGTGCTTGAAGTTTCGAAATGTCTGCGAAAGAAAATCAAACATGGCAGATACTCTCATCGGTCGAAGGAGTCACAGGATAGTGAGGAGGTCCTAGGACGACCACTATCTCGGGTTCCTTGGCGGGCAATTTCGCCGGTTCCATCACTGAATTCAGGAAATCTTAGGGATGAACGACTCGTTGCTCTGAAGATCTCGGCAGAATCGGGCGAAGATTCGAGCGATGGCATCCAAGTCTTCGAGACTGCTGAGCTCGACGGTGGTGTGCATGTAGCGAATTGGGAGGCTGACCAAGCCACAAGGGATGCCGCCGTTACGAAGGAAGATGGCATCCGTATCGGTGCCGGATCTTCCCGGCGTCGCCGAGCGCTGAATCGTGATTTTCTCTGCGGCCGCGGCGGCAAGAAGTTTGGCAACCACAATCGGTTGGGCTGGACCGCCTACCGCGATCTTCGGGCCTCCCGACATTTTGAAATCACCGTGTCGGTTGCGATCGATGCCGGGCGTGTCGGTGGCATGTCCGACGTCGGTGACCAGCGCCACATCGGGCTTGAGTCCGTCCGCGATCATGGCCGCGCCGTGTAGGCCGACTTCTTCCTGAACGGTACTCACCGCGACCACATTGCAATGGAGTTTCTCGCGATCATCGGCCAGCAGCCGGATCGCTTCTGCGGCGGCCCAAGTTCCGATTCGATTATCGAGGCCTCGAGCGAGGATCATGTCTTCGCCCAGGAGCATGGATCCATCCGCAAAAACGCCAGCGTCGCCGATGTTTAGTTTCGCGGCGGCCTCTTCTTTCGACGTGCAACCGATGTCGATGAAGAGCTCGTGTAGCTTGCGGACTTTGGCATCGCGGGCACGATCTTGGAGATGAATCGCGGTAGCCCCGATCACGCCAAGTACCGGTTCGTCGACACCCTCGACGCTGGAGAGAAAGCGGATTCGCTTACCGACAATCGAACCGGCGTCGATGCCGCCAATCTGGCGACAGTAGACGAAACCCTTCTCGTCGATGTTGTTCACCATGAGGCCGATCTCGTCGGCATGGCCGCAGATGGCCACGGTGGGAGCGTCATCCCGGCCGCATTCAAGGCGGGCGAAACAGTTGCCGTAGGCATCATTCCAGGTTGAGGTCGCGGACTGGCCGACCTCTTCGAGCCAGATGCGCTGGCCGGCAGTTTCATGGCCGGACGGTGAGGGCGTGTCGAGGAGCCGACGGAGAAAATCGAGGGATTCTTTTCGCATCCTCCGAGTCTAACCGCGACGCGGCGGGGCATCGAGTTCCTACCGGGCAAGGTCTTAGCCGTTGGTGGATCGCTTTGGACGTGCCTTCAGGCGTGGACCCTTGAAATCAAACATGGTGCCGGCATCACGAACGGTGGCGTTCGCGTCGCTCTCCGAGGGCTTTCCCGGAGTGCTGTCGGCGATGGGCGTATCAAGCGGATCTAACGCTCGTGGAGTCCCTTCGGATCGGGTCGCGGTCGAGTTGGGCATCCCGGGCGTGTATGCGGAGCCCGCGACGGTTCCTTCGACGCGTTTGGAACGAGCATCGTCGATCGATCGCTCCATTCGTTGGAGGATGGTCCGCATTCGGTCGTTTGGGTCGTTTGCTTGGCGATTCATACCGTAGAGTCCTTCTCTTGAGGGTCAGGAGGAAAATCGGACTTTGGGGAGTTCAACTTCCGTCCGGATCCAGTTTTCAGGATCTTCAAGTACCGGAGGACGGCGGACAGGCCGCGCAATCGGATCAGACCGACCGAAACGCCATTGCGGACATCTAAGAGGTTGTCGAAGCGAACCGTTGGCGGAGCGGCGGGTAGACTTCGGCAGATCGCGCCGTTTGGCTCAATGCGGTTCCATTCGGTGTGGTCGAATTCAAGACTGACTAGTCGGTAAATTTGGAGATACGTCATGAATCGTTGGCTCTTGCTTCGCCCCGTCTTCGGCCTCATTTTGTCGGCGGGGGTGATCAACCTCCTGATTTCTGGGTTCGCCTCGGCTGCCGTGGGGACCTTGCATCCCCGGACAGCCGGCACCCATCGGGCGGAAGGGAACGTCGACCTTCCTCGATTCCCGAGTATCAGCCCCGACGGCGAGACCGTGGTCTTTAGCTGGCGAGGAGACCTTTGGAAGGTCGCCTTCGGGGGCGGAACTGCCATTCGACTCACCAGCCATCCTGGCCGCGATCATGATTCGGCTTGGACGCCGGATGGTTCCACAATTGTGTTCGAGAGCGACCGGACTGGGACTACCAATCTTTGGGCGATGGCGGCCGATGGCACCGGACTCCGAAAGATCACTGATCTAGATAGCTCGGTCGCCCTTGGTGGAGTGGGGGTTGATTCGGATGGAAAAGTTGTCGTGGGATTCACGGGGTATCTCGAGGGTGATCTCTATCGATCCCCGCGTCCCTACGAGGTTTCGATCGAAGGCGGCGAGCCGCGTCGATTGCACGATGCCTTCGGTGGATTGAACGTCCGGAGCCCCGATGGCACCCGGGCGGCTTTCGAACGAGGGAACGCGAAGTGGGAGCGGCGGCACTATCGGGGCGACGATCGGCGCAACGTCTGGATGTATGACGGCGCCGCCGACACGTTCTCGCCGTTGACCGATTGGGCAGGAAACGACGGGAAGCCGCGATGGTCGGGTGATGATGCCGTCCTCTTCCTCTCTGATCGCGCGAACTCGACTCAGAACATTCATCGACAATCGCTGGATGGCGGGGATGCCGAGGCGATCACCGATTTTGAGGACATCGACGTTGCGGGATTCGATGCGACTTCCGATGGTCGAAAAATCGTTCTGCATCGATGGGACTCGCTCTTTACACTTGACCTTGACGATCCAAATGCGGTCCCGCGACCGATGGTCATCACGGCGCCCGAAGACGCGCTTGATGCAGAAGAGAACCTCGACATCTCTCGACGGGTCACCGAGGCAGCGCTCAACCCGGATGGGGAATCGATCGCGGTGATTGCCTACGGCGAAGTCGTGATTCGAGGCACCGCGGATGACGCGCCCACTCGCCGAGTGACCGAAACGCACGGTCGAGAAGGCGATCTCGCCTGGAGTCCCGACGGAACCACCCTCTATTTTACGACCATGGATGGCGGCCACGCTTCGATCATGGCCGCAACCGTCGCGCGAACCCGCGAAGAGATCAAGAACGACTATGCAGATCGGACGGGGTCCGGCGAGGGCGACGAGGGATCAGAGGAAGAAGCAGAGGAAGACGCATCTTCTGAAGACGCGAAGGACCTCGATCCGGCGGATGCTGACGACGAAGAGGGTGCGAGCCAGGTCGCGGACGTGAGTGAGGGGAAAGATGCCGATGATTCGGTCGAAGAAGAAGGCGCGAAGGACGCTCCAGAAACAGAGGATGAAACAGAAGCAGAAGACGAAGCCGATCCGCTGCTTGACCCCGCGCGTTGGGCGGATGCCGTGAGTTTTCAGGTCAGCCCGCTGATTGAAACTGGGACCAATGATCATCGCCCGTCGCCGTCGCCCGATGGCATGAAGCTCGGGTTCATTCGCGGCCTGGGCGATCTGATGATGTTCGATCTGGCCACCGGGGAGGAGACGCTGCTTCGAGCAGGATGGGATCGGGGCATCGAGTTCGAGTGGAGTCTCGACTCGAGTTGGATCGTCTTTGATCAGGCGGATATGAACTTCAATCAAGACGTCTTCATCGTGCCGAGCGACGGATCGGCGGCGCCGATCAACATCTCGCGCCATCCCGATAACGACGGGGGTGCCCGGTTCTCCGCCGATGCCAAGGTGCTTGCGTTCTCAAGCGAACGAGACTCTGAGGAATACGACGTCTGGTACGTCTTCCTCGATCGCAATCTTGAAAAACTGGCCACCCCTGAACTCGAGAAGTATTTCGAAGATGCAGAGAAGGCGGCGAAGAAGCGGAAGCCGCTCGATCCGAACAAAGTCCGAAAGGCATTGGCGAAGGCTGCGGCCGCGGCAGTGGCGGATGGGGAAGCGGCCGCGGGTCAGGATGAGCCAGTCAACGTGGCGGATGCGGATGCGGATGCGGAAGATGCGGCGGAAGAGGCCGACGTGCCTCCATTCACGACCAAGGATCTGGAGACGGCATATCTCCGGCTCCGGAAGTTGACGAGTCTTCCGGGCAACGAAAACCGTCTGACGATGCTCCCAGCGGGGAACGCGGTGCTCTTCGGGAGCAGGACATCCGCACCTGGCGTGTCGGGTCTTTATTCAGTCAAGTGGGACGGCACGGGTCGGAAGCGACTCGGTGACTCGGTTTCGATGATGGGGCTCTCTGAAGATGGCGGACGGCTGGTCGCGGTGGGGGGCGGCGCGGCCAAGACCATTGATGTCGGAAGTGGTAAAGCGACCGCGTATCCGATCCGCATGCGAGTCCGACTTGATCTTGAGCAGCAGTCGAGCGAGAAGTTCCTCGAGGCGGCGGGGATCATCGGAGAGGTCTTTTATGATCCCGAAATGAAGGGGCTGGACTGGCCCGCCTTGACCGAGCGATATCACCAACTCGCGCGGAAGGCAAGAACTGCTGACGAGTTCAACTGGGTCGCGAATCGACTCATTGGCGAACTCAGCGCCTCGCACATGGGCATCCGCGCACAGGCTGAGGCGATGCCGTTGTCCCAATCCATCGGACGGCTTGGCGTCGACCTGGAAAGGGTCGAACGCGGATATCGAATCACCGGGATCATCGAGGATTCGCCGGCGGTGGAAACCGAAATGCCATTGGAAGTTGGCGACGTGATCACGGCGATTGATCTCGTGCCGTTCGACCTCGGGTCGACCCCTCCGGACACCGTGGGCGGTCGCCTCCGAGGCAAGAGTGGTTCAGAGGTGATCGTGACCGTGCTTCGAGCCGTTCCGGCGGCGGAAGACGGCGTGGCGGAGGAACCGGTCGAGCTTGATCTGCTGTTGACCCCGATTTCGAATAGTGCGGTTCGAGGTCTCGTCTATCGCGCGACCCAACGGCGTCGATCGGCCTTAGTCGACGAATGGTCCGGAGGAAGACTTGGCTATACGCACATCCGTGGAATGAACCAGCCATCGCTGGATGAATTTGAGCGGGACATTTTTGCGGCGGCGGAAGGGCGGGACGGCCTCGTGGTTGATGTTCGTGACAATGGTGGGGGATGGACCACAGATCGACTTCTTGCTTCGATCATGGCCCGGCCGCATGCATACACCATTCCACGGGGAGCCGACCAGTCGAGCACCGGGAACTATCCGCAGGATCGTCTCTATATCCAGCGATACATGCTTCCCATGAACATGCTCTGCAACGAGAAAAGCTACTCGAATGCAGAAATCATCTCGCATGCCTTTAAGACACTTGGCCGCGGCACGCTGGTTGGTCAACGCACGCACGGAAGCGTCATCTCCACTGGTGGCACCTCCTTGATCGACGGGACATCGGTGCGGCTTCCCTTCCGTGGTTGGTATCTCCAAAGTGGCGAGGACATGGAGAACAACGGCGCCGTCCCCGATCTCATCGTGGTGCAGACTCCGGAAGACGAAGTCGCGGGAATCGATGCGCAGCTGAAGGCAGCAGTTGATGATCTGCTTACGCGGCTCGATGAACCGTTGCCATGACGTCTATCGTGCCGTTGATCTGCAACGGCCTGGTGCTGATTTCGTTCGCTTTGGTTGGTGTGCTCTCTGGATGTGGAGGCATGGAATCTTCGATGCAAGACTCTTCGATCACGAATGCAGATGAGGCGAGGGTTGCGAAGATGGCGGCCGACTGGCGTTGGAAGTATCGGCTACTGGTGGTTGCCGTGGAGTCGCCGGGAACGGCATTGGATCTTCAGTGGTCCTTGGTCGCCGAGGTGGAGGCCGGGTGGCTTGATCGGGCGCTCCTCTTGGTCATGCTGACCAACAGCGAGGGTTGGGTTGTCAGAGATCCTTCCGCGGCTCGCTCGGTCAGTCATCATCTCACCGCGGGCGAGACGGCGGCGTTTCGTGACCGCTACAAACTCTCGAGGGAAAAATTCGAGGCGGTACTCGTCGGTAAGGACGGCGGCGTGAAGTCGCGGTACTCCCAAGTCGTCGATCCGGCGACGATCTTTCCCTTCATCGATTCAATGCCCATGCGGATGGACGAGATCAAGGCGGCATCCGAATGACCCGTCAAAGTCGGAGCGCGGGTTTCGGCCTGATGGTGATGGCGACCGTTCTGGGCGCCGCATTCGGGCAAGATCATACTCGGGGCTCGGCGCCGACCTCGACGCCACTTCTGGACCGTCCGGACCTTCTCTTGATCCTGATCGACGATCTGGGTTGTCGAGATCTCTCTGGCGAAGGCCATGCGATCCACCGAACGCCGAACATCGACGCGCTTCGGGCTCAGAGTGTTCGATTCACGAATGCTGGATGCAACGGGCCAAATTGTTCGCCGAGCCGGGCGGCCTTCGTCACGGCCCGACACGGAAGTCGTACGGGGGTTCATACCGTTGGCAGCGCGGAGCGCGGAAAAGCCTCCAATCGACGAGTGAAGCCGCCAAAGAACGAGTTTCGAATTCGTGATGACGAGCGAACGATTGCGGAGACGCTGGGATCGGTGGGTTATCGAACCGGATTCGTCGGCAAGTGGCATGTCAGCGATGATCCGACGACTCAGGGGTTCGAACGGAATATTGGGGGAAACAAGGCCGGTCATCCCAAGTCGTATTTTCCGCCGTATCGCAACTTGAATCTAGAGGACGGGCCGAAGGGTGAATATCTCATCGATCGGCTTGCCAGCGAGACGGTGCAAATGATTGAATCGTTCGAGGCCGACGCGGTGGAGGATGGCCGACCTTGGTTCGTGATGTACGCACCATATGCGGTCCACACGCCGATTCAGGCGAGGTCAGAGGCGGTGGCGGCAATGAAAATCCGACATCCGCAGATGAATGATCGATCGGCGCGATACGCCGTCATGGTCGAGGCGACGGATCGAGCGGTGGGAACAATCTTGGCCGCGGTCGACCTGGATCGCACCGTCGTCTGTTTCGCCAGCGACAACGGCGGGCTTCAACCGGTCACCGACATGTCACCGTGGCGAGGGGGAAAGGGCATGCTCTACGAGGGTGGAGTGCGAACGCCCCTCTTCGTTCGAGTACCGGGGGTCCCTGCGGGCGAGGTGGAGACGCCGGTGCAGTTATTCGATGTCCACCCGACGCTGGTCGAACTCGCCGGGGCCGTGATGCCGGCCGATCGGCCGATCGACGCGGTATCGTTGATGCCAGCGCTTCGCGGTGAGCCACTGGATCGTGGCTCGCTCTTCTGGCACTTTCCCGCATACCTCGAAGGCCGCGATGCGGAGAGCCATGATCCTGGTCGACCGTTTCGTTCCACGCCAAGCGGTGCAATTCGTGAGGGGCGATGGAAACTCATTGAGTGGTTCGAAGATGGTGACATCGAGCTCTTTGATCTCGAATCTGATCCGGGAGAATTAGTCGATCGGAGCGAAACCGAACCCGAGCTTCGCGAGGCGATGCTTGGCAGGCTTGCGGCGTGGCGGCTCAGGATTGGTTCCGCCATGCCCACGCCGATCGCCGTCATTCCGGACGCGTTGAGTTTGGAGTGATGTGTTGGGCTGTGGGGTCGGTCACCAATCGCCGGCATAATCGATGGCAAAGGGACCGGCCTTGTAGGCGGTCATCTCGTGGAGACGTCGTGCGATCTGACGAAGATGCAGATCGTCATGAGCGCACCATGCCGCGAGGATGTCGCCTGCTCGAATGGTTCCGAATGTCGGTTGGCTCTTCTCGATGAAGAAGTCGTGATCAGCGACGGTGTGCAGCCAGTTCGCCTCGGTGCGTCGAACGGCGCTGAACTGATGCAACATCATCTGAAGATCACGGTCGCGATAGCCACGCGCTCCTGCGGCCGCTTTGGGGTCGATCGTCGGCCAGTCGGCTTCTGGAGCCTCAAGGGTCATTCGGAGTCGCGTGCCGAAGTCATCAAGATCCTCGTCGACGAGGTGGCAGATGATCTCGAGTATGGACCAGTCTGATTCGGAAGGTCGCCAGCGAGCGTCATCGGTGCTCAGGTCGGCGAGCAATGCCGCCAGTGAGCCGGGGATTCGCTCGAGCCGATTGATCATCCAGAGGACGTCCATGGCCCGAATTGAACCATGTCAACGCAAGTCCTGCTGAGAGGGCGTCGATTCCGATCTTGAATCAGGCTTCTGCCGTGGGTTTGGCTCAGTCCGTCTCGTCTTCGTCGTCGGAAGGATCGACGTCCGGTAGAGGCTGAGATGCGGCCATGGCAACGTCATCGAGCTCCGCGAGTCGGGCGCGAGCAGCATTCGCCACGGAGTCGTAGATGCTCGCCAAGAGTCCGACCAGTGGGAAGCGTCCTTCGAGCGGTGCGTTTCCCAGTCTCCGGAGCAGCGCCTGAGGCGCGTGTTCGATTCGTCGCTCTCGCTTGAAGGCCTCAAGTCCGGGTCCGGGACTCCAGAACGTTTCGAGCGATTCCTCCACGGAGGGGAGATCTCGAACCATGGCCGCCGTTCCCGGGATGGGATGGGCGCGACTCAGGCCGCTGGTTGCGAGCAGCCGAGCTTCCTGAAGTCGTTCCAGGAAACGTGGTCCGAACAGTCCGCGGAGCGTGAGAATCAACAGTGGATCTGCCTCCATTCGCTCCGCCATCAAGTACGCCGCGGTGACCGCATGTCGGCACTTCGACTGCCCGCAGTTGCAGGTGAATTGAATCTGTGAGGGATCGGGGATCAAGGTGAGTCCGGCGGCCGCGAACGGTTCAGCGATTTCCGGGGAGACATCACCGGAGACCAACTTTGCGGTGTAACGGGCTTCTCGAGCCATCGATTTGACGACTCGGTCCCAGTCGTCCCGGCTGATGGGATCAAACTCGATGCGGAGGTCGTGTGGTCGCGCCGACACGTCTTGCACCGTGGCGGTAATTCTCGCCGGTTCGATGTTCATGAGGACCGTCTGGCCCTTGCGGGCAAAGTCGAGTCCTTCGGATCGCGTGGTGTCATCGAAGCCGGAGAGGACCATCTCTAACCAAGGGCCGGCTGGCCAGTTGAAGACAATCTCTTCGTCTTTCGATCGGAGGCGAAGTCCGTTACGAACCTTGCGAGGCGTGTCGTCCCGGCGTCGAAATCCTTCGTCGCGGCTGGTGATCATGAGTCATCCTCCTCGACGCCGCTCTCGCGGAGTGCCAGCACGTTCCGCAACTGATTGGAGCTCAATTCGGTCAACCAAGACTCTCCCGCACCGATGATTCGGCGGGCGAGGTCAGTTTTTTGCTCAATCATCTGATCAATCCGTTCCTCGAGCGTTCCAGATGTGATCATCTTGTGGACGTTCACGGTTCTGGTCTGTCCGATTCGGAATGCCCGGTCCGTGGCCTGGTTTTCCACCGCGGGATTCCACCAGCGGTCAAAGTGAATCACGTGATTCGCACTGGTCAGGTTGACGCCCACGCCGCCGGCCTTGAGGGACAGGATAAAGATGGGTGCGGCTTCGCGATTCTGGAAGCGCTCGATCATCTGATCTCGTTTTCCTTGCGGCGTGCCGCCGTGAAGGAACAGCGGATCCATGTCGAATTCTTGCCGCATGATGGTGGCTAGGAGATGCCCCATCTGTCGGAATTGCGTAAAGATCAAGGCCTGATCGCCGGCGGCGACGACTTCCTCGAGAATCTCGACGAGCCTGATGCTCTTGCCGGAGCGACGACTGAGCCGTTCGCCCTTTACGGGTGCGAGATCGGTCTCGCGAAGGAAGTGTGCGGGGTGGTTGCAGATTTGCTTGAGTCGGACGAGCCCCGAAAGAACAAGGCCTCGACGGCGGATGCCCGTCGCCTCGTCCACTTTTCGAAGCATGTCCTGAACCACGGTGTCGTAGAGTTTCGCCTGTTCCGGCGTGAGTTGAACCTGCTGTCGGTTCTCGACCAATGGTGGGAGATCGTCGGCGACGCCATCATCGGTCTTGAGTCGCCGAAGGATGAAGGGGCCGACAAGTTGTTTCAGGCGTTCTGCTCGTCGTTCGTCGCGATGCCGTTCGATTGGAATCGCAAATCGACGGCGGAAATCGCTTTGCGGTCCGAGGAAGCCCGGGAGGCAGAACTCCATGATCGACCAGAGTTCGGTGAGTCGGTTCTCGACCGGAGTACCCGTGAGTGCGATCCGATGGCGACTCTTGATTGATCTGATTGCGGTGGCCTGCTTCGTCGGTGGGTTCTTGACGTGCTGCGCTTCGTCCAGCACTACCCGTTCCCAAGTGACTTCTTCGATCCAAGGCCGATCCCGACTGACCAGTGCATAGGTGGTGACCACAACGTCACAGGCGTTTGATTTTTCGACGAACCCAACTCCGACCGGTCGGTCCGGACCGTGCTGGACATGAACCCGGAGTTCGGGGGCGAAGCGTTCTAGTTCGCGTCGCCAGTTGCCGGCCACCGACATCGGGCAAACGAGAAGCGTCGGATTGACGGCGCCGGGGCGGATTTCGCGTTCGTGTTGGAGCAGGGCGATCATCTGAATCGTCTTGCCGAGGCCCATGTCATCTGCAAGGCAGCCGCCGAGACCGAACCGGTCTAGGAAGGCGAGCCAAGCGAGGCCTCGTTCCTGATACGGACGGAGGGTTCCATTGAAGTTCGCGGGGACCTTCACTGGTCTTGCGGAATCGTCGGGTATCCCGTCATCGCCGAGAAGCTCGGTGATCCAGCCATCGGTGCGGACGCCGGTGATCGGCGGCATTTCGCCATCTTCTTCGCCGATCGATGCGAGCCGAAGAACTTCTCCGAGGGTCGCGGCGCCACCGGGATGCTTGTCGAGGAAGACTTTGGCTCGCTCGAAGTCTTCGGCGCGGATTTCGACCCAGGTATCGCCGACGCGAACCAACGGAGCGCCATTCTCAGCCAGTCGGCGGAGTTCCTCGAGTCCGACGTTCTGATCTCCGATCGAGATCTCCCACGAATAGTCGACGAGGCTGGAGAGACCCATCGCCGGCGGTGCTTCCGCATCTCCGTGGGGCTCGATGATCATTCTCACGCCGATGCGACTCGTGGTGCTTCCCCACCATGAGGGTGCCAGGACCTCGATGCCCGCCTCCTGAAGAATCGGACGTGCTTCTTGCAGGAAGGCATGAGACTCGGCCGTCGAGAGTTCGATTCCGGTGGGATCAATCTCTTCGAGGACGGTCTTCAACTTGGGCCAGATTCGCTCCGCTCGGCCGAGTTCGGCCAGCAACAGGTCGCCTGGGGTTTCCTCGGAACCAACGACCGACGCGAGCCGCCCGCCGCCGCCATCGGCCCAGATGTCTGCAGCGTCCACGATGATCGGTGGATCATCAGTCACGAGCAGGTGGAAGCCCAGTGGCCAGCGAGCGTTCTGAAGGTCTTCTGGCGTTGCATCGAGAACGCCGTCCATCGGTTCGGCCAACTGCAGGCAGAGTCGAACCGCGCGGCCTTCGACTGGATCGATGAGTCCACCGAGCCAAAGTCGTGCGCCTCGAGTCACGTCGACGAGGGTTTCGCGGGACGTGCGGATGTGCCGGTCATCTCCGAGCAGGCCGGTGAGCAGTGCGACCTGTCGGTCACCTTCGGCATCGCGATCTTCGATCGCGTCGAGATAATCCTCGCCCAAGAGGGTTCGACGAACGAGTGCGTCGATCATCGACTCCAAAGCCGATTCGATCACGGTCCAGCGATCGGGCATCGTGACATCGACGATGGAGAGTGCCACCGGGGGAATCGCCGACGCGAGATGACGAAGCGGTTCCGCCAGTTCGGCATCGGAGAGCCAAGGGACCCACCGACCTCTCAACGGGCCGCCTTCGACCTGGATCACCGAGGGCACGAATCGTTGGTCAGCGAGAAGTTCCAGCGCGAAGGTAGAAACCTCCGACCAGAATCGGATGTCGTGACCGAGCATCACGTTTTCGATCGGCTGTTCGACGATGTTCGTGAAGAGATCAACCGCGGTGGCGGCGTCGATTTCCAGACACGGAACTTCGGTATCCCCGAGGATGAGGTCTTCGGCGTTGGGAACCGGCAGGGCAAGCTGAGTCGCGAGGACGAGGCCTGGTACCGGTTGTCTCGATCCATCACCGCCTCGATGGGGGAGTCGAAGTTGAAGGGCATCTCGCTCTTTGACTTCGCAGTCCTTGAGGAATGGGCCGAGCCGATCTTGAAGATCCACAAGTGAAGCGGCGAACGGGTGTTTGGAAATGGTTCGTGGCATGGTTGCCACGACCACCGGCGCGCTCGCAGTGTCTGCGGTTTCGTCCGAGGGAACCGGAGCCGCTTCGGGGGTCGAAGCTTTCCAGGCCGAATCGTCGTAGAGGTCGATTCGCTCCGCCCAAAGAAGCCAAGCGTCGCCGCTGGTGACTCCGTGCAAAACGATCGTCGGAATTCCGGAAATGACTGCCGACCTCCATGTCGCGACGCGGCGTCGCAAGTCGAATCTCCAAAGTCCATCTCTGGACTTTGGATTGGTCCCACGTGTTCGGGATCGTCAGGCCGAGTGGCGAGTGACGATCATCAAGTGACCCGGGCCACCGTGCTCCGTAGGCGATCACGGGACTCGGAGTGATTCCGCTGGGGCTCGAACCCAGGACCTGGCGATTAAAAGTCGCATGCTCTACCAACTGAGCTACGGAATCCCGAGTCGCGAATTGTAGTGGACACCGCGTCCGCCACGGGCCGTTTGTCACGTGATCCTGAATTCGTCCACAGATCTTTTTGGTCAGGGCCGAACTTGGCCGAGTTGGTGATGCCCCGCGGGCAATGGTGGATCAGCTCCAAGAACCGGGCCAGTGCCGATGGGAAACCCACGAGCTGGTTTTTTTGTGTCTTTTAAGGTTTTTATAGGACGTTGTGTCTCATGGCGGCCTATTGACCGCCAATGAAGCAAAATCCAGTCTCTCGGATCGATGAATCGCCCGCATGATTCGTCCAACATGCAAAATTCGGAACCTCGGAGTAAATAGCGATCCCTCAGGCGTCGATGACTTTTTTGCGGCGGAATCACCGTCGCTTGGAGAACTCGACCATGCTCGCAACGACTGACCCTCGATCGTCCAATTCAACGAAGCCCTCTGGTGTGGGCGCGCTCCTTCTTTCTGTGATTGCGGCAGTCGGCACCGCCGCCGTCGTGGTTCAGATGGGCGGCTGCGCCGGTAGCCCTGAAGAGGTTGCTTCGCCGGTGACTGACGCCGGTATGACAAACGCCATGGCGGAAGGGGCGGGCCCGGACGGACAACCTTGGGCATCGCCGACCTACCGAAATGGTTGGTACGAGGATTTCTCGAAAGTTGATACTGGAGAGACTTCCGTCATTGACGGGCCGGTCGTTTCGGGCAGCTTTGGCCCTGACGACGTGGTTTTCACCGCCACCGATCAGCCGGTCGCCGACCGCTCCGCGGTTCGAATGAGCATGCTGGCAAACTTCGGTACCAGTGCAGATTCAAGTGATTGGTCCGGTGGCGATACCAATCTCGCTCAGATCAGTTTCGCCGCCGAAGGTGCCGATTTCGATCCCGATGTTTCCGCTGGCGGAGACTGGATCGTGTTTGCATCCACCCAGCATCGTACGGATGCCGACATCTACCGCAAGTCTGTAGATGGTCGCGTCGTCACCCAGTTGACCACCGATCTCTCGCAAGATGTCATGCCGGAAATCGCCCCCGATGGCAAGCGAATCGTCTTCACCAGCGATCGAAACGGTAACTGGGACGTTTTCGTCATGTCCGTCGATGGCGGGCCCGCGATGCAGATCACCTTCGACGACGCTCATGAGCTTCATCCCACATGGTCGCCCGATGGCACGAAGCTCTGCTACTGCCGATTCAATGACCGAACGGCGGCTTGGGAACTTTGGACCGTGGCTTTGGATCGCCCAGGCATGCGATCGTTCATCTGCGAAGGAATGTTCCCGCGTTGGTCGCCAGATTCATCGCAGGACCGAATCCTCTTCCAGCGATCTCGTAAGCGAGGCAGTCACCTCTACGGTGTCTGGACCATCGACCTCACCAAGTTCGGCGGCGTCAATCCGACCGAAATCGTGGCCGCTGGTGATGCCGCCATCATGCATCCCACTTGGTCCGCGGACGGAAGCCGCATCGCCTTCACCTCCGTCAGTAATCCTGAAGTGACCGAAGACGGCATGCCCGTCGAGAGCGACATCTGGGTGATCAATGCTGACGGAACGGGGCGAATGGCCCTGACTTCGGGTGGATTCCGGAACATGCGTCCCACCTGGGCTGCGGACGGCCGGATCTACTTCACCAGCAATCGAGGTGGACTCGATGTGATCTGGGCGGTTGCCGGTGGGTCTTCGATGTTCGCACCGGATTTCGGGACCGGAATTGGTGACTCGAATGCGGTCGCCGGTGCTGGAGATGACTTCGAAGATCACTGAGTCGCTCGGTTCAAGAGGACGACTTCATCGACTTTGACCCGCGGGGTCGGCCTTCTGAGGCCGACCCCGCGGTCTTTTGAGGCGGGTGCAGCCTCGGTCTCATGGCTGTGAGATGGGGGGCGGGGTGCGGCCTGATTGAGGGTTCTTTCTTTTTTCCCGTTCTTCCGGAAGATCGGCCGATGAATCAAATCGTACGGATGGGAGACATCCGGACATCGCTCATTGCGAAGTCACACAGGCAGGACGCCATGGCAACCGTATTCGTCTCAGATCGCCGATCGGCATCACGCCGTACCGACCGCATGCCTCGAGTTTCCTCATGGGGAATCCCGGGGCATCTCCGGTTCGCGCGGCTCGCCGGTCTACTCCTGCTCGCTGGATCATTTGGTTGCAAGACCGAACCTGATCGGCTGGCAGGCCCTTCGACGCCGAACGCGCCCTACGCGGCCGTTCTGATGGTCGCGCCCTTTACCAATGAATCGGGTGTGGACATGAGGCCGGATCTCCGGGCGTCAGTCTCGGACAAGTTGGTCACCTCGTTGAATGCCGTCAAAGGATGGCAGGCCGTTCCGCTCAACCGCACGCTTCAGGCAATGCGGCAGCTTGGGATCGCGGAGATCCAATCAGTCGACGAGGCCCGAGCGGTGCTCAAAGCCGTTGGTGCGGACGGAATCATCGTCGGCACCATCACCGCGTGGGATCCGTACGACCCGCCGACTTTCGGAGCGAACATCCTATTGGTCGCCGACGAGGGTGAGCTTCAATCGTCTTTCGAGACCAGGATGCTGACCGGGCGCACTGGCGATGCGGTTCCGATGGCATCACAGTCGCCCAAAACGCTCACCGACGTCGTCGGTGACTACGACGCCACCAGGCACGATGTCCGGCAGAACGCTCGGGACTACGCCAGGAGTCACAGTGATGTCACTGGTGGATTCGATCCCCCGGAACGGTATTACCTGATGGTCTTCGATCGTTGGCTTGATTTCTCAGCAGATCAACTCGTCGATGCACTGGTTCAGAAAGAGCACCATCGAGTCTTACGAGCCAACGATTCCCCAGCCTCGTCCAAGTGATCCAGACCCCTCCCGCGGGGACGGACACGACAAGACAAGGTTTGAGTCAAATTTGAAACGTCGACTTTTCACCGAGCCGGTGAAACCGCCAGAAACCGCCTTTTGAGGGCGTGAAGGCGGTTGCCCTCGAGACGAATACAGTTTTTTTCAGAAGTCCGGTAAGGGGACTGAACCTAGCCCCCTTCCGCGTCGATATCGGAACGGCGAGATTCGGGTTCTTCGGCCGCTCAAAGGTCGCTTGGACTCGACGAATTCCATCAGGCAAGGGTCGATTCGAAATCGAGTTACCCATTCAGACAGAGGTTCGCACGACATGAGCAACTCCCTTCCACTCGTCCAGCAATTTCTCGATTACTTGGTCGATGAACGGCACTTCAGCCCGTACACCGCTCGTTGCTACGGCCTCGATCTTCGTCAGTACGGCGAGTTCTTGGCTGACGAGTTCGGCGCCGATGTATCGGCGGAGTCCGAGGCCACAGTTCTCGCGGCCCGCCTTCAGGATCCGAAGTCCCCCAAGGACGAAAAGACTGTCACGGGTTTGATGCTCGCGGCGGACGTCACGCGAATTCGCGGATTCCTTGGTTGGATGGCTGATCGTGACTATTCCGCCGCGACGACCGCTCGAAAGATCGCCACCCTGCGTTCCTTCCATAAATGGATGGAGAAGCGGGGGCTGGTTGATCAGAATCCAATGCTCGCGGTTCGAACGCCCAAACAGGCCAAGCGCCTCCCCAAGGCCGTCTCCGTCGAGCAAATTGAACAGCTTCTCGCGGCGCCCGACGACAGTGCCCTGCTTGGTGCCCGCGACCGCGCGATCCTTGAAACGCTCTACTCAACCGGTATCCGAGTGAGTGAAGTCGTCGGCATCAATCGCGGCGATCTCGATGACTCCGGAGAGTCCATTCTGATTCGTGGAAAGGGCCGCCGCGAGCGGGTCGTGCCACTGGGATCGCATGCTCTGGCCGCACTTCGACACTACGTGAACCGTCACGATGTCGAACTCGCCGAAGCAGAATTGACCGCTGGCGACGAGTCGCCGCTCTTTGTGAACAAGCACGGCGGTCGACTGAGTAGCCGTTCGGTTCGTCGAAAAGTCACCAAGTACCTCGAGCAGGTTGGCCTCGACCCCGAGATCAGCCCGCACACCATTCGGCATAGCTTTGCCACTCATCTTCTCGATAACGGCGCCGATCTCCGATCGGTGCAAGAGCTGCTGGGGCATCAGTCATTGTCGAGTACGCAGGTCTACACCCATCTCTCGACTCGACGAGTGCGGGATTCCTACGACAAGGCTCACCCCAGAGCCGAGGCTGGCTGAGTTTCGACCCGGCCAGCTCGCGGTCTAATTGAGACCATTAAGAATAGTACGACGCCCTGCGAACCCACTTCGCGGGGCGTCGTTGTTCTACCGATGCTCGATCAGGCGATGAGGACGCCCGCGAACAGCTGTTCCTGTCGCCATTGCATGCTCTCTGATCCTCGTTGGCGGACGGCACGAGGAATGGCGAGGTGGATTCTGACCGGATCGGTCAACTCTACTTCGTCCGAGGTCTCATGCACTCCGAGCCGAAAGGCGGCACCGGCCCAGTCCACGCGAACCGTCCCGCAGTTGATTCCTTCGTGGCTTCGCATTCTTCCGCCGTGGCTTCTCGGGTATCTGCTGGCCGCGGCGAGTTTGAGGTCGACCACTTCACCACGGAGGTGAGCCGGGACTCGGACTGGTTGGTGAATGATGCCGAAATCACCACCGCCGCAGGTGAATGCGATGTGGATGTCTTCGCCTTGGTGGCCGACGGAGAAACACTCGCCCATGGGACGCAAGTGGACGACGACATGGGCGGGATTTTCGTATCGATTTTGGTAGTAGAGGCGAAGTTCGGCGGCGCCGCTGGCGTCGAGTCTGACCAATGGCATGAAGCACACGCCGTCGGTCTCGTAGTAAATAGATCCCACCGCTTCGGAGAGTTGATCCTGGAGGCGGTCGGTGAACCAGAGGGCTCGAACTAAGAATCCGCCGAGTCCGAGCATGAAGGCGAGGCTGATCACCCGTTGGGTCCAAATTTCGATCTCGCCCTGTCCGATCGGGCCCGATGCCATCCAGGTGATGATCGCCCAGATTGTCACCGCTGCGAAGACGAGGACGAGTATGAAGTTTCGTTTCTCATGCATGACCGCTTCCTCTTCGAAGAGTCAGTCAATCGGGGCCTCGATCAGATCCGTGGACCTGACGGGTACCGTGCATGGGCGGTCGTCGCGGAACGCAGGCGAAGCGGAACAGAAGCGACTTCGTCTTGAAGGCCTCGGAGAACGAAACTCAATTCGAGACCGGTGCGAGCCGTGGCGCGACCTTAGAACGGTCGTGACCTCGAAACGCCGAGCTCTCCTCTGTGGGGTGTGAAAAAATGAGATCATGTCGCGACACATGTCGCGACACATCAGGGGATCTGGATATCAACGGGCGCTCGGAAAGGCATCGAGCCCCGGGAAGTGCAAGCCTGCCGGCGAATGGGGCATCGAGTTTGAGTCTTCGACTCGCCTCGGCCATCGGCATTCGCCGTCGCTACTCCGGACTCTTCTCAGGGTACTCCACGATCGGGGCGCACTTGGGCTCGGGAATGAATTTCACGAACTATCGTCGGGCCGCGTCCATCATCTGTGGCTGCGGTAGGATCGACCGCACGCCGGTAGATCGGTCTTCCCGGTGAATCCCCACTTCGAGCGCCGGGCCGCTCGCGGAGTCCGAATTGTGATCGACTCAGGCAACAACGAAGTGTCTTGGCGGTTACTGGCGGGGGATTGCAGCGAGGTCTTGGACGATCTTCCGGAAGGTACGGTCGATCTTGTCTACGCCGATCCGCCATTCGCCACGAATCAAGTCCAAAAGGGGCGGTCGGACCGGCTTGCCTACGACGACCGCTGGCCGGATCTCGACTCGTATCTGAGCTTCATGGCGGCACGCCTCACGCAGTTGCATCGGGTCTTGGCTCCTGACGGGGCTATTTTGCTGCACGTCGATTGGCGATCGTCTCACCATCTGCGGGTGCTCCTCGATGAGATTTTCGGTGCCGAGCGATTTGTGAACCACCTCGTCTGGCAATACGGCCTCGGCGGTTCGAGCCCGAGCCGATTCGCGAGAAAGCACGACGACATCCTCTACTACGCCCGAGGCGACGAGCGGTGGTTTGAGCCGCCGATGGTGCCCGCAACAAGCCGTCGAATGGCCGGGATGATGAAGAAAGCGACCGATGTGATTGCGATTCCGGCGATCAACAACATGGCGACTGAACGAACGGGGTGGCCGACTCAGAAGCCGGTCGCGCTCCTTGAACTGCTGGTGGGGGCCTGTGCCAAGCCTGGCGGCACAGTGCTCGATCCGTTCTGTGGGAGTGGCACGACCTTGGTCGCAGCCGTCGGTCTCGGGCGAAAAGCGATCGGTATCGACCGACATCCAGAAGCGATTCGAATTGCAGAACAGCGATTGACCGAGCTCGGCGATCCGATCACGCCGGCGAGTCGTCAGACCGACGCTTGATCAGTCGTCCGAATTCGGTTCGGTTTCCGAAGCACCGGGAATCACGGCCGCCAGTGCGTCCGCCCAGGTGCCAGGTGCCTTCGGCGAGATCGCGGTGAGATGCCCGACCTTGCGCCCCGGACGCGGTTGCTTTCGATAGTCGTGGTAGACGGCAGCGCCGACGGTTGCCTCCGCCGACGCGGTACCGAAGTCATTGACCGTTGCAATGTGATGGGCATTCAGATCGGTGTCGGCGGGCGAAGCGCCGATGGCGTTGAGCATGGTCGCGTGTGGATGCCGCGAACCAGTGGCTCCTAAGGAGAGGCCAGTCACCGCACGAACATGGTTTTCGAACTGATCGGTCTCAGCGTATTCGATGGTGAGGTGTCCGCTGTTGTGAACGCGAGGCGCCATCTCATTGGCGAGTACCTCGTCACCCAAGACGAAGAATTCCACGGTGAGCACACCGCAGTGATCAAGTGCGCGGGCGAGCTTTTCGGCATGGGCCAGCATGGCAGAGGCCGCTTTCGAGGAGACATCCGGGGCGGGACAGTCGCTGCGACGAAGGATCCCTCCAGAGTGTTCATTCCGGATCGGACCCCAGGTCTCGGTGGTCCCGTCACAGCCTCGAACCACAAGCACGCTTGCTTCAAAATCGAAGTCGATCATGGACTCCAAGATCGCGGGCCTTCCGCCGATGGCCGAAAATCCTGCTTCAAGGTCGTCCGGGTGCCGGAGGACCGCCTGCCCCTTGCCGTCGTAGCCGCCGCGGCGGGTCTTGAGGATCGCCGGCAGTCCGACTTTGGCGACGGCCGCCTCAAGGGTTTCAAGATCGTCGACGACGGCGAAGGCGGGTACTGGAACGCCCTGCTCGGTGAGGAACGTTTTTTCGATCGCACGGTCTTGGGAAGTCTCGAGCGATTTCCAACCAGGTCGAACCGCAACGTCCTCGGCGAGGCGAGCGGCTGATTCCGCGGGGACGTTCTCAAATTCATAGGTGACGACGTCGCACCGCCGGGCGAGTGCCGACAACGCCTCGGCGTCGTCGTAGGCGGCGCGAATTCGATCGCCGACCAGATCAGCGGTGCAGTGTTCGGCGGGATCGAGAAACACGCACTCGATACCGAGTCGCCGAGCGGCGGTACCGAGCATCCAGCCGAGTTGCCCACCACCGAGGATTCCAAGGATCACGAAGTCTTCGCTCCATCAGTTCCATCGACGCCGGGGATCGGGTTTGCGAGCACCTGGCTGGTCTGGTTTCGTCGCCATTCGATGAGCTTCGACCGCACTTCGGCATCTTCGAGGGCGATCACCGAGGCGGCGAGCAGTCCGGCGTTGACCGCGCCTGCTCGTCCGATCGCCAGGGTTCCCACCGGGACACCGGCGGGCATCTGCACGATGGAGAGGAGGGAGTCCATTCCGGAGAGCGCTTTCGATTGCACGGGGACGCCCAAGATTGGAAGGTGGGTCTTTGACGCGACCATTCCGGGCAGATGGGCGGCACCGCCCGCTCCGGCGATGATCACTCGAAGGCCACGGTCGGCGGCGGCGGTCGCGTATTCAAACAGCAGGTCTGGCGTGCGATGGGCGCTGACCACCCGGCATTCGTGTGAGACCCCGAGCGCGGTGAGCGTCTCCGAAGCGTGCTGCATGGTCTCCCAGTCGCTCTGGGATCCCATGATCACGCCGACGAGTGGATTCGTGACGGTATCGGCGTCATTCATGGGTGGAATCCTACCTCGGACCCGAGTCGAGAAGTGGCTTTCGGCCGTCGATCCCAGCTCCTCCGCGCCTCTGCCCGAGGCCCACCAGGCAATGTCTGGTTCAAAATCCTGATCTGGCCTGCTCAAGAACCGCCGTCGCGAGTAGCATTCGGGACCATGCCCACAATCATCGTCAATCAGGAATCCGTGTCGCTCGTTGATCAGGAACGAGTGACTTTCCAACGCTTCGCCGAGCTGTCCTTTCCCCAGTGCCTCGCGCTCATGGGGATTCCGCGTGAGCGGCGGTTCATCTCGATGCTGCCCGCCTCGTATGTGCTCAAACGACGGGAAGATGGTGTCGACTGGGATGATCCGATGGTCCAGGTCGCGCTCTGGAACCTTCACGATCTCGGGGTGGCTGAGATGAGTCTTGAAGCGGAAGCCAATGGAGAAGACGGCAACCCACAGATCCGATTTGATCGTGCGGAAGCGACGGACATGGCCATGGGCCGCGATTCGTCCATCAACTTCTCGACCGTCAGAAGCGGCCGGGCGTACATCGCCGCGCTCAACAACGTCGTTCACCGCACCTTCTTCTTCAATGGCGTTGAACACGAAATCGGTATTCAGGGCCGGCCGGAGGTCGAGAAGATCGCAGAGTTGGCCCATCAGGGGCGGCAGAATGACGAGGGGCTCCTCTTTGCCATTTCCCGGACCTTCGCAAAGATGGTGCAACAGGGCCTGACGGCCGAGGACGTTGAAGTCAAGTCGGGGATGGAACTCCTCGCAAACCTCGGTTGCATTGCGATCTCCGTCGTTCCCGACGAGGACCGGGTGGTCTTCAATGGGTTCAGTGTCATGTCGGCGATGTCCAGCGGGCTGCTGCAGGGACTGAACTGGGATCAATTGAAGAAACTGAGAGAAAGCGTTCAGATGATGATCGGCCAGATCAAGGCCCGGCCGGAGACCCCGATCGTCCAGCAATCGAACCGGCCGGTCGCCAAGCGTCGTCGACGGAATTGATCCGGGGTCGGTTTCGGTTCGGAGGCGCTCTTGCGGTAGCATCGAGGGATGAAGATCACGCATCGACTCCTCGTCCTCCTCGCCGTTCTCCTTCCCATATCCACCAGCGTTGCCGCCAAAGATTGGCCTCGCTGGATCTGGATCTCCGACGCGCCCGGGGCCGGCGAGCTGGCGGTCTTTGATGTCGATCTCGAGATCCCCCCAGGATCAAAGAGCTTGGTGGTCCGGGCGGTGGCGGATAACGAGTTCGTTCTCCGGATGGACGGCAACGAGTTGCTCCGAGGCGACGACTGGTCGTCGCTTTCGATTCTCGATCTCTCCAATCCGGAACCAGGTCGGCGCCGACTCTCCTTCGAATGTCGCAATGAAAGCGGGCCGGCAGGGCTCGCGGCCATCATCGAAGTAGAGACGCCCGCAGGTATGCGGCGGTGGGTCTCTGGTTCAGATTGGTTAGTCAGAAGCGTTGGAGAGTCGACAGACGCCGCCCGCGCTCCAGTTGATTTTGGTTCGACGGAAGCGCCCGAAGGACCTTGGAACAATCCGTTCGAAGAAAAGATTGCGACGCCGATCGAAGCGATCACCGTGCCGGATGGTTTTGAGATTGAGCTTCTGCACTCGGCCCAACCGGGCGAGGGATCATGGAGTTCGATGACCGTCGACGATCAGGGCAGGGTCATTCTCTCGGCACAGTACGGTCCGCTTCGGAGGATTACCCCGGCGGATTCCCCGGGAGGAGAAGCCAAGGTTGAGCGACTGCACGATACGGTCGGCCGGGCTCAGGGGCTGCTGTTGGTCGGTGATGACCTCTATGCAAGCGTGGTCGATGACCCCGAACGAAGTGGCGGACTCTGGCGGCTCCGGGATGCCGACGGTGACGATGTCTTCGAAGTCACGGAGCGCCTTGCGGCGTATGGGAACGGATCCGAGCACGGCCCCCATGGCCTGGTGCTGGGGCCGGATGGAATGATCTGGACGGTGATCGGAAATTACTCCAAGCATCCGCAGCCAATTCTGGAGACCAGTGCTCATGCCAATTGGGCCGAAGACACGGTTCTGGAACGGATTTGGGATCCGAGGGGGCATGCGGTCGGCAAGCGGGCGCCCGGCGGTTTGGTGCTTCGAACCGACCTTGATGCGACGGGGTGGGAGATCGTGGCTGGGGGATTCAGGAATCCCTACGACCTCGATTTTACGGCCGACGGAGAACTCTTCACGTATGACGCCGACATGGAGTGGGACATCGGCACGCCGTGGTATCGAAGTCCGAGGCTTATTCATGTGGTCTCCGGCGGCGAGTACGGATGGCGAGGGGGTAGCGTCAAATGGCCGGTCGACTCACCCGATGCGAGGCCGGCGGCGCTGGAGATGGACGCGGGCAGTCCGACGGGCGTGGCGAGTGGCCACCGATCGAATTTTCCCGAACCTTGGAGGAGTCGAGTGTTCCTCGGTGATTGGGCGTACGGACGAGTGTTGGCCGTTGACCTCGAAGCCGATGGAGCGAGCCATGCCGCCACGGCACATCCTTTCTTGCAGGGACGACCCTTCAACGTCACCGACTTTGCCTTCGGGCCGGATGGGGAGATGTATCTGACCACCGGTGGTCGTGGGTCCCAATCCGGGCTCTACCGGGTGCGCTGGGTCGGATCGGGCTCGTCGGTCGCCGAGACTTCGAAAGAAGTCGCACCGGCGATTCTCAGGCGACGTGCGATGGAGGAATCGCATCGCGACGCATCCGCGCTCGATCAAGAGGAACTCTTCGACGGGCTGGGCGATGCCGACCCGGCCATTCGGTACGCGGCCCGAGTCGGCGTGGAACGCGCTCTGCTGGCGGCGCGGGATGGTGAGGCAGGCGCCTTCACCGAGACCGACGACGAGGTCGTCGAGGCCCTGCTCGATCTGCCGGCCGATGCCGGTGGTTGGGAGTCTGCGCTCGCGATCATGCGGGTCGGGGACCGGGCGGAGGCGATCGGCGGGGTCGGCCGGATTCAGGAGATGGCGGACGAAGACGATTCCGAATCCGGGAGACGCCATCTCGCCCGCGTGCTCGGACTGCTGCTCACTCGCCACGGCCCCCTCGAACCGGATGTGCGGACGCAGTTGATCGAGTTGATCGATCCGATTTATCCGACTGGAATCTACGACACCGACCGGGTGCTGGTCGAAGTTCTCGTGGCGCTCGACGACCCGTCGGTCATCGAGTCGACGTTACCTTTGATCGAGGCCGCCGACCGTCAGGAGACCGCCATTCTCTTTCTGCACGCTCTTCGGCTTCAGAAATCTGGTTGGGATGACGCATCCCGAAGTCGGATCATGTCGGCGCTTGATCGAGCAAAGTCGTATTCGGGCGGCGCGAGCCTTCCGGGGTTCGTCGCGGCGATCAGATCCGATTTCGCGAAGACGCTCGGTCCAGCGGCCGCCGAAACCCTGGCCGCTCGGGAAGCGGCGATGAAGGAAGCCGCGATCGAGGTTGATGTTCGTGCGTTCGTACGAGCCTGGTCGGTCGACGATTTTTCGACCCATCTGGCGCGGGTGAATGCAGGGCGAGACCATGCACGCGGCGCCGCGATGTTCGAAGCCTTGCAGTGTGCCGCGTGTCACAAGGTGGGGGATCGAGGCATTGCTTATGGCCCGGACCTTACGGGCGTGGGCGGTCGATTCTCGGCGCATGACCTGCTGGTGGCGATCATCGACCCCGCACGAGATCTTTCCGATCAGTATGCGGGAGTGCTCATTGAGCGTGGCGATGCCGATCCGGTCATCGGACTTCCGATCACCGAGGAGGGAGGCGTGCTCGCCGTCGCGCCCGATCCGCGAACCGGCACCCTGCGAATCGAGATTCCGTTGTCGGAGATCACCTCTCGAACCCCCGTGACGCCCATGGCGGCCGGGCTGGTCGACACGGCGAGTATGGACGAGATTCTGGATCTCCTTGCGTACATGCGTGCCGGAGGAGAGGCGACAGATACTGCGTTCAAGCGTCCTCCGTGATTCACGGGTGATCGTGAAACGAAAACGAAGTACCTCGAGCGGCGGAGAAGCAAAACCCAGATGTCGAAGGATGAATCAAAATCGAAAGCCACCCCACCGACGCGGATCATCGGTGCAGAGGGCGTGGTCCATCAGGTCTTTCATGAGGCCTATCGCGAGTCGAAGGCAAGCTGGGTGACCGGGCGGCCGCAGCCCGCGGTGATGACCGCGCTCTCACGCGGTTGGTTTGACGCCGGTCCGCTCCTCGATCTCGGATGCGGCACTGGCGAGAATGCGGTGGCCATTGCAACGGCACGTCGCGAGTTACAGATTCTGGCGGTGGATGCGGTACCGGCTGCGGTGGATCACGCGCAGGCGTTGATCGCGTCGGCGGCTCTGACGGAAAGGGTGCGGCTCGAAGTTGCAGATCTCCGCAGTTTCAAACCAACCGAATCATTCGGAACGGTGCTCGATGCTGGAGTACTGCACGTCTTTTCTGATCGGGAGCGAGCCGACTACCTCGAGATGGTCGCGTCGGCCCTCCGACCTGGTGGCACCGCGATCTTTATCGAATTCAGCGACGCAGAAACCCGCCCGCGTGGGCCTCGGCGACTCGCCCACGACGAGTTCAGTGCGGCGTTGTTGCAGGCTGGATTCAAGCTCGACTCGATCGAAACGGCCAGATACGAGACCACCGTCCATCCCGGCGGGGCTGAGGCGTGGCTGGTGAGGGCCATTCGCTGATCTGATTCGGCTTGTCCACCATTCGGCTGAATCGCCAATGAGCCCTTTCACGAAATCGTCGCCGCTCAGGCCCCCTTGTGACGTAGGATCAACACATGCTGAATTGCTCCCGAGTACCGGCGGTTTCTTCCTCCGAGTCGCGTTTTTCAGACGGCCTCCGTTCGACGGGCGCCATCATGGCGTTGTGCGTGGGGGCCGGTTTGTTCGGTGGCTGCACCAATCGTCAGATCAAAGTGGAGATGCAGGTTGGTGCCGATGGGCCGGAACGGACCTTCGAGACGAATCGCACGGATCGGGCGGAGATCGGGCGACTATCCGAGACCTACGAAACATCGCCGTCGAGGCGCATCGATGGAAGAGACGGCGTCCGGTTTGAGGGCGTGTTCGAAGAACGCGATCTTCCCAGCGAGATCGGCAATCGCAATGGTTGGTCATCTCTTGAAGGGACGTTTGGCACGTCATTCCTCTATGTCGAGCAATTTGGTGCCGCCCGTGATGACTGGGGTGCATTCCGGGACCGCATGAACGCAGGGGAACTCTGGATTCGGATGGCGATACGTTTCTTCGAGTCGCGCATCGAGGATGAGGAGGCGCGATCAGAGTGGAGGCGGATCGCGAACGAGGAACTACTCCCAGATGCGATGAGCGCCTTCCTCAGATTCAATGCTGGTGGGTACGTCCAACAGGGGCAGCGGGTCGATACCCGATTCCGCCCTCCGAAGGAACGGGGGCCGCGAAGCGATGACGAGTGGTTTCAATTGCAGGTCTTCGCTCCGTTGGTAGCGTTCGCGGTGGAACGATCATGGATCGAGCCTTGGGAGGCCCAACTCGTCCTTCTCTCCAGCATCGACGGCTGGGTGTCGGCGGGTGAGCGGGCGTGGACTCGCGAGGAACTCGCAGATCCGATCGTGAAACGAACCGTTCAGAAGTTTGTTCCCGGCGCCGATCCGGGCGAGATCGGCCCCAGCAACCAGAAGTTGATCCTCACGGGTCTCGCTTTTCTGTGGTGGGTGAACACCTCGAAGGAGGCGGTCGAAGTCATGCTTGAGTCGCCGGCGATCAGTGATGCTGACAAGACGAAACTGCGGTCTGGGAATCGATCGATTGATCTTCCGGGGCCCTTTGGCATTCCGATCGGGGGTGGAGAACGACCCCTGGAGAGCGAAGTCATCCTCAGGACCGACGCCGAACCGTTCCTGACCAATGGAAATTGGGACGAGAGTCTGGGTACCGTCAGTTTCGGAACCCGGGTCTATCCCGCGGACCAACGTCGACGAATGACACCCCCGGTGTTCCACGCAAGCTGGGCCGTCCCCAACGATTCCATGCAGGCGTCGATCTTCGGTGAAGTTGTCTTCGTGGGCCAGGATCTGGGGGAGTGTGTCTTCTGGGAGCGAACGCTTGACGACGAATCTTCGGAAGCGTGGTCGATGGCGATTGAAACCGCTCGCCGCGTCGGTTCACCGGAGGCGCTCCGCGAGATCCTCGACCGTCTCGAAGGAGATGAGGTGAGCAGCCGGCCGGCACCGGCATCACTTCGGAATGCGGTCTTCGGGACGCCCGGCGCATGAGGTCCGACGATGGAATGCGAATCCTCCGGCCAGCACGTCTGGCTGGAGTGGTTGGGATTCTTTCGCTCTGCGGGATGTTGCTTTCATCCTTTGCTTCGCTTGCGGCCATTCCGTCTCTGGCGGTTGAGGGTGGCGGAGCCTTCGGGGATGAGGATGAGCTTCTGGACCCGTCGGCCTTCGCAGAAGTCGTGGATATTCACTGCCTTGAATGTCATCGAAACGCGCAAGACGAAGGCGGCTTGGACCTTCGAAGTCTGGCGAGGTCGCAGAAAATCGCGTCCGTCGATCCCGTCCTGCTCTTGGCGGTCAGAGATCGCTTGCGAGCCCGGGACATGCCGCCTCTGAGGGCTGTGACAGAAGAAAATGCCGCCGCGGAACCACCGACGGATGCGGAGTATCGCGAGGGGATTGCGGTGTTGGGAGGCGTGCTCGCCGCGCAGGCGACTGATGCCGGCGTCCCCGGAGTCGTCCTGCGTCGCTTGAATCGGTTCGAGGTCGCCAATGCCATCGAGGACGTGTTTGGAATCGCGATCGACATCTCCACGCTTCCCGCCGACGATGTCGGCCATGGGTTCGATCACCTTGGGGAAGTGCTGGCGACGTCGCCGCTGCTCTTCGAGAAAATTGTCGATCTCGCGGAGTTGGTTGCCCGGCGTTCGATCTTTGATGCCGATACGTCGTTGCCGGAAGTCCAGATTGCGGCCGCCGATGCACTCGAGGGGGGTCGGGCCTTGCGAGGTGGGCGATGGTTGTCGACCCGTGGCGTGATCTCCGCCGAGATTCCATTGCCTCGCCCCGGTCGCTACCGCGCCGAGTTCGACCTTGCTGGACAACAGGCCGGACCAGACCTCGTGCGATTTGAACTTCGGGTGGATGAGGTCGCCGTCGATCGGGTTGAGGTCTCGGAATCGCCGGCAACGCCCGCCACGTATTCGGTCGAGTTTGAGCACGCCGGAGATGGCGTGGAGCTGGCGGCGGTCTTTCTCAACGATTACTACCAGAAAGACGATCCGGATCCAAAGAACCGGGATCGAAACGCGTTGGTCGCGGAGATTCGACTGTTCGGTCCGCTCGACCCAGGCGAGCCGAGTCAGATTCAGCGTGCCCTTGAGGTCAGGATGAATCGTGGGACTCGACGTACCGGGCTGGCGATGGCGGCCAGATGGATCCTAGAGCGTTGCTGGAGTCGCTCGATCCAATCGAAAGAAGCAATGGCGGTCGCTGACGTGGTATTGGCGGCCACTGAACCTGATCACGAAAATGCGAGCAACGTTCGGGCCGAAATGATGCAGGCGCTCGTCGTCTATGCCATCGCGAGCCCGGAGTTCCTTTTTAGAATCGAACGGCCAAAAAGCGGCGCGGAGATCGCCGTGGACGATTCGATGCCACTCGATGGATATTCGGTCGCCGGTCGCCTCGCGGCTTTTCTGACCGCGAGTATTCCCGACGCGATGTTGCTTGAATCCGCCAAAGCCGGACGGCTCGACTCGACGCGTGGGATCCTCCGAGAAGCCGAACGGCTTCTCCGGCAAGGCGGTTCACGATCGTTGGCAGAACGATTTGCGACGCAGTGGTTGCATGTCGAAGGGCTCGAACGACTGGAGCCAGACCCGGAACGGTTTGGAGATATCTCCCCGGCCATGTTGGCGGACATGCGGGAAGAGACCATTCGCGTCTTCGAGGAAAACGTTCAGGATGAGCGAAGCATCCTGTCGTTGTTTCAGGATTCCACTTCTTGGTGGTCTCCGGCGCTGGCGATTCACTACGGAGTTGATCCAAGCAAACTCGAACTCGATCCAGCTGGATTTAGCAGAGTCGATCTTACGGAGGTCAACTTTCCACAAGCGGATCTCGGTCTCCTTCGTCATGCGAGCATCCTGGTCGCCACGAGTAATCCGACCCGGACCTCGCCCGTGAAGCGAGGCAAGTGGGTGATGGAGTCGCTTCTGGATTGCCCACCGCCCCCACCTCCGCCGGGAGTCGACCAGTTACCTGATGATCATGCATCGGGAGACGACGCCCGGTCGCTTCGACAGATTCTCGAAGTCCATCGGCGAGATCCGGACTGCGCCTCGTGCCATCTTCGAATGGACGCGCTGGGATTTGCGTTGGAGCCTTTCGATGCGGTGGGTCGGTGGCGAACCAACGAAGAAGGTCGGTTGATCGATTCCGCGGCGACCTTGCCGGGGGGCCGGAAGATTGAAGGGCCGCGTGGATTGAGGGATGTGCTGATCGAGGATCCGGCGTTACTCCGGTCATTCGCCAAGCACCTCTTGATCTACGCGCTCGGACGGGGCCTCGAATGGCGGGATGAACCCCTGCTCGATGGGCTTGCCGCCAAACTGCAAGACCAACCCACGGTCAAGGCCGCGATTGATTTCATCGTGACGAGTGACGCGTTTCGCCGAATGCCTCGGCCACGGCCCGATCAGTAGGGTTGTCCGCTCTATCGGTGGAGCGGGCGGTGACCAGCCGGTCGCTTGTGGTTGAGGACTTCGGCATTGCTTCACGCTGGTCTGGCCGGTACCGTCGGAGGTTGGACCGGCTTGAATTTGGAGATTCACCTGATGGCGAAAACGCTTCATCGACGTACGGTTCTTCGGGGGATTGGGACTGCGATCGCGCTTCCTTGGCTGGAAGCGATGTCTCCCGGGACCATCACTCGAACGGCCCGAGCGGCGGCCCGGACGTCCACGCCGACGCGACTGGCATTCCTTTTCGTTCCCAACGGTGTCCATGCCCCTGAGTGGCTTCCGACACCAGGAAACCCCGGCGTGTCGCCCATTCCGGCAGACCTGCCGCCATTGCTTCGTCCATTGGATCGGGTTCGTCAACACATCACACTTCACAGTGGGCTTTCGCATCGAAATGCCACCGCACTGGGTGATGGTCCTGGTGATCACGCTCGCAGCGCGGCGTGCTTTCTGACCGGAACCCATCCTCGGAAGACCGCGGGGAGCGATATCGTGAACGGTATCTCGATCGATCAAGCGATCGCCGCGCGCCACCAAGGGCAGACAAGATTCGACAGCCTAGAGATCGGATGTGATCCGACCTTGACCGCAGGCAACTGCGATTCTGGCTACTCCTGTGCCTACAGCGCCAACATTGCCTGGCGATCGCCACGGACTCCGGTCGCCAAGGAGACGAGCCCCCGAGCCCTCTTCGAACGCCTCTTCATGGCGGGACCAATCGGTGAGTCCCAGGAGGCAAGGGGCCGTCGGTTGAGTCGTCGACGCAGCATTCTCGATGCGGTTCGGGGTGATGCTCATCGGCTTTCGAGGGACCTTGGCGGACGCGACCGGTCCAAACTCGAAGAGTATCTTGATGGCGCGAGAGAACTTGAGCGTCGGATTGAACAGGTGGAACGATCCGAACAGGATTCATCGGAGTGGGGGCTCGATCGGCTTCCCAAAGGGGTCCCAGGCGAATATGGAACGCACTTGGCGTTGATGGGCGACCTGATGACGCTGGCATTTCGACTGGACCTGACTCGGGTTTGCACCTTCATGTGGGCCAACGAAGGCTCCAATCGAACGTATCCGATGATCGATGTTCGTCAGGGCCATCATCATCTCTCGCACCATGCTGGCGATGAGTCGAAGATCGACGCGATTCGGCAGATTAATCTCTGGCAGAACAATCGCTTTGCGGATCTGATCGAGCGGCTGGCCAAGGTCGAAGGCGAGCGCGGCGGGTCGCTTCTGGACGACACGCTGGTTCTGTTTGGAGGTGCCATCTCCGACGGCAACCGGCACAACCATCACGATCTTCCGATCGTGGTTGCTGGCGGTGGGGGTGCCGCGGTACCGGGCCGAGTCGTCTCACATGCATCACGAACGCCGCTCTGCAATCTCTATCGATCGATGGCTTCCGCAGCCGGCGCTCCCCTTGAAGAGTTTGGCGATTCCAATGGCGCCGCAACGCTCTGAGGATGCAGCGCGACCGGTTGGCCGGATCGCGGCTTTGCGGCCTCGATCACGTCGGCTTGACGAGGATTGCCGTGCCGAGCGATGCGATCTCATCCACGTAGTTCGACGCCGGGCCTGCGATCAGATTCAAGTGGATGTCCCGGGGGGGACCAAGCAGCAACGCTCGGAAGGCGGAGAGGCTCGCGTTCGTGGTGTGGATGGTGTGGCCGGCCGGCGGCGCGATGTTCTTCAAGCTCGAGGCGAACAGTTCAGAATTGGCGCTGTAGGCGGGGTGTTCGACCGGAATGACGGGAGGGAAGGTAAGCAGCACGAAAGAGAAAGCGTTTGGGCGTTCGTCATAGAAACGGTAGCTTGCCTCCACCCATGATCGGATGAAATTGACGGGTTCTATCTCTCTGGCGGCCAATTCCTTTCGAGACGACGCCAGCTCGATGACCAGACTCGAAAAGACCTCCTCCTCCATGGCGTTCTTATTGTCGAAGTGATGGTAGAGGACCGCCTCGTTGCAACCGGCTTCGCGTGAGATGGCTCGCACGCTCGCTTTCTGAATTCCCTCAGTCCCGACAACCTTGATCATGGCGTCCATGAGTCGTTGCTTCGTGGGGACGCGACTGGGTGATTTCGGAGGAATACTCATCGGGGTTCAATCTCACAGGACAGGGGGGTTCGATTTGTCGGCAGGAGCGATCGTCTGGGCCCTTGAGCGATCGCGATGAGATCCACCATTTGGGTATTGGATCTGTTCGGAAAAACGGAATGGCTAACGGAATCAAGCACGGTCGTAGAGAGTGACGAAATCGGGGGGGTTCAGTTGCAAGAAAATAGAAATTCGATCGTTTTATTGACTGTCAGGAGTGATCCCCGAAAGAAAATGGCGGTTATTGGCGGTTCTAGCTTTTCTCTGGATGGTTTGGAATTACTATTCTCTTGTTCGAATAGTTAAGACTCTTTCGTCCGGGGTCTTAGTGGTCGTTTCGACTTCTGCTGAGGCCCCTTTAAGAACTCTCTCGGGTTTTCCCGAGAGAGTTCGTTTTTGTGTTGTCTTGCCTCATGTGGGAGCGTCCATATTCAGAGCCAACGCGACTGGGCCTGCCACGAGCTGGCGGTCTCGCACTGAACCGCTGGTGCTGTTGCTCCGGAATCTCAACCCGCAGACATAATGGTGGAATGGAACATCGCGATTTGGTGGTAGTGGGTCTCGGCGGAATCGGTTCTGCCGTCTTGGGCGAGGCCGCCCGGCGCGGGCTTGGGCCGCTGGGATTGGATCGATTCAAGAACGGTCATACGTTTGGAAGTTCGCATGGTGGATCACGCGTCGCGCGGCAGGCGTACTTCGAACACTCGGACTACGTGCCGCTTCTCGAGTCAGCCTTTGATGGCTGGGATCGTTTGGAAGCGGAGACCGGAATCCGGTGCCTGCACCGAATTGGCGTGCTCCTTGCGGGTGGCGACGACTCCATGCTCCTGAATGCGTCTCTGGCGAGCGCCAGGACTCATGGGATTCCAATCGAGTCACTTGATCCCGCCGAACTTCGTCGGCGGTTTCCGCAATTCAGACTGCCCAAGGCCATGCGCGGTGTCTTCGAGCCTGGAGCGGGATTCGTTCGCCCGGAAGCCGGTATCGATGCCAACCTGCAGTCGGCGGTGGGCCACGGTGCTGAAATTCGACGTCCAGTCGAGGTTCTCAGCATTGATGCGGGTGACGCGGGGGCACTCATTCGAACAGGCCAAGGAGAGATCCACGCTGAACGGGTGGTGGTGACCGCCGGTGCTTGGACGAGCCGACTCCTAGGAGGATTGCTCAACGCACGCGTCCAATTCGTTCCCCAGCGGAAGGAGATGGTCTGGTTCGCCAACCGCGTTGGGGTGGCCTGTTCGTCGGCGGGGATGCCCGCGTGGTTGATCGACGATGAGGGCCGCTGCGGAAACGGCGTCTACTACGGCGTGCCGACCTGGGCGGGACAAACCGGCCATCTGGGGATGAAAATCGGCTTCCATGGGCCCGGTGTCCCGGTCGATCCGGATACCGCGCAGGCGGTTCCCCCGGACGTTGTCGATCGCTTCTCAAGAGACATGGAGCGGTATCTTCCGGGCGTCCTCGGTGAACCGATCGCCGTGCAGTCGTGCCTCTACACCATGTCTGCGGACGAGCATTTTGTGATCGATCGGCTCCCGGGGCGGGCTGCCGTCGTGGTGGCGGCGGGATTCAGCGGGCATGGCTACAAGTTTGCGCCCGCCATCGGGGAGATTGCGATCGACCTGTCCGTTGGGGGCGAATCATCGCTCCCGGCAGGATTCTTGGGCTTGTCCAGATTTGAAACCGAAGCCGAATCGTGATTCCGCTATTCTCCGCCTTCGTCTTCTTCACGCCCGGCGACCTGCCGGGGCAACCTTCGTTTCGGAACTCCTTGCCCATGAATCTGATCTCCAAAACGCTCAATCGTCGAATCCCGAAGGCGATCTGGATTGGGATACTCCCGCTTCTGATCCTCGCGAATCCGGCGATCGGACAGTTGGACAACGACTTTTCGCCTCGATCGTTTCACGGGGCGCCGTTGGTGGCGAGCGTTCAGTTAGACGCCAAGAAACCCGGTGGTCCGAGCATTTTTCGAAACTACCGTTTCGACTCCCAAGGAACGCTCCGGACGATTGAGCAGGGTTCGGACACCCTTGGAGTGACGCTTGAGGTCACCTTTGAGTCAGATTCCGAGGGTCGTCCGGTAAAGGCTTCGGCGGTGTTCATGGGCAATCTTGGTTGGACGGAGAGCTACTCGTATGACGAGAAGGGGCGTCTCGAGGCTTGGGTCAAGTTGAACCCTCGGACCGGCGTCGAGACGGTCTCCAAGCGACATATCTACGACGAGGCGGGGCGTCAGGTGAAGACAGTTTTTGTTCAGGCGGGTCGCCCGCCCGAAGCGACGACCAGGACCTTTGATGCATCGAATCGAGTGCTGCAGGAAGACGTGAATTCGGAGGATAAATTCGTTCGGCGCATCACCCTTGAATATGACGCGTCCGGGTGTCTGGCAAAGCAGGTCACCTTGCTCACCAAAGGGCGGGTCGAGATTCGCGAGTGGAAGCACCGCGGGAATTGCCAAGTGGATCAGTTGGAAATCAGGACCTTCGGCGGCAAGATCAACTTGGTTGAAATGACGTACGACGGGAAGGGGAATCTCACCACCGAGACGACCGTTCGAACGGGCAGTGCCTCTCCCGAGGTGAAGCGATGGACCTATGAATTTGAAGGAACAACCCCCAAGCCCGAAACGCCCGAAACAAGCGAGTGAATCACCGAAGTCAGGTCTGGTACGTCGATAAAGGCGGATCAGGTTCTTGGGGAATCGGTAAGATCGCCATCCCCCTAAAACGGCAGGGGCATGCAGATGGTGAGAGGACGACTTGAGCGCACTTCAGCAAGGAAACAGACCATGAATAGGAACTTGGCCATTCGACGCTTCTTTGGCGCGATCATCATTCCATCGGTACTCCTCGGAGGGTGCTCGGCGGGATCTGGGAGTTCTTTCAACGGCCGAGTGGAGTCGCTTCATCCGGATGCCCGAAGTGAGGTCGCCGAGAAAGTGGGCGAACCGATCAAGCTCAAAATCCCCGGTAATGCGGGGACTGGGTACGAGTGGGTCATTGCAGGCGATCTTCCACCGTTTCTTAGTCAGCAGGGCCGGTCTCGTTTCGTACCGAATGATTCGGAGCGAGTCGGGGCGGGTGGTGATTCGGAGTTCATCTTCATCGCCAATAAATCGGGGAAGGGTGTGATCCGCTTTCACTATCTCCGGTCTTGGAAGAAAGACGCTCGGCCTGTTCGATGGGCTGAAGTCGAAGTGACCGCCACTTCCGGCGGGGACTGAGCCGAGCCTCTGGGGCCCGTGGGGTGGATGGTGGGCACCTCACGAACGGGCGTCTTCTTGGGCAAAGTCTCGAAAGGAATCAATCGTTCCTTGATTGGCTCTATAGCCTTCCGAGTTCGGAAGAGACGCGGGTCATTTGCAGGAGATGGGCATGCCATTATTTGATGTACTTGGAAGCGAAGTCGAGGGTCCCGAGGGTCCGGTGTTGGTCGAAGCGACCTTCGCATCATTCCCGCCCGGCCACGGCGGCCCCGCCATCTGCACCCGGGAACGATTTCTGGGCGAGGTGGTCGACCGCCACGGGCGGCGTTGGCATGCCATGATCGAGAACAAGAGCGCTCGGTATCTCGGGTCGGCTGACGACTGAGCAAATGGCGTGGTCATCGGCCACACGAGCATGCATCGAAGACCATTGGATGTATCGACCGGGCTCAGTTGAGACCGGTTGTGGCCTCAACCTGGCCCGGCCCAGCCGCTCCGAACCAATACACCAGTCGCCCTCCTTGATTTGCCACGTTCGCAATCCAGAGCACGGTGGCGAGCGTGAGTCCGAATGCGAGGATCCCGGCCCCTGATCTCACCAGGGGGCGAGGGACAGTGGTGACCAGCACCATCGCCGCGATGGCCGTCAAGAGCAGCGGAACACGATCGCCATCTTCATGGTGGTCTTCAAGAAGCGAGGTTCCGGCCGTTCCAAGATTCACCCGAGCCAGTGTTTCGGCCGCTTCCCCGGCTTCGCCCGCCTGCCAGGCGATGACCCCGGTTGCAAAAATACTCGCCGCGAGAAGGAGTCGATAGGCGATGGCTCGACGGCGATGGATGAATGGAAGTACGGCGGTGAATGGGATGGCGAGAACGCTGAACGCGATTGGAAAATGAACCAGAAGGGCGTGACGGGTCTGCGGGTCCGAAAGCGAAAGGCGGATGTTCTCGAGCAAGTCAGTCACGAGGCGAGTCTCCATCTGTGGTCGGCGACCAAGGCCCATTCCAGATCGAGGGGCGGTACGCTCCTTGAGGTGGCGGGGTACGGCGGGCCACCATAAGTGATGCTTCCGAGATCCGCCGCGGAGAATCAGCCCATGGTCCCGAACCGCGTCCAACGCCAGTATTCATGCCTCCTGCTCGGGGCGGCGTGCTTGGCGGGGCCTGTCCAGGGGCAAGATCAACCGTCCCCCGACCGTCCGTTCGTCTTCGCCAGAGAAATCTGGCGAGCCTCGGTATCGGCGGCAGCGCTGGAGGACGACGCGACCTTCGCATCGCCGCCAGATCGCGTCGAGTTGGTCTCGCGTCCCGTTGGCGCCGATGATGCGGGGGACCATTTCGTACAGCGAATTCGCGGATGGATCGAGGCTCCGCGGACCGGCTCATATCGATTCTCGATGACATCAGATGACGATGGGCTGCTCTATTTTTCGCCGTCTGAGGATCCGAACGACCGGGTGCTGGTGGCGGCGGTGAGCGGTTTCACCGGGCCTGATGAGTTCGACCGTCAAAAGCGTCAGACGTCGCGGCCGTTGACGTTAATCAAGGGGCAGCGGTACTACCTGGAGGCCCGGCATCGGGATTACGACGGTGCCGACCATCTCTCGATCGCCTGGCGAGGGCCGGGAATGCCATCTGGCGTTTCCATTCCGATTGGAATGGCCTTGGCCCCGGAATTCACCTTGGAGACGTGGGAGAACGTCGCGCGGGGTCATCCGTCAGGGCTTTCGGTCTTCGAGACGCCACCAGATCGAGTTGAACGAGTGTTTTCCATGGGCTCCAGTGATGTGGGCGTGAATGTCGCCACACGACTTCGGGGTCAGTTCATGCCACCCCAGGACGGGGAATACCGGTTTTTGGTGACCGCCGATGATCTCGCGGAGCTCCGGATGATGGATCCCACTCGACCTCAGGGCTGGTCCCGGCTCGCGGTGCTGACCGGGTGGACCAGTCCAAACGGCTGGGATGAACGATCAGAGCAGATTTCATCGCCCATTCAGTTGAAGGCGGGGATTCCAGTCCAGCTCGAAGCTCGGCATTGGCAGGGCACGGGTCCCGGCCATATCGGGATCGGGGTCGTCGGGCCGGATGGTCTGGATTACCGTCCGATCAAATCGACTCTGAAGCCTGCAGAAACAATGGAATCCAGAACCCAGTGAACCGACGAACCTGTTCTTCGTAACACTGATCACAAGGGCAACCGCCCAGAAAACCATCGGTACTCGTGGAAGCCCCGTATCCTTTTCAACAACGGATGCCGGCAGGTTCTCAAGGTCGTGCAGTAGGTCTGCCGTCAATTAATCATTTTCCGCTTTGGAGACTCGAAATCATGGTTCATCCTCGAACCCTCGTCCTCGCTGGCGTGACCGGACTCGCGGCCCTCGTCGCCACGCTTCCGGCCACCGCAATGCAAGGCCCACCGTCGTCGGCCAAACCTGGCGCCAGCCAAGACTTCCCACCATTCGAAAAGATCTCCGAAGGTTTCACCGAGGTGGCCCCTGCAGATGGCGGTCGCGGTCTGTACCGACTCTGGGTCAATAAGAAGACCCAGAAGACGCTCGCGGAACTGCCTCGGAATTTCGAGAAGCAGGACCTCTTCCTCGCTTGGACGGTTGCGGCCGGCGTGGAGACCTCTGCGGTCCAGACCGGTGACCAGTACGCCAAGTGGAAGCGATTCGGGAAGCGGCTCGCATTGATCGAGCCAAACTTTGCCGTTGTCTCCACCGGCGATAAGCAGAGTCGGGATGCGACGCAGCGAGTCTTCACGGATCGGGTCATTCTTGAGATTCCGATTATGGCAATGGGGCCGGGCGGCGGTCCGGTCATCGATCTGAATGGCCTCTTCGTCAACCAGGCGAGCCGCTTCTTCGGCGGCGTGGCCAGTGGCGCGAACACTCGACTCGTCACGGTTGAAAAGGCCAAGACCTTCCCGAGCAATGTCGAACTCTGTTACGAGATGCCGCTCTCCAGCGGTCGGTTTGCGAAGTTCTACTATTCGATCGCCACGATTCCCAGCAACACGGGCTACAAGCCTCGCGAGGCGGATGACCGAGTCGGCTTCTTCACGACGAGCATTCAGGATCTCGGGGATCCAGCGGCGGATACGCCGTGGAAGCGATATATCAATCGCTGGCAGCTTGAGAAGGCTGATCCCAAGTTGCAGATGAGCCCGCCCAAGAAGCCGATCGTCTTTTACATCGAGCACACCGTGCCGGTCCGATACCGACGGTGGGTTCGAGATGCGATCCTCGAGTGGAACACCGCCTTCGAAGAAGTCGGGATCGTCAACGCGGTCGAGGTTTACCAGCAGGACGCCAACACCGGTGCCCATATGGAAAAAGACCCCGAAGATGCCCGCTACAACTTCATGATCTGGACCAACGCGAATATGGGTTTCGCGATCGGGCCTAGCAGAGTGAACCCCCGCACCGGTCAAATTCTCGATGCCGACATCGTGATGGACGAAGGATTCGTCAGTTCCTGGGTCGACGCCTATGAACGACAGATTCCCAACGCCGCCATGGAGAGTCTCGGTTCCGAGACCATCGAATGGCTGGTCGACAATCCCCAGTTCGACCCCCGCGTGATTCTGGCCGATCCGCAGGATCGTGAAGAAGTCACCACGCAGATCGCGACTCGATTCGAAGAACTTCGAGGCGAGGGACTTCGGGCGATGCATCCGAGCCTCGACGGCCCTGGTCGACTCATCGCGGGCGCCGGCCCAGATGGCATTGCCATTGAAAGCAACACCCACGCCTGTACGGCGTGTCAGAACGCCATGCGAAAGTCGATGGACGTGGCCTTCATGCGAATGAATGCTGAATTCCTCGGAATGGTCAATTCTGAGGGCAACGACGGGCAGATGCTTGATGGCGTTCCCGAAGAGTTCATCGGTCCTCTCCTCAAGGAGGTGATCATGCACGAGGTTGGACATACCCTTGGCCTCCGGCACAACTTTGTCGGTTCTGAGCTCGTCTCGTACGAGGAGATGAATAGCGAAGGGTTTGACGGTCCCATCTCCTCCTCTGTGATGGACTATCTGCCGGTCAACATTGCATTCGGCGACGACGTGGTTCAGGGACCCTGGACGACGACGGAGCTTGGTCCGTACGACCTTTGGGCCATCTCCTACGGCTACACCCCCGGTAAGACCGATGCGATCCTCGCCCGTTGCGGCGAGCCCGAACTCCGATATCTCACCGATGAAGACACCTCGGGACCGGATCCCATGGCACGCCGATTCGATCACGCCAAGAACCCGCTCGACTACGTCGATGCGCAGCTTGCGATCGTTGAGGAACTTCGGGGCCGGATCATCGAAGAGATGGTCGAAGACGGCGAGAGCTGGGCAAAGGCACGTCAGGCGTACTTGATGCTTCTGTCGAAGCATCTCAACGCCGTGGGAACTGCTGGCAATTGGATTGGCGGAACGACCATCAATCGGGTGAAGAAGGGCGCTGAGCTCGACCCGATCACTGACGTTCCTGCGGATCAGCAGCGTCGGGCCTTGGCGATCGTTCTCGATGCCACGACTCCTGATGCCGCCTACGGTTTGAATTCAGACCTGCTCCGGAAGATGACGGTTGAGAAGTGGTTCGATGGAGGTGGCATCCGATCGGTGATGGCAGACCCCACCTTTGACGTGCACAATCGGATTGGCGGGGTCCAGCGGACCGCGCTGACCCTCATTCTCAACCCGACCACGTTGAATCGGATGTACGACAACGAGTACCGGGCGGAGAACGGTGAAGACGTGCTCACCATTCCCGAGACCATGGATGCGGTGAAGGCTGCAGTCTGGACCGAGCTCGACGCCCGTCCGGACGGTAAGCAGACGAACAGTGATCCGTACATCTCAAGTCTTCGTCGGAACCTGCAGCGAGCCCAGCTTGAACGCATGGTTTCACTGGCCGGCGGAAATAATCGTTTCGGAGCATCGGGAACCGCGGTCGCGAGTCTCTCGAGGCAACAGCTTCGAGAACTCGATGAACAGATCGGCGAAGTTCTGAGTCGTGACGGAAGCCGTCTGGATTCCTATTCGAAGGCTCACTTGAACGACGCGAAGGCAGTCATCGATCGCGTTCTCAACGCGGACTATGTCTACAACTGATCAGGCGTGGTCAGCTTCGGCTGCTGCGAGCATGAATGACTACAGGCAGGGGGCCGTCTTCGGACGGTCCCCTGTTTCTTTGGATGGGTGGGACATGCGGTGACTCGCAGATACCAGACGCATCGCATGTTGCGTGGGACCGGAGTCGGCCGGGTATCCGAGAAGCGGCGATCGGTTTGTTTGGTTCTGTCGAAGAGGTGGGCTACGGTTTCTCAACGGGGAGATTGGCGTAGAAGATCGCTTCGAATTCGTACCACTTGACCGCTTTTTCGCCGAGCACCGGTCCAAAGGTGGGGGTTGAACCTACCTTTCCGTTTCCGGCACCCATCCTCGCGGATTCATTCGCAGATGAATAGGCGGGTGCGTATCGCCACCAGTAGGCACTGGCACCGACTTCTTCGGCCGTGGCGAGCGCGTCGTCGTCAGAGGGAAGTTGCCCGGCCTCGATCTTCTTGGTGAACTTGCTAACGCCGAGTCGAACCGATTTGATCTTCTTCTGGACGCGGACTGGCGTGCCCTCCAGTTCCTGGCGACTGCCGACGTAGTTTTCCGTAAAGGGATTCACGCATCCCGCGAGCATCATGATGGAGAGGGCGAGGAGGGGGCGAAGATTCCGGGTCGTTGTTGATCGCATGTCCGAGGATTCTCTCTCTGTGGAGGGCAAGCCGGCTCGAGTGGGTCAGTTTGACTGCCGGAGCACCCAGAACATGGCTCGTCGCTGGTCTGGCGTGATCTCTTGGTTGTACATGAGGGTGTTCAGTCGATGTCGCTCGGCGCTGCAACTGGCGTCAAGTGCTCGCCAAGTCTCAACTTCGGCTTCGGTGATCGTGCCAGCCGAGAACTTCTGTTCGAAGGGGCGGGATTCCGCGCGCATCTTGAGATAGGGCGCCGCTTCAAGCTTGAAACGGGCAACCGTGGGGTCATTGTCCAGGGTCGAGGGGGCTCCGAGGCGTCCCAAGCCACCGTCGGATCCCTGCGGGACCGGCGCGGCGACGTCGCGGTCACAACCGCCAGAAAAAGACGCCGCGACTGCCAGAATGCCTAATCCGAGGGGCAATCGAAGGTTGGTTTTGACCATTCGTCGGGCTCACCAGTCGCCGTAGAGGGCGACGCTTCCTGGGAAGAGTCGTTCGGAGACCCAGTCCCAGTCCGGTCCGGGGTAGTACACGTTCGTGAGTTGGCCCGGATCGTTGAAAGCGACTTCGATGGGATCTGGGTCGGTATAACTTTCCCCGGCCCACTTGTATCGTTCGACGTGCCCGTCGGCGAAGGCGAAGTTGAAGTACCCGGTGTCGAAGGTCATCAACTGGTCGATCCAGTCCGGGGTGTAGGGGTTGATCCCCCAGCCATTGATGTTGTGACCCCGGCGATCGTGCTCCGCCACCATGGCGATCGTTTCGCTCGGCTTGGGAATCCTGCTCCGCGTGCCGATGCTCCAACTCGGTGGCCCGTTCCAGTCGCTCGTTCCTTCGCCATCGGTGAAGAAGGCGCTTAGCGAGTAGGTCCGTGGACGAAGAATCGGGTCAGACTCGTCAACGGGTGATCGATAGAGGCGGACGTCACCGACGTAGGGGTACAACCGGCCTTCGGTCAGCGCCGAGATTTTTTCGGTGTTTCCAGGCCCCATGTTGTTCCCGACGGAACGGACCCAGTCCCAGGCGTGCCGATTCGTGTCCGGAGCGACGTATCGTCCCGCGTTGTCCGTGGCATATCCGTCCCAGGCCAGCATCATTTGTCGCTGGTTTGCCAGGCACGTCAGGCCTCTTGAAGTCTGCATAAGAACGCTGGTGGCAGAAATGACCAGGCTGATCAGGACGGCGATCATGGCAATCACCACGAGGAGTTCCACGAGGGTGAATCCGCCGGTCGAGTTTCCACGTGCAGAATGTGCAGAATGTGCAGAA
>CAJQQE010000050.1 GCA_905480395.1 uncultured Phycisphaerales bacterium
GCGAACGAGGCGATGGCCGGGGTGTGCTGACCGATCAATGCGGGAGAGAGACCGACCAGATCGATGATGGCAATGCGGCGAGGCATGTGCGGATCGTACTCGTCCCCGCCTCCGGACGACCACCGACGAGATCTCGCCCGCCTCTGGCGGCGGCCCGATCATCCGCCGGCTTCGCTCCGGTCACGCCGCCGGCCGAGCGAGGACCTGCTTGTTCCACCAGTGAGCCGTGATGAACATCGCCAGGATGCAAAGGCCCGCGGCCCCGAGGGCGACGCCGCCGAGTCGTGCTTCGGTCAGCGCCATCAATCCGGCATCGAAGAGGGCCAGCGCCGAGGTCGACCGGATCACAAATCGTTGGAGTCGATCGGGAAGATCAACGAGATCGCGAATCGCGCGACGAAGGACGACCGCGAGCCCGATCAACGTCGACACGGATACGACGACCGCGTACAAGGCCTGCCCTCGGTCGAGACCGGCGGGTGGTGTGGCCAGCAGGAATCCTGCGAGGCCGCTGCAACCCAGAAAGGGAATCAGCAGCACGTAGGCGACGCGCTGCGGCATGCCTCGATACCGACCTTGCGTGACGCGAACCAGTTCCGCCCGGAACTCGGCTCCACACGGCGAACCGCACTCGGGGCAGGTCGATTGTTCTTCGAGCACCTGGTGCCGGCATTCGGGACAGGTCGGGGAGGTCGGGTCGAAGCGGCCCCACGCCACGAAGCCTGCGCCGACGAGGTGGATGTGGACCACCGTGAGGACGAGGCAGGTGATGAGGAACTCGGCGCCACCGGTTCCGAGAAGCGCATCGAGCGGTTGCGGGATCGCGGCGGCGAAGCCGAGGGCGTAGATCGTGGTCCGCCGGGTCGCGAACGCGAGAATGCCGGTGAGACCGCGGCGGCCTCTCAGGTCGTCAAGGATCATGATGACCGCGAAGATCGTCGCGACGACGCCACACTCGGGGCGGATTATCCACGCGACCGCAGTGCCGGCGCTGATCAGCAGAATGCCGCGACCCGAGACCAAGGACGCGTCGTCGGTTCCGACCCGGGCCGAGCGGACGTCGCCCAGGTGGAGGAGCGTGGCGGCCGACAACACCAGCAGCATCGCGGACCAGTCGACCAGACCCTGAATCCCTGATGCGAGCAGGATGCCGGTGAGCACGTTCGCCCAGGTGACGGGAAGACTTGCGACCGGACTGGGATCGAACCGTGGGCCCATGCGGACGATCATACGGATCCGGATCCGGTTCCGGCTCCCTCAGGTTCCCGCGATCCGTCGGTGGGACCATCGAACGAGGAAGAAGCACGCGATGGCGACGAGGACCCCGATGCCGGCGACGAACCGGGCGTCGGCGGTCGGGCTCGCGGCCCAGAAGAACGCCATGATGCCGGCATCGAAGAGGGTGAGCACCGCGATGGACCTCAGTACGAAACGACCGACCGCCTTCGGATTGCGGGCGAGGTGCCGAGTCGAGTTCACGAGGTAGGCACCGATTCCGATGCTTCCGATGATGACCGTCGACAGGAACAGGCCTCCGGTTCGCGGCGGTCCCAGCATCAGGGTGAGGATGAGTAACAAGCCGAAAGGGGCGAGCAGGATCAGGGTGGCGGTTCCGTACCAACCCCTTCGTTTCCCGAGCCGTTCGGTGGTGATCGCCACGATGCTGTCGGCGTCGCAGGCGGTTCCGCACTCCGTGCAGATGTCGGAACCCTCGGCGATCGGATACCCGCACCGCGGGCATTTCCACCGCGAGGCCTCCGCCACCTCGTCGCGGGCCACCATGCTGAAGGCGGCGACGTGGATCGCGGCGACGCCGCCGACGATCACCGCAAGCAGTAAGCCGTCATCAGCATCGACACCGCTGGGCTCATTGAGACATGCCATTCCAAGGACATAGAGTCCACCTCGACACCCGCCCATCAAGAGGACGCTCCACGCGGTGCGGGCGTGGAGTGCGTCATAGGCGAGAAGCATCAGTCCGATGCCCGTGGCAATGCCGCCGGCGATGACGCCGTGGAACCACGGGAGCCCGACGCCGATGGCCAGCAGGACGGTTCCGAACGCGGTCGCGGCGCCACGGCGGATTCTTCCCGAAGGAATCGGTCGTCCCGGTCGTTCTCGTCGATCGATCGCGACGTCGAAGACGTCGTTGAAGACCATGCCGGCAAGATAGAGGCACGATCCGGCGACGATCGCGATGACGAGCCCGGGCACGATCTCAGGATTCGAGGGTCGAGCAACCGCAAGCGAGAGCACGGCACCAACGAGCACGTTCGTCCAGACCGTCGGCAGATTCGAGATGCGAAGAATCTCGAGCCAGGCCCTCATGGCTCAATTCCGCCGCGGATGGTCTCGATCGTCCCGCGGAGCCAGCGCAATTCCTCAGCGATGCCGGCGGCGAGCCCCTCGTCACCGGCGTAAAGGCAGTTTGGAAGAACGTCCCAGGCGTACGTCTCAACTTCGAGCATCGGGAGTGGAAGGTCCTTGGGCAAGGCAGCCAGACATCGCTCGATCTCGGTTTGAGTGCTCGACCAGCCGTTCATGCCCTGCGTGAAGATCGGCACGTGGAAGTGCGTGCGCCAGAGTCCGGTGGGCACCTGATGCTCTGCTCGATTCGCAATCGCGATCGGCAGATCTTCGAAGAACTCGGCGTCGAAGTGCGGTTCGACGCCGGTTCGAATCATGGTCTGGTGGAGGTATCGGGATTCGACAAAGCCACGATACGCGTCGAGCGTTCGCGCCCGTTCCTCGTCGTCGTCGAGGGCGTCGAAATCAACTTCAATCGCCGAAGAGATCTGAATCTTGCCCACGCCGATTTCATGTTCCCGATAGGTCCGTAAAGCCGCGGTCTGTGGCTCGAACATTACGGCCGCATGGCACACGTCATGGCAGACCCGGAGATAGCGGCGGTGGTCGATGTCGTCACTGGGACGAAAGGCCTGCTCGAAGAGGTCGACCACGTCCTGGCTCACGTCAAGCACGCACCCGGGCTCGGGTTCGAGATCGAGATGCACGCAGACGCCCGTCCGATCTTCAAGCGCCCGCAACATCTTCGCGGCCTCGACGAGTTGCGCGGCGGCCATGCCAACCGAGCAACCGCATCCTTCGTTGGTGAACGACGTTCGCCATCCGATGGGAAGCGTCGAGATGGAAGCTTCGGTCGTGCCGTCCGGTAGAAGATCGACTAATAGATTTGCCAGATCGATGGTGTAGGCGAGTCGTTTCGGGTCCGCCCAGTGCGGTTCGTAGACCGCATGTTTGACGACGTCGGCATGAAAATCGCCGTAGGGAAATCCGTTGAAGGTGACGACATGCAGACCCTTCGCGAGAAGGCGATCTCGGAGGCCGGCGGCGCCGCCCTCTGCCCGGAGTTCTCTGGCGGAGGATGCCGAGAGCCAGAGCCCGAGTCCGATCGGCGCATTCGGGTCGGTTTCAGGTGCGGTGAGTTCACGGACTCGCGGCGCAAAGCGATCGAGATTCGCCTCGGTTTCTGCGAGGGTTCGGCCGGCGTGGACGTTGGTGCAGTAGGTCAGCATGACCAATTCTTCAGCGGGTTGGTTGAACGTCGATTCGGAACCGGCCCGTCTGAGAGAGGAACTCAAGCGGGTTATCAAAGGAAACTTTGCGGATGGTGGCTTCGAGATGGCCTCGTCGTCGCATCTCATCTCGGCACTTGGGGACGGCCAGCGGATCGCTGGGGCCCCAGTCGCCGGCGGAGTTGATCCAGAGTCGATCGGTGCCGTGCATCTCGAAGATGTCGGCCGCGCGTTGCGGCGTGCACTTGGTATCCGGGTACAGGGTCATTCCTGCCCAGTAGCCACGGTCGAGGACGTCACGCACGGTGTGCTCTTCGACATGATCGATCAACACCCGATTCGGATCGAGGACACCGTGGTTCTTGATGGCGTCCATGATCAGACGCGTCCCTTTTCGCTTGTCTTCCAAGTGTGGGGTGTGAACCAGCACCATCTGGTCGTGATCGGCCGCAAGCTGGAGGTGGGCTTCGAGGATTTCGAGTTCGTTGCGACTGTTCTTGTTCAGGCCGATCTCGCCGATCCCAAGCACGCTCTCGCACTTGAGGAACTCCGGGATGATCTCCAGGACTTCGCGGGCGAAGACCGGATCCTCGGCTTCTTTCGGATTGATGCAGAGCCAGGTGTGATGGGCGATGCCATATTGCGCGGCTCGCTTGGGTTCGGTATCCGTGAGCACCGAGAAGTAGTCGTGGAAACCCTGCGGACTCGAACGGTCGTAGCCCGCCCAGAACGCCGGCTCGGTGATCGCCACACAGCCAGCGAGGGCCATTCGTTGATAGTCGTCGGTGGTCCGGCTCACCATGTGGACGTGGGGATCGATGTACATCAGCCGGTCTCCCCGTCTCGAGCGGATGCGGGCTTGAAGCCGTCCCACGCGCCGGTGGCACCCTTCATCGGGGCTGCGGCGATGGGTTCGGTGCTTGGATCGCTCATTAGATCGAGCACCCGCTTCGCTCGCTCGGGCTCGCCGTCTAGGAGCAGGGCAATCGCACCGCGGAGGCTGTCGAGGCGGAAGTCGCGATTGGAATCCGCCGCATCGGGTTTGGCGCGATCGACGCGATCAAGGAACGCCGCAAGGTCCAGGACCTTCGCTCGGTGTTCGAGGAAGTACCGATCGACGACGGCATGACGATACAACGGGAGTGGCGGGGGACTGGTTGACATATCCAGAGTCTAGCGGCGAACGGCTCAACCGCCGTTCGGCGAACCCGTCGCCAGCCACCACGCGAGGTCGAAGACGAGGAGGAACCCACCCTGCATCAGGATCGCGATTCCGAATCCTCTGACCAGTGGTGTGGTTCGAAGAAGCAACACCACGCCGACGATCAGGTAGACGACGTCGAGGCCTGAGTTGACGAGGAGAATTCGACGGAAGGCCTCGAGGTCCTCGATGGGCGAGAACAGGCTCCAAGCGGCGATCCCCGCGTCGATGGCGACCCAGAAGAGCGTCATCGCCCAGAAGCCCCGGGCCAGTTCGCCCATGCCGGGCCTCAACAGGGCCACGCCAGCGGCCGCCACCCAGATCGTGATCCAGATCAGCAGCATGGGAAGGAAGGTGGATGGCATGGGAGTCGTTTCGCGTCCGCCGCCGCGGGGATTCACACCGAGGCGTTCGAATCGAGATGGGTGATCGCGCGACGCAGGATGCCGAGGTCCACGTCGTGCACATCTACGCCGCGTCCGATCTCGTCGAGCAGCGTGATGGTCAAACGTCCTCCGAGATGTTCGCGAAATTCTTCGAGGCCGGTGAGCAATCGGTCATCGGCGAGCAGCGGATGACTGATGGGGAGTCCGAGCCGCGTCATGACGTCGATGATTCGATCGAACTCCGTCTCGTCGAGGCGACCGATGAGGTGCGAGTAGGCAGAGTCGAGGCAGATGCCAATCGCGACCGCTTCCCCATGGGACAAGCCAAAATCGCTCATCGATTCGAGGCGATGTGCTGCCCAGTGGCCGAAATCGAGGGGCCGTGCTTCGAGCCGTTCAAAAGGGTCTCCGCCCGATCCGATGTGCTCGAGATGCATTTCGGCGCATCGCCGGATGATCGGCCTGGCGGCATCCATGTCTCGATCTCGGATGAGGTCGGCAGCGTCGGAGATGGCGTCGAAAAACGTGGCGTCCTGAAGACAGGCGATTTTGACCGCTTCGCTAAATCCATCCCGCCAATGGCGGTCGTCAAGCGATTCGAGCATCGATTCGTCGCAAACCACGGCCACGGGCACGTCGAAGGTACCGACGAAGTTCTTCTTCTTGAATCGATTCACGCCGTTCTTCACACCGATCGCCGCATCAAGTTGTGCGAGGACGGTGCTTGCGAAGCGAACGACTCGAACGCCGCGATGGGCGGTACTGGCGGCAAATCCGGCCGCGTCGAGGATCGCACCACCGCCGAAGATGGCCACGTAGGACCGACGGTCGATCCGATGTTTCTCGATCGAGGCGAGGATTCGATCGATGACGGTGGGATCGTTCTTGCACGCCTCACCGCCCGGCACCAAGAGAACCTCCCGGAGTTCTGGAAGACTCGGATCGCTGAATCGTTTCGTAAGCGCAGCTTGGAGATCCGGCTGTGCGTTGGCCAATCCTTGGTCGACGACGGCGATTATTCCCGAGCGTGGTGCGCCGTCGGTCCGGCACTCGAAGACGGTATGCAGAAGAGGATTTTCCGGATTTAGCACCGCACGATCGAACAGCAACCGGTGGGTAAACGGCACGCCAAAGTCGTTGCGAATCTCGTGAGTGATGGAGTAGGTGGGAGACATTGGGACTCGGTGTCAATCGGCTCGATCGGACGGCGTGGCCTGCGAATTCGTGAAGAGTAGAACAGCATAGATCGGACCCATGTCGGGTGGGGGTGGTTCCGAATTCCGAGTTTCCGAAATTAGCGCACGAAAAGGGGGACCACGGCGGAGGGGCGCCCACCGTGGTCCCGGAGTCTCGCACCAACACGGTGCGAGAGATCGGATCGAGATCATGGATTTCGGACCTGAATCAACTTCCCGCTTGGACGAGAACGAAGCGGGTCATTCCTCTCCGCTCGATCAGGAGTCGGATTGTTTGCGCTGGATCCATGCCATCAAGGGCATCCTCAAACGTTTCAAGACTATTTGCCCGAACGTTATTGATCCGCAGAATCGCGTCCCCGGGCTCGATCCCGGCCGCCGCGGCGGGTCCATCTGCGAGGACACCCTTCACGAAGAGACCGGTTTCCGAGGTGAGTCCCGCTTCGAGGCTCATCGCATCATCAAGAGGAGCGAGCTCGAGTCCGAGTTGTGGCGCCGCCGGTTCGGGCGTTTCCTCGACTTCAGGGTTGGGCTCGGATCCTGGCCGGACGCCAAGTACCGCGGTCCGCGAGCGTCGTTCGCCGTTCCGGAGGATCTCCAGGGAGACTGCCGTGTCTGGCGAGAAGTCTGCGATTCGACGGGCCAGTCCTGCCGGGGTGTCGGTTCGTTGGCCGTTGATATCCAAGATGATGTCGCCGGGTTCTAGGCCAGCGTTGGCAGCCGGGGTTCCTTCGAGCACGCCCGCCACCAGCACCCCAGATCTGGCGTCATGACCGAAGCTTGCGGCGAGTTCTTCATCCAACGGCTGAATGTTCACGCCGAGCCAGCCGCGTTCGACGGTGCCGTCGGTCGCCAGATCGTTCACGATCCTTTGCACCATCTGACTGGGGATCGCGAATCCAATGCCGTCATTTCCGCCGTTGGCGCTGGAGATCGCCGTATTGATACCGATCACTTCGCCGTAGATGTTGGCGAGCGGTCCGCCGGAGTTGCCGGGATTAATCGCCGCGTCCGTCTGAATGTAGTTCTCGAACGTGGCAAGTCCCATGCCTTCTCGACCGAGCGCACTCACGATGCCGGCGGTCACGGTCTGGCTCAATCCGAACGGACTTCCCAGCGCGATGACCCAGTCGCCGACCTGCGATTCGTCGCTGTCACCGAATTTCGCGGCGACCAGATCCGACGCATCGATTCGAAGCACCGCGAGATCGGTTGCCGCGTCCGCACCGATCACCTTGGCGGTGGTCTCTCGCCCATCGTGGAGGAGAATTTTGACCTCATCGGCGCCAGCGATCACGTGGTTATTAGTGATCACCAAGCCGTCTGTGGTGGCGATCACGCCGGTTCCCTGGCCCATTCGGTCGGGCTGCCTCCGGTTCGATTCTGGCGCCGCGTTTGGCGCATCCGGACCTCGATCGCGGAACTGTTCCGGGATTTGATTGCGGTCGGGACGCATGTTTCGACCGTTTCCACCCGCGAAGGGCGGATGATCAATCGAGATAATTTGGACGACGCTGGGACGCAGAGTCTCTGCGACCGAACGGAATGCGTTCGAAAGCATCATCGCATCGCCGGTACCTGCAGTGGAACGTGTTTCGACGTTCGTGAAGGTGACGGTGTCAGCGGCAAGTAGCGTCGGCGCTGCCGCAAGCCCCGCGAGGGCGGCAAGGATCATCACTCGACGTCCTCGGGGGGTGCGGTGTGCCTGGCCGTTTGTGGTGGAATCTCTCATAGCACTTGACTCCTTTCAACGGAGGCTGAGGTTTGCGAGTGCGGGCGCCACGATGGCGCACGCCGTGATCGGCTTTGGCCGAAGACCTCGCGGTGATCGGTGGCGTCGTTCCGGTCCTTTCCCTTTTCCCGTGAGGCAGGCCCGGTCGACGCCCTAGGGTCTACGCCGGTTCTTCGTGGGAGGTTCGGCCGCGACAGATTTCATTATTCAATTTTCGAAGTACTCGGACGTGGCGAGAAACGCGGTTCTCACACTCTTGGCGCAGTGGAATAGCGATCTAGAAGGACTGCGGCCGCCACTGCCACGTTGAGCGAATCGACATCGGGTGCCATCGCGATTCTGACCAGCGAGTCGCAATGTTGCGATGCGATTTCGCCGAGGCCGTCGAATTCGCTTCCCATCACCAACGCGATCCGGTCGGATGGGGCGACCAGGTCCGCGGCGCTGTGGCCTTCGATGCTGGCGCCGATTCGATGAAACCCATGGGCTTCCCTAAGTCTGGCGAGATCCCCGGCCCAGTCAGCACTCCGAGCGAAGGGAATCCGCAGGGCGTGTCCGATCGAGACCCGCAGCGATTTTCGGTAGAGAGGGTCGTGACAGTCGGGACTCAGGATCACGCCTTCGACGCCGAAGGCGGCGGCGACGCGAAAGAGCATGCCGATGTTGTCGATGTTACGAATCGACTCGCAGACCAGCAGGGTCGCGGGTCGTTCTGCATTCGGAATGAGATCGTCGATCGAGCGATCATCGACCCCGATGCGATTCCCGCTTGCGAGGACGCCTCGGTGGATCGGAAATCCGACGATCGATTCGAGGATCGCCTGGGGTGCCACCAAGGCCTCGATCGCCGGGTCGCCGTGGGCGGCGAGGGTTCGTTCCAGCCATGGGCGTTTTCCTTCGGCGACCAGAATCCGACGAATCCGTTCTGGCGACTCGAGCATTGCTTCCACGACCAAGGGCTGTTCGCCGATGAAGATCCCCGCTCGTGCGTCGCCGCCTCGCTGATCCCGGCCCCGCATGTCGCGGAAGTCTTCCAACCGGGGATCATCGAATTGCTGGACAGATTCGATACTCATGCGGTGGAGGGTCGCGGTTCTCGATGTCTTTGGCAACCCTTCGGGCGAGGTGCGGTTCGGGGGTCGGAGATACACTCGCGTCATGCCAGTCGAAGGTGAACTTGGGTCCGAGGGTCAATCCCAGTCGAAAGACGTCGCTGCGAAGACGCCGCCGACGCGTTCCTCGACGGTCATCGAGAATCCCGTCGAGGCCAGCCCTGAAGACGACTGGGTCGCCCAGCTTCTGCAGCACACCATCGATCTGCCCATTCTCGCATCGGCCGTAGAGGCCCAGGATCCGGCGGATGCCGCGGACACGCTGGAGACGCTTGACGAAGGCGACGCCGCCGACGTTCTTGAGGAGATGGATGTCGCCAATGCGGCAGATGCACTTTCTCACATGGTGGGACCGCTCGCGGTCAGTGTGCTTGAAGATCTTGTTGACGAGGACTGCGACTACGCGGCGGCGTTGATCGAGGCCATGCCGACGGATGACGCCGCGGACCTTCTCCAACTCGCGCCCGATGAGATCACCGAAGCGATTCTCCCTCGGATGTCACCATCCGGTCAGACGGCGCTGCGTCGATTGTTGGCCTACGACGAAGAATCAGCCGGCGGGCTGATGACCCCTGATGTCTTCAAGATTGATGAGGAAATGACGGTCATCGAGGCGGTTCAGGCGATTCGAGATGCGGAATCGAGAGAAGAGACGCATTCGATCTTCGTGGTCGACGCCGATGGCCGGCTGACGGGGATGCTTGGTTTTCGCCGTCTGGTACTCGCCGGTCCGGATGAGAGGATCGGCGATGTCTGCGATCGAGAGATCGCGGCGATCCCTCCAGATCTTGATCGCGAAATGGTCACGATGGAGTTTGAGAAGTACGACTATCTGGTGCTTCCCGTGGTTGACAGCGAAGGCCGCTTGCTCGGCGCGATCACCGTCGACGACGTGCTAGATTCAATTCGCGCCGAAGGTGCTGAAGACGCGCAGATGATGGTGGGTGCGGGACGTGAAGAGATGGTCTTCTCATCGACTGGCGAGAAGCTCCGCAGTCGCATCCCTTGGCTGATCGTCAATCTGATCACCAGTTCGATCGGTGCGATCGTCGTTCTGCAGTTCGAGGGACTGATCGCGGAAATTGCGATTCTCGCCGTACTCATGCCAGTGATTGCGAATCAGTCGGGGAACGCCGGGCAGCAGTCGTTGGCGGTCACGCTTCGAGGCATCGTGCTCGATCAAGTGAACCACAAGGTCGCCAGCCGTCTCTTGTTCCGTGAGTCTGCGGTCGGCGCGATCAACGGCCTCATCGCTGGAATACTGGTGGGTACGCTGGTGGCGAGTATTGCGATTTATTCGGGAAGCGGCACCTGGAAACTCGGGGTGGTGATCGCGATCTCGATGATCTGTTCTCTCACCATCGGAACATTCACCGGAACCGCACTGCCGATGCTGATGCGACGGCTCGGCGCGGACCCCGCGACCGCGAGCACCATCTTCCTGACCATGGTGACCGACTCGCTCAGTTTCCTGATCTTCCTCGGTACGGCAGCCACGCTTTCAGGATGGCTGGGGATCGGCTGAGCGATCGTCGCGGATCGGACGGGTGTCGTTGTTTAATGGCCGCCGTGTTCTGAACCAAGTCAGGATTTCATCGGCTTTTCGACTCTTGCGCGTTCGCGGAGGAATGCCTCGCCGAATCGATCTTCATAGAACTTCCGAACCTCGCTCTTCGCAAAACTATCGTCGCTCCGCTCGTTGAAAGCCTTTGCTGGGTCGAATAGTCCTGTCCCAAGCAACCTGAGCTCCTCTCGGAGTCGAGGCAAAGCTGCGTCACGGATTGCCGATGCAATGCAGCTCGCCGCCCCGATCACCGGATCCGTGGCATCTCCACCCTGGACCATCGTGAGTTTCGCCTTGAAGTCGTGGGCGACGCTCTCGGAGAATCTCGAAAGCCTCTCGTTCCTAAGGTCGATTTTGTCCACTCTCACGTCGGCTCCCGGGCGGGTCTTCAACTGTCGGAGGCAGTCGAGATACGCGTGGATGTGGAAGTCATGCCACTCAGTCTCTGGAGCACGCTGGTTGAACTCTGACGGCGAGATGACCCGAACCGCCCAATCAGGGCATATCGCCATAGCCTTCTTCGCAGCCTCTTCGCGTTTGCCCTTGATGTTGGGGGCTTTGCTATCACCAATGAGGGGGTCTTTTTCCAGTTGGTGTATCTGGTCGCTGGTCGCAGCAACCATTACAAAGACCATGGGTGCCCAGTATTCGGAACCTCCGACACCGGCTTCGTCACCACCGACGATCAGGCGTGATCGTGGTGAGATCGATTCCAGCGGTGGATCCCCATCTACTTCGAATTGATCCTTGCCGACTGGCGAATCCCTCGATTCGGCGCCCCGGTCTCCCGCGTGTTCTTCGTAGAGTTTTTCGATGCAGGCCTGCAGATGGGGCGCGTCGGTCAATGCTTCCTTCATGAGCGAATTGACCTGCGACTCGGGTCCCTGTATGACCACCTTGTTTGACCTATACAGCTTGACCCAGGTGTCACCGATCTGGCAATGGAAGCTGGAATTCTGGCGGCAGCTTCCTTTTACAAACTCCACAAATCGGGGGGCTTTTTTCTCCCAAGTTTCAAAGAGCTCTTGCACGAGGGAACCTTTGAGGTCGAAGGTTCCCTCGGTCTCTTGCTTGTTCTTGTCGTTGTTTGACACACGTCTCTCCAGAGAATTTCTTCGAGGTCGACCCTGACCGTGGCTCAACCTTCCGCGTACGACTCCATGCCCACGCACGAACAGACCAGGTTTCGGTCGCCGTACGGGTTGTCAATTCGGCCGACCGAAGGCCAGAACTTCTGACCCTTGAGCCATGGCGCCGGATAGGCCGCTTGTTCACGGGTGTAGGGGTGATCCCATGAATCCCCGGTGACCGTGTGCAAGGAGTGTGGGGCGTTCTTGAGAACGTTGTTTTCGCGGTCCGCGGTGCCATCTTCGATGGCCTTGATCTCCGCTCGCATCGAAATCATGGCGTCGCAGAAACGGTCGAGTTCGGCCTGGGTCTCACTTTCGGTGGGCTCGACCATGAGCGTTCCCGGGACGGGCCAACTCATGGTGGGGCCGTGGAATCCGTAGTCCATGAGCCGTTTGGCGACATCGTCGATCTTGACGTCAGCGGCCTTGTCGAATTCCCGACAGTCGATGATGAACTCGTGGGCGCAGCGATTGTTTTCGTTGGTGTAGAGGATCTCATAGTGCCCGGCAAGCCGAGATGCCATGTAGTTGGCGTTGAGGATTGCGATCTCGGTGGCGCGGGTCAGACCTTCGCCACCCATCATCGCGATGTACATCCATGAGATCGGAAGAATGCTGGGGGAGCCGTAGGGTGCTGCGGAGACCGGTCCCATGGCGTGCTCTCCCGCGTCGATCGGTCGAACTACCGGATGACTGGGAAGGAACGGTTGGAGGGCATTGGTCACGCCGATCGGGCCCATGCCCGGTCCACCACCGCCGTGTGGAATGCAGAACGTCTTGTGAAGGTTGAGGTGGCAGACATCGGCGCCAAGGTCCGCCGGGCGGACGAGGCCGACCATTGCGTTCATATTGGCGCCATCCATATAGACCATGCCGCCCGCATCGTGCACGAGATCGCACATCGTTCGGACCTCGGTCTCGAATACTCCGTGAGTCGAGGGATAGGTGAGCATGATTGCGGCGAGGCGATCTCGGTTTGCTTCGATTCGTTCGCGAAGGTCGTCGAGGTCGATGTCGCCGGATGGCGTGCATTTCACGGGGACCACGGTCATGCCCGCAACCACCGCGCTGGCGGGATTCGTACCGTGGGCGGAGAGCGGAATGATGCAGACGTCACGGTTCCGATCGCCGCGATGTTCGTGGTAGGACTTGATGGACATCAGTCCGGCATATTCGCCTTGACTTCCGGCATTGGGCTGGAGGCTGACGGCATCGAACCCGGTGATTTCCGCCAGCCACGATTCGAGCGATTTGAAGAGCGCGGTATAGCCGCGCCATTGGGATTCGGGGGCGAAAGGATGGATCGCGCCGAACTCCGGCCACGTCACGGGGAGCATTTCGCTCGCCGCATTGAGTTTCATCGTGCATGACCCAAGCGGAATCATCGAGTGGGCCAGCGACAAATCTCGCGACTGGAGTTCGGTGATGTATCGAAGCAGCGTCGTTTCGGTGCGATGTTCATGGAAGACGGGGTGCGTCATGAACTTTGATTCGCGTTTGACCGCCGTTGGATAGTCCGGATCCACTTCGGAAAACACCGCGTTGAACTCGAGTTCGGTAGAACCGAAACACGCCCAGATGGCCTGAATGTCGGCGATGAGAACCGTCTGATCAAGGCTGATTCCGAGCGAACCGTCGCCGAAGTTTCGGACGTTGATCTTCGACTGTGCGAGTTTTTCCAGCACGGTTTCGACGCCGCCCTGGGGCCGAACGCGAATGGTGTCGAAGAAGGGTCCTTCGTGAATGACGTGCCCGAGCCGTCGGAGGCCTTCGGCGAGGGTGCAGGAAAGTCCGTGGATACGGCTGGCGATATTCCGAAGGCCTTCGGGACCGTGATAGACACCGTAGAAGCCCGCAATGATGGCCAGCAGAACTTGGGCGGTACAGATGTTGCTGGTGGCGCGGTCCCGTCGAATGTGCTGCTCGCGGGTCTGGATGGCCATGCGGAGGGCCGGTTGGCCATGAACGTCCCGGCTGACGCCGATGAGTCGACCAGGCATGCGGCGGACCAGTTTTTCTTGTACGGCCATGTAGGCAGCATGCGGCCCGCCAAGCCCCATCGGCACCCCGAACCGTTGGGTGGAGCCGATCACGATGTCGGCGCCCCATTCCCCGGGTGGCTTGAGCATCGTGAGGGCGAGCGGGTCGGCCGCCACGACGAGCATGGCGCCAGCCGCATGGATCTGCTCGGCGAGATCACCGTGGTCACCGACTCGGCCGTCGGTGGCGGGATATTGCACGAGGACGCCGGCGAATTCGCGGCTGTCAAAGTCGATGCCCGCGAGGTTTCCAACCAGCACTTCGATGCCCAGGCCCTTGGCTCGAGTCTCGATGACGCCGATGGTCTGCGGGTGGCAGTCGTCGGCGACGAAGAACGCGCGTCGGTTGGTCTGCGTGGCACACATCGACATCGCTTCCGCGGCGGCGGTTGCTTCGTCGAGCAACGAGGCGTTGGCGAGCGGCATCGCGGTGAGATCCGCGATCATGGTCTGGAAATTCAGGAGTGCTTGAAGCCGGCCTTGGGCGATCTCGGCCTGATAGGGCGTGTACTGCGTGTACCAACAAGGGTTCTCCAGCACGGTTCGCAGGATGACCGAAGGCGTGATGGTGCCGTGGTAGCCCATCCCGATATAGGTGCGCCAGATCTCATTTTGATCGGCAAGCTCGCGGATGCAGGACAGTGCTTCCTGCTCGCCGGGGACGCGGGTACTGCTGGTGGTAAAGAGGACCTCATCTCGAAGCGCGAGTGGTCGGCCGTCGCGGATCGCCGCGGGAATCGCCTCTTCGATCAGCGTATTGATTGAATCGAGGCCGAGTTCAGCCAGCATTCCGGCCACGTCCTTGGCATCCGGTCCAAGGTGCCGACGAGGAAAGTCATCGGTCGGGGTGAGCGGGTGGGTTGACGCGGGGGAAGTGGAAGTTCGCGGGGAGTTGGCCATGGCTGCAGGTTCAATCCGGGGCGGGAAGCGGAGAATTGTCGACACTGATCGAATCCGTCGAGTATAGATGGTCCGCATGACGAAATCGCGTCTCGACACGCTGTCCAAACCAGAGTCTGGTGAAGAACCCGATTTGGGGCCTAAATTAGGTTCCGGAAACAAGGGCGAAGGCACCATTCAGGAACCAACGGAAGTCCGCAGAGGGCGGGCGGCGGTGGTGATGGGGCTTCTGGGGATTCCCACCGTTGGCCTGGCGGCCATCGTGGGCGTCGGGCTGGGGCTGGCCGGGGTCCGATCGCCGAGGCCGGCGTGGTCGATCGCCGGCACCTTGCTCTCATTGTTCGTCTTGGCGGGCTGGATCGGAGGCCTGGCTGGCGTTCTGAATGCCATGACAACCGACCGGCCACCTCCTGGCATCATCCACGCTGGTGGAAGACTCGGTACGGCGATGGCGGCGACGGTTGCTCGCGGGGTCAGTTCAACCGATCCGCAGACACCATCGGACGCCGTCCTCGCGGAGATCCTTGAGCGGATGCCAAGTTCCTTGCGACGGCATGGCGGCACACCACCCGGTCCGTTGGCGATCGAAACCCTGCCGCGGCCCCCGGGCTGCTTGCTTCGATGGCGGATTGGGCCGCCGCTCGATCCAACACGAGGATCTGCGATCACCCCGGTTGACCCCAAGCGCGGGGGCATTTATCTCTATGCGCTGGATGGGCGATTGCTGGTCGGATTCCAACGGGCGATGGATTCGACCCGGCGTGGAATGCAACTTGATGATGATGACGTCACGCTCATCGCCCGCCTTGTTCCGCATGCTCGGAAGATCACCACGCACGCGAGCGTCCAGAACGGTCGACTCCCGAATGAAGTCGAAGGGGCGGCGATCCTTGAGTCGGGGACGACCAGCGAGACGCCGACGCCTCGGTATCGCCTTCGGCCGGGTGGACTGTTCGATTTGATCGCCCCCGACTCTGGCCGCCGAGTGACTTTTGCGGCCTTCGGCGGGGTTCTCCTACCCTTGCAGCCATGATCTTTCCCAGCGGTGCCCTGAACCCCGGTGTTCGTTCTTTGCGGCACCTATGATTGATCACATGAATCTCTCATGACTTTCAGATGACTTTCAGATGGTTTTCAGATGGTTTTCAGTTGGTTTCTTCATGTGGATTCCACGCCTGCGTCGCGGCGTCACGCTTCGACATTACCCACGCTCTCTTCAAAGGTCTCGCCCCATGATCAACCGCCACGCGCTTGCGCCGCTCCTCGTTTCAGCCGTCCTGATCACCACTCCCGGATTGACGCTGGAAGCGGTGGCGCAGGACGCGGCGACCGGCCAGATCATCGAAGGTGCGGTCAATCCCTATGGATTCCAGCCGGAGAACGACTTCGTCGCCGTTGATGCGCAGACCGCGGATCTTGGCCGGTTGTTTGAGGACCTTGGACCGGTCGCGCGGGAGTGGTATCAACACGTCATGACGCTGTCCGGCCCGTATTTCGAAGGGAGAGCGCCAGGGAGTGCAGGGATCGAGCGGGCCGCGGACTACGTCCAGTTTTGGTTCGAGCGAATCGGATTGGAACCGGCTTTTTCCGCTGAGCAAGATAAGACCGGCACGTGGACGAGCTATCGCCAGTTCCTCGAACTGCCGGGTGGTAAGCCAACCATCGAGCGAGCACTGATGCAATATCGACGCGCGGAGATTGGCGAACAGACCGCGGAGGTCGGCGTCGACTTCACCGTCCTCGGAAACTCCGGAACCGCAGACGTGTCCGCGCCGCTCGCCTTTCTGGGCTACGCGATCGAGGAAGGACCTGACGGCTACTCCAGTTTTCCGGATGAGGACGAGGGTGGCCAAGATCTCGCCGGTCGGATTGTGATGATCCTCCGCTACGAGCCACTAGATGATGAAGGTCGGAGTCGCTTCACGACCCGGCGGTTCAGTCGCCATGCCGCGATTCCACCAAAGATGAAGGCTGCGGTAGACCGTGGGGCCGCCGGGATCATTCTGGTCAACCCTCCGGGCGCCGTCTTTGCGAAGGACGGGCTTCAGGATCCCGCGGCCAGTCGAGCCGGAAATGAACTCGAAGTTCCGGTGGTGCAGGTGACCCCGGAAATCGCGAATCGACTCTTGGCGGGATCGGATACCGAAGGGCGGGATCTCTCAGCGCTGCGTCGCATCGCCGATGAAGGCAAGCACGGTAGCGTTCTCTTCGAGGGAGAAAACACCGTTCGACTTGCCACGGCGATCGACGGCGGAATGAATCGAACCGCCAACATCGGTGGTGTGCTTCGCGGGCAAGGTGAGCTCGCAGACGAATGGGTAATCATTGGCGGTCATTACGATCATCTCGGACTCGGCACCTTTGGCGCGATGCCAAACAATCGTGGCCGCCTTCATCCAGGTGCGGATGACAATGCGAGCGGAACCAGCGGGGTGATCGTCGCCACGCAGCTTCTCTCGGACCGATATGCAAGTGCGGGCGTCGATGCCAACCTTCGTTCCATTCTCTTCCTCGCGTTCACCGCCGAAGAATCGGGGCTGAATGGATCTCGATACTACGTCGAGCATCCAACCCTTCCCGCAGGCTCCATCAATGCCATGTTGAACATGGACATGATCGGTCGCATGCGAAGCGATACGCTGGCGGTCGGCGGAACCAGCAGTGCCGAGGGCATGCTCGAAGAGATACGGCCGATGCTTGAGAAGAGTGGGTTGATCGTGCATGCCGATCCGAACGGACGTGGTCCGAGCGACCATGCGAGTTTCTATGGTGCGGGTATACCCGTTCTATTCTTCTTTACGGGCACGCACGACGTCTATCACCAACCCGGCGATTACGGCTGGACGGTCAATCCTGCCGGCGCTGCCAAAGTCATCGATCTCGTCGTGGAAGTTGCCGCGCACTTCGCAACCGATTCCGAACGGTTGGTCTTCGGCGGTGGTCGGCCGACCCGGGTCGTCTCGAAACCGACGAATGCGGATGCCGGCAAGCCCGATCCGAATGATCGGGGATACGCGCCGGTTCGGCTCGGCGTCCGGCCCGGTATGGGGGCGGGTGATGAGCCGGGGGTGCGAATCGAAGGCGTGAGCGAAAACACCAGCGCGAGCGATGCGGGTCTCCGCAAAGGTGACGTGATTATCGCGTGGGGAGGCGAGGATCTGGTTGACGTCATGGACATGGTCACTCGACTGCGAGCGCATCAGCCCGGCGACGTGGTCGAAATGGTGATCATTCGCGACGGTGAAGAGATGACCATTCCAGTCACCATGAAAGCAAGCGAGAAGGTCATTGAGAACTGATCGCGCCCACTCGCGATCTCACTTCATCGTATTTTCGAGCACCCCAAGACCGTCAATTTCGACTTCCATCTGATCCCCGGCCTTGAGATGGATCGGTGGGGTTCTCGCGAATCCCACACCCGGTGGTGTTCCGGTGAGGATGACGTCGCCAGGGTCGAGTGCGACGAAGGACGAGAGGTGGGCGATCAGGGCGGGGATGCGAAAGATCAATTGATTGGTGGATGAATCCTGGACCAGTTCTCCGTTCAGTCGGAGTCTGATTCGGAGTTGATGCGGATCCGGAATCTCATCGGTCGTCGCGAGGTAGGGTCCGAGTGGGCAAAATCCTTCGCAGCTCTTTCCGCGTTGCCACTGTCCGTCGGCGAATTGAAAGGCCCGGGCGCTGAGGTCATTCGCGCAGGCGTAGCCCAGTACATGATTCATCGCCGCGGATTCATCCACCCGCCAGGCCCGACGTCCAATCACCACCGCGAGTTCGGCTTCGTAGTCAGTCTCCGATGTTCCAAGGGGCATCGGGATGGAATCTCCCGGTCCGATGACATTAGAGCTGAACTTTGAGAAGCTAAGTGGTGAGGCCGGCGGCTCCATTCCACTCTCGGCGGCATGATCCGCATAGTTGAGCCCGATGCAGATCACCTTGCCTGGCCATGGCACTGGTGACATCAAATCGCAATCGGCGATCGGAATCCGTTCGATCCCGGGGGTGTTGACTCGATCGCGTAAATCGGTGATCACCGGGCGCGAGAGATCGAATCGGTCTCGAAGTCCGAGATCAATTCGATCTTGGTCAGGGATGGCAAGAAGATCGGTTCCGTCAACCACAAAGCCATCAGTGGTGATGGCGCCAAAGCAGATTTGCGATTCGCCGTTGATCCGGTAGTGGATAATTCTCATGCAATTGAGCCTACAAGAACTCTCTCGCGGCGGGTATCGGACCTCACGAAAAGTATGTCCTTACCTGAAGA
>CAJQQE010000051.1 GCA_905480395.1 uncultured Phycisphaerales bacterium
AAAAACAAAGCCGCGTCGGACACTTGGTCCGACGCGGCTTTCAGTAGCGGGGACAGGATTCGAACCTGCGACCTCCGGGTTATGAGCCCGACGAGCTACCAGACTGCTCTACCCCGCAATAAGGTTTGTTGAGCGATCGGAGAGGGTAGATCGGGACGGACGCACTGTCAAGGCATCCGATGATCAACCCCCCACCCTCTTAGGCCTTGCCGTCCTTTTCCGCCATCATGGCGATCATGTCGAGACAGCGATTGGCATAGCCGGCCTCGTTGTCGTACCAACTGACGACCTTGAAGAAGCGGTCATTGAGCCCGATTCCGGCTCCAGCATCGAAGATCGAGCTGTGGGTGTCGCCGATGAAGTCGCTCGAGACGACCTCTTCTTCGGTGTAGGCCAGATACCCCTTCATCGCACCGTTCGCGGCGGCCTTCATCGCTTCGTTGATCTCGCCGAGACTGGTGCTCTTGGAAGTGCGGAACGTCAGGTCGACGCAACTCACATTGGGCGTCGGCACGCGGAACGCCATGCCGGTGAGCTTGCCCTTGATCTCGGGAATACAGAGCGCGACCGCCTTCGCGGCGCCGGTGCTCGCGGGAATGATATTCATGTACCCGTTCCGGCCGCCTCGCCAGTCCTTCCTACTCGGACCGTCTTGGGTGGGCTGGGTCGCGGTCACCGCGTGCACGGTGGTCATCAGACCTTCGTCGATGCCGAACGTGTCGTTGAGCACCTTGGTGATCGGCGCGAGACAGTTCGTGGTGCAACTCGCATTCGACACCACCAGGTCGGTGGTGGGAACGTAGCTCTCGTGATTGACGCCGAAGACCATGGTCTTCACGGTGTCGGGGGTCTTGGTTGGAGCCGAAATCACCACCCGCTTGCAGCCCGCCGCGATGTGCTTCGCGGCATCGTCGCCGGTCGTAAACAGCCCGGTCGATTCGATGACGTAGTCCACGTCCATCTCACCCCAGGGCAGCGCTGCGGGATCGCGTTCGCTGGTGCAACGCGTGGACTGCCCGTGGCACTCGAAGCCGGCGTCGGTGGCGGTGGCAGGATGCTCGAAACGTCCATGCACCGTGTCGTGATTCAATAGGTAGGCGAGGTTGTCCGAGGGGACAAGATCGTTGACCCCGACAAACTCGAAACCCCCACGCCGGACCCCCGCGCGATAGACGAGCCGACCGATGCGACCGAACCCGTTGATGCCGACTCGAATGGCCATAGACCAAGATCCTTCCGAAGAGGAATACACGCGTGCTCGAATACCGCGGATCACCCCGCGGAGAGCACACTGAAGACCCGCCAAGATACCGAACCCCGTGGAATCCTGCCTTCGCCCCTCAGGCACCGTGGCCGTCTCCGGCATCGATATCGAGACTCCTCCCATCCGGGCACGCAGAATCCGCGATCAGTCATCGCCCCAGACCTGCTTCACGGCGTTTTCGCCGCATCTCCGAACGGAGCACCGCCTCGTAGACCGGCGGAAACATCTCGAAGATTCCCGCCGACAAACGGCCGATCTGCGATGTCCAGACTTCCGCTCGCGGCCGGCGAAGACACTTCACCACGGCCCGGGCCACCACCTCCGCCGGCTGGACGAAGATTCGCGGTACGTGGGTCGGAATACCGTCCTTCACCACGGGCCCGTGACCATCGCCGCTCTCTTTCTTGGCGACGTTGAAGAACTCCGTCCGCGTGGTGACTGGATGCACGCTCGAAACCGCGATCCCGTCGTCATGCAGTTCGCAACGCATTGATCGGGAGACGTGCGTGAGCGCGGCCTTGGTCGAGGAATAAAGACCGTAACCCGGCATCGTGAACTTACCGAGGATGCTCGCGCAACTCAGCAGATGTCCGGGGCGACCGTCTTGGCGAAGTCGACGCCCCGTCGCCCGCATCAGGTCGATCGCCGCCACGAGATTCACGTCGAAGATGCGACGAATCTCCTCGGGAGTTGCGTCGAGCACGGGCTTTTCGATGCCGTAACCCGCATTGGCGAAGACCGCATCGATACCGCCGTAGTCCTCGTCCATCGCGTCAATCAACTGCTCGCTGGCGCCTGGCGCCACGACGTCGCCGATCCGTAGCGATGCCTCTCCCCCCACCGACTTGATCTCCCCGACGACTTTCTCGAGTGGCTCCAACCGCCGGCCGGAGAGCATCACCTGCATTCCCGCGGCAGCGCACGCGCGAGCCGTGGCGGCACCGATGCCGGTCCCACCGCCGGTGATCAGAATGCGTCTTCCCTCAAGTTGTGGACCAAGACCTGGTTTCATCGCGTGTTTCGACTTTCTGCCCAACAATCCTTCGGAGGCCGAGGATCAGACCGTAAAACGAATAGAAAAGGAAGCTTGGAACACCGTACCGGCCGCGACGACGAGTGCGTCGCCGTCGGACAACGCCGCGGTCGGGGCGAGCATTGGTTCAAAGCACATGAAGTCCGCGTCACGAGGCGAGTACAACTGCAACCAACGCCAGTTGGAGTCGGCCTCGAACTCGATCCGTCCGCCGTCCGGGCTGGAGATCGCACACAACCAACCATGGTCCGGGCCGCGATACAGGTCGTCAAAGTGTCGAGATCCCAAAGTTCCGGTTGGATTGATCGGATCCCCAAGAAGAAGATTTCCGGCCTGATCTCGTCGCGGAAGTCCGCGTTCGTCGAGCGGCACCGGACGGAGCGACGGCGTCTCAACCCGCAACTCGGCATGGGTGCCGCCAGGGGCCAAGTAAGGATGCCACCCCGCACCCAACGGGACCGCCACGTCGCCAGCTTCCACTTCATAGAGGCAGATCGCTTCCAGCCCCCCGGGAATCGATCGAAGCGTCCAACGAATTCGGAGTCGATGCGGAAAGGGAAAGGCGGCCATCAGTTCCGGAAACGAGGACCAGTTGAGACGTCCCTCGACCCATGCATTCTCACCTTCGGTTCCTTGATCGAGCGCCCACTCGTCGAATCGGAGCAGCAGGCCGTGCATCGGTAACCCATTGCCATCTCGCTTGAGCCCCGGCACGTCTGCCAAATCAACGGTCACCCCGTCTTGCTCAAAGACATCATCCCGAAGCCGATTTGCCCAAGGATGGAGCAAGGGCACCCCGCCTGTTTTCTGGGTCGACAGAAAGGCGTCCAGGGCCATTGGCAGGCGGAGCATCTCTCGCCCCTCGATACCCACCCGCACCAAGTTCATTCCGGCGGCCGGAACCACCACCACGCCTCTTCCGGGGGCATCAATGAGTTCAAATCGCTCGGGATTCCCCGGTTCAGCCGGGCATCTCTTGAATCGCATCGGTACGCTCCTTCTGGCCCTGATTTCCTCACGTCCCCCTCCCGGATCCCACCGCATGCCGATGAAGCTCCAGTCCTTACCGGAACAATGGTACGAAGACCTCGGACCCGGTGTCCGGCGTCTCAGCCCCCCGGGCGTGGACTTCGAGTGGATCGATCTGTTGGCACCGGCGACGACCAACGAGATCATCGACCGACACGCACAGGCGCTGGGAATTCCCCCCGAATTCTTCGATGCACTGCACGAGCGAGGATTCGAAAGCGGACGAAGGCGGTTCGCGGAGGCCACCCTGCTGCGGCTCGAACTCCCGGCAGAAATACTCCGCGAAACTGAAGACGATTACGACCTCATCATCGCCTTCTCGAGCCGTGGCATGCTCACGCTTCGACATGGCGATCTTGGGGTTATCGAAACTGCCTGCGATGCGATCGCCCAGAGCGGATCCAACTCGCGAACGCCGCTGAGTGCCGCGTGTGAAGTCATGGATGAATTCCTTGATCGCGTCCCACCAACGATTCGATGCATCGCCACGTTGCTCGACGGTGCCGAGGCCACGACTGCCAACGAGCGGAGCAGCCGGATCGAAACCATCAATCAGGTTCGGCAGGTGCTCCTCCGCGTCGATCGGCACCTCGACCCAGTTCAGACCATGCTGCAACGATGCCTCGTTGATTTCAGCACGACGGCAGATGCTCGAGATCTCGCTTCACTCCGAGGTCTTCTGGAACGAGCCGGGTGGATTGAACACCGAATCGACGGCCAATTGGAACGGGCGCGAATTCTCTCCGAACAGGACCACATTCGAGCGATGGACGAGATGAGCGGTTCGATGTATCGACTGAGCTGGATCGCGACGATCTTCCTTCCACTCACCTTCATCACGGGCCTCCTGGGCATCAATGTGAAGGGCATCCCGTTCGCGAATGATGGCAGCGCTTTTTGGATGGTGTGCGGAATTCTCTGCCTCATTGCCCTCGGCACGACCTTGATCTTGGTGATCTTCATTCAGCTGGGCCGATCACACCAGAGAGTCCGCCTCCATGAAGCGGATACCAAAGTACTCACCGAAGCGATGATTCGAAAGACAACCTCATGACCCATCCCATTCACCGATTTGATTCCTCGAGCATCGCCACGATCGGCATGGTGCATCTTCGCCCGCTCCCCGGAACGCCTCGGGATTCGCAAGGGCCCGAAGTGATCGCATCGACTGCGGTCGGCGAAGCACGGATGCTCGCTGATGCGGGTTTCGACGCGATTCTCGTTGAGAACATGCACGATCTGCCGTACCTGCTTCGATCGGTCGGACCCGAAATCGTCGCCTCCATGGCCGTGGCGACGAAGGCCGTGGTCGACGCCGTGACGATCCCGGTCGGGGTGCAGATTCTGGCCGGCGCCAATCATGCGGCCATCGCCGTGGCCCATGCCGCTGGCGCCCAATTCATTCGCGCCGAGGGATTCGCATATGCCTCGGTGGCCGACGAGGGGATCTTCGCCGAAGCCGATGCCGGGCCACTGCTCCGATACCGCCGAGCGATCGGCGCCGAACATATTGCGATTTGGGCCGACGTCCGCAAGAAGCACTCCGCCCACGCCCTCACCGCCGATCTCTCGATGGCCGATCTGGTATCCGGGACGCACTTCGCCGGCGCCGACGCGGTCATCGTCACCGGACCCCACACCGGATCCCCCGCATCTGACGTCGACATTGATGCCGCCCGCGCGGCGTCCCCCCTCCCGGTGATGGTCGGAAGTGGCGTCACGGCCGAGTCCCTACCGGGCCTCCTGAACCGAGCCAGTGGCGTGATCGTGGGCTCCACGCTCAAGGTTGACGGTCGCTGGGAGAACGAGCTGGATCCGGCGAGAATCAGTCGATTCATCAAGGCTCGGCATGGCCACTGACGCGGTTGATCCCAACCCTCGACCACCGGTGGTACTCCTCGGCGACACGCTGGTATCGGTGGACGAAGCTCGAATTTCTCCCTTTGATCGTGGCTTTCTCTTCGGCGACGGCGTCTACGAGATGGTGCGGGTCTTCGATCGCATCCCGCTGTCGATGCACGCCCATCAAGACCGCCTGGCGAAGGGCCTATCGGAAACCGGGATCACCGGATTCGATGCCCGCCGGTACTCGAGCATCGTCGAACGGCTGCTGGAGGCCGAAGATCTCCGAGACGCCTGCGTCTACCTGCAGATCACTCGCGGATGCGAGATCCCTCGACGACATGTCCCGAGTCACGAGCTCACCCCCACCATCTTCGCGTATGCACTTCCGAGCCCACCGCTGAGCGATCTCGAAACGCCGGACATCACCACGGCCATTCTCCGACCCGATGAACGCTGGCACCGATGCGATCTCAAGACCATTGGCCTGCTCCCGAACGTCATGGCCGCCACCGAGGCAGACCACGCCGGTTCGACCGAGGCGATCCTTTATCGGGACGGCCTGATCTCGGAGGGTTCGAGTTCGAACGTCATGGCGTCCCTCAACGGTGCCATCATCACCCCGAAATTCGGAGATTTCCAGAATATCCTACCGGGCGCCATGCTGGATTTTGCCATCGAATCCGCCCGAGCGATTGGGATTCCCGTCGAGTGCCGCCCGCTCTCCGTGGACGAACTGCTCCAGGCCGACGAGGTCGCGATCACTTCGAGTCGCCGGATTCTCCACTCGATTTCTGCCCTCGACGGTCGATCGATTCCCGGAGGTTCGGTGTTCGCCCGCGTCTTCGATAGAATGACCGCCTCGATCGCGGACGCGGTCGCCGGCGAGCCCACTGCGGCTGCTCGCTGAGATTGCCCGCATTTGCGGTCGCCGCACCGCTCTACTGGAATCTCGCGATGTCCTTCGCGCTCGCCGTCTCGATCGGCAATACCCGAACTCAGATCGGTCGAATTGTCGACGGTGTGGTCCAAGAATTTGCCACCGTGCCATCCGACTCGCCGACCAAAGCGCTGGAACAACTGGTCGCGTGGTCAAAGGATGTCGAGAAGGAAGATCGAATCGTCCTGCTCGCATCGGTCCGCGCGGATACCGCGAAGGCCATGAGATCACTGGTCGTCGATCAGATCGGCGCCGAGATCATTGAACTTGAACAGGACCTTCCGGTCCCGATCGGGCGGGCCCTCGATTCCGAAACGATCGTCGGCGTCGACCGATTGTTGACTGCCGCCGCGGCTTGGAGCGAACTCAAGCAGGCCTGCATTGTCGTCGACGTCGGTACCGCGGTCACCGTCGATTTTATCGATGGTGAAGGTATCTTCCAGGGCGGGGCCATCATGCCTGGAACTCAAGCGATGCTCGCCTCCCTGACCGATTCGGCCGATCTCCTTCCCTCGGTTGATTACCTTCCCCCAGAAGGAGAACCGTTCGGACGCAACACCACGGATGCGATGCTCCGAGGCGTTCATACCGCGATCCACGGCGGGGTCTGGAAACTGGTTGAGAACTACGCGCTGTTCTACGGCGGATTCCCGCTGGTCGTCGCGACGGGCGGTGACGCCGAGGCGATCTTTACCGACGACGAATTGATCAGTCGAATCGTGCCTGACCTCACGCTTCGTGGCTGCGCGGTCGCCTATCGCACCGCCACCGAAGATATGAACTCGTGAAACCCGATGGTCCGGCTCGAGCGTGGGAGTCGTCCGCGCCGGGCCGAGGCGGCGTCTCGATCATCGGGCTTCAAGCCCCGACGGCCTCGACCCTTGACGAGGTCCTGGCGTCGATCGCCGGAGGCGGTCCCTTCGATGTGGCGTCACTCCACCACCGGCGACTCGCCAACATTGACGATGGCATCGTGGCGAGGATCACTTCAACCCACGCCCAGTTGATGCCCCACGGTGGCCCAGCGATCGTCCGCCGTCTTCGAACGGTCTTGGCCGCGCAGGGCGTGGAATGGTGCTCGAAACCGCCCGCGGGGGTCCGTCCGGAGTCCACCGACCCCCTTGAAGCCCTGGCCCTCGATGCCATTTCAGTGGCGGCAAGCCCGGCCGCGATCCCCCTCCTGCTCCGGCAGGCCCGTCGGCGACTCACCGACGACGTCCCAAGTTCCAAGGAAGAAACGATCATCGGCCGGCGACTTGATCGCCTCATCACGCCGGTTTCCATCGCCTGCGTCGGCGCCCCCAACGCGGGCAAGAGTTCCCTCTTCAATGCGCTGTATCGAACCCCCGTGGCCATGGTTTCATCCACACCGGGAACCACGCGAGATCGAGTCTCCGCCCTGCTCGACCTCAATGGCGTGGTCGTCGAATGGATTGATACGCCCGGCCTTCGCGAGAGCGACGATCCGATTGAGCGAGCGGCGATCAAGGCGAGTCTGAGTTCAATCCGGGAAGCCACCCTGATCATCCACCTGACCGCGCCCGATGTCGCCAATGCCGTGCTCCCGGACGACCTCGACCCTCCCGAGGGAATCCTCTCGGTTCAGAACAAGGTTGACCTGCTCGGCTCGACGGAAGTCCCGGCGGGTCAGATCACGATCAGCGCGAAGCGCGGCACCGGAATCCTCGAGCTGGCACAGATGATTCGACGACGCATCGTTCGCGACGCGGACCTGAACTTCAACGGCCGGTGGCGCTTCCAAGCGAACGGATCCGGCGCTGCTCAAGACGGCGATCAGACGCCGACGGTGGAATAGCCCGAATCGACGTAGATGCACTGGCCGGTCATACCGCTGGCCAGACCACTGAGCAGAAATGCGGCACAGTCACCGACTTCGCGCCCCTCGATGTTCCGCTTCAACGGTGCCTTCTTCTCGACCCAATCCAGAATCTCACCGAAGCCGCCCACTGCCATGGAACTCATGGTTCGGAGCGGTCCGCCCGAGATGCAGTTGACTCGGATCGCCTTCTCGCCCAGTTCCAGCGCGAGATACCGGGTGGTGGCTTCAAGGGCCGCCTTCGCGACGCCCATGACGTTGTAGCCCGGGACCGCTTTCTCCGCGCCGTAGTAGCTCATCGCGATCATCGAGCCGCCGTCGGTCATCAGCGGTGCGGCGTGGTTGGCCATGGCCGCATAGGTGTAGGCGGAAATGTCCATCGCCTGCGTGAAGACCTCTCGCGGCGTCGAAGTGAACTTCCCAGGCTGCAACCAGTCCTTGTCCGCGTACGCGATCGAATGAACGAGAAAATCGATCTTGCCGAACTCGTCGCCAATCTGCTTGAACACGGCGGCGATGTCCTCGTCGCTTCCCGCGTTTAAGGGACGCAGCCATGGATCCGTGACCCCGAGGGCGTCAATGGATCTTCGAACCCGGCGTTCCATTTTGTCACCAGGAAGATGAGTAAAGAGGCATTCCGCACCTTCGCGGAGAAGACTCTCGGCGATCGAGGACGCAAAACTGCGCTCGTTCGCGATGCCGACGATCAATCCACGCTTGCCTTCCATGAAGCCCATGGGACGATTCCTTGGTTGTTGCTTGAGTCGAATCAGGGTCTGATCCGGCGTCGCCATTCGCTGTCATGGCGATGCCGGGCTTAGAAAGGTACCGCGGAATGCGCCGCTCCGCGTCAGGCGACGGGATTCCCACGGAATCCTCCGGATTCGATCCCCCCCGACCGGCCCAGAGGGGACGTCCGGACGCCGCTCACGCTACACTCCTCGCCCGCGATCTTCGGATTGCGTCAGGAGCGCGCGTAGCTCAATTGGATAGAGCATCGGCCTTCGAAGCCGAGGGTTGGGGGTTCGAGTCCCTCCGCGCGTGTTCAAAGGCCCGACGGCGAGTATCGCCGGCGGGCCTTTTCTGATCCTGTCATCTTGTTGGGGGCTCGAGAAATCAGGCCATTCGTCATTCGCGGGGGCCATCGTCCACGCGTTCAAGGCGGCCTTCTTCCCAACGGAGATCAAGCGTCGCCTTCCCATCCAGGAATGATTCGAGCCAAGCTCCGGCCGCTTCCCAACGCCAGCTGTCGGGGAGGAAGAGCGGTGCCGGCGACTTCTCATCACAGCCGTCGATATACCAGCGGGCGAGACTCGCTCGACTGGTCAGAAGGTTCGGGGCGATTCCGTCGGCCAAGCATCGAAGGCTCAGGGCGGACCAGAGGGCATCGATCCTCATTCGCTCTTCGGCGTTCTCATCTCGCGTCCGCAGTTGCTCGACAGGCTGCGCAGGCCCATCGACCCCCCGTTTGACCGCGGCCATGATCCGGTCCGCGAACTCACTGGTATTGCGGCGTCCGAGGTGGCGACAGCGTTGTAGTCCTTCTGCATCCTGTGGCTGTACCCGGGCAATTTCGGCCACGGACTCGTCGCTCATGGTGACTCGATGAGGAAGATCTTGCTCTCGGGCCATCTCGTGACGCAGTTCAACGATCTCTCGCAACACCGTCATCGCTCGTGCTTTGAGGCGGGAGCCGCGTGAGATCTTCCGCATCTGCTTTTCGGGATCAAATCCTCCCACGTGTCGACGCCGTGATTCTTCACATTCCTGAAGCGCCCATTCGAGGTGCCCGTCTTCCTTGAGCATCGCTCGCATGCGACTCCAGACCAGTGGAAGGAATCTGACGTCATCCGCGGCATATCGCACCTGGCGATCGGTCAGTGGGCGGGCATCCCAGTCCGTGAACGTGTGCCCCTTGGACAACGAGTGCGCCGCGAACCGCTCCACCGTCTTGGCGAGCGAACTCGGCCAAGGCATGTCAAGAAAACCCGCGCACACTTGCGTGTCGATGATGGCCTTCGGTTCTTCGCCGAGGAACCGACGAACCGGCTCAAGATCCTGAGCGCCATCGTGAACGAGCGTTTCGATCTCGGGGTCCGCGACGAGTTCGAAGATCGGTCCGAGGTCTTTGACTTCCAAGGGATCAACCAACGCCAACCTTCCAGCGCAGGCCACCTGAACCAGACAGATCCGGGGGAGGAACGTCTCTTCGCCGATGAATTCTGTGTCGTAGGCAAAGCTGCCGCTCTCGCGAATCGCCTTCGCGAGATCGGCAAGATCGGCGGCATTGACCACCAGCTCGGGCCGATCCCTCACCACCATCGGGTGGTCGGCGATTTCGGCATGCTGGAAGACCTCGGCCTCCGCTTCGGCGTGCATCTGGGATCGCTTGCGACGGCGATACGTGGCTCGCCCATCAGGTTCCTGCTTGGTCATGCGGACTTTCCCGTCTCGAGGCCGCGATGCCTCGACCTCTTGCTCGATTCGTCTTCAATTCCCGGAACAACACCGGGTTCGGAGGGTCGAGTGTAACGATACAAAACCAGTACGATCCCATCGGTGTTCCACGTCCCCCCTCCCGCCACGGATTCAGACCATGTCTCGCTGCTCGATTCCCTGCCCCCTTTCTTGGGGTTCCACTCGTTTCCTTCCCTGCCTCATGCTGATCGGGCTGCTGATCGGGGGATTGTCGATCGCGCGCCCCGCCCATGGTGCCGGACCGGTCTCGAGCCAAGCCGAAACGTCCTCGCCGACTCCTTTTCGCTTCCTTCTGATCCCCGTCACGGGCATGGTCGGCGTGAACGTCACCAGTGAGGGGATTGAAGAAGCGATCAAACTGGCGACATCCCAGTCTTGGGAAGGCGTGATCTTCGAAATCGACGCGACCATGGGTCTGCTGGACGACGGACTGGCCATCGCCAGGCAAGTCCGCCAAGCTTCGGCGGACCTTCGCACCATCGCCCTGATCCGTCGGGTGGGCGGAGCGGGCATTCCGATTCTTTTCGCGTGCGAGGAATGGTTGGTCTTTGACGAAATTGAGATCGAAGAAGAGGGCGACTACGGCGCGGTGATCACCTCGGTGGTCGGGGTGGATCGCCCAGTCATTCAGACCCTCCCAACCTGGGGCGGTACCGCGGACTCCGTCGCCGCCGAACTCAATGCCCTTCGGGCCGCCACGCGACGTTCGATGCCCAAATCGATCTCAACGACCACTCGTGATGCCAGAGCCGCCCTCCTCGACGCCCTCGTCAATCCCATGCTGGATCTTCGCCGGGAGACCGACGGCCGCCTCACCACGACCCCAAGAAAACGCGGCGAGGGTGCCTCGGCGAAGGAGATCCGAACCAGTGATCTTGGCCCGGGGATCAATGCCGTCGAGCTAGAGGCCACGATGCTCTCGAAGACCGTGACCATCGGTCTCGACCCACTTCGCCTCGCATTGGGGGTCGAGTCAATCGAACCGCAAGGTGACTCCGGCGTGATGTTGATCGGCGCGAATGCAGAGGCACTCGGCAATCGCCGGGGCGTTCTGGGAAATCGCATCGATGGCCTCTTCTCGGCGATTGACGGGATCAACTCACTGGCCACCAGCCTGCCTTGGTCGATCGAACGGGCTCGGCTCGTCGATCCCCAGAGCGCCCGACTCCGCGACCGATTTCCCATGATCCACGCGGATGGCCAATGGACCTTCTCCTCCAACGCACTCAAGGCATGGACCGCCGCCTGCGATCGCGGCATCCGGCGTTGGAACGGAGTCGGGATCACCTTCCGCGAATTGAACGATCTACAAAAACGCGCCGAGGCACTCCTGCAAGAACTTCGGGCGTTCACCCCGATTCCCGAGGACATCGACCGGCATGCCGCGGCGATCAGGGTCGCCCAGCCACTCGTGGCGTCGATCAAGACCAGCGTGCCAGCCTGGGAGACCACGCGAGCGAATGCCATGGCCGAAGTCGCTCGCCTCGAAAAACTCAAATCGAACCCACCGACGACGGCCCCGTAATCAAATTGAGTTCTCCGTCGAGCCGCGTGAATCGCTCGCAAAAAAAGCCACCGCCGACGCAAGCGGACGTCGGCGGTGGTTGACCGAATTTGGGAAATCGGCCTGGGAGCTAAAATTTTCTACGCGGTCTGAATCGCCCGGTCAGCCCATGGCGACCCGCTTACAAAAGGCCCTCTCATCGTGGTTCATCCAGTACACATTGGAGAGGCCTAAGAGGTACCGAGCGACCATGCGTTGCTTGGTCTTGGACCAGTCTTGGTCGTCGATGCCGGCCGCCAGTCTTTGCAAGAGTCCAGTCACGCCCGACATCCCGAACGGAAGACATTCCACCGGTTCTTCGATCTCTGAGTCTTCCAATTCACGCATCGATTCGTTCGCGGGGCTGTATGGATCGAGCCAGTGTCCGCCGCCGTGATCATTGAGTTGGTCTTCGTTCATTTGTAAGTCTCCCATTGAATGGACTTCCTCCACTACGGGAGAGACGTTTGACGTGTTCTCGTCATTCTCCGCGCAAATCAAAAAGACACCAAGACCCCCCTGCCATTCACTTTAAAAGGCATCCCCTCGGCTTCCGCCGTTCATGGAGAACGATGGACATACCGATTCTGAAGCGGTGATTGATCACTGCTCGAGCGAACATTCAAATGAACGCGGGGGCGATGTCGGCGGTCAATCGCGATAGCGATCGTGCACGGCTCGAATCTCGTCGATTCGTTCCATCAGAATCTCGACCAGCTCTGGATCAAAATGGCCGCCGGATTCCTCGGTGAGAAGGCTCAAGACTTTTGATTCCGGCCAAGCATCCTTGTAGGCCCTCTTCGAGGAAAGCGCATCGTAGACGTCGGCCAGTCCAACGATCCGGGCGAAAAGAGGAATCTCTTTCCCCTTCAAGCCTTTCCGGGTTGGAATCTCCGGCGGACCAAGTTCTGCGTCTGGCTCGATCGGTCCGGGATATCCCGTCCCATCCCAACGCTCGTGATGATGCAACGCGACTTCCCGCGCCACATCGTCGAAATCAGTCCGCATTCCTCGGAAAAGCCTGGCCCCGATGACCGCATGACGTTGCATGAACGCAAACTCCGCGTCGTCCAGTTTCCCGGGCTTCTTCAGGATGGCATCCGGAATCCCGACCTTCCCAACATCATGCAGCATGGCCGCCGTCCGAAGCCGGTCACGGTTCTTCTCACGCTCAACGTCTTCGACGCCATGTCGTCGGGCCCAGGCGTCGTAGAGCACCGTCGAGTATCCCGCGACCCGCTGAACGTGGGTACCGGTCTCAGTAGGGTCACGAACCTCGGCCATGGCAATCATTCGCATCACCAAGGCGCGGGTCATTGCGGTTCGCTCAATGGCCACCGTCGCAAGACCCGCAAAGTGTTCGATGATCTGCTGATCTTCGTCGGTGAACGCGAAGTCTGCATCCTCGCCACCTGGATTGGCGAGTTGAAGCACCCCGCGAATCTTCCCATCGCGGGTTCGTAGTGGAAGACTCAGCAACGCCTTGGTTCGATAGCCCGCCGCCAGGTCACGACCGGTGTCATAGGAGCAGTCAAGGTCGAACGGGATCGCGTAGGCATCCTCAACCCGAATTGACCGACCAGTCAGGGCCACCGTACCGGCCACGCTTTCCAGACTGAGCGGCCGGCTCATCCGGTGCGTGAAGGACGTATCGCCACGGCCTTCTACTTTGTCGTTCTGGATGTGATGGCACTCCAGTTGCTCGCCGGCGATCGTGAAAATCGCGCCCGCTTCTGCGTCGCAGCACTTTCTCGCCTCCAGCAGGATGCGGTCGAGGAGCAATTCGAAGTCTTGATATCGATTGAGATCAGCCCCGAGCGTGGTAATCGCAGCGAGTCGAAGTCGATCCCGCCGGGCGCCCAGTTCGATGGTCTCTTTCTCGGCCGCGATCTGCTCATTGAGCCTGGCGATATCGCGATTGGCCTCCTCCAGCCTTCGGCGAGCTCGACGTTGCTCGAGCGTCGCTCGTCGTCGGTCGACGTGAAGGCGGATTCGTGCCACAAGCTCTACGACCTCGGGCATCTTCACGAGGTAGTCGTCGGCGCCCCGTTCAAATGCTTCGGCCTTGGTGGCACCCTCATCCCGACTGGAGAGCACGATGACTGGAACGTCCGAGAGCCCCGCCGTACCGCGATATGCCCGAAGCAGATCGAATCCATCGACCTCGGGCATCACGAGGTCCTGAAGAATCACGTCTGGCTCAAAATGTCGAGCCCGCTCAACCGCGATCGCCGGATCTTGTTCCGCCTCGAATTCGATCTCGGGATGCGCTGCGAGCATCCGGCGCATTCCTTCGATGACGATCGCCTGATCGTCCACCAGAAGTACTTTGGTTGCGGTTCCGTTCATTCGTCTCGCCGACCCTTTCGGACGGCGATTCTAGCCGGAACCCAAGGCTTGACGCTCGATTTTGTCTGCCAATTCAGGCGCTGAAGTAGACGGCATCGGGATGATGCACGATCAGGGCACTGGTGGACTGCTCCGGGTCGATCTGCCAGTTTTCGGTCAATCGACAGCCGATTCGATCTGGCTCCAGCAACCGAAACAGCGTCTCTTGATCAGACATCTCCGGACACGCCGGGTAGCCAAAGGAATACCGACAACCTTGATACTTCTGGCTGAAGAGCCTCTTGATCTCGGGATCATCATGGTGACCGATCCCGATCTCCGCTCGCATTCGCTTGTGCCACATTTCGGCGAGGGCTTCTGCGCACTCGACTCCGAACCCATGGAGGTAGAGATAATCGGCGTAGCGGTCCTCCTCGAAGAGCGTGCGGGCCCTTCGTGAGACCTCCTCGCCCATCGTCACACAGTGAAATCCGACCACATCCCGTTCGTTCGACTCGAGCGGCCTGAAGTAATCTGCGAGGCAGCGTTGCTGTCGCGTCTCCTGTCGGGGGAACGTGAATCGAGCAATCTCCCGATCCGCATCTTCCGCGTCGAACACCACCAGATCGTTTCCATCGGAATTCGCTGGCCACCAGCCATAGACCACCTTGGGATCGAGGATCGGTTGATCGCGACTGTCTTGCTTGAGCCGCTCGAAGACGGGTTCGGCATGTTCCGCGAGATGGGCCGCGTACTCTTCCGCGTTCATCGACCCCTTCTTGAGCCCCCACTGACCGCGGAACAACGCCGTTCGATTGACGTACGCGAAGACTTCATTAAGCGGAATCGACTCCACCAACCTTGACCCGAGGAACGGCGCTACGGGAAGTTCCGCGACTTCCGCCAGTGCCGGCGCGGCCGCCACGGTCCCCACCGCTTCGCCTCGATCCCGGGCTGCGAGACGACTCGACGCGACGGTTGCCTCCGCCGCAGCACGTTTTTCGAGTCGCTCAGAAATCTCCGAATCCAAAACGCCCAATTCGCCGTTCGCGAGTTTCTCGCACACCCGGAGGCCTTCGAACGCATCCTTGCCGTAATACAGCGGCCCCGCGTAGATGTCTCGCAGTCGTTTCTCCGCATGAAAACGCGTCAACGCCGCGCCGCCCAGAATCACCGGAACGGTAATCCCCAGATCGTTGAGCGACTTCAGGTTCTGTTCCATGACGGTCACCGACTTCACCAGGAGCCCACTCATCCCAATGGAAGTAGCATTCGTGGTCTTCAGCGCATCGACGATCTGCTGCAGCGACTGCTTGATGCCGATGTTGTGGACCGTGTATCCGTTGTTGGTCAGAATGATGTCGACCAGGTTCTTGCCGATGTCATGGACATCGCCGGAGACCGTTGCAAGCACGATGGAGCCTCGCCCGGTGTCTCCCTCGACTTTCTCCATGAGCGGCTCAAGTCTGGCGACCGCCTTCTTCATGACCTCCGCGGACTGAAGAACGAACGGAAGTTGCATTCGACCGTCACCGAAGAGTACCCCGACCACCTTCATGCCTTCGAGCAGATGCTTGTTGATGATGTCGAGCGGTGACATCTCGGCCAACGCCTCCTCCAGCGTCTCCGGGAGTCCATCATCTTCCCCGTCGATGATGTGCCGCTGAAGACGTTCGTGGAGTGGAAGCGATTCCAACGAAACCTTCTCGACCGCGTCCTCGCCCTCTGGGAACAACCCGATGAAGTGGAGAAGCGGATCGAAATCTGCGTCCATCCCTTCCGGCCGATCCTCACCTCGCCGATCGAAGATGAGCCACTCGGCCGCGAGCCACTTTTCTTCGTCGATCTTTGTCCGCGGCAAGATCTTCGAGGCATGCACGATGGCCCCGGTGAGCCCGCGTTCCCGAGCATGATGAAGAAAGACGGAATTCAGGACCGCGCGGGTGACCGGTCGGAGCCCAAAGGAGATGTTCGAGAGGCCCAAGATGATTCCGCATTCGGGGAATCGCTCCGAGATCAGACGAATACCCTCAAGCGTCTCGTGTCCGAGTCGACGATCATCTTCCATGCCGGTCGCGATGGTGAAGGTCAAAGGATCGAAGAGAAGGTCCTGCTCATTCAATCCCCACTTGCCAGTGAAGAGATCGTGAATCCGCGTCGCGATCTCCAGTTTGCGTTCGGCGGTTTTCGCCATGCCCGCCTGGGGGTCCTCGTCGATGGTGAGTGCGACGCATGCCGCCCCGTGGGCCTTGAGCAGCGGACAGATCTCGTTGAGTCGTTTCTCGCCGTCCTCAAGATTGATCGAGTTGACCACGCACTTCCCGCCGAGACGCTTGAGTCCGGCTTCGATCGTGGGCGCCTCGGTCGAATCGATCATGATCGGCGCGTTGAGGCTGGTCGCATATCGACTCGCAATCTGGTCCATATCTACCGCACCATCACGACCGACGAAGTCGACACAAACGTCGAGCAGGTGCGAACCACCCCGGAGTTCCTCTCGCCCCATCGAGACCAGTGCATCCCAGTCTTCTGCATCCAGCAGTCGCTTGAACTTACGACTTCCGTTGGCATTGGTCCGCTCCGCGACAATCAAGAAAGAATTGTCTTGCTGGAATTCCGTGAACCCGTAAAGGCTCGAACAACCTGCGGGAAGTGGTACCGGCGTCCGTTCCGGGGGCGGACGATCGCCGGCGAGTTCAACCAAGGCCGCAATGTGCTCGGGCGTCGTTCCGCAACAACCGCCGATGATGTTGACCCCATATTCCTCGACGAATCGCCGCATCGCCTTCGCAAAGGGCTTGGGTTGGAGGGGATATGAAGCCTGCCCGTCGACCAGAACTGGAAGGCCGGCATTCGGGACCACCGAGACGAAGCGATCCCAGTGCTGGCAAAGAAAGTCGACGTGCGTCGTCATCTCCACCGGGCCGGTCGCGCAATTGAGGCCCAGGCTGGCAATCGGCAACATTCGCAACGCGTTGACGGCGGAAGCGATGTCACTTCCGAGAAGCATGGTGCCGGTCGCCTCGATGGTGATCGAGACCATAATCGGCACCTGCTCAGGTCCCATTCCGCGTTCATCGAGTGCTTTGAGACACGCGTTGACCGCGCAGCGAACTTGAAGCAGATCCTGACAAGTCTCAATCAGAAACGCATCCGTGCCACCATCGAGCAGCCCCCGCGCCTGCTCTTCATAACTCTGGAGCATCAAATCCCAGTTTGTCTGCCCGAGGCTGACCAACTTGGTCCCCGGCCCCATCGATCCGAGCACGAATCGAGGTCGGCTGGGCGTTGCAAATTTCTCACAGGCTGCTCTTGCTAACTCCACACCCTCGCGATTCAGCTCCCGAGTCATCGCGACGACCTCGTCATCAAACTCCGCACCGACCAAGAGGTTGGCCCCGAAAGTGTTGGTCTCGACGCAGTCTGATCCTGCTTCGAGGAACGACTCATGAATCCGCTGAATCATGTCCGGTCGGCTCTTGGTCAGAATCTCCGAGCAGTTCTCGCGTCCCAGCCAGTCGTCCAAATGGCAATCCGGGCACGACTGAAGGCTCGTTCCCATCGCACCGTCGATCACTAAAACCCGCCGGGAGAGTGCATCAAGCAGTGGACTGGCAGACATTGGATCAGGCCCCTTAATCAGTTACCGGACATCCGACAGATCCCTTGAAGAGGTTGTCGGCAAGGATGACGGTAAAGCATCCTGAGTGTTCCTTCAACCGTTCATCCGGATAAACGGATAAAGAGGGGCCCCGCCGCGCTTCGTGCAGATCCTGCGTAGGGACCCCAACCGTGGAGGTTCATCGGTTGAGATAGGATGCCTATCCAGCTGATTCATCACGAATCAGCCCTCATGACTGCTTCTTCAGTTCTCTCGACAGGATTTTGTTCGAATGACTTGGCTTCGATACCTCCCCTACCCCTCGGGGCTGTTGCTCGTCGGTCTCCTTCTGTGCGGCTGCAATACCCCGACGCCGGCCGGAAACACCTCCGCTGCCGGGACGCGACCGGCCCCCGCGATCGGAGAAAACCCTCGACCCGGGTCACCGCCCCAGCACGCCTACGAGACCTTTGACGTCGTTTGGGAGACGATTGAAGAGACGCATTTTGATCCTGAGCACAATGGCGTTGACTGGTCAGCGGCCCGCTTGGAGTATCGGCCTCAGATTGAAGACACTCGATCGATGGGTGAAGTCCGTCAAGTCATCGAGACGATGATTCGTGAACTCGGTCAATCTCACTTCGTGATCATCCCGGGAGGAATCGAGGAGATTGAAATCGAGAAAATGGCGGTCGGCGACAACGCCGGTGATGAAACCAATCCACCATCGATTGACCGACCTGATGGGGCGCCAGGAAACAACGGAATGCGTCTCGACTGGGTCGAGGGCGCCCCAACCGTGGCATTCATTCGCCCCCAGAGCCCCGCCGACCTTCAGGGCGTCCGTCCTGGATGGAAAGTCGCTCAGGTTGATGGCGGTGACCCGAACGCCCGGCTGACGTCGATCCGCGCCGCCGCCGAGGCGAGCGGCGCGTCGATCGCGGATTTTGAGGCCTACATGATGCTCAACGGCATCGCCCGAGGCCAGGTGGGCAATACCAGACAATTCACGTTCATCGTGGAAGATGAAAGTACGACCGAACTCGAGATTGGTTTCGAGGTCGAGCCGGGAATCCCCGTCAAGTTCGGCCACCTACCGCCGATGACCACGCGATGCGAGTCGCGGGTGCTCTCCCGCGATGAGCTCGAGACACTGGGCGCGGCGTTCACTCCAGGACAAGCCACACCGCGAATCGTTCTGCTCACCTTCAACGTCTGGATGTTCCCGATCATGGTTCCGATCGCCGCTGCGGTCGATGCCGATCGTGACGCGGACGGCTTCATCATTGACCTTCGCGAAAATCCGGGCGGCGTGGGTGGACTTTCCATGGGGGTTGCCGGACAGTTTCTCGATGAACGACTCAGCCTCGGCGACATGATCACCCGCGACACCACGATGCACTTCTCCGTGAACCCGCAACGCGCGACACCCGACGGCCGAATTGTGAAACCCTTCGCTGGACCGTTGGCCATTCTGATTGATCAAGGATCCGCGAGCACTTCTGAGATCTTCGCCGCGGGCCTCCAGCAACTCGGCCGGGCAACGGTGATTGGCCGAAATTCCGCTGGCGCCGCGCTACCCGCGACGCTGATCAAACTCCCCAACGGTGATACCTTTATGTACGCGATGGCGAATTTCATCGGCCCTGAAGGTACGAGCATCGAAGGCGGTGGCGTGAAGCCGGATATCGACGTCACCCTCACCCAGACGGCCTTGTTAGAAACCGGCGACCCGGACCTCTCGGTCGCCGTCGAGTGGATTCTGACTGAAGACTCCTCTGGTTCCTGAAACACCCCACGAACGTTTCCGAATAAAACCGAATGGTCCCTTCGGACCCGTTCGACTCTTTCCTTCTAAGGACGCCCAGCCCATGCGCCGATTTCAATTCTTAACGCTCATCGCATTTGTCGTCTCGACGGCGGCGTTTCTCCCCTCCGCGTCTGCATTCGCCACCGCGACCGCCATTCAAGACGACGTGAAGATCGCACCGCTGCCGTCTGCCAAAGACGTCGTGGCGATGATGATCAAGGAACAAGGTGGCGAGGCGGCCATGTCCAAGCACCCTTCGTCCACCATCAAGGGCAAGTTCTCCATGCCCGCGATGGGCATGGGTGGTCCGATGATGATCCAGAACGCCAGCGGCAAGATGCTCGTGGTCATTGACATCACCGGCTTCGGGAAGTCGACCCAGGGATTCCGCGACGGAATCGGCTGGACCATGGACCCCGCCAGCGGCCCGGCCCTGGTGGAAGGTGCCATGCTCGACGCGATGAAGCGACAGGCCAACCCGAGGGGAGACCTCGATCTCTTTAAGACCTGGAAGTCCGTCAAGGTGACCGGCCGCGAGGTCTTTGCCGGGAAGAACTGCGTGGTTCTTGAGTTGCAGACCGGCGACGAAAAAGAAGTTCGTCTCATCGAGGAGACCACCGGAACCCTCGTCGGCTCTCGAACCACACAAACATCGCCGATGGGCGAGATCCCGATCGTCACCACGATTCAAGCGTGGACGGAATTCGACGGCTTGAAAGTTCCAAGCAAAATGAGCATGTCGATGATGGGCCAGCAACAGTTGATCGAATTCGACTCGATGAGTTTCGACCCCATCACGCCAGAGACCTTCGACTTCCCCCCCGCGATCAAGGCCCTCATCGCCGACCAGAAAGCTCGCGAAGCGGAGGCCAAAGAAAGTGCGACTGACGTCGCGGCCCCCGCCGACCCGACTTCCCCATCGAAAAGCGAGGGCTCGAACTCAAGTTCAAGCCCCAAAGGCAACTGATGAGTGAACCCTGCATTGATCTGAGCGGCGTCGCCAAGACGTTCGGAGATACCAGAGCCGTTCGGGATTTGAACCTTCAGATCCCGTCCGGCTCGTTGTGTGGTTTCCTCGGCCCCAACGGCGCGGGAAAGAGCACGACGATCCGCATGATCATGTCGATCATTCGACCGGACCAGGGATCGCTTCGGGTGCTCGGCGGCGACGCGCTCGACCACAAGGATCGGATCGGATACCTGCCCGAAGAGCGTGGGGTCTATCGCAAGATGAAGGTCGGCGATTACCTTCGGTACATCGGACGATTAAAGGGCGTCGATGCCGCCAGCCTTCGCACCCTGATCACCGATTCCCTCGAACGAATCGGACTCCCAGACGTCGAAAAGAAGCGATGCGAGGAACTCAGCAAGGGCATGCAGCAGAAGGTGCAGTTTCTCGCCGCCATTATCCACAAGCCGGAGTTGATCATCCTAGACGAGCCCTTCTCGGGTCTGGACCCCGTGAATGCGATGCTGCTTCACGACTTGATTCGCGAACTCCACGACGAAGGGCGGACGATTCTGTTTTCGACCCACGTGCTTCATCAGGCCGAACGAATGTGCGATCGGATCGTGATGATCGACCAAGGAACCAAAGTGCTCGACGACACACTCGAGACGATCCAAAAACGCTTTGATCCGAGAACCATCATCGCCGAACCGCTCGGTGATCCGACCGCCATGGGCACGCTTCTTGAGGGTGCGCCCGAAGTCGACTCCATCAAGATTGACGACCGTGGGCGAGTGCATGCCAGGCTGCGCGACGATGCCGATGCCGACCGGCTGATGGCGACGGCCCTCGCCGGCGGCTCGCTGCGTTCGATCGAACGAGCTCGAACCACACTCGACGAAGTGTTCCTTCATCTGGTCAATCGGCCGCTTGACGGCGCACAAACCGGCTTTGCGGAGACCACGCTTGTCTGATCGAAACCTCTCAAAGATCGGGATCATCGCCTGGCGGGAGTTCCGTCACACCGCCTTGACGAAGGCCTTCCTTTTCGGAGCCGTGATCCTTCCGATTGGGATGATGGGGATGCTGCTGGTTCTTCCCTTGCTCTTCGCTTCGCAATTCAAGCCACTCGAGGGCGATGTCGCCGTGGTGGATTCTACCGGCCGTTTTGCGACCGCTTTTGATGCACTGGTGGCCGAGCGACGAGATCGGGATCGCTCCGGCGACGCCGAGGAGGTCATCCGAAAACTGGGCATCGACGATCGTGGCGGCATGCTCAGCGGGAGCATCGCTGCCGCCGCGGAGGATGCGACCTTTGGCGTCGTGACCGCTTCAGAGTTCACGCCAGACGCAGACGAGGTGATTGATCGTCTCAAGGAAGAAGCCCGTGATGGCCGTTGGATCGCGGTCGCGGTGATTCCCGAGCAACTCGTCGCGGCCGCACAATCCGAAGACGACAACGCCCCGATGATTGACCTCTTCCTTCCCAAGGAAACTTCACCCCGCCACGGCGAGGAGATCAGCGACTTGATTCGATCCACCACGGTTCGGGTCCGCTTTGCGTCCGCGGGCGAGGATTTCGCTCGCGTCCAAACCATGCTGGACCGCCCCAGCGTCGATGTTCGTCGTCTTGGCAGCGAGGCCGGCGCGGAATCCAGCGACTCCAAACTGCGAATGCTCGTTCCGTTTGGATTCATGATGCTGCTCTGGATCGCGACCTTCACCGCCGGCAACTTCTTACTGACCTCGACGATTGAGGAAAAATCCAACAAGGTGATCGAAGTTGTGCTGAGCGCCGTCGGCCCGCTGCAACTTCTGTGGGGAAAAATCCTCGGACTCGCCCTGGTCTCGCTGGTGATCTTGATCACCTACGGCGGCCTTGCCATCGCGGGCATCGCCGCCCTCGCCCTCACTGAACTCTTGTCAATCTCCGTGCTGCTCTGGGCGGTGGTGTTCTTCTTGATTGCGTACTTCACGGTCGCCGCCCTCATGGCCGCGATTGGAAGCGCGGTCAACGAACTGAGCGAGGCCCAGACGTTCATGGCGCCAGTCATGGTCATTCTGATCACCCCCATGCTGCTCTGGATGCCGATCGGCGAAAACCCAAACGGCACCCTGGCCGTGGTGACCAGCATGCTGCCACCGATCCTTCCGTTCGCCATGGTGATGCGGATCGGCGCTGCGACCGACCCGGTTCCGATCTGGCAACTCCTGCTCTCAACCGCCATCGGCATCGTCTCGGTCGTGGGACTGGTCTGGGCCGCCTCCAGGATCTTCCGAGTGGGAATCCTGATGCAAGGAAAACCGCCTTCCCCACTGGAATTGCTGCGATGGATTCGCCAGGCGTGAGGCGACAACCGTGAGCTCGTGGGCGGCCTGGGAGCCGTGGATCATCGGCGGGTTCATCGCGCTGATCCTCATCGGGTTTATCACCCGGGCGCTCTTTGGCGATCGAGCACGAGGACAACCCCGTTGCTTTCGATGCGGTCATGCCTTCGGACATGAGGACAGCATGACCTGCACCGAGTGCGGGTGGACCGCACGAAACTCGCAGCAACGACTGAAGACCCGACGTCACTGGCGGAAGGCGACGCTGGGCGCGATTCTTCTCTTCACCTCCGCCGCCCTCATCAGACTCAACGCGGCCGGTGGCAATCCCATGTTTCTGGTTCCCGACCGGATTCTGATCATGCTCCTCCCCTTGGATCCGACGGCCGATGCCACCATGCAAGGGCCATTGGCAGAGGAACTTCGGCGCCGCTTGCTCCTTGAAGAACTCGACGCCGGCGACGTCGCCGCCCTCTTTGATCGAATCGCCAGCGGTGACGCGTGGGCAAGCCCCGGAAGTGACGCGTGGCAGGCGAGGTACGGCGGACTCGTCGACGCCTGGCGGAGTCGTCTGGTCCGCCCTGGTGATCCTGAAGCCGCGGTGCTTCTTTCCATCCCGCCACGAGTCGATATTGAGGTGCCGAGTGAGTGGCCGCTGGATCTTGTGGTTCCGGCAGAACTCAACGTTCAAGACTGGTGGCCGATCGGAACCGAATGCGTGATCGAGCTGCGTTGGCGCGACGCCGGCACCGATGAAACACCACCCCCACCGATCGCGGCGGTAGGCTATCGCAACCGCGCCTCCGTCGGCCGGCCCCATGCCATCCAACTTCCGCCGATCGACCAGTGGCCGAAGGATGCGACGATGGAAGCCACCATCCGCGCTCGATTCGTCGATGCCGAAGCCCTTCTGCTCGCCGACGCGGGGATCGACGCCACCAGCGAACTCGACCCGAGCGGTGAGCTTCTCCCGGACATCCCACCGTTTGCATCGATGCCGGTGGTCCGGTCAACCACGACCATCCTTCGACCCGTGGATCTTGGACTCCCGAACGCCGTCGCCTGGACCGGTGACGACTCGACCGACCAAGCGATTCGCGACATGTTCGCCCCTGGCCTTCGCCGCTGGGAGAAAATGCCCCGCCCCTTTGCCATCCGCTTTGATTTTCGCCGCGCGGCGGATGAACGCTTTGATGCGATCCTTCTGGGCTTCGTGGTGGACATCATTGAACGCCAGCCAGATGGGACCGAAGCCGTCCGCCGACGATCGAGAATCTGGATGCCGGGCGGAATGGGCCCCAACGGAAACTGGCGGTCCCGATGGGGAATCTCGGAGGAAGAGATCGAGGCCCTCGCCCGTGCCTTTGACCCGACGCCCGGCTCACGTTGGTTCATGCGGATCACGGGCGATACCGACCTCGCTCGGCTCGCGATGGCCTCGGTCGTGCAACAAGGCGGGGATCCCGCGGTCTTTACCCGCTGGTGGTCGGGCTCGGTCGAACGTCCGTTACGGACGACCGAGGAGACTCGACGACCGTTCATCCGCCGCTGGTTCTATCCAGAGGGGGTGCGACGACCCAATGCCGCCGAACCGGCCGAGGCATCACGGTGACCCACGGGCATCTGGAAGCCTGAATCCTCCGGTGATCTCCGGCGAGACGAATGACGCCAACCCCGTGAACCACGGCCGTCATCACCACCCCCCCCACCCGAAGCAAGCACAACCAACGGCGGCACGGACCACTCGAGACCCCGAGTGGATCTGCGAATATCGCGGCGCGATCGGTCTCCGCGATGGCGCTCGATTGTGTTGCCATATTCCAATATTTATGATATGGTTTTCCATATCAGATGAAGACGACCCTGAACATCGATGACACGGTTTTCACCCGGCTCAAAACGGAGGCGGCGAGCTCTGGTCGGACCATGAGCGAGCTTGTCGAGTCGGCGTTGCGTCTTCTTCTGACGAGGGGTACCGGGGCAAAGGAACTGCCCCCCCTTCCCTCGTTTGATGGTGGTGGTACCACCGTTGATATCGCCGACCGCGAACATCTCTGGCGTGCCAAGGAAGGCCGCTAGAGATGTTCGTCGTCGACGCCAATGTGCTTGCGATCGCCGCGGATCGCACCGATCCCGGCCACGAAGCCTGTCGCCTGCAACTCGATGCGTGGCGGGCCCAGGCCGGGCCCTGGTATCTCACCTGGCCGATCGTCTTCGAGTTTCTGACGCTCACGACCCATCCATCGATCTACCGGCAGCCATGGACGGTGGAAGCCGCGTGGGCGTATGTCGAGGCGATTCTCGCCGCCCCGTCGCTGTCGATGATCGCCGCGGGCGAACGTCATCAGGAGATCCTCGATCGGCTGCTCGTCGATCTCCCCGATCTCCGCGGAGCACAGATGCACGAGGCCCAGATCGTCGCCACGATGCTGGAACACGGCATCCGCCGCATCGTCACCCGCGATACGGCGTTCCATCGATTCCCGATGCTCGACGTCGTCGACCCGCTCCGGGCCGCGTAGCGGGCGCACTTCCGATAATCATTACGCCCGGATTCTTGCGTCAAATCATGATAATTATCGCGCCGCGGCTGTCTCGCTGACACTTTCAGCCTTCGGAATCTTTTTTGGTTTCGGAGCGTCGGCGGTGATCCTCACCCCCGACTGAAAAGTACACGGCTTCAGACGCCATCACATCAAACGACCGGAGAATGAAAAAGATGAAACGATCTCACCTCACCGCCACCACGATCGCCGTACTCGGCATGGCGTCCACCAGCATCGCCGGTGTCGTCCCCACGTTCGCATCCTGGACCGACGCCGGGAACGGATCTCTGAACGGAGTCAACTTCACCGTCGTCCCGACCGCAGGAAGCTGGGATACCCCTTCCATCTTTGACGGAGACTTTTCTGCCGGTAACGCATGGGACAGTGCCGGCTCCCAGGATTACCTGGACTACAAGACCGCCGACAACTGGACCATCACGTTCGACTCGGCGGTCTCGGGTCTCTCCCTCTACACGTACTACTGGCGAGGAACCAGCGTTTCCGGGACTGAGCAAACCCTCAGCGAAGCTTTTACGACCAACGCGAATTTCAGCGGGAGCACGTCTGGAAACACGCTCAACGGCACGAGTTACAACAGTGGCATCCTGTCGTTCTCCGGACCGGTGACCACGTTGACGGTCACCGGTGGTGTCGGAACCAACGGCTACCAAGGCCTCACCTTGGCCCAGACCGCGGGCTCCCAGGCGGTGCCCGGCATCGGTGGCATCGCCGCCATCGCAGGCGTCGGCTTGGTCGGCCGTCGTCGCCGTCGCTGAGCTGAGCTGAGCTGAGCTGAGTTGAGCTGAGTTGAGCATGAGCGATGGCAACGCCCACCGCTCATGATCGATCGGCCGCCTACCACGGGTAACCGAACAATCCACCATCCATCACCCGGGCGTCGCGACCAGATCGCGACGCCCGTGTGCATTCCCTGTCGGCTGCCCCCCATCGACGCGGCGGTGTGGCACAACGACACCATGCTGATCTACGCGGGCATCGACGAAGCGGGATATGGCCCGATGCTGGGACCATTGTGCGTGGGATGCTCGGTCTTTACGGTCGACGACGCGGACCCTGCGGACGGACCGCCGAACCTCTGGGAACGCCTCGACGACGTCGTGACCCGTGGCGGCCGCGACGCTCGCCGACGCATCGCCGTTGACGACAGCAAGAAACTCAAGGGTTCGAATCAGGCCAAGGCGCATCCACTGCGACATCTTGAGCGTGGCGTGCTGTCATTCCTCTCGACTCGGACAAGCCCCGAGCCGGGCGAACGGGGGCATGCCCCACCCGCGACCGACGACGCGCTCTTCGCCCTGACCGGGACGGACCTTCCGACCACCGTCGCGACACCTTGGTACCAGTCCGACACGCCGCTTCCGGTCGCCCACGACGCGGACGCGCTCGCGATCGACGCGGCCCGACTCGATCGAGGCATGACCGCCGCGGGCGTGCGACTGATCGATCTGCAGTGCGAGGCGATCGATGCCGGCGAGTTCAACCGGCGACTCTCCGCCGGGTCGAACAAGGCGTCGATCAATCTCGACGCCGTGGCCCGCCACGTGGTGCGGATCCGGGCAGTGAGTCGCGCGGTGGATCACGCCGCGGTTCCCCGAATCATCTGCGATCGCCAGGGTGGCCGATCTCACTACCGCCAGTGGTTACAAGACTGCTTTCCGACCGCCTCGATCCGAATTCTCGGCGAGACCGTTTCGGTGAGCCGCTACCGGTTGGATGACGCGGACGGGAGTTTCGTGATCGGCTTCGAGACGGGTTCCGAGGATCGACACCTGCCGATCGCCCTCGCCTCGATGACCGCGAAATATCTCCGCGAACTGGCGATGGTCCGCATGAACCGGTTCTTCCGGGAACGCCTGCCCGAACTCAAGCCAACCGCCGGCTACGTCCAGGACGGGCGTCGTTTCGTCAAAGAGGTGGCCCCCGTCATCGAAACCGCAGGAATCGACCGATTGCAGTTCATTCGAACATCCTGAGCGGCCCGAGACCGTAAAACCCCGTTCTAGGGGACGATTCCGCCGATCTTCATGATGCCTTTGGGGCTTTGATCCTCTTTATTCGCCTTTGCAATTCAACCGAGGCGCTTGATTCGTCCGAGGGTTTCCCTAAGATACTGAATTCGCCACTCGGGGCTCCGTCCCCGCCATCGCCAACGGGCGATGGAGTCGAAGGAGCGATTCCGATGCCAGGTGACTCCGACAACGATGACGACGCCGGCTGCTAACCCAGTCATAGCGTCCGTATCGCCCCACCCCGCAACGGTCTCCAGAAAACAATCAAAGTCCCGGATGTTCGGAACGTTTCCGAGCTTCCTTCGCCCCGATCGAGGCCTGCGATCGGATGTGATCCCCCCCATGAGCCCGGTGGCTCGCCCAGGCCGAGCGACAGTTCCAGGAAACAACGATGTCCATCGACCTCACCCGCGTCCGCAATATCGGCATCTGCGCCCACATCGACGCTGGCAAAACCACCGTCACAGAACGCATCCTGTTCTACACCGGCATGAACTACAAGATTGGCGAAGTGCATGAAGGCACGGCGACCATGGACTTCCTCCAGGAGGAACAGGAGCGTGGCATCACGATCCAGTCCGCGGCGACGACCTGCCCTTGGACCTTCAACGATGTGGACTACAAGGTCAACCTGATCGACACCCCCGGCCACGTCGACTTCACCATTGAAGTCGAGCGGTCGCTCCGAGTGCTCGATGGTGCGGTGGCCGTCTTTGACGGAAAGGAAGGGGTCGAAGCCCAGTCCGAGACCGTCTGGCGACAAGCCGACCGCTACGAAGTCCCCCGAATGTGCTTCGTCAACAAGATGGACAAGCTCGGCGCGGATTTCGACTACAGCTTCAAGACCATCAAAGAACGGCTCGGAGCCAATGCGATCGCGATGCAGATCCCGATCGGAAGCGGCGACGACCTCGCCGGAATCATCGACCTACTCGAGATGCGGGCGTACTACTTTGACGCCAACGAGCTCGGTGCAAAGGTCGACGAGAGGGACATCCCAGCGGAACTCCTCGATGACGCTGAGCTTTGGCGAGCCGACCTGGTTGAGAAGGCCGCCGAACTCGACGACTCGCTCATGGAAACGTACCTCGAGGCACCCGACGACGTCACGATCGACCAGATCAAGGCCGCCATTCGCAAGGGAACCGTGGGGCTCGAATGCAACCCCGTCTTCTGCGGCTCTGCACTGAAGAACATCGGCGTGCAACGCCTGCTCAACGGCGTCATCGAGTATCTCCCGGATCCCACCGAGGTTCCCGCCATCGAAGGCACGGATCCTCGTGATCCTGACGTCAAGATCCTTCGGACCCACAGCGAAACCGATCCGTTCTCCGCCCTCGTGTTTAAGGTGGTCAACGATACCCACGGCGACCTGACCTACGTCCGCGTCTACTCAGGCCTGCTCAAGAAGGGCAGCCGAATTCTCAATCCTGGGAACAACAAGAAGGAAAACGTCTCGCGGATCTACGAAATGCACGCGAAGGACCGGGACGCCCTCGACGAGGTCGGCGCGGGCCAAATCGTGGCTTTGATCGGCCTGAAAAACTCCTTCACTGGCGACACCGTTTGCGATCCCGATCAGCCGGTAGTTCTGGAACGAATGACCTTCCCCGAGCCAGTGATCTCGATGTCCATCGAGCCCAACACCGCCGACGACAAAAAGAAGCTCGGCGACGCGTTGGTGACCATCCGTCGTGAAGACCCTTCGTTCCGTACGCAGTACAACGACGAGACGGGCGAGACCATCATCTCGGGCATGGGCGAACTCCACCTCGAAATCATCAAGAACAAACTGGTTCGTGACATGAAGGTCGACGTTACCGTCGGCCGTCCTCGCGTGTCCTATCGCGAGACGATCCTGGGAATCGCCGAAGACGTTCGCGGCCTGTTCAAGAAGCAGACTGGTGGTCGCGGCCAGTTCGGCGATGCGGTCATCAGCGTCAGTCCCATCACCGAGGCAGAAGCCGCGGAACAGGAACTGAAGATGAAGAACGGAGTCGCCTTCGTCGACAAGATCGGCGGCGGCGTCATCCCCCGCGAGTACATCCCGTCGGTCGAGACCGGCGTTCGCGCTGCGGCCGCCAGCGGTGTCATCGGCGGCTACCCGCTCATTAATGTCAAAGTGGAACTGGTCTACGGCTCTTACCATGACGTCGACTCCAGCCAGGTCGCCTTCGAGCAAGCCGGCGCACTTGCCTTCCGGCAAGCGATCACCAAGGCTGGCCCCGCCCTGCTTGAGCCCATCATGAAACTCTCGGTGGTCACGCCCGACGAATACTTTGGCACGGTGAGTGGCGACATCGCCAGCCGCCGAGGTCACATCGTCGACTCCGAACTTCGTGGCATCGTGCGGGTCATTACCGCCGAAGTCCCGCTTTCTGAGATGTTCGGTTACACCACGGTGCTCCGTTCCATGACCGCCGGACGTGCGACCAGTTCGATGGAACCGGCCGAGTACCGCGTGATGCCCGACAGCCTCAAAGATGCGGTGCTCGCCGACGCTTGATCGGCCGACCGTCGAGAGACCCCCGAAGAAAACCCTCAGGCCGCTTGCGATTTCCATCGCGAGCGGCCTGTTCTATTTCTTCCCTCCCTTTGACTTCGAAGGGCCTTTCGTTTTTGATGATCCGACCACACGGCATCGCTCTTGGCCGTTACCTTTGCAAATACATGAGAAGTTCCGGGAATGTCGACACCAACGAGGAATTCCGAGGCGAGTACGAAGTCGCACTCGAGTCGTGGCTGCGCCGTCGATTCTCCTTCTTCTGTGCGAGCTTCTTCACGCTCGAATGCGGGATTGCGATCTTCACGATCACCCTCGCTATCTTCGACCCGAAGATTCCCGACCTCGCCCTCGGCGAACAAAACTCCGGCCCCTTTCGAATCGGTGTCTATGCGGTCGCACCGCTGATCACCGTCTCGATCTTGGGGTGGTTCCTCTGGGTCGTCCGCCCTCGACTGGAACGTCGCTCCGAACTCGTCCGTGCCGCCAGTATCTTGATCCTGCTCGTTGGCTTCGTGGATCTGGCATTGATGGTGCTTCTTCAAGACGATCCCACCGGAACCGAAGGATCCCTCGCCTGGCTCTTCGTGATGCACTTCGCCTCCACGCTCTTCCTTCCTTGGACACCGCGCGAATCCGTCAAAGCGATCGTCCCGGTATTCGGCGCGTGGATCGCATTAGAGCTTCTGTTCGGCTTGGGCGATGATCCCATCGGCACCGCGGTCAAGGTGACCCTCGCCCCGCTGGTCCTCCTCCCCGGCATGCTGGTCGCTCACGTCAGAATGCGACGATGGAGCCGACGATTCCGATCGGAAGCCTTCAAGCGGAGTTTTCTAAGCCTTCGCCGGGAGATGTCTCAGACGAAGATCATGCATGAGTCTCTCTTTCCCGATCAAATCGAAGACGAAGCGATCTCTTTCGACTTCGTCTTCAAGCCCATGCGGGACCTCGGCGGCGACTTCATCCATGCCTCCCGAGGCCCCGATGGCACGCTCCGGGTACTCCTCTTGGACGTCACGGGACATGGACTTGCGGCGGCCATGACGGTCACTCGACTCTCCGGCGAAATCGAACGAATCTTCGCGGAACAACCGCGCATCGGTCCCGCTGAAGTGCTTCGACACTTGAATCACTACGTGTTTCTCCTCTTGAGCCAACACTCGATCTTCGCCACCGCGGTCATCGTGGAGGTCGATCCGCGCCAAGGCTCCCTTCGCTACGCCAACGCTGGCCATCCGCCAGCATTTCTGAAGGCGGCCCAAGAGTCACCACAGCGATTGGACCCCACCGCGATGATGCTTGGCGCGATTTCCGCCGACGAATTCGAATGCGAGGAACACCAAGAGACCATGGCTCCTGGCGATCTGCTGATCTTGTACACCGACGGCTCGATCGAGAGTCGGGATCGACATGGACAGCTTCTGGGCATCGATGGCTTTGAGCGAGTCATCAAGACAGCCGAAGCGCCGAAACGCTGGGCCAGTTACCTAATGCGAATCACCGAGACGCATCAGGCCGGAAAGAACGAAGACGACATTCTCATCGCCACCATCGCCATGAAGAAACCCCCGTCCATCGACCCGATCGTCGAAACGCCGCCTTGATTGCCGCGGTGGGTTCCGAGGACTCGACGAGACCCCACCTCATCAAGGTAGGCTGCTGAGAAGTAGTCGACCACGACCCGTCACGAGCAACGCCATGCCGATCTCAACCCACGATCACGACCGCCTCATGCTGGAGCGAGCCGCTCGCAGGGCGTTGCGTGGACACGGCGAAGCCGAGCCGAATCCCTCCGTCGGCTGCGTCATCGCCGACATCGATGGCCAAGTGATTGCCGAAGGAAGAACTCGTCATCCTGGTGGTCCCCACGCAGAGGTCGAGGCCCTCCGGATCGCTGGGATCGCCGCTCGAGGTGGCACCGCGTGGGTGACCCTCGAACCATGTAATCATCACGGACGGACGCCACCCTGCGTCGATGCGATCATTGCCGCCGGAATCGCGCGAGTGGTGGTTGGTAGTCCGGAATCCAACGATTTTGCGTCGGGTGGGATGAATCGGCTCCGCGATGCCGGCATCGAAGTGGTGCTTCGACCAGATGTGGCCGCGGTTCGGCGACTCCATGCCTCCTTCCACGCCAGAGTCTCGACCGGTCTTCCCTGGGTGGTCGCAAAGTGGGCAGAGACCGACCGGGGCGCCCTCAAGACGCCGCCTGGCGCCTCGCCGTGGATCTCCGGACCACGCTCACTGCGGATGGTCCATCGGGAGCGTGGACGAACCGACGCGATTCTGACAGGAATCGGAACCATCCTCGCGGATGATCCCCGGCTCGACGCCCGCGATGTCCGCCAACGCCGCACACCGATCCGCGTGGTCGTTGATCCGGATCTTGCGACGCCGCCAACCGCGTCCATTTTGAACGCCGGAAGCGGGCCGGTCATCATCGCGTGTCGCGAGGATGATCGAGATGATCTTCGGGCCCGTGCCGAGCAACTGATCGCCACCGGCGCCACCATCATGCCGATCGAAGCGTCGAGCGAACTGAACCCGGAAGACGGTGGACACGGTGGGCTCCGAGGTCGATTCTCGACCGGTCGAATGCGCGGCCTCCTCCGCCAGCTCGCGAAAGACCACGAGGTGGCCACACTGCTGACCGAGTGCGGCGCCGGGCTCCTGCGGAATCTCTTCGAGGCAGATCTTGTTGACGCAACCCTCGTCTTCACGGCACCGGCGACGTCTTCGAAGTTGAAGGTAGAGGCGTCCGTGCCACGCCCGCGAGACCTTCTCCAACGCGCCTCATTCGAGACGCTCTGGTCGGGCTTTCGTGGCGATGATCGTGTGGTTTGGAGCCAACGTCCTTCGTGACGTCAACGGTCGAGAATGGGCCACTCGTTGGCCGCCAGCGGAATCTCTGTACTCGCCGGAAGCAGGCGGAGAACACCATCCCCATTCTCAAACGCCCAACGACCTGCGGACGCTTCCCGGGCAATCCGCACGGTATCCAGAGGCCGGCCGTCGAAACCATGAAAAACGACGTTTGCGATCGCCAGTTTCGTGGGAAACGCCTGCACGATGACTTCGGTTCCTCGAGTTGAGGTGAGCGTTTGAATCAACGCGTCAACGTACTCGGTGGAAGTGAGGCCAGCGGCCCGCTCGTCACCCCGCACGACTTCAACCGTCCACTGATCGAGATCCCGCTCCAGCCTGACAAAGTCATCCATCGCGGTGATTTCGATTGATTTGACGTCCGCGGGCCGAACTCCGGATCCCGTCGGTTCAATCAGCCCCAGAACCGGCGGCAGCAGTCCTCGGAGCGTGGCCTCATCGATTCGAACCACCATCGGCATTCCCTCGATCATCGCGAAGCGATCGCGACTCACCAGGCCCGCCGGCCCACCGATGACCAACGTCTCAGTCACGCCATCATCGCGACGAACCGTCACGGTCGCCGCCGGATCGGTGAGCCCGAATCGCGAGGCGTCAAAGTCGCCATCCATGATGAATCCATCATGCTCCACTCGTCCCAGGACGCCCAGCAGTGCATCGATCGCAGGACCATCGGCCCGGGTGTCCACTGGTGAAGAAAGCCTCCAAAGGCGGCCCGTCCGGGCCACCGAAGTCACGGTCATCCCGTTCTTGATGGTGACGCCACTGATCTCCCGATCGCTCGCAAACACCCGACGCGATCTCCAGTTTCGTGGGTCGTCGTCGATCGCACGCTGGTGAAGATCATCGTCAACCACCAACACCTCGTCGTCGCCGACAATTCGAATCCAACTTCGTCCCGCGACCGTTCTCGCCCCCAATTCAATCTTGGATTGGAAGCCGGGCGCCTCAAATCCGATGATCGCCTCGGGAGGATCGAGACCAAGGCTCGCCAAGCCGGGCCCATCCTCGCTGATGACTTCGGAGATGGGCGTTCGACGACTCGCCGCGAGATCGGCGGCAGCCACAATGAGTTGGCGAATGGCGAATCCGTCGGCCGCGATTTCAAACGGGAGAATCTGCCGCCAGCCTTCCTCACCGAGTTCAAAGACCAAGGTTCGGGGAGGCTCTTCGCTCGGAATCTCCACCACCAGCCGATCGATCGAGTCAACCGAGAATTTGGCCGAAAAGACCGTTGCCTTCTGGAGTTCGTCGGCGGTAGATTCCGCATCTCGCCAAGCGAAGGTCGCCGCGATCATTAATACGATGGCCAGCAACCAAATCAAGCCGACGGATCGCATGGTCATGAGTTGGCCCTCCGCATCGACCACACCAGCGTTCCGAGGAACATCGGTCCAAGACCGAGCAAGCCCACCAAGCCGAGTCCCCACGCCACTCGCGATCCGTCGGAGAGCCCGGAGAACCGCGAGATCTCGCGACCAGTGGCGGCAGTCGCGACCAGTTCATCAAGGCCCGCAAGCCACGCGATACTGCTCAACGCCAGTTCTCGATTGCCCGGATTCGTCAACACCAAGCGGTCACCCCCCAGCGTGCCCGCTTCGTTGACCAACGCGGACAGCGCCCATCCTCCTGATCCCACCGCAACCAAACGCTGCATGCCGTTCTCGCCCATGGCCTCGACCGCCACGGCGACCGGGATTGGTGCTTCGAGTCGACGCCCGTCGGGCATCTCCTCAATCTGCGCGCCATCTCCTCGCCAGTCGTTCTCCAGCCATCGGAGGGCACTCGGTCGGACCTCGGCGAGTACCACCGCGCTGCCCGAGGTGCCCGGTGCGAGGCCGATCGGTGTCGCATGCGACACGAATAATCGCTTTCCGCGAAGCGCCTCAATGATGGCGCCGCCAGACGCTTCATTCGCCGGCGGATGACCATCAATTTCCTGCCACGTCTTCACCGAGCCGCCTTCCGCGGCGTCCGGCAGCCACTCGAATACCACTTGGGCGGTATCGATCTCAACGCCGAGCGTTGACGCCACCGTCGACCACGGATCTGGCTTTCCGACCAGGGGCAGCATGCTTCTCGCGACCGTGAGGAGGACCGGCTGCCCTTCGGCGATCAATCCGGTGGCGGCACCCAGCAACGCCTTTTCTGCGTCGTTGTATTCCAGCCCTTTGCGTTGCAACGGCGGTATCACAAACCACACCGTGGTCCGGCCGGGTGCGGCGCCGGGGCGTTCCGTTCGGCCGGGGATCCACTCCACAACGTCGAAGCGGGCGGTCCGCAACGCATTGGTGATGCCAGCGACCTCCAGCCCGTCGTCCCGATCACGAAGCAATGATCGGTCCTCGGCATGAACAAACACGACTTGAGGCATCTGACCGATCTGCAGGGCCCGAATCGCCGCCGCCAGCGTTTCCTCGCCTTGGAACCGACGATCGAATCCGACCACCGCCCCATCGCTGCCCTCTCGAACCGCGCTGGCGGGGAAGAGCTGCCAGGCTGGGATCACCAACGAGCCATGCGGACCATCCACAATGGCCACGTCGCCCGCCGCGATTGACTCTGCGATCACGGCGACCACGAGCGGATGATCGTTTTCAAGTACGTCGAGTTCGTCACTGGAAGCTCGAAGCAAGACCGCCACCGACTCGATGGCGGGAATCGTCTTGGCCGACCAATCCCGGGCTGATGCGGGAATCCCCGGATCGATTTCCCACTGCCGAAGGACGTCGGCGACCTGCTCGATCTCACCGGCCTGCTTTCCATTGTTGGCCGCGAGGGAGGCTCGCGCGAGCCGCCAGTTCGGCAACGGTTGCTGGCTGGTACTTCGAAGGCATTCGTCGACGAACGCCGTAAAAGCCCCCCCCTGATCGGCGAGGGTCCCGAAGACGAGGCCGATGCGCTCGATCAACGATCGGATCGGACTCTCCGCTGACAACTCTGCGAGCAATGCCACCGCCGAGGGTGCGACGTCTCGACCAACCGCCTGAAGTGACTCGAAGGCTTCAACACCGGTTTGGATCTCTCGTTCCCAGATCGCGATCGTCGCGGCGTCACGCGAGACGAGCGATTCCAAGACCGCCTCGTATCGGCCAATCGAGCGAGGGTCGACGGGGTCGATCCGCTCGGCTTCGAGGTTCGGCGTCACCTCGTCCATCCGGAGGACGACCTCATCGACCTGTCGCATGGTCACCGGATCGGCATCATCTCGGGCGACCAACATTCGGACCGACCAGCCCGGTTCAAGCTGCTTGAGGAGATCAACGGTGGTTGGCTGAAGCGAATACGCCCTGGTCTTGGTGAGATCCGCCTCGATGCGTAATGGCGGCGATTCCAGCAGAACCGAAAAAGCCACCGCCGCGACCCCAGCGCCGAGAACGCCGGTCGCCGAGAAGAACAAGGCGATGGCCCGACCAGATCTGGTCGCGGGTCGAATGCGCCGCGGTGCGGCCAGGGAGACACCCCCCGCAAAGAGGAAGAACACCGCCACAGCGATAAACCAACCAAGGTTGGCGGAATCAAAGAGACCAATCGCAAATTCATCCAGCCTGAGCAGAGGGTCGAGACCGGAAGTCCACTCAATCCAGGCGAGGGTCTGCCCCGGCGCGAGGAGATCCGCCGGAAGCAATTCGATCAGTGCCGGAACGCCCTTGGCAATGAGGATCACCGCGAAGAACAAGAAGAACGTGACGAGATACGCGACGACCTGGCTGGACGTTCGAGTCGAGACTAAGAGCCCCAATGCGATCAGCGTGGCGCCGGCCAACAGCAGACCAAGTAGACCGCTCCCAAGTTCGCCGGGGTCGGGATTACCGTAGATCTCCGCCACGCCGAAGAGAACGAGAATTGGAATTCCAAGTACCAAGAGGACGCCGACGCCGGCGAGGAATTTGCCCAGGACGAGTTCCAACGCGGACAAAGGCGAAGTCATGAGAACTTCAAGCGTCCCAAGCCTGGCTTCCTCGGCGAAACTCCGCATCGAGATTGCCGGAGCAACGACTGCGATCGCCCACCCCGCCATCGAAATCACCGCACGCAGCGTGGCTGGTTCGCCTTCCCGGAGCGACGCGAAGGCGAAGATGATCGAGGCGACCAGTCCCCAGCCAGCGAGAATAATCCACCCGGTCGGTACCAGGAAGGTCGATGCAAGATCGCGACGTGCAATGGCGAGCATGCCCTTCATGCCGCTTCTCCGTCATGGTCATCATCGTCGGCTTCCCGATCGAGCAACTGCAGGAAGACCGTTTCGAGCCCTGGGGCATCGTGCCGGAGTTCGACCATCGAGCCTCCGGCGGCGGAAATCGCCGCACCAATCGCCCGACCTCGGTCGGGACCATCGAATTCGAAGCGAAGATCGCCATTCGGAGCAACCTCCGCAGGAACGTGGATTTCCGCGACGCGATCGATGGCGGTCGTCAGTCGCGACGTTAACGCCGCATCGTTGGGCGCGGCGATGGTGATCGAGGACCGCCCATTCACCCCGTTGCGAAGTTCATCAATGCTGCCTTCGGCCAGTTTTCGGCCCTCATTGAGAATCACGATGTGATCCGCGACGGCTTCGATCTCTTGCATGATGTGACTGGAAAGCAGGACGGTCCGAGTCTCGGCAAGCCGGCGGATCAGGCGCCGAAAATCACGGAGCTGACGCGGGTCGAGGCCCACGGTCGGTTCGTCGAGTACCAGGAGCGCCGGATCACCCATCAGGGAGGCGGCCAGTCCGGTGCGTTGTCGGAAGCCCTTGCTCAGTTGCCCAATGAGTCTTCGAGCGACTTGACCAAGGTCGCAGGCGTCTAACGCGAACTCCGCGGTTCGATTGATCGTCGATTGATCGAGTCCCAGGAGCCTTCCCTTAAAACGGAGGAACTCGATCACCCGCATCTCGGGATACGAGGGTGCCGATTCCGGGAGATAGCCGAGCCGGGCCAGCGCGGCTCGCCGTTGCGATGGCATTTCGTAACCGGCAACCCGCAATGAGCCTTCGTCGGGTGGCAGCATGCCGGTGATCATCCGCATGGTCGTGGTTTTGCCTGCGCCATTCGGCCCCAGAAGACCACAGACAATACCGTCCGGAACCTCGAGGTCGAGGCCCTTCACTGCCGTAAACCGGCCGTATCGCTTGGTAATTCCCTTCGCCTGAATCATCTGGGAGGGTCGTTCCGGAATCGGATGCCCCTCGTCGACGACCCCCGGCGGGTCGTACGGACGATGGCGGAACCCCATCCTACCGCCGCCCGAATGGTCCCGGTGGAGTGACCGCGAGCCTTTCGCCCCAACCAAACCACCGGCTCGGGCTCCAGCGACCATCGTTGCCGTGCCGATGTTCCTTCATGCCTTCTTCCGGGATACGCTTCCCGATCCCCCCTGTCTCCTCAGGAGCACCCGGCCGATGAATGATGCCGACGCCAGATCTCGTGCCCGGCTTGTCCTGCCTTTGGGTATTGACGCCGAGATGTTCCTCGCTCGGATGCCGGATGTCGTCGCCGATTTCCTCCGCACCGCGTGCGATCTCGTCCCCGAAGAGCTCTCCGGCGGTGATCCTCGAATCACTGCCGCCCTCGACGGACTCGGCGAAGGCGTCGCCGTCGTCGTCGAGAATGGCGAAATCGTTTGGATGAACGACCAACTCGCCGACCACACCCCCGAGTTGCTTCGGCTCTTCTCGGATGCTGCCGCGGAAGTCATTGTGGGATTCATGGAGCATCCCGACGTGAACGATGGCGAATCCGCCCGAGTGGATTTCAGTCATGAAGATCGCCACTACGCGGTGATCTGCTCCCCGATGCCCGACGATCCAACTCGACGAACCGCGGCGGCCCTGATCTCCGATGTCACGGATCTGAAACGGACTGAATTGCTGGTTGAGGAGATCGATCAAGCCGGCGGCGACCTTCTCGATCTTGATCCGGACACCATCAACCCCCTCGATGTGGGTGCCCGCCTTCGCCTCGTCGAAGACAAGGTGATTCGAACGATGCGTTCGGTGATTGGATTCGAACACTTCGAAGTTCGACTCGTCGATCGAAAGAATGACCAACTCGAATTGGTGATGGGTTCGGGAATGGAACCGCTTTCGATCGGCGAACGACTCTTCGTGAGCCGAACCGAAAACGGAATCTCGGGGATGGTCGCCACCAGCGGGCAGGCCTATCTCTGCAGAGATACTCGTGAGGACCCTTTGTACGTCACGGGAATCCCCGATGCGCTGAGCAGCCTGACCGTGCCGCTCAAACTGCGGGATCGGGTGGTTGGCGTGCTGAATGTCGAAAGCGCCGAGCCTGACGCGTTTGATGAACGCGATCAGATGCTGGTGGAGCTTTACGGCCGTTACATCGCAATGGCGATCAACATCCTCGACATGCTGGTGGTGGAGCGATATACGACAAACCGCAATTTCTCCAGCACCGTGCTGGGAGAACTAAACCACCCGCTCGAGGCGATTACTCGGAATGCCGCTGAAATTCGAGCGGGCTATGTCGGCGACGGACCCATGGCGGAGAAACTCGATGCGATCATCGCGTCGGTCGAATCAGTCCGGGCAAGAGTTCTGGCCTGCACCTCCGGACCGCAGACGATCCTTGGAAAATCTGATGACGAGTCGGAGATCATTGACGATCCGCTAATCAGCGGGCGTCGGATTCTCGTCGCCGACGATGAAGAGACGATTCGGGGTGCCATCAAGATGCTTCTCGAGCAGCGGGGTGCGTCTGTGGAAGCCCATACCGACGGATCGGGAGCCATCGAATCGCTCGAATCGGGCGGTGCCCCGTTCGACCTCGTCATCTCAGACGTTCGAATGCCCGATCGGAACGGATACGAAGTCTTCCGCGCTGCCAAGAGTTTGGCGTCCGAGCTTCCGGTGATTCTCATGACCGGCTTTGGCTACGACCCCCACCATTCGATCGTCCGATCGAGCCAGGAGGGCTTGGAAGCGTTCTTGTTCAAGCCTTTTCAAGTCTCCCTGCTCATCGAGGAAGTGCACAAAGCCCTCGCCAGTTCATCCTCGCCGCAAGAATAATCGCCCTCGGATCACGGATCGTGGACCGCGGTTTGACCAAGAGATCCCAACAGATGCAAACGAATGGGACGATCCGACGATCGCTGGTCAGGCATGACCCAAGGGCTCAGGCACCGGGATGCCGGCCAGAAACCACGCGGTCAAGTTCATCGACGTCCTGATGGAGTTGGATCTCCTCAAACCCCGCCGCCGCGAAGAGGCTTTGAACCGCCGATGCCTGGTCATACTGCATTTCGATCGCCAGAATTCCGCCGGGCACGAGCCACCCGGGTGCCCCATCGATCACTTCTCGAATGACTTCTAGGCCGTCCTTTCCGCCCCGGAGTGCGGTGGCGGGTTCGTGATCGCGGACATTCGGGGGGCAAAGATCGAATTCTGCATCGCTGATGTACGGCGGATTGGAGACGATGAGGTCGAAGCTTGATGATTCTTCGGCGGTCAATGGCTCGTACAGGGATCCAATTCTGACATCGATGCGATCCGCATGAAGGTGGCGGGCGACGTTCCGCTGCGCGAGCCCAGCGGCCGCCTCGACCAGTTCGGTCGCGACGACGCTCGCCTGAACAAAATGCTCGGTGTTGATCTCGGCGGGCAGGGCCTCCTGTATCGCCGCGTCTTCTCGGTCTTCCGCGCCTGAATCCTGAATCTCGACCTGGTCCTCGTCTTGGTCCTCGACTTGGTCCTCGACTTGGTCCTCGTCTTCCCCCTCGAATTCGTCCTCAATCTCCAGAATCGCCTTGCCGCCGGCAGCAGGCCCGCCTCCCGAACTGAGCGCCGTCGAAAGCCGGCCCAGATCAGCGCGAGCAGCCGCCTCAGCCTCGTGCATTCGCGCCGCCGCTCGATAGGGTCGGTTGATGAGATTCAGCAGTGCGATCGAAACACATCCGGTTCCGGTGCAAAGATCAAGGATTCGGACTGAACCCGACGTCGTAGGGAGTCGTTGATGCCCCACTTCGACAAGGGTTTCCGTCGCTGGCCGCGGGATCATGGTGCTGGAATCGACTTCGATCCGGGCCTGATGGAACCAGGCTTCACCCACCAGATACTGGACCGGCTCGTGATTTGAGGCTCGCTTGACCCACGCTCGGAGCGTCGCACGCTCTTCGTCGCTGGCCAGACGATCAGGCTCCATGTAGAGACGAAGCCGCTCGGCACCGATCGCCGCGGAAAGGAGCATGTCGGCGCAGACCGCGGGAGACTCCACCCCTCTCTCTTCGAGGTGAGTCTTGATCCAAGTTCGAAGGCGTCCGGTTGTCCATGGTTCTTGATCTTGCACATGGGCATCGTACGGGCGATTTCTCACCGAAAGAGCAATTCCGCCGAAAGTCCGGCCCGGATGTATGATTCTCCTCCACCGTCGGCCGTGCGGTACACCCTTCTCCGACTTCGAGTCAGGATCAACAAACCCGTGACCACCGACCTCCGAATCAATGACATCGTGGACCGTATGACCGCCTCCGAAAAGTTCGCCACGATCGAATCCAGTGGCGAGACCATCCGCTGCCGGGCTCGCGATGTCGAAAGCGATGCGTTCTACATTCTCACCCGCACCGATGCCGGCCTGATCGTTCGATTCGAAACCCCTGACCGCTGGCTCAGTGAGTCGGTGGAATCCGACCTCTACAACTCCAGCGATTCGTTGGAGGAGCTTCTCGAGGAGTCCCTCGATGAACTGGAGTGGCCGATCGACGAGATTCCAGTGACCACGTTTCGCCACTTCCGCAGTGATGACCTTCTCTACACCTTCGAGAACGACGTCCCCACCGGCGACGATGCGACCGAGGTTGGCGGGACTTGGCTGCTCGCCTACGAGGCAACGTTTCGTGAACTCGGCGATGTTGCCGGCGAGACCGAAGATGCGTGATCTCTCTCAGTCTCACGAATTCGAATACCACCAGAGATTTTCGTTCCGATCGGCGACGACCTGATGGCCACACGCGTGCTCATGCTGGGCTGGGAATTTCCTCCATTCATCACGGGCGGTCTTGGGACGGCCTGCCACGGGCTGACCCGAGCCATGGACCGCGCTGGGATGGAGACGACCTTCGTCCTACCCAAGAGCGTGCCCGGCGATGCCGATGACGCGGCCCACGTCGAACTGGTAAGCCCTGCAAGCAGCATGGGCGACACCCTTCCGGAGTACCAGCCTCGTTCTGCAGAGACGGTCACCGTCGAAACACGAACCATCACGCGTGGGCCTGAGCAACGGCTCGTCGAGGTCGTCCGCGAACTTCGTGAGCAGTTCAAACACACCCGATTCGTCGATCTGCCGGTTGAGGTGCAGTCGGTGTATCGCGAACAGGAAACGACCTGGCGTCGCGTTCTGGAGGAATACGACCTCGATGAGAGTCGGCTCGAAACGCTGGTCGAAGCCGGTGCCTTCGGAGATCCCACCACGGTGACCGAATCGATGGCGCTCCGATCGGCGATTCCCGAACGAGACCCCGAAGAAGCGGCCATGGCCGCGCGAGCCAATAAATCCGCTGATTACGGAGGCGACCTGATCGGACAGGCCCACGCCTATGCGAAGTTCTGCCTCGAAGTCGCCAAGCGCACCCAATTCGACGTGGTTCACGCCCACGACTGGCTGACCTACCCCGCTGGTTTGGCGGTCGCACAACTCACTGGTAAACCGCTGGTGGTTCACGTGCACTCGACCGAGTTCGATCGTTCCGGCGAGCATGTCAACCAAGCGGTCTACAACATCGAACGCCGCGGAATGCATGGAGCGATGCAGGTCATTGCCGTCAGCCAGCTCACCAAGAACCTCTGCGTCTCGCGATATGGGATCGCGCCTTCGAAAGTTGATGTCGTCTACAACGGCGTCGAATTCGACCCCATTGAAAAAGGCGTCAAGTCGATCACTTCCAAGGACAAGATTGTTCTCTTCTTCGGAAGAATCACCATGCAGAAGGGGCCGGAGTACTTTGTCCAGGCCGCCAAGCGGGTGCTCGACGTGATGGAAGACGTCAAGTTCGTGGTCGCCGGAAGCGGCGATCTCGCATCGATGATGATTGAGATGGCGGCGGAGATGGGCATTGGGCACAAGGTGCTCTTCACCGGATTTCTCCGCGGCGGCGATATCAAACGGGTCTTCGCCCTCGCCGACCTCTACGTGATGCCAAGCGTGAGCGAACCCTTCGGCATCGCCCCCCTTGAGGCCATGAGTAACGACGTTCCAGCACTGATTTCAAAATCCAGCGGCGTCAGCGAAGTCCTCACCCACGCCCTCAAGGTCGATTTCTGGGACGTTGAGGAAATGGCCAATAAGATCGTCGCGGTTCTGAAGCACCCCCCGCTTCGCAAGGCCCTCCGTGACAACGGGCAGTTCGAGATCCGTGCCCTCACCTGGGACGGCGCGGCGACCCGTTGCGGCCAGGTCTACGACCAGGTTGTCCGGCAGTTCAACGCCAAGGCCTGACGCCGATCGGTGATCTGCATTCCTCCCCGCTCGAATGACGCCCCAAAGCCAGAGTCCGATCGGCCTCTCCGCTACAATCGTCGACCTTGAACTTGGTCTCGCGGGACCTGCGGAGATGTCAACGAATGGCCTTCTTCTTCAAACCAAAGCCCCGGACGAGCCCACCCGCTCAACCCCTGATCACGGCACCGACAACGGCGTCCATCGATTTGGGAAGGGTTCTGCCGCCCGAAGATCCGGCGATCGAACGCCGAATCATCGAAGTGGGAACCGAGTTCCTCGACCTCGCTCGTGGCGGAAAGGCTGGCGTCCTCAACGCCGCATTCTGGTCCGACAAGTTGATGGACTGGGCGATGCAGGACGAGGCTTTCAAGGTCCAGTTGTTCCGTTTCGTCGATGCCTTCCCCATGCTCCGCACTCCAGAGCAGATTCATGATCACTTGGTCGACTACCTCTCACAGCCCGGGGTCACGCCCCCGCCCGGGATGGATCTGGCGATTAAGGCCGGCGGCGTGGCGAAGTCAATGTTCGCCCGAACGATGGCGAAGCAGATCACCGGCATGGCCGAGAAGTTCATCGCGGGTACCGATGCCGCCGACGCCTTGCCAATGCTTCAAAAACTCTGGAAACGAGGCCTCGCTTTTAGCGTTGATCTTCTGGGCGAAGCCTGCGTCTCTGACGTAGAAGCCGCGGACTACTGCGCCAAGTACATGGACCTGATCGATAATCTCCCCGACGCGGTCAATGGCTGGCCCGAAAACGAGAAACTCGAACGCGACCATCTCGGCCCCGTTCCGCGAACGAATGTCTCGATCAAGATCAGTTCGCTTTACGCGAAGACAGATCCCATCGATACCGCTGGTTCGATCGACGGCCTCGTCGAAGCGCTTCGCCCGCTGCTCCTGAAGGCGAAGGAGAAGGGCGTCCTGGTCAACTTCGACATGGAGCAGTTTGCGCTCAAGGACCTCACCCTCGAGTTGTTCATGCGGTGCTGCGAGGAGATCGACTTCAACGCGGGCCTCGCGATGCAGGCCTACCTGCGTTCCGGGGACGACGACGCCGCCCGGATCATCGAGTGGTCGAAGCGAACCGGCCGTCAAGTGACGGTTCGCCTCGTCAAGGGCGCCTATTGGGACTACGAGACGATCCACGCGGAGGAGATGGGGTGGCCGGTTCCCGTCTGGAGTCGAAAGTCCGACTCGGACGCCTGCTTCGAGCGAATGGCCCGAGCGTTCATCCATTCGACGCCGAAAACACTCGAAGGCGGCGGCGTCAAACTCGCCCTCGGAAGCCACAACGCCAGATCGATCGGGGCGGCAATCGCCGAGCTCGAAAAAGTCGGTCTGCCCAAGGCAGCCCTCGAGATTCAGATGCTCTACGGGATGGCCCCGGAATTGAAGCAAGCCGCGAGCGACATGGGCTTCCGGGTTCGCGAGTACGTCCCGGTCGGCGAGATGATTCCCGGCATGGCGTATCTCGTTCGACGGCTCCTTGAGAACACCTCCAACGAGTCGTGGCTTCGCGCTGGATTCATGGACAACGCCGATGCCGCCACCCTGCTTGCGTCTCCGCATCGGGAGTTTGAACGAGACCCTGGCGTCGAACGAATCCGCGGCGCGGCAGAGCGGCACCGCCTCTCCTCGAACGATCCCGACGTCGGAGATGGCCGGCCATTCTTTACTGAACCGATGCGGGACTTCGCGTCGCGCGACCAACGAGAAGCGTTCGCCAGATCAATCGCCGCCGCGAAGGTTCCCGCAGTCGCCAACGACGGAACTGCCCCAGACGCCGTGGCTGCGATTGACCGAGCCCACGCCGCCTTCCCCGCATGGCGAGACACACCCGTCCGGGACCGATCTGCGGTCTTGGTCAGAGCGGCCGCCATCATGCGGCGACGCCGCGACGAACTGAGTGGCGTGATCATCAAAGAGAGCGGAAAACCCTGGGTCGAAGCCGACGCGGATGTCTGCGAATCGATCGACTTTCTCGAGTTCTACGCCCGCGAAGCCGTGGGTCTGTTTGACCCAAGACGACTCGGTCTCTTTGTCGGCGAGATCAACGAGATCATTCATCAGCCTCGGGGCGTCGCCGTGGTCATCAGCCCGTGGAACTTCCCGCTGGCCATCTGCGCGGGCATGACCGCTGCGGCGCTGGTCTGCGGCAACGCCTGCGTGATCAAGCCAGCCGAGCAGACGCCGGGCATCGCCCGGATCCTCCACGACATCCTGATGGAAGCCGGATGCCCCGCGGATGCCTGTGTCTTCCTCCCCGGTCCGGGCGAAACGGTGGGCGCGACGTTGGTTCGTGACGTGCGGACCGCGATCATCGCCTTCACCGGTTCCATGGCCGTCGGCTTAGACATCCTGCAAGCGGCGGGCGTCACCCCGGACGACCAACACCACGTCAAAAAGGTCATCTGCGAGATGGGCGGCAAGAACGCCACGATCATCGACGCCAGCGCCGATCTCGACGAAGCCGTCCTCGGTGTCCGACACTCTGCATTCGGTTTCAGCGGCCAGAAATGCTCCGCCTGCAGTCGTGCGATCGTCGTGGAATCCGCATACGACACATTCCTCGAACGGCTGGTCGAATCGACCCGAACCCTCGTCGTCGGCAACCCGCTTCAACCGGGAACCGACGTGGGACCAGTGATCGACTTGGACGCAAAGCGCAAGGTCGAGAAGTACATCGAAATCGGCTCGCAGGAAGGACGGCTCGAGATCTCCCTGCCGATCCCCGCCGGACTCGAAGCCGAAGTCGGCCTTCCGTACGCCAGTCCCACCGTGATCAGCGGCATCGAACCGCATCACCGACTCGCCAACGAAGAGGTCTTCGGCCCGCTGCTGGCGGTCATGAAGGTCAAGGACTTCGATGCGGCACTCCAGCTCGCCAACTCGACGCGATACAAGCTGACCGGCGGCGTCTTCAGCCGCAAGCCCAGTCACCTCGACCGGGCCCGACGCGACTACCGCGTCGGTAACCTGTACCTGAACCGCGGAATCACCGGCGCCCTCGTCGGCCGACAACCCTTCGGCGGCTTTGGGATGTCGGGCGTGGGCACCAAGGCCGGTGGTCACGATTACCTGATGCACTTCGTCGAACCTCGCGGCATCACCGAGAACGCCATGCGGCGCGGCTTCGCCCCAGGGCTCGTCGAGTAGTCAGTCGAATTTCAGCCCTTTAGTGAGAACGTGCGATGAACATGATCAACGCGTGCATCGCGTGCGTCGCGTGCTTGCGGCCGAACCCTCGGACGATTCGAGATCCTGGCCGATCAGTTGAACCGCCACTGGATCTCGCGAGATTGGCTTCCCGGGATTCCGAAGAAAAGATTGACGGAGTGCCTGCACCGATTCGACCGATAGGCGGAACAGAACCCCTCGGAGACCCTGAAAAATGTTGAGATCAAGAAAACTCTGCCTCTTGGTATCTGCGTTCGCATTCATCCTCGTCGCCGTGGTCTGCGGTTGGTCACCGGAAGAGTGGCTCCCGGAGGTATTCGGCGAGCCCGTCGCATCGACGTCGGCGAATGGGGCGGATGTCTCTTCAGCAGTCGAATCGACGGCAGTGACGCCAAGCAGATTCATCGTGCGGTCTCTGGGCTTTATGGCCTTCGGATTGGCCGTGACCCTCCTAATCGGCGTCAGCAATCGACGAATTCGAACCGGCACGCTGTTGACCACCGCCATGTCCATGCTCGGTCTCGCCGCGGGAGGCATCTTCACATCCGTGCAGGACGGCTTCCCTGGCTGGAAATTGATCGGCGTGATCGCGGTCACGATGATCCTCGGACTCTGGTCACTCGGGCTTCTTCTTCTCGGCGAACGGCATCTCAAGGAAGAGGAAGAGGAAGAGGAAGAGGAAGA
>CAJQQE010000052.1 GCA_905480395.1 uncultured Phycisphaerales bacterium
CAGATTCGGTTCCTCGTCGAAGATCTCACCGGCGCGGTCGTCGAGGCCGGCATCGATCGAGTCGTCGTCTCGTCGTCCCCCCTCGGCGTCGCGACCATCGCGACGGCTTCGAAGTGCACCCCGGACGGAAGATTCTCCGGCGCCATCGGCGCCGAGGCGCCGGTCCTCGGGTGGACCGTCGACGACGTCGACGGCCTCGATTCGATCGAGTTCCTGCTTGACGGTGGCTGCAAGACCGCCGGCATGGCGATGATCGTCGAACGCACCCCGCTCACCGTCGGTGACGGCCTTCGCTTCGCGACGATCCAGAACGCGATCGTCCACGCGACCAACGGCGACGTCATCCAGATCGAAGGCGGCGTCTGGTCGGAACACCTGGACCTCCTCGATCGCAAGGTCGTGATCGAGCCGCTCCCCGGCACCGGCGAGGTCATCCTCGAAGGCGACGCCGTCCCACAGTCACTGCTGATGATCAACGACGGACAGGGACCGGAGACCGTGATTCGAGACCTGACCTTCCGCAACGGTCTCGGCGGGAATCCCGATCCGACCGACGCGCCGAACACCTGGTCCACTTCGGGCGGCGGCATCAACCTCTGGGGCACCTCCCCGGTGATTGAGAACTGCCTCTTCACCGACTGCCGTGCGATGTACGGCCCCGCCATCAACGTGCAGGCGTCGAGTTCCTCGATCTCGAACTGCCGCTTTGAGGACAACGCCACCGACGGAACGCTGCTGGCCACGTATCCGGTCTACACCGGCGGGGCGATCCTCACCCACGGCTATCGCGACAATTCAACCGACAACGGTTTCGAGAACTGCGATCCGGCGTTCACCAACTGCGACTTCGAAGGCAACAGCGCCCTCAACAGCGGCGGTGCGGTCTCGATCTGGTACTCGAGCCCGACGTTCACCGACTGCGATTTCACCGCCAACTCCACGCTCTTCAGCGGTGGCGCGATCATCATGTCGACCTACACCTTCGACGACCCGACGACCGGCCCCTTCTCCACGCCGACCGTGTTCACGCGATGCGACTTCACCGACAATGAAGCGCCCGTGGCCGATGACAACACCGGACAGTGGGAAGGATTCGGCGGTGCGATCTGCGTCTATCAGAACGACAGCACGCCTGGCCTCCAGAACATCGAGCTCGACCTCGTCGACTGCAACCTGGGCGGAAACGCCGCGGGCACCGCCGGCGGCGCCGTCTGGGTCGGTGCCACCACCCTCACGCTTCGCGACACCGACATCCTCGACAACGAAGCTGGGCTCACCGGTGGCGGCACCTCGATCTATCGAAGTAACGTCTTCGACACCCCCGTCGAGATGGTCATCTACGGCGGCGTGATCTGCGACAACACCCCAGAAGACGTCGATGCGATGCTTCCGGTCACCTACGACGGATACGCCTTGATCTGCTCCGAGAACGTCTGCCCCGGCGATATCACCGGTGACTGCATCGTGAACGGCGCCGACCTCGGACTCCTGATCTCCGGCTGGGGCGTCTGCGCCCCCGATTGCCCGGGCGACCTGAACCTCGACGGCTTCGTCACTGGTGCCGACCTCGGAATCATGATTTCGTTCTGGAACTTCTGATTCCCTCATCATTGAAGATCACGCGGCCCGCAGCCCTCTCTTGAGAGGACTGCGGGCCGCTTTACTAACGCTCCTATGAGGCTTGCGATCTTCGTTCCAAATCGAACCATATTCCGCATTGGATCGGAGGCGGCCGGTGCTAAGGTGGGGAGACTCGACTCACGCCTCCGACCGATTCCGGTCGTTATGGGAATCACGTTATGCCCCGCTCTGCATCCGTCTCTTCGAAGATCTTTCACACCGCCGGCGCCTTGATGCTGACCTCCGCGATGACCGCCGGAGCGTTCGCCCAGTGGAGCGATGATGCGGCCGTCAATCTTCCGATCGGCGCCGCGGCGGGATCACAGAATCAGGCGTTGATCGCCCGACTGCCCGACGGCACCAGTTACGTCTCCTGGCTCACGAATCCGGGTGGTGGTTACGACGTCGCACTCCAACGAATAACCCCCGCTGGCACGCCCGAGTGGCTGACCGGTGGCATCACTGTGGCGGATCGATCCTTCTCCTCGACCCAGTCGTACGGCCTTTCCGTTGATACCAGCGGTGCGGCACTGTTGGCGTATCGGGGCGACTCGCTCCCGGGGACTCAGATCGTCGCCAACCGAGTGCTCGCCGACGGCTCCCTTCCTTGGGGCGACGGCGTGGTGCTCAATGGTGGAAGTTCACAGGATGTGGCATCGCCGACCATCGCCGCGACCAGCGACGGCAACAGCGTCGCGGCGTGGACGCGATTCCCGAACAGCGGCCCATCGGTGGTTGAACTTCGAAAACTCTCTCCGGATGGCGACATCCTGTGGTCCCACACCATGGAGCGGTCGACGGGGATCGCCGCGAGTTCGCTGGTCGCATCAGACGCTCGAGGCGCGAGCGGACAGTGCGTGCTCATGACCGTCGGCTTCGGCGGGTTCACCTCGCCTCGCCCCTTGAAGGCACAGAAGTTCGATACCGACGGCACCGAAATGTGGGGCGCGAACGATGTCGGAATCTTCACCGCCGGATCGGTACAGATCGGAAACTTCCCCAAGCTCATCACCGATCATGCCGGCGGCGCCGTCGCGACCTGGTATAGCTCGGTGCCAAGCCTTCGCTGCTTCGTGCAGCAGGTTCATGCCGATGGTTCGCTCCGCTTCAGCTCGTCGCAATACGGCGTCACCGGTATCGGTGAGAGCCAAGTGAATCCGGTGGCGTGCATTGATCCGACCTCCGGTGACATCTCCTGCTACTGGGTCACTCAGAATTCCAGCCAGAGTCAGTTCTCCCTGAAGGGCCAGCGATTCAGCGGCACCTCACGAGCATGGGGCAATTCCGGAATCACCTTCCTTCCCCTTGGCTCCACGACACTTCAACCCGCGGGATGTCATCCTCGCGCCGACGGCGGCACCACCGCCATCTGGAACAGCGGCAGCATCCCCCAGCCCGTGATGATCACCGCCGCGAGCTTCGACACTCTCGGCCATCCGATCTGGAAGGGCGACGCCGGCGGGGTGAACGGCGGCGTCGCCATCTCCACGTCGGACTCCAACAAGAGCCGCACGGCCACCGCAACCAGCCCAAGCGGAGAGATCGTGATCGCGTGGAGCGACGATCGAATGGTCTTCGGTGGAAGCGGCAACCCGCGAATCTACGGACAGAACGTGCTGCCCGACGGCATGCTCGGAGACGCGGCCTTGGTCGGTGACCTCAATCACGATGGCATCGTCAACGCCGAAGACCTCGGCCTCCTGATCGCCGCGTGGGGAATTTGCCCTCGAGGCGTGCCTTGCGATGCAGACCTAAATCTCGACGGACGGGTCGATGCCGCCGATCTGGGTTTCCTGTTCGCCAACTGGAGTTGAGCGAGCGTCTCGGAACAATCGACGGCTCCAGCGGTAGACTCGGCGCAACTTCAGCCACCGACTGCCCCCGGAGCCCCACCATGAACACCCCGACTCGACGCCCCTCGATCTTTGCGACCGTATGCACGACGTACGCCATCGCACTGCTCGCCATGCCCTTGGCCATTGCTGACGCGTCTCCAGCTCAGGACGCCCCGGCCAAGGCGCCGACGACGATGAAGAAACCCGGGCTGTACCCGCAGGCCGATGACGCCCAAAGTCGCATCGACGCCGCGCTCGCTCGCGCCAAGGCTGACAACACCAGAGTCATGATTCAGTGGGGTGACGATTGGTGCGGTTGGTGCATCAAACTTCATGATCTTTGCGGATCGAACCGAGACCTCTCCCGCAAGCTCCTCTACGAATACGAAGTGGTCCTGGTACCCGTCGGCCAGTTCGATCGAAATCTCGATATCGCCGAGGCGTATCAAGCGGACTTCAAGGGCAACGGGGTCCCGTTCCTCACCGTGCTGGCCGCGGATGGAAGTGTCATCACCAATCAAGAGACCGGCTCGCTCGAAGCGGGTGGCGCCCATGATCCGGCGAAGGTCATGGCATTCCTGGAGAGCAATCAGGCACCGGCGAGGGACGCCGCGACCAGCCTCAAGAACGCGCTGGCCGAATCGAAGAAATCCGACCGACCGGTGATGCTGCACTTTGGCGCTCCGTGGTGCGGTTGGTGCCATCGCCTTGAGGCGTGGATGGCCACCGAGCCGGCGAAGTCAATCCTTGGCCGCCACTTGGTCGACTGCAAGATTGACACCGATCGAGACACCGGCGGCAAGGCGATCTTTGAGGCCTACACCCGCGGGAAGTCCACTGGCATCCCTTGGTTCGTCTTTCTTGCTGCGGACGGAAGCACCTTGGCCACCAGCGACGGCCCAGACGGCAACGTTGGCTTCCCGTCGACCGACGGCGAGATCGCCGCGTTCACGTCCGCTCTGAAGACGGCTGATCCCACCTTCACCAAGGATGACATCGCCGCGATTTCCAAGTCG
>CAJQQE010000053.1 GCA_905480395.1 uncultured Phycisphaerales bacterium
CGAACAGAAAACCGGCCCGATCCACATCGTGAATCGGGCCGGTGAATTGATCGTCATGTTTCGAGGCCGAAACTGGTCGCGATCAGGCGACGCGCTGTCGCTTGCGACGCAGGCCCGCGGCACCCATCGCCAGGCCGGCCAGACCACCGACACCCGGAACCGCCCCGGAGGCAGCGGTTCCCGGCATCGTGATGCTGGTGGTCACGTCACCGGTGTTGAAGGCCCAGGAGTTGATCGTGAAGAAGTTGCCGTTGGCACCGTTCCCGAGACTCCGGTCGTACGTGAAGTTGACCCAGCCTGCCACGTACGTTCCAGTATTCGTGTTCTCCACGGCGAAGCCCAGGTAGCCACTTCCCGACGGCCCCGTACCGACCATGGAGGTCGAGTTACTATTATTCCACCCACCGAAGCCGGTGTTCGACTTGTCAAAGCCGGTCGCATTGAAGGAGATGGTCTGGGAGCCGGTTTCAACACCCCAGAATTTCATGTTGCCAGCCTTTGCCCGGTTTGCCCCCAGCTTAATCTGAAGCCCGCCGCTGGAACTTGAAACGCTCGAATATAAAACGAAGGCTTGAAACTGGATATCTGCCGCGGTGAAGGCACTTGAAGTAGCAACAGTGGCATTATTCAACTGGGCTGTGGCCGGGACCTGACCCGGTGCGGCATGGGCTTCGACGGCGATGCCACCAAGGGCGGCACAGGGGGCCGCAGCGAGGGCGGCGTACGTCTTCAAACGATCTGTGGAAGTCATCAATGTTCTTTCTCTCTTCAGATTGACACTGCAGGTCATAGAATTCTCTTTCGCAACGAACTTCGAGTCCGCCACTCTGGAGAGTCCGCCAACGGTTGGCGGTCGGCAAAGTCTAGGCGATCAATGCGATCGATTCTGAAAATTCTCCGCCGAATCCCAAAACGTCGATTTACAAACGGGTGTTTGAGAACTGCGTCACTTGGACTCGAACCAAGGACCTCGCGATTCACAGCGCTCGCTCTACCAACTGAAAACAACCTGCGCTTCGTCCGCCGGGGCCCCTTGCAACTGAAACTCCCACTTCCCCACCCAGAACACCGCGAGCCCCGCAGGCACCAACCGCCGCGCGGGGCTCGTGGTTTGAAGCTTCGCCAGATGGACAAGAGGACAAGAGGAAGTTTCCGAGATCGATGCCGTGGACCAGACAGCCAACTCGGACATCTCAGACACCAGAAGTCTGTCACCGTCGGTCGGTAACGCTCCCCGACCGACGGAATCCGCGAACAGAAAACCGGCCCGATCCACATCGTGAATCGGGCCGGTGAATTGATCGTCATGTTTCGAGGCCGAAACTGGTCGCGATCAGGCGACCCGCTGTCGCTTGCGACGCAGGCCCGCGGCACCCATCGCGAGACCGGCCAGACCACCGATACCCGGAACCGCTCCGGACGCAGCGGTTCCCGGCATCGTGATGCTGGTGGTCACGTCACCGGTGTTGAAGGCCCAGGAGTTGATCGTGAAGAAGTTACCGTTGGCACCACGCCCGAGACTCCGGTCGTACGTGAAGTTGACCCAGCCTGCCACGTAAACGTCGGTATTCTCGTTCTCCACGGCGAAGCCCAGGTAGCCACTTCCCGACGGCCCCGTACCGACCATGGAGGTCGAGTTCGCTCCAGCGATCTTCCACCCACCGAAGCCGTCGTTCGACTTGTCAAAGCCGGTCGCATTGAAGGAGATGTTCTGGGAGCCGGTTTCAACACCCCAGAATTTCATGTTGCCAGCCTTGTTTCGGTCTGGACCGGCAATCTGAAGCCCGCCGCTTTGACTGTTAGCGGTCGAATAAAAAGCGAAGGCTTGAAACTGGATATCTGCCGCGGTGAAGGCATCTACAGAATTAAAATTGGAATTATTCAACTGGGCTGTGGCCGGGACCTGACCCGGTGCGGCGTGGGTTTCGGCGGCGATGCCACCAAGGGCGGCACAGGGGGCCGCAGCGAGGGCGGCGTACGTCTTCAAACGATTGGAATCACTCATCATCAATCTCCCAAAAAAATTGCCGAAAAAAAGCGCTTGGCGGTGGGTGGCAAACTCTACCGAACCCGAACCCCGCATTCCCCTTTTTCGCGGGGAAGTTCCAGAGCGGACATGACCAAATGAGTGGTCACAAGGACCACTAAGACCAAAAAGTTATCCAACCAGTCACCTGAATACAATGACTTTATGACGTTTTTTTCAATATCTGACAGCGGTTGGCGTCACTCGCTCACGATCAGCCGATCGGATTGCCGTGAACGGATCCTGACGTCGAGCGAGCTCCGCCCCTCCGAATCCACGCCGCACGATCCTCGTCCTTCTCGCGTTGAACGTCGAGGACTCGAGCGTCGTGGTCGTGATCGGCCCGGTACCAGGGCGAGAAAGTCGCGGACACCCACCGATCTGGAACCCGAGAAAGTCGCGGACACCCACCGATCTGAATTGGGAAAGTCGTGGCCACCAAACTCGATCTGGATTTTCGTCCGTTTCATCGGGTAGGAACTCCGAGTCGTCGCCGTCCATGTTGATTGGTCGGCGTGGGTAAATCAAGAAATGATTTCGATGCGTGTCACAGCGAGTGAATCGGGATCTACGTGATGGTGAACCCGACCAGGCCCCCTTTTTCGCCCTCTTTATGAGCGAAGGCCGGTCGCGGGATGTCTCCCGATCTCAAACAGGATGCCGCCACCATGCTCTCCGACGACCTCACCATTGTGCTCCTCACCAGCGTTTGTATTGCGGTCTGTCTCGCCAGCTTCCAGATCCTTGATCGTCGCGGTACATTTCGAGGCCAATGATCACGGTTTCGTCGTTTGAAGCCCCTAAAACCGGTTTTTGAGAAGATCCGAACCTGTGATCCCTCGTTGATCAGTCCGGCATTGGCCACACTTGTTCCACCGGTAAGAACGCATCATTGTCGGCGGATGAAGGGTTGGTCACGTTTTCCAGTGCTAGAATGACCATTCGTTTGCTCCTTGAGGACCGTCGTCTCGAGCCACACTGATCTGACCGCGTCTTGGATCCCAAACCCATGCTCCGATTTCGATCGACTCGCTTCCTTGCCGGGCTGCTGGCACGTCCAGTCATGCCGATTTTGGCATTTGGGCTCTGCGCCGGGCTGATTGGTTCGGGATGCGAGTCCTTCAACATGATTGAGAAAGCCAACCCCGATGGCGCCGCCTCCAATCTTGAGCGGCGGAACTTTGAGATCGACGTTCAGCCCATGATGCGTGGAACGGTCGCCAGCGAGGCGGTGATCGCGGGTGAGAATCCGACCATCGTTCGAGGCTACGGATTGGTGGTCGGACTCCGGGGAACCGGCAGTCGGTTGATGCCAGCACAGGTTCGATCGTGGATGTTGCAGGAGATGGCTCGTCGTGGTGTCGGAAATACGGCCACTGGATTTGGCCGGGTCACGCCGGAAGGGATGCTTGATTCAGAAGACACCGCGGTTGTGGTCATTGAAGGGGTGATCCCTCCTGGCGGAGTGAAAGGCGGACGGTTCGACGTTCGGGTGTACTCCGCGCCGGGAACCGGCACCACCAGTCTCGAAGGCGGGACGCTTTACACCACCGACCTTCGACCCGGCGACATCAGCGTCGGACCAAAGCAGGCCACTTCGCTGGCCATCGCTCGAGGTCAAGTTTTTATCAATCCTTTCGCGGAGCCTGAGGCACGGAATCAGGACGCCGTTGATCGACTCACCGGGCGAATTCTCGACGGCGGCATCATTTCCGATGACATGCCATTGAAACTTCGCATGGCGGTCCGCAGTCACACTCGAACGATCGCGGTCCGGGATGCCATTAACTCACGATTCCCCCGGGAGCCCGGACAGTCCGAAGAAACGGCCCATGGCAAGAGCGGCGAAGAGATCATGCTCACGGTTCCGCCCACGCATCACGAAGATCCGGGGCAGTTCGTAGAACTCGTCAAGCACAGTTCGCTGCGACCCGAAGCCGTCGAAGCGACCGCCTTGGCCATCCGACGCTCGCTGCTTGCCAATCCAGGGTTTGCGCGTGATGCCACCCTTCGTTGGCAAGCCTTGGGTCCGAAATCGGTTCCGGTCATCCAAGATCTCTACGACCATCCCGAAGAAGGGCCCCGCCTCGCGGCTTTGATCGCCGGGGCGGCCTTAGATGACGCCTCCGTGGCCTCTCATCTCGTCAAGATTGCCAACAGCGGCTCGATCGAAGCCAGGCTGGCTTGTATCCAAATGCTCTCCGAGATGGGTGCGAACCCGGCGATTCAGATGGGCTTGCGTCCCCTGCTGGACAGTCAAGACATCGATGTTCGTCTCGCTGCCTTTGAAGCGCTTGAGAGGCGCAATGATCCGATTGTCGAGTCCTATGACATCGATCAGAAGTTCATTCTCAACCTTGTTCCCAGCAGCTCGCCCATGATCTACGTCGCCCAGACCGGGAAACCGCGGATCGTGATCTTTGGCGAAGCCCAAGAGGTCAAGCGACCTATGTTCTTGGAAGCGTGGAGCAACCGACTGCTCATGAAAGCCGATACGGCGGATGGTCGGCTCGAGGTCTTTTATCGCGAGGCCCCAGAGTTACCGGCCCAGATTGACGAAGTCAGCCCGGACGTCGGCCAACTCGTGGCCTACTTTGGTCATCAGACGACCATTGAGGCGCCGGCCCCGGGGATCGGTCTCTCGTATGGCGAGACCATCGGAGCGATCCATCAGCTTTGGCAGCAGGGCTATCTCAACTCGGAATTTAAGGCCGAACAGGATCGAGTCCTTGCCGCGATCGTTCGGGCCCAGAAGGTCGAATCGACCCCTGAACGGCCCGAATTCGAGAGTGATCTTCCCACCGAGGCCGAAGAAGATCCGTCTTTGTTGCAGGATCCGTCCACCATTCGGCTTGAAGCGCCACGCAAGGGCGGTGATACTGTTCCTCGGTGATGATCCCGGCTTCAGAGCGTCGGTATCGGTTCCGCCACCGCGGGTCTTCACCGGTTAGCACCCGTCCGATCCGAGCTTTTTTGCTCGATCGGACGGCAGATCGCGGCTCGCGGCCTCTTTCGCGAGTCTGATACTGCCCGCCACGGCATGGATGCGTGGTGGCGTCGACAGGAGGTCGATTCACGTGCGACTTGCAAGACTGACGCTTTCTGGATTTAAAAGCTTCGCCGATCGGACGGAGTTCTCCTTCGACGAGCCGATCATCGGCGTGGTCGGCCCCAATGGATGTGGGAAGTCCAATGTCGTTGACGCGGTGAAATGGGTTCTCGGTGAACGCAGTGCGAAGAGCCTTCGCGGTTCCGCGATGCAGGACGTGATCTTTGCTGGCAGCGCCGCCCGCAAGCCAATGGGAATGGCGGAGGTCACACTGACCTTTGAGAATCCCCGACTCGAAGAACTTCGATCCGATGGCCCCGAGGATCCGGAACTTGCCCCCGACGTCACCGCCGGTCTTCAATCCCCGGCCCGTAACGAAGACCGGATGGATGACGAAGAAATGTCGCTGGTTGGAGGCGATGGTGCCGTCGTTGATCGGTCAGGAGTCCGGCATCGTCGATTGCCAATCGATACCGATGAAGTCTCCGTGACCCGTCGGCTCTACGCCGACGGCCGCAGCGAGTACCTCATCAACGACCGCAAGTGTCGTCTTCGCGATATCAAGGAGCTCTTCCTCGATACTGGTGTCGGTACGAATGCCTATTCGATCATCGAACAAGGCAAGGTCGATGCGATGCTTCTCGCGAATCCGATGGAGCGTCGATCGATTCTCGAAGAAGCCGCCGGGGTAGCGAAGTTCCGTCAGCGCAAGCTCGAGTCGGCCCGAAAACTGGACGCGGCAGAACGGAATCTTGTTCAGGTACGGGAGAAACTTGCCAGCACCGAACGTCGACTTCGCATTGTTCGCGGGCAGGCTGAGAAGGCCATAAAATTCCGTTCACTAGATGACCGTCGCCGAAGTCTTCGTACCGCGATCGCCCGTGATCAATTCCATGAATTCGACGAGGGCCTCAATGGTCTCACGCGGCAGCTTGCTGCCTTGGAGACAAACCGTCGTGATCTTGCGTTGGTCCTCGCCACGCTTGAGGAACAGAAGCAAGCCGCAGAGATTGAACGTCAACAGGTTCAGGAGCGGCGCCACGATATCGAACAGCTTCGGCTCTCGGAAACCAATCGGCTCGATCAAGCAACCCAACGGATCGAACTGACCACCCGGCACCGTGATGACGCGGAGTCAGCCATTGCGGATGAACGCCGGCGGATCGGCGAACTCGAAGTTCAGGTCGATGAGCTCAGCCGAGAACTCTCGGAGGTCGAGTCGCGTATCGATGAATCCGCCCAAGAAGCGGCCGCTGCCGAACAGAGCCTTGCGGAAGAAACTCAACGCCGGCATCAATTCGAAACGATCCGTTCCGAAGCGACCGCCAAAGTTGATGCGTCACGAGACTCCGTCTCCGCGGCGGATCGTGATCGCATTCGACTGGAGTCAGCCGTTCGGGCCAGCGATGAGCGAGCGCATGAGCTGCAGGCCCGACTCGGGCGGCTTGCCGAGAAGGCTCGCCCTTTCGCGACAGATCTCGACCTTCACCGCATTCAACGGCTCAAGGCTCGGGTTCGAGTCGATGTCTTGGTCGATCAGATCGATAGCCTTGATCGGACGCTTCGAACCGAGGAAGACCGAATCGTTCGTCTTGACGATCGCCGCGCCGACTTGACTCGTCAGATCGCAGGTAACCGCGATGAGCGGACTGGCACCGAATCGCGGCGGCACTTGCTCCATGAAATGGCAACCGCGGGCGAGGGAATCGGCGATGCCGTTCGTGATGTCCTTGTCCTTGAGTCCGAGATCCCTGGAATCATCGGCACCCTTGCCGACCAGATCGAGGTCGATCGATCAGATGCCGAAGCGATTGAAGCCGGGCTCGGCCCCCATCTGCAGGCGGTGCTGGTGGAATCTTCTGAGGTCGCAAATGCGATCCGTCTTCAGCTCCCGGATCTGGACGGACGCGTGGAATTGCTTCCGATCAGTCGCTTTACAAATGTGGTGGCCGATCTCGTCGACATCGCTTGTTCAGTTCGGGAGACAGAGACCTTCGTCATCGCCACGGATCTGGTTCGCGCCGATCCTCGGCTCCAAGGGGTGCTTCAACATCTCCTCGGCGACACCCTGGTCGTGGACACCTTCGACGAATGCCGTCGACTTGCTCGACGTGGCGTACCGCGTCGGCTGGCCGCCCGGGATGGCCATGTCGTGGAACTTCACGGCGAGGTCATCCTTCGAGCGGCTGCGGGTCGCGAAGAAGGCCACGGACTACTCGGCCGGAAGGCAGAACTCACCGAACTCGAAGACCAGGGAGCCAGACTGGAATTGGTTCGGGCTGGTCTTGAAACGGAGGCATCAGGCCTCGACGCGGAACACGAGAGCCGTGGAGTTCGTCGGCGAGATCTTGCCGAGGGATTGCGGACGTCTCGTGCGGAAGAGGTCGAGCAACGTTACGCCATCGAACGCACGTCCCAGATGATTGACCGGATTTCGCGGGAACGCGGCGAACTCGAGAGCGAACAGCACGAGATCGTGGAACAACTCACCGCGATTCACGGCGAACGCCGTCGACTCGACGGTGAGCGTGCCATGGCCATTGAGCATGAAGCGTCACTTACCGCCGCGCTGCAGAACGCGCGAGAGGCGCTCGAACAGATCGGGAGCGAGGTCGAGGCCGCGGCGGAACGAGTGGCAGGACACCGGACCAATCTTGGCCAGATCAATGCTCGCCTCGAATCGACCCGACGGGAACGCGCTCGAATGTCTTCGACCGTCGAAGAGTCAAATCGGCAACTGGAACGCGGACGCACTCAGATTGACGAGCGTCAGGGTCGGATCGCCGACTACGTCGAGACCATCGGTGCGGCCGAGATCGAAGCCGAAGCATCGGTGGCGTCTCTCGCCACGATGACCGATCGGTTCGCCCAGAACAGCACCGAACTGACTGCGGCCAATGCAGCCGTAGAGAATTCATCGGTCGCGTTGGAAGCAAGCCGGGTCGAGGCGGGTCGACTGGATCGAGACGCCCACGCACTCGAAATGGCTCGCCGAGAGATCGAGATCAAACGAGAGAGTCTCGAAGAATCGATGCTCGAAGATCTGGGCTTTGATCTCACCGGTCTTCTTGAGGCACAACCAGAACTCCCGGAAGGCCCGGAGGGTGCTCCATTCGTTCGGGCGGCGGCAATGGAGGAATCGGAGTCGCTTCGGGTCGAGATCAAACGGCTTGGCAATGTGAACCTCGACGCCATCGACGAACTTGAGGACCTTGAAGTTCGAAACGAAGACCTTGCCAAGCAACTCGACGACATCGATTCCGCCCGCGTGCTGCTGGGCGACCTCATCGAACGGCTCGACGCGGCATCTCGGATTCGATTCGAAGAGACATTCAACCGAGTCCGCGAGAACTTTGCTGGTTCGCAGGGCATGTTCCGCCGCCTCTTCGGTGGAGGAAGCGCGGATCTCTATCTTCTTCCGGGAGAAGACGGGACAATCGACTGGCTCGAATCAGGTATTGAAATTCGCGCGAAGCCCCCGGGTAAGGAACCTCGAGTCATCAGCCAGCTCTCTGGTGGTGAGAAGACGATGACCGCGGTCGGACTGCTGATGGCAATCTTCCAGAGTAAGCCATCCCCCTTCTGTATTCTTGACGAAGTCGACGCGGCGCTCGACGAAGCCAACGTCGAGCGATTCTGCAACGTCGTCCGGCAGTTCCTCGATCAGTCTCACTTCATCATCATCACCCATCACAAACGCACCATGCAGGCTTGCGATCGGCTTTTCGGGGTGACCATGCCCGAACGCGGCGTGAGTCGCCGAGTGACGGTCAAGTTTGACGAGGTCGGCCGTGACGGCCGATTGGCCGGCGACGCGGTTCGACGAAGTGAAACTGAGGAACAGGCGGCCGCGCCCGCTTCAGACGTTGATTCTGTGATTGAGATCGAGACCGAAGCGGTCGATCCGGCAACGCTCTTGGGCGGACGAAAGACGCCAGAAGCGCCGACCCCCGAGACCTCGACCAGCCGGCTGGCGGAAGCCTGGGACGACTGATCTCCTCCCCTCTCGGTGAGTCGGCCGTTCGGTTTCGAGCGTCAGTCGGTGGCGTCCGTGCGGATTGAGCCCAAGGCATTGCCGAGAAACCGGCCAGAGCCCGCGTTCTACGGTTGAGCATTTGGACTGGAGGTCGTCAATCCTCCCGCCAAGGCCGCGACGCCCCCACTGATCTCCGTTTGAGTCAGCGGCGCATTCGAATCTCGAACGTCGTGCTGCCGGAACACAATAGGCCCGCGGTCTTCTGACTTCACAAGTCGGTTTCGGGCGTTGGTCCGCTTGGTCCGCGCCGGCACCGTCACCGGCCTTCAGCGGCCTCTGGAGCGTCGGGCTGCATCCGCCAACCAAACAAAATGGGCAGCGCATCACCACGACCCCAGAAGGGACGTGGCGAAGAATGAAGGCGGGGAGTTTCAAAGCCGAAGACGCCTGTTTCCAAAGGGTCCGCGCTGGTTAGGCATGTCAGGCGAGCGTCGTCGGTGGCGTCCAGAATTGAATCGCGGCGCGGTGGGTCTCAGCATGGAGATCAGCGGTGAGTTCGGGCGTTGCGGCGTACCCCCCCGAGAGTAGAAGCGTCACCGGGAGGCCTCGTCGATGCAGTTCCCCGAGCACGAGCCGCTCCCGTTGTCGGAGTCCGTCCCGAGTCAGGGCGAGCCGGCCATATCGATCGCCGAGAACCACGTCCACGCCGGAGAGGAGGAAGACCAAGTCGGGTCGGCTCTGGTCGAGTACCCCGGGAAGATTTTTCCGCAGGAGATCGAGGTACTCAAGATCCCCGCAATGATCCGCCAGCGGGACATCAAGATCGCTGGGTGGTTTTCGCATCGGAAAATTCCGGCCGCCATGCATCGAGAAACTAAAGACGGAATCATCATCTTGAAAGCAGAGGGCATTGGCGTTGCCTTGATGCACGTCGAGATCGATGATGAGGGCACGAGTGATTTCCTCTTCTCGTTGAAGAACACGAATGGCGACCCCGACGTCGTTGAGAACGCAAAAACCCTCCCCGTGATCCGGGCATGCATGATGCGTTCCGCCCGCCAGATTGGCGCCGACGCCATCTTCGCGAGCGTTCCAGGCGGCCAGTATGGTTCCCGAGACAGCCAGACGGGATCTTCGCGCGAGGGCTGGAGACCAAGGAAGGCCGAGCCGACGTTCTTCAGCAACGCTCAGAGTACCCAGGCGCAATTTGTCGAGATAAGAACGGTCGTGCGCCAGTTCGAGATCAGACCAATCGACTTCGTCGGGCGCCATCAGATCGTCACGCGTGATGATTCTTTCGTCGAGGAGGATCTGCCGCAGCGCGGAAAATTTCCGCATCGGAAACGGATGACCATCCGGAAGCGGAATCTCGTAGTCTTCATGATAGGACGCTCGCATACGAGTCCCCCCCCTACACAGTCGGAATCAGCCCAGACGACGAATCAGCGCGTCGGCGAATGCCTCGGTGCCGAGGGTGCCACCGAGATCACCGGTGTGATCCCCTTCGCGGATTGCCGAGTTGTATCCGGTCTTGATGCGATCGGCGGCCACCTTGAGGGCCGGATCACCACTTCGAACGCTCATATGGTTCAGCATCATGACGCCACTCATGGTGATGGCCAGTGGATTGGCCACGCCCTTGCCAGCGATGTCGGGGGCTGATCCATGAACCGCTTCGAAGACGGCATTGACTTCGCCAAAGTTCGCGCCCGGCGTCACTCCGAGACCACCGACGAAGCCAGCACACAAGTCGCTGATCACGTCGCCGTAGAAGTTCTCGCAGAGAAGCATGTCGAATCGAGTGGGATCCTGCACCAGACGCATGCAGGCGGCGTCGATGATCAGCTCTTCGTATTCGATGTCTTGGTACTCGGCTTCATGAATCTCTTGAGCGCATCGAATGAAGAGACCATCGCTCTTCTTCATGATGTTTGCTTTGTGGAAGACGGAGACTTTCTTCCGACCGCGACTCCGCGCGTATTCGAAGGCAAACTTTGCAATTCGATATGACGCTTTCTCGGTGGCAACCTTGAGGCTGGTGACCACACCCGGAATGATTTCGTTCTCGATCCCCGAATAGAGCCCTTCGGTGTTCTCTCGGATGACGACCAGGTCAACATCCTGATACCGGGTCTCCACGCCCTCGATGGACCGGACCGGCCGGACCGCGCCGTAAAGATCCAGTGTCTTTCGCAGTGCGACGTTGACCGAAGAGAAACCACCGCCGATCGGCGTGGTGCATGGACCCTTGAGGGCGACGCCCACTTTCTGGATCGTCTCGACGGTCTCTTGGGGAAGAAGATCGGCGTGGCCTCGTTCGAGGGCCGCAACCCCCGCGTGGCATTCGATCCAGTTGATCGAGGACCCCGAGCCGAGGAGGGCCGAGTCGATGATGCGGCAGCTGGCCGAGGTGACCTCGGGGCCAATGCCGTCTCCGGGGATAAGTACCGAGCCGTGTTCCAAAGGTGCATCCCTGCTGAACTAGAAGAGTGTTTGATTCGAATCGGCCGTTCTGGATCTACCGACATCGAACGAATGATCAGACAGGATACGTGACCCGTCACGGCCCCGTCGTCCGGCGTCCTCGGCTACCGTGCAGAGATGCCTGAGTCGAGCGCACAATCAATCGATCTGGTGGTGGTCGGCGGCGGAATCGCCGGCCTCTGGATTCTGGATGCCGCGGTCCGTGCCGGGCTGTCCGTGGTGTGCGTCGAAGCGTCGAAACTCGGCTCCGGACAGAGTGTCTGTGCGCAGGGCATCATCCATGGGGGCCTCAAATATACCCTCAAAGAGCGTGACCTCTCCGCCTCGGCGCCGATCAGTGCCATGCCTTCGCTCTGGACTGGGCTGGCCTCGGGAGATCCTCAGAACGGGCCGGATCTTCGGACGGCCGTGATGTCCTCACCGTGTACCTGGCTCTGGCGAACCGACTCGCTGGCGTCCCGACTGGGAATGCTCGGCGCCAAAGCGGCGCTCCAGACGAGACCGACGACCGTACCCCCGGCAGAACGTCCCCCGATCATCCGCGAGGCGCCCGGAGCGGTGCTTCAAGTCGGCGAGCCGGTCTTCGAGACGCGTTCGGTACTCGAAGCATTGGCAAGGCCGCATGTTGGGGATTCTTCTGAGGGATCGGGGAACTCACGGCTCATCGCCGTCAACGGACCAGAGGGCATCGAATTCACGTCCCAAGGCGGCGAGGTCAAACGAGTGATTCTTCGGGGTGGGAACGCGGAGGTCACCCTTCTTCCACGGGCGGTGGTTCTCGCCGCCGGCGCGGGCAATGAAGGTCTCTTGTCACGGCTCGGTCTCGATGCCTCCATCACGCAACGCCGGCCGTTGCACATGACGCTTCTCCGTAGCTCGTCGCTTCCGGAATTCCACGGTCATTGTGTGGATGGAAATCGAACTCGCGTCACGATCACCAGCGGCCGGGACACCGATGGGCGGGTGGTCTGGCAATTGGGGGGCGATCTGGCGGAGACCGGCGTGGCTCGTGAATCAGCGGCTCAAGTCACCTTTGCCGCCGCAGAACTTCAGGCGATTCTGCCGGCCCTTGATCTTTCCAACTGTTCGGATGCCGCGTGGAGTACGTACCGAATTGACCGTGCCGAATCCCGGACCCGATCTGGTTTCCGGCCCGATGACGCTCAAGTTGTGTCGCTCCACGAAGGTCGGCTCCTGGTCGCCTGGCCGACCAAGTGGGCGCTGGCGCCCCGGCTGGCCGCGGCGGTCTTGGACGCACTTCCTCCGGAACTCGTCGCTCATCCCACCCCCCCCGTCGATCTTGCGGGCTTTGAACCGCCAGAGATCGCCGCCTATCCTTGGGAGAACCGCACGTGGATCAGTCATCACGACGTCCGCTCGGCCGCACCGGCTTGAACCTGGCCCCGGTGGGGTTCGGCGCATTCAAGATCGGAAGAAACCAAGCAACCAAGTATGCACTCGCGTACGACCTGCCCGATGATGCCGCCTGCCAAGGGTTGCTGGAGGCGGTCTTGGCGATGGGCATTGATCTGATCGATACCGCACCGGCCTACGGCTCGAGCGAGGCGCGGCTCGGTCAGTTGCTCCGGAATCGCCGCGATGAATTCACCCTTTCAACCAAGGTCGGTGAGACGTTTGAAGACGGCGTGGGGCGGTTTGATTTTTCCAGCGTCGCGATCGACCAGAGCATCACTCGAAGCCTTCAACGGCTCAGGACGGATCGGCTGGATCTGGTCTTCGTTCACTCCGATGGCGACGACCTCCAGATTCTCGACGACGGTTCGGTCTTGGAGACCCTCGCCCGACGCCGCGACCAAGGAGATCTCCGTTTCATCGGTTTCAGCGGCAAGACGGTCGAAGGCCACCACCGGGCCATTGAGTCCGGAGTCGTTGATTGCTTGATGGTTGAGTATCACGCCCTCGATGACTCTCAGCTCGGGGTCATCGAGACCGCGGAAGCTGCGGGGATCGGCGTGATCGTCAAGAAGGGACTGGCATCAGGTCGGTTGGATCCCGCCGTGGCGATCCCCCATTGCCTTCAACCGACCGGCGTGGCATCGGTGGTCATCGGTTCTCTGACCGCCGCGCATCTTCGCCAGAATCTTTCTATCGCCCAAGCGGCGATTGACGGAGCCTGATCACTCGCCGGTCTCGGAATTCTTGCTGACCGGCGTGCTGGGCTTAAAGTGTTCGTACATGGCCGGGAGGCGTTCGATCGGAATGCACCATCCGCCACGGTGATCATCGAAAAACACACCGAAGATTCCGGCTGACTGAAGCCTCGCGATGTGCCTGATCGCGGATTCGACCGGAAACGAGAGAATCGATGGCTTGCCCGCGATGGGGAGAATTCCCTTTGCGAGGGCGTATTCGTGGGCTCTACCCTTGGCGGTGAATGCCATGACAAAGGGCCTTTTGTCAATGATGACCGCGGCCGGGCGCACCAACGGGAATTCACCCTGCCCGGCGAAATACCACCTCGGTAAGGCGAAGGCCGCGGCCCAAAGGATGTCGAGCATCGCCGTGTCGGTTCGACCAGCCAGTGCGAGTTCGTCCATCCGGCTTGGAAGGAGGTCCGCGGCGAGTCGCTCGGCTTCAGTTGGTGGGTCTGTCTCGCTCATGGAATCACGATCTCCATTCCAACCTGCAGATTGCCCGGGTCGTCACCAATGATCGAGCGATTGGCATCGTGGATCTCACGCCAACGGGACGCTTTTCCCAAGTACTCCAGCGAAATATCGCTGAGCGTCTCTCCCGACTGAACCGTGTGCACGACTTGACCGCCCGCAACCGGGGTTGCTCGCCGAATCGTCGAGGTGGAGTTCTTCGGCGGGAGCTTGATGACTTGGCCGAGTTGGAGGCGGAGCGGATCGACGGTTGGGTTGGCCAATGCGATCAGGGATTGTTTGCGAGGATCCCCGAACCAGTTTTCGGCAATGAGTTCAAAGTTGTCACCCGCTTGAATCGTATACGGCGTGTACGCATCTTCGGGAAGCCCCGAGGCAGATGGTGCTTCGCCCATCTCATCCATCAGGTCTCTCTCGTCTGGCGTCTCAACTACGGTTCCCGGCTTCGCCATCAGCTCGCCACGAAGTCTTGCGGCAATCCAGGCCGCGTGTTCGCGATCGAAGCCACCCACGATGTGGCCTCGATTTTGGATGGCGATCCGGAGGGTTGGCGTCGAGACGATCTCGCCATCGACAATCCACGCGATGGTTCCACCGACGAGATCGAAGGTCGACTCTCGAACCTCATCGACGGCATCTGATTCGAGGCGGTACGCCACTTCGGGCCGGCCTTCCGCATCTTCTCTGACGGTGGCGCCCGAGATCCTTCCGTCAAGCCGAAGCCCGCCGACCGAATCATCGCGAACCAGTAAGAACCGCTGCTCCGCGTCGCCTGATGGTCGGGTTCCGACGACGAGCCCTTCAACTTCTCCAGCGCCACGGATCGTGTTCCAGAAGGCCAGTGGAATCCAGATGGTGCCTTGAGGGCCAGCGGGTCTGTCGCTGCCGATATCAGTCTGCAGGTTGGACCGGGCGACCTCTTGATCGATCCGGCCATCATCCACAGGGACTGCAGAGAGAAGGGACACGCCCGTCTTCCGCACTCCAAGACTCGGGCCGTACGCGTTGGCCAAGCCGGTTGGAACGACCTCTGGAACGAGCTCTGGAGTCAGCTCTGGAATGACGTCCATGGTCTCATCCGCGGCTGGGGTCGACGGAACGGATTCGAGGTTCTCGTCTCCCATGCTGGGCACAACGACTTCCGTTTCCGCTTCCACTTCGTCGACCTTCGCCTCTTCCGAGGGCGGGTTCTCCGGTTGGATCGGTGCCGGTTCGGTCGAGTCAGTTTGCTCGACGACCGGCGAAGCGGCATCGGCCACCGTGGTCGGAGGCGTTGGTACGTCGGTGACGTCCGTGACGCCCGTCTCAAGTGCTGATGGTTCGGGCGTCCGGGCAACTTCTGTCGCGGCCGGCGCGACCGGCTTTTCGAGCCGGGCGTAATACAAGCCCACTGCAAACATCGCCACCACGATGACCGCCACGGTAAATCGAACGCCACTAGACATGGGCTCGTCCTCTTCAGGTTCGGCCGATGAGATCGGCCTGGGTTCGGATGCCCAGGAACCCCTGCGTGCGGTTCCTGGACGCTTCAAGAGATGATGCCCTCGGCACCATCCGTCTCGAACTCAACCCGTGGAGAGTGACGTCGTCCGAGACGTGGATCCTGACTCTCCATCGGTGCTCGGTCGCGTTCCGCCATTGCGGGACCACGTCAGCGGAGCCGCGATCACCACGGAAGAATAGGTCGCGGCGATAAGGCCCACAAAGAATGTGAAGGCGAAGGGACGAATCCCCGTTCCACCGAGCGAATAAAGCACAATGGCCGACGTGATCGTGGTACCACTGGTCATGATCGTTCGACTGAACGTCTGATTGATGGAGTTGTTCACCACATCGAGTGACGCATAGCTCAGTTTTCCACGATTCTCGCGGATGCGATCGAGAATGACGATCGTATCGTTGAGCGAATAACCGACGATCGTCAGCAAACCCGCCACGACGTTGAGATCGATCCGGAATTCGTCGAGGACGCGGACGCCAAAGAAAGTCGTCTCGCCGATGACCAGGCTCAAGGCAATGGCACCAAGGCAGACGCTGATGTTGAACATCAATGCGGAAATCGCACACACCGAGTACCGGAGCGAGCCGAATCGGAACCAGATGTAGACCAGCATGCCAAGCAAACTGAGAATCACCGCGACGATCGCGCTGGCCGCAAGATTCTGGGCCACCTTCGGCGAGAAGCTCGACTGGTCAAGGCTGGCCTCTCGGGTCAACGCGGCTTGAACCAGTTCATATTCACGCTGTGCCAGGCCGCGATCCCAGGTGTCCAAAGCGACTTCAAAGCTGGAAAGACTATCGTCGAAGACCATCACGGCAATCGCCGCGTAGGCGGGCTCGTCTCCGGAGACCCCCGACTGTTCGAGCCCGATGACGTCCATGTTTCGCCCGGCGGTATCGCTGAAGTCGGGCTGATTCCGCATGCGGAGAATCCGCTCGTTGGCATCGAGGAGTGTGATCGGCGGCGTGATTCCGTCGATGACCACCGCGACACCGCCACGGTAGGCATCAACCGGCATCGCCGTGTCGTTGCGTCCGATCGATTCGCCGAGCGATTTCCGCTCGAGCGGAAAAGTATGGCTGCTGTAGTCGGGATCACCCTCGGCGTTGAAGTGGACTGGTTGAATGACGGCGAGCACATCTCCGAACTGTTCGACCAGTGCGGTCACCACGTGATCGGCGATGTTCTCGTCATCGCCAATCCCCGGGGGATTGGCGACTTTGACTTGGAAACTGCCAGCTTCGCTGGCCGCCGTCGTGTCTCCGACGGTCAGCACGGTGGCGTTGGACAGCTGCGCCAGCACGGCGTCGTCGGGGTTGTCGTCGCCGATCTTGTGGACACGATCTTCCACCTCGCCACGAGTGAGCAGAAGACGTCCGGCGAGATCGCGATCGGTGCCAGAATTCTCCCCGGCTTCGGCGGCCCGAGTGGTCATCTTGACACTGACGCCACCTCGGAACTCCGTCTCCAGAACGTCGGCACCCCTCGCAAAGAACAACACCAGCGAGCCAATCGCCAGTGCCGCGCTCAGGAACAGGAGCGGGCCTCGGAGCGAGATCCAATTGATCTTCGGTTCGAGCGCCCTATGGATCGCGGGGAACACGGTCGGAAGCATCGGGATCGACTTCAATCCGAGCACTTCGGTGCAGATCGCAAAGAGCACCCGGCTGACGAAGAGTGATGTGAAGAGTGTTGAAAGCACGCCAATCGAGAGCGTGAGGGCAAATCCCTTGACTTCGGTCGCAGCCGTCTGATAGAGGATGAAACAGACAATGAGGTTTGTGATATTGCCGTCAAGGATCGCGCTGGCGGCCTTGGCAAAACCAATTCGAATCGAATCGCGCAGATTCTCGCTGTTGTTTATCAACTCTTCGCGAATGCGCTCGAAGATGAGAACATTCGCATCCACCGCCATACCAATGGTCAGGGCGATACCCGCCAGCCCTGGAAGCGTGAAAGTCCCATCGATCATCGACATGATCCCGAAGATCATGATCGCATTGATCAGCAACGAAATGACCGCGATCATCCCGGCACCAAAGTAGTACAGGACCATGATGACGGCGACCAACACCGCGGAGATGGCGACCGCTTCAAGGCCTCGAACTAGGTTGTCCTGCCCGAGTGCCGGACCAAGAATACTCGTAGAGATGGGCTCTGGACTCAGACGGGCTTCCAAACTTCCCGCGGCAAGCACTCTGATCAGGTACTTGACTTCAGCTTCGCCGAAGTTGCCTTGGATAATGCCTCGCGAACCGATGGCGCTATTGAGATTCGGGGCGGTATAGACCTCGCCGTCAAGCACGATGGCCATCGGCTGGTTGATGTTGGGCGAAGTGAGTCGCCGCATCATCGATCCACCCGCGCTGTCGAGGCCGAAGGACACTGCGGGCCGTCCGAGATCGTCGATCGTCTGGCTCGCCTGTCGGATTGCCCAGTTGTCACCGGCGGTGTGCGTCATGCTCTTTTCAGGCGAGACGTACAGGAGGATGAAACGGCGGCCGTCTTTCTCAGCGGCGACAAGGTTGTATCGAGTCTGGAAGTAGCCGACTGGATCCGCAATCAGGGCGGCGACAGATTCTGGTTGGTCCTCGTCGGTCCATTGCTTCAGATCATTGATCGAGAACCATCGGGCGACGGGTGAGTCGGTGTTGTTTGGGCCTCGCTCCGCGAGCTGTTCCCGCAAGAGCGTGATCGGAACATCCAATGCTCCGGGGCGAACCGCGATTCTGAATTCAAGCACCCCCGCACCGCGGAGGAGTCGTTTGAGATCCTCGGGATCATCGAGACCGGTACGTTCCGCTTCAAACGCGCGATACGCGGAAGCCAGCGTGGCGATCTGTTGGGCCAGATGCGGGAATTCGAGTTCGAGCTCGGAGAAGGCGACCGCTCGGTCACTACTGGCTGGATCGTAGTTTCCCTCGGCATCACGAAGACGCGGCGCTCCCTCAAGGGCAAGGATGTTGAACAGTCGATCATCACCAAAGGACTGCGAGAGAATCGTGTTCTGGAGTTCCTCGACGGTGATCTCAGCCCGGGCGATTCGATCGCGAAGTCCGTCGACCCGAATCTCGTCGACCGGGTCCCCCGCTTCCGCTTCGACCAGATCGGCCCGCGCGGCCTTGGCTTGAACCCATGCGGCTTGGAGTCGGTCGAGCTCCGCCTTGCGCAGGCTGGTGCCCCCGTATTTTGCCGAAGCATTGCCGGCATCGAGTGCGGCATCGAGCTGGCTGGGGCGAATTCGCGACACCGCCAGAAGTGCGTCCAGCGCGTCGCGATAGGTCTGCTGCAACGCACGAACTTGATCGTTGGGAAGCGGCATCACCACTTCGATGCGATCTCGCCCGACGGGTTGCATGCCGATGTCGAGGATGCCCTGTGGATTGACTCGCTGCTTGAGGACGTCAATGGTCTGGGCGAGAACTTGGTCGGGTTCAGAACCCTCCGCAATCTTCACCGAGTAGACCAGGCTGACCCCGCCTTGGAGATCCTTACCAAGTCGAATCTTTTTCTGCGGCGGATAGACGGACCAGAGACAGACGCCGACGATCAGGCCGATCAGGACGAGCTTGGGAATGATGTTCTTCATGGGAAGTGGTCGACTGAGTCGAGGCAGGCGGAATCAATTTCAAAAAAGGCGGGATCAGGAAATCGGTGTCAGGAGGCTTCTTCTTCGGACTCCAGAACCTGCTGGACGGCGTCACGGGCGAAGGTCATCCGCGTGTTGCTGCTCTCATCTACTTTGAGAAGAATCGTGTCGGGCTTGATCTCAACCACGGCGCCGATGACGCCGCCGATGGTTCGGACTCGATCGTGCTTCTTCACACTGCTCAAAAGTGCTTCCCGCTTCTTGCGTTCTTTTCGTTGTCCAAAGACGCTGAAGAGAATCATCACCAAGATGAGGGGAAGGAACATGAACATGAGCAGGCTTCCGCCGCCATCGGCGGCGACCGCCTCGCCTTCTCCAGCGGTACCGCCAGATGTGGAAGTCACGGGGATGCCGGTTTCCATCCCCGCGAGCGGTGGCCCCTCCTGCCCGAGAGTCAGGAGCGAACCGTGTGGCGAGACGAGGGAGACGAAGTTGATCGAGTCGATCATGATTGGGTCGAACCTTCCGCAGCGGAATCCGGCCCCGAGCCATCACCGTGTGACGGAACGCTCGATGGCCCCTCCACGTCCGGAAATGGACGTTGAGCAGCATCGAGAACCGGCCAGCGGCCGGCGAGCGAAGACCAACAATCATCCCGGATCACGGTCCGAATGTCCAGCAGGAGCCGTTGGAAGTGCCGGAGGTTGTGAAGGCTGCAGAGGATTGGACCGATCATTTCCTTCGCGAAGAAGCAATGACGGAGGTACGCCCGGCTGAAACCACCGGCACAAGCCGGGCAGTCACACGCCTCTTCGATGGGCAAGAGATCATCCCGAAACCGGGCATGCCGGAGTCGGAGTGGCCCTGTGGAGGTGAAGACTGACGCCATACGCCCGTTCCGGGTCGGAAGGACGCAGTCGAACATGTCCACCCCGGCGGCCACCGCCATCACAATATCTCGCTCATATCCAACGCCCATGAGATATCGAGGCCGATCCGAGGGGAGTCGGGGTGCGGTGAATTCCACCACTTCTTGGATCTTCTCGGGGCCCTCCCCGACCGCGACGCCGCCGATCGCATATCCGGGCAAGTCAAATCCACAGACGCCGTCAATGGATTCCGCCCGGAGATCGAGGTTTGTCCCACCCTGGACGATCCCGAACAGCGCCTGCTCGTCCGGCCTGGCGTGTGCTCGAACACATCGGTCGAGCCAGCGAATGGTCCGTTCATGGGCCTCGCGGAGCCGCCCTTCCCAATCCTGCGGGGTCGGCAACTTCGCCCGGGGACTCCCGGCACCGTGCTTGGCGTGGGGTGACGGTGGGCAGTCATCGAAGGCCATGATGATGTCCGCCCCGATGGCGTTCTGAACCTGCATCGACGACTCTGGGCCAAGATGGACTTTGGATCCATCGACGAACGATCTAAAAGAGACCCCGTCTTCGTTGATGGCATTCATGTCCGACATCGAGAATGCCTGGTACCCCCCGGAGTCGGTGAGCACCGGGCCGTCCCATTTCATAAACCGATGGGTGCCTCCGAATCGTTCGAGGAGTTCGGTCCCGGGACGGAGCATGAGGTGATAGGCGTTGTTGAGAATGATCTCCGCCCCGACGCTCTTCACCTGCTCGGGGAGGACGCCCTTCATGGCGGCGGCGGTCGCGACCGGCATGAACGCCGGCGTCGCGAAACTGCCATGTGGCGTCTGAACGGTTCCAGTCCGCGCGTGATTCGAGGAGCACTCGGACTCGATCGTGAACTGGACCGGGCCGGTCACCGTCTCGAAGCCTCACGGAGAATCTTCTTCTCCTTAGACGTGAGGCTCTGGAGTCCGTTCTCGTGGATTTTGCTCAGAATTCGATCGATCTCAACGTCGGCCACCGTCCCGCCGCCGGCACTCCGCACCTTCCCAGCCCGATAGGCCGCACCACTCCGGCTGGTTGGGTCGTATCGCCCGAGAAAGTCGAAGAATCCGTGGAGGACTTGATGATGTCGGATCAACCAGAAGCCAGCGAGGGCGCCGCCGATGTGCGCTGCCTCTCCCCCGGCGTTATCTCGCCCGAAAATCACCGAGAACAAGGCGATTCCGACCATGCCGTAGGCCAAGGTCGAGAGCCGCATGGGAATGACGAAGAACAGTAGAACCCGAGCATTGGGCACCAAGAACGCAGAAGCGATGACCACGCCAAAGACGCCCGCGCTCGCCCCGACCAATGGCGTTCCCGGGTCATTCATCAACAGGACAGGAAACTCTTTTCCGGTCAGTTGTAGAACCGTCCAACCCGTGAAGTTGAGGAGTAGGTACGACGCGGCGCCGGCCATGCCGCAGAGGAGATAGAACGCGAGATATCTCTTAGCCCCCAGATATTGCTCGACCAGGCTTCCGAAGAAATACAACCCGATCATGTTGAAGAGGAGGTGGGTGAAATTCGCATGGAGGAATTGAAAAGAGATGAACCTCCAGAATTCAAATCCTCGGAGGCCCCAGAATTCGTCGAGCTGCAGGAGGGCGGTGGCAGTCGAGAAGTAGCCATAGACCCAGATCGGTCCGTTGATCACCACCTCCTCTAGGAGCGGGGTTTGGCCTTTTCGACTATTCCCGTCTTCATCTCGAATGGTGTAGGTCCCCGTGGCGGCGACGAGTCCATTCGGCGACGCCTCGAGAACTGGCACGGTGTAGGCGCCACGCGGGTTCCGCGGGAGTGACGGTAGGGAGACGAGACGGTTGTCAGCACGCTGTGCGAATACCGGCCATTTTCCTTCGGTGAGTTGCGTCAGCGTTGGCAACCGCAGACGCCCGCGATCAACGGGGTCCAGGACGGCGTTCTCGGGGAGGTTCGGGGCCACAGACTGAATGGGCGCGATCGTCGGCGGGAGAAACTGATCGATGACGAATACGGCCACGCAGATCGTGATCAACCACCGATTGACCGACCATCCGGACATTCCCCAGCCGCGACCGGTGAGTCGGGATGGAGCTCGACCAGCGGACGCTCTTGAATAATCTCGGTCGTAGATTCCCATGGGTTGAGGAGTCTACCGACGATCGGCCCTTCGCCGGGACGTTGAAGCCGGACTCGATCATCTTTCCGCCAGGAACCTCACGCCGAAGGCGCCGAATCCTCCTCCGAAGGATCCGCCCGACGTCGTTTGGTTGCCGCGTCGAGAACACTTCGTTCGTTGGAGTCGAGGGCGGACATGCCCTGTTGGGCGATCTTTTCGAGGATCCGGTTCAGCGCCGCCTCCTCCATCGCTCGGACTTCGGATCGCTCGGACGCGGCGCTGGCGTCGGCGGCATCCTGCTCCGCGGCATCCTGTTGATCAAGAATGGCATCCAGGCGAATATCGACCACTTGGGAATCACCACCTCCGACGATTTCGTCGATCTCTCGAAGCCGCTGGTGGGTTCTCTGAAGCATCGCCGCCGAGAGCAATGCCATCAGGATGGGGACGAGGTGAAAGGTGAGGAGTCCGGCGAGGCCCAGAAGAATGGCTGTGGCGATCCCCACTCGATGGGTGGCACGACGAGAGGCGGCTCGACCCAGCCGAGGTCTCAAGATTGCTTCGAGAATCAACTGGCCTCGAAACGGCGTGACCGGAAGCAGGTTTGCCACGCTCACCAAGGTGGCGGCGATCGCGAAGAGATAGAGGCTCTCCAACCAGATCGACTCCGCGACCCCCGGCGAGTACACGCCCGAAAAGGTGAACGGGTCGGGCATCGGGAAGGTTCCGGACTCGAGATAGATCGCGATCATCGCGAGCCCCGCCCCCATTGCGGCCACGCTGGGCCCGACTATCGCCGCGATTAGGCTCCTCTTCCATCCGGAGGGTGGCACCCCTTGCTCAAGACCTCCAAGCGGCTGGAGCACGATTTCTGGAAGATCGCCGCCGAGAAACCGCAAGGCAATCAAGGTGGCGGTTTCATGGATGAATACGACCATGAAAAGTCCGCCAAGGAAGATCCCCGCGGGCACCGGACCAAGAAAGAAACTCAGGTCGCCTGCAAACCAGCCCGCTCGGACCAGAATGACCACGATCGTGGCCAGCAGGAGCGCGTGAACTCGAACCATGGTGCCGCCGAGTCGCAGTATCGGCACCGACCAACTGAGCGGATCGCCGAATCGGGGCGCGACTCGCTCGCCTCGAAAGACGTCAGGTGGCGGTCTATCTTCGGGTGGCATCGACGTCATGGGCCGCCGTCTCGATGCTTGGCCCGGAACAGATGCCACGCGGTAATGGTCTTTCCATCATCAATCCGCCCGTCGAAAATGGCCCGATCAATCAGCTCCGGAGTCATCTTGACCACTTCGATTTCTTCCCCAAGTTCCAGTCGCTGAGGCACCGCCGACAAGTCGGTGGCGACAAAGGCGTGCATCCGTTCGTCGCAGAATCCCGGACTGGTAAAGTAGGCACCGATCGGTTCCATGTGGCCCGCCCGTCGACCAACTTCTTCTTCGAGCTCCCGGCCCGCCGCGATCAAAGGGGGTTCCTCGGGTTCGAGCTTGCCAGCACAGAATTCGAGCAGCATCCGGCCGACCGCAAGCCGGCCAACTTCCACCATCAGAATGGTCCCGTCAGCCTCGATCGGAATCACGGTAATCGCACCTGGATGACGAACGACGTCTTTGCGAATCTGCCTTCCGTCAATCTCGAATTGATATTGCTCGACGCGAATCACCTCGCCCTGATGACGCACCACGCCTTGGGCCTCAAGGCCAGCGGGGCGTCGCGTGGCCTGGGCGGGGATTTCGTTTTCTTCGGGCATTTGCATCCTGTGCTCCACTGGGGATGATATCTCCATGATCGCCGAATCTGAACCCGAACTTCCTCCGATCGCCGCGCTCCGTGGCGTCTGGAAGTCCTTTGATGGCCGCCCCGTCCTCCGTGGTCTCGATCTCAACATCGAAACCGGACGATCTCTGGTCGTGATGGGCCCCAGCGGATGCGGCAAGAGCGTGATGCTCAAGCACATCGTGGGGCTGCTTCGTCCAGATGCGGGCGAGGTCTCGTTCAAGGGTGAACGCGTCGATGAAATGAGCGAGCGACGTTTCTCGCCGATTCGTCGGCGGATCGGATTTCTGTTCCAGAGCGCCGCCCTGTTCGATTCCATGACCGTTCGTGAGAACGTGGCCTTCCCGCTCCTGGAGACCGGCCAAGCCGGTCCAGATTTAGAGGAACGAGTCCGCCGGACGCTTGATCGAGTCGGCCTTGCGGACAGTCTCGATCAAATGCCATCGGAACTCTCAGGGGGCATGCGGAAGCGTGTGGGGTTGGCCAGGGCGATCGTGCTCGAACCGGAGATGGTCCTTTACGATGAGCCCACCACGGGCTTAGACCCCATCCGAGCCAACGTGATCAACGACCTGATCATCCGTCTTCAACGGGAGCTCAACATCACCAGCGTGGTGGTGACCCATGATCTTGATTCGGCCTTTCAGGTTGCCGACCGACTTGTGCTCCTTCATGAAGGCCAGGTGCGGCTCGATGCCACGCCTGATGAGATGCGACATTCTGAAGACCCGGTGGTCAGGTCATTCCTTGAAGGGCGCGAACTGCCGCCACCTGCCGCCGAGCAAGCGCGGTCGAATCCTGCGAGTATGCCGTCATGAAGGATCGATACAGAGATGCCGTGATTGGCATCGCGGCCATCGCCGGGGTTATGGCGTGCATCGCGATGCTTCTCGCATTTGGTTCCCTGCGTGAGCTTGCCCGCGATTCGTACGACGTCACGATTCGTCTCAACCGTGCTGGTGGGCTTCGCTACGGAAGCCAAATCACGCTCGACGGCGTCCCGATCGGGGTGGTCGAGTCTGTGGCACTGGAATTGGAGGAGACGGATCCCGTTCGACTCACCTGTCGTCTCGATGAATGGGTGCGAATTCCCGTCGATCATCTGGTACAAGTTCAGACCGCGTTGATCGGTGGTGGAACGCGCTTGTCGATTCTCTCGATCGATCCCGAAGGCGGACGCGCGGTATTCATGCCCGGCGATGTCCCGGTACTCGCAGGCGAGTTCCTGAGCTTAGATGAATCCTTGATTCGGGCCCTCGACTCAAAGATGCTCCCGGTGACCGAGAGCTTCAAAGAAGTCGGAACGCTTGCGGCGGTCTACGGCGACCTTGGTCGCCGGCTCAACGAGATGGTCGGGGCGGATCCCAGCGACGAAGAAGGCTTGGCCGCCTCGGTGGTCCGAATCAACCGAACCCTCGCTGAAGCCGAGCGTGCGTTCAATATCGCCGGTGATTGGCTCGGCGACGAGCAACTGCGTGAGGACGCCAAGCAGGCGGTTTTTAAGGCCAATCTCTTTATTGAGCGGGCGGCTGATGCGGCCGTCGCCGCGGGTGAGCTTGCGACTGAACTCGGTCGAGAAGCCCCCGCCTTCATGGCGAGATTGGCGAGTACCGCTGATGCCGTCGACGCGACGCTCGCGGATGTCCGAAAGGTCATCGGGAAGGCCGGTACCGGGGAAGGCACCGTTGGGAAACTCCTCAACGACCCCGCCCTCTATAACGATCTCGACGATGCCGCTCGCCGGCTGGACGCCACGCTCGCCACCTTGGCCACCCTCATTGATGCGATCAAGGCCGAAGGCGTCAAGGTCGAATTCTGATTCCGGGGGAAGCGTCTCCGGTCGCCCTTGGGTGGAGACGTCATTCGCATCTGATCCGCCGCCACTGCCGGCATCGATCTCAACCGCGTACCGGCGATCACGACGGCCAGTGATTCGTGAACCCGCGAAGACTCCGGTCGACAAGTTCATGGATCGAAGGGCCAAAAAAGAACGAGGCGGTACGTCATTTGATGTCGACGAACCGCCTCGGTTTTTTCTGACTTACTCGTGGTTCTCGGGGCCGCTGAAATCAACCGCGACGATCCGAGTCCTTCAATCATTCATCGGTGACGATTGAGACTTCGACGCGACGACTCTTGGATTTACTTCCCAGCGGCGAATCGGGACCGAAGGTTGCGTAGCTGATGTCGTCCGAACTGAAGCCCTGAGAATCAAGGAACGCGCCGACGGCGAAGGCTCGCTCGAAACCCAGGTGATAGTTCGACTTGAATCCCGACTTCTTGATCGGGTCGGTATCGGTAAAACCGGTGACGCGGAGTTTCGCGTTCGGATACGAGCGACGCACCTCGTCAGAGATTTGCTTGAGCGTCTTCTTGGCAGCGGGCTTCAAGGAAGTCCGTCCGGAATCGAAGAGCACGTCGCCGTCGATTCGGACGATCATCTCGCCGCCGAACTGGAAGACCTCGACACCGGGGCCGAAGTCACTCGCCGTTGGCTGCGCCTGAGCATTGGCGGCCTGATCGTTCGCTTCGTTCAACTGAAACTCGAGCTGGCGGCTTTGCGCCTGTGCGTCGTCTAAATCCTGCTGACTGGTTGCGAGACTGTCCCGCAACTCGCGGTTCTCCTGCATCAGGGACTGCTGGTTCATCTTGGCGTTGTTGTCACAACCACCCATCGTCGTGATGCCAGCAAACATGGTCAAGAAAAGAAGTCGTCCGTTCATGTCGTCGAAACCTCCGCGTTAGTTCTTCGGGATCTGGTCCGAAGGGTCATCCATGACTCGGGTCGCCCAAGGCTCCCGACGTTCGATTATTGCCAGGAGACGTCCGATCAAACGACAGATCGGAGCTGGCGTGGCGAGTGTATCGCCTGAAGGTCATCCGGGCGGATGGAACAGCGCCCGTTGAAGTTCATCCACAAATGGCCGAGCGAATACCACCAGCATCGTGGCGGCGGCAAGATGCGGCCCGTACGGGAGTTCCCTCCCCTCGCGGCGAACCAATTTCGCGATGAGCCGAGAGATCGCAATCCATCCCAGAGCCAGAAAAGGGGCCAAGAAGAAGATCTTGATCGGGTCCATCCAGCCCAAGGCAGCGCCGATCGCCGCCAGAAGATGCACATCGCCCATCCCCATCGCCTCACGACCGAATCCAAGCGTCCCAAGTATTCGGACGCCCCAGACGAGCCCTCCGCCCACGAACCACCCCAGGAGCACCGCGCCGAGGATCTCCAGCAGTCGAGGCGGCGTGGACTCGAGCGAAAGCGTCACCGCCAAGCCCCAGCCGAGAAGTCCACCGGCCAGAATGGGGAAGAGAAAGGCGAGTTCATGCCGCATCTCCCGTCTGCCATGGGGATATTCCGCGAGAGGCTCATCCTCTTTCACATAGTCGTCGTAATCCGCAAAACTCCGGCGAATCCGCCCGGACCAAAGGAGTTGGCACGCCACCACGGTGCCCAGAAGCCCCCCGAGGGTGACGAAGATCGTCGTCCAACCGGCCAGCGGGAGCGGAAAGAGCGTTGGGTCAGAAATCCGGGAGGCCAAAGTCCCCTGAATGAGCCAGCCTCCAACCGCGACGATGGTCATCGTGGTGGTGATTCCCGCCGGGATCAGGAAAGTCCGAGCATCGACGAGGGTCGCCGCGACCAACCCACTGAGGAGCGAAACCATGACCAGATAGGCGGGCCAAGCACCGGCGAGCTGCGATCGAGTCCACCAGGTGCCGCCAATCTCGGTCATCCAAGTCTCTCGAGGCGGCCAGAAGAAGGCGAAATAGGTGACGACGAACAACATCGCGACGAGCAATTCAATCGCGGGGTACTGGATGCTGATTTTTCCCCGGCATCGGCGGCATCGTCCTCGAAGCAAGATCCAGCCGATGATCGGGAGGTTTTCATGCCAAGAGAGCCGCCAACCGCATTGGGGGCATCGACTGGGCGGGCTGACCACGCTTCGGCCGACCGGAAGGCGATACGCGACGACGTTCAAGAAGCTTCCGACACTCGCCCCAAACGCGAAAAGGAACAGCGCCGTGACGATTCGAGGCGTCCACGTGAGCACCCAGGGCGGCAGATCAGCGAGGGAGTTCCAGGAGTTCAAAAAGCGGCCCCTTTCGGTTGGTCCGAGTGACCACGCTGGTAAAGGTCGCGCCTAGGCATTTGAATCGGCATCGTCTTCCATGCCATCGAGGTCGACTTCCGCAATCTCGGCGGCGGCGGCATCGAGAATCGAACGGCATCTCGTTAACAAGGATCGGCCCCGGCCATAGGCTGCCAGGCTCTCCTCAAGCGGGATGTCCCCCTGCTCGAGACGGTCGATGATCGACTCCAATTCTTCGGCGGCTGCCTCGAAGCGAAGCGGCACCTCCGGAGTCGAACCGATATCCGATTTCTTCTTCGTGGCCATGACTCAGACTCTAACACGCCGCGCCGGGGAAGACGTCGAACCGGTCATGAGGCATGAGGATCCTCGGATGGGCGGATCGCCACAACCTCGGCATCAAAGTCACCGGAGGCCAGCCTGGTGGTGACGGTGTCTCCATCGCGAAGTTGGGCAGCCGACCGGATCGGACGGCCATCGGCGCCGAGCGTGAGGGAATAGCCCCGAGATAAGACCTGATCCGGGCTGGTCGATGAGAGCCTTTGTGCCGCGTGATTCAAAGAGGTTCCCAACTCGGTAAGTCGCCTTCGCATCGCCCGAGCAAGGCGACTGGATGACGCGTCCAATGCCGTCGAGGCCACCGCCAACTGGCTCTTGGGGGCGACCCGCTCCAATCTGGTCCCGCCCCGTTCTAATCTCGCGAGTCGAGTCACCCGCTGTGCCGCGATGGCGGCCTTGAGTCGTCGGTCGAGCTCATCGATTCTGTCTCGATGCGGAACAAGAAGCCTGTCTGGCCGACGAAGGACCTCGTGACGAGATGCGAATTCAAGCCGCGCCCCACACTCGCCCCAACGGCGTTCAATCAGCAGCCGCATCCTTCCCGCCCGCCCCGTGAGGATGCCTCGATGCTCATTCGCATCAGGCACCAGCGCCATCGCTGCCTGCGTCGGGGTCGAGGTCCGATGATCCGCGACCAGATCCGCGATCGTCAGATCGGTCTCGTGGCCGATGGCCGAGATGAGCGGAACCGGAGGTGGCCCGCCCGCGAGATGGCGGGCCGTCGCCATCCGCCGAGATTCGAAAATCGCGTCCGCCACGGCACGCTCGTTGAAGCACCAGAGATCTTCAAGACTCCCACCTCCACGGGTCAGCACGATGGCATCGACGCCGAGTGAAGGCGCCACCGCCCGCGCTTTGCGGATCGCCGCCGCAATTCGCGGCGTCGCGAGGGTGCCTTGAACGGCGACATGGTGCATCAGGATCTGCAGCCCGGGCCACCGCTGACGCGCCGTTTCCTCGACGTCGCGACGGGCCGCACCTTCCCGACTGGTGATCATCAGAACTCGCCTCGGAAAACTCGGCAAAGGTAATCGGGCCGCGGGATCGAAATAGCCGGCGGCGTCCAGTTCGGTCTTGAGCCGTTCGAACCGTTGATGGAGATCACCTTCGCCCGCGTCGCGAAGTTGGTTCACGATGAGCGAGAGCCGCCCGCCCTGATCCCAATATTCGAGTTGGCCCGTGGCGATCACCAGACTCCCAATCACCGGTGTCGCCGCATCGGGGTCGAGCCGTCGCCGCTGCGCAAAGAATGAGCACTCAATCTTCGCTTTTGAACCATCTTTGAGCGAGAAGTACCAGTGATCGCCGAGTCGGGCCGAACCAACCTCACCAATCACCTGAATTCGTCGACCACCATCGATGGTGGAGAGCGTTTGGTTGAGCAGGTCGACCAACTGGCGAACGGAGTATGGTTTCGGCGCCTCGGAGGCCGCGCGAGGGGGCTCGGACGGGTCATTCGTCGGCTTCGACGATTCGTCAGATCCACCGTGTACGAAGAGCATCGCATCGGTCAAGGAACGTTTCTTCGCGGAGGGCTTTCGTGCCATGCCCGTATGCTACGACCTGGCTCCTCATTCCACCGGTACCACTCCAGATGACCTCACCAACCCCCTTCCAACCCCACGCCGGTATCGAGGTCGTCCCCGGCGTCGGCCCGCGGCTGGGCGCTGTGCTCGGTCGGTTGGAAATCAGGACCGTGGAAGATCTCCTCAATCACATCCCAATGCGGTACGAACACGAGCACGCCGAGTCGACCATCGCCGAAATCGATGCCTCGCTCCCCGAGGAGGAAGGCGCGGCGGCGAATGTGTCGGTGCGGGGTGAGATCGCCGCGATCAAGATTCCGCCGGGCCGTCGTCCCCGGATCGAGGTGACCCTGGAAGACGAGACCGGGACCGTTCAGCTCGTCTGGTTCAACGCGCCCTGGCTTCGGAACAAACTGCGACCAGGGCTTCGAATCGTGGCTGAAGGACGTGCCAAGCGGTGGCGGGGTTATCTGCAGATCGGAAACCCCCAGTGGCGTCCGGAGGACGATGATGACGACCAGACCCCCGCGCGCGACGAACGGCTCCGAGCGGTGTATCCCGCCAGTGAAGATCTGTCGAGCCGAAAGATCGAGGAATTCGTCAGCCGGATCCTGGACCCCGCGTCCGAGGCGCTCATGGATCCGCTTCCGGAGACGATCCGCAAGTCTCGGGTGTTGAACCGGCTTGGCCAGGCGTACCGTCACATCCATCAACCGGAGAGTCCTCGTGATGCGGCCGATGCGCGACGGCGGCTTGCCTTTGATGAGCTCTTGCTGCTGCAACTTGGGGTGATGATGAAACGTCAGCACCTTCGCGAGACGATGAAAGCCGCGCCGCTTCCCCTGTCCCCCGAAATCGAGAAGCGAATTCTCAGTCGCTTCCCTTTTGAACTCACCACGGATCAACGGCAGGTCTGCCGCGAGATTGGCGATGATCTGGCCCGTGAGGTCCCGACCAATCGGCTGCTTCAGGGCGACGTCGGGGCGGGAAAGACGGCGGTCGCGGTCCACGCCATGCTCTTGGCTGCGGCTCACGGCCATCAAGCTGCGATCATGGCGCCGACTGGGATTCTCGCGGAACAGCACCATGCGTCGATTAGCCGAATGCTTGAGGGTGCCAAAGTGGAAGTCGGCTTGCTCACCGGATCGACGCCGGCCCGGGAAAAGAAAGATCTTCTCGCCCGCATCGCCGCCGGCGAAATCAAAATGCTGGTCGGGACGCATGCCCTTCTCTCTGAGGGAACCGTCTTTAACGACTTGGCGTTGGCCATTATCGATGAGCAGCATCGATTCGGCGTCGAGCAACGATCCCGACTTCGTCGCCCCAATGAGGCCGGGCGGGTGCCGCATCTTCTGGTGATGACCGCCACGCCCATTCCACGAACCCTCTCGCTCACGGTCTTTGGTGATCTGGACGTGTCGGTGATTCGAAACCTCCCCCCGGGCAGAAGTCCAACCGTGACTCGCGTGGTCCCGCCCTCGAAGGCGGCTGATGTGTACGGGTATCTCGCGGAGCGAGTGGCTGCTGGTGAACAGGGTTTCGTGGTCGTCCCTGCGGTCGAGGAGTCCGACATGGGGCTTGCCGATGTGGAGAATCACCTGAAATTTCTGGCCGCAGGCCCGCTGTCCGGCCTGCGGTTGGGGGCGGTGCACGGTCGAATGAAACGCGAAGAACGCGAAGCGGTCATGAATCAATTCCGCGACCGAAGCATCGATGTGCTCGTGGCAACGGTGGTGATCGAAGTCGGCGTGGACGTGCCCAACGCCACCATGATGGTGGTCGAACACGCGGAGCGATTCGGGCTCGCGCAGCTTCACCAGTTGCGGGGTCGAGTCGGCCGGGGCAAAAAACGTGGCGTCTGCGCCCTGATCGGCGAGCCGACCACCGAAGAAGGGCGACGACGATTGGAAGCGATCGGCGGCACCACCGATGGCTTCGAGATCGCCGAGCTCGATCTGGGCATTCGCGGCCCCGGCGAGCTCTTTGGCGCTCGACAATCCGGTTTGCCCCCCTTCCGCGTCGCCGATCTCATCAAGGACCTCGATCTGCTTCGCCTCGCCCGCCAGGATGCCGCGGATTGGATCGAGCGGGATCCTCGCTTACTGGGACCCGACGCCGTCGAGATGCGTCGAATCCTGATGGCTCGCTACGGCGCCACGCTTGGACTGGGCGACGTGGGTTGAACCGTCGGCCGATGTCGTACGATGCAGCGATATGAGCATGAATGAAGATATCGCGAGGATCTTCGAGGAGTTTGCCACCCTCCTCGAACTCACCGGCGCTAACGGCTTTCGCGTCAACGCCCACACCAAGGTCGCTCGAGTGTTGGAGGGGCTCACCGTGGATGTGGGTGGACTGGCTCAAGACGACGGCGCGATGAAAGCATTGGAAGCGATCGACGGTATTGGAAAATCGAGCGCTCAGAAGATTATCGAATTTATCAACCAAGGCGAGGTGGCTGAATTGGCAGCGCTCCGGGCTTCGGTTCCTGCCGGGCTCCGCGACGTTATGAAAGTTCCGGGCCTTGGTCCAAAGACCGTTCGACGGCTCTGGCAGGAAGCGGACATTGAATCTCTCGGCGATCTCGAAAGCGCCATCGAGGACGGAAGACTTGAAGCCTTGCCCCGCATGGGTCGAAAGACCGTCGACAACATTCGAGCGTCGATTGAGTTTATGAAGACCGCCGGCGACCGCCGCCGGCTCGGCACGGCCATGCCGATCGCCGAAGGCCTGGTGGCCATGATGCAGACCGTTCCAGGCGTTCGGAAAGTCGCCTACGCCGGCAGCGTGCGGCGGGGCCAAGAGACCATCGGTGACCTTGATATTTTGGTCACCACCGACGACCCCGCGGCCGCCAGCGAGGCGTTTCAAACCCAGGCCGGGGTCACCAAGATTCTGGTGGCCGGGGATACGAAATCATCGGTTCGGCTGGAGGATGGCATTCAAGTCGATCTACGGGTGGTTCCCGGGGAAGTCTGGGGCGCCGCGCTCCTCTACTTCACGGGGAGCAAAGATCACAACGTGGCGCTTCGAGAGCGGGCCATCGGCCGAGGGTTTCGGCTCAACGAGTACGGTCTGTTTCCAGATGATGGCGAAAGTGGCCCACCCCAGCAGCGTGGTGTGACGGCGATCGCATCGGTCACCGAGGCCGACATTTATCAGGCGCTGGACCTCCCGTGGATCCCGCCAGAGCTTCGAGTCGATCGTGGCGAGTTTGACCTTGAAGTGCCGGAAGATCTCATCACCGTCGAGGCGATCCGCGCCGAACTTCACAGTCACACCACGGCCAGCGATGGCCGGCTCACCATCGACGAGCTCGCGGTGGCGGCGCGAGGTGCCGGACGAACGGTGCTTGCCATCACGGATCATTCGCGGTCCAGCCCTCAAGCCAATGGGCTCGATGAAACCCGACTACGGGATCACATCGAGGCGATCCACGAAGCAGATGCTCGGATCGATGGGATTCGCCTTCTGGCCGGAAGCGAAGTGGACATCCATATTGATGGATCGCTCGACTATTCCGACGATGTCCTCGCGATGCTCGACGTGGTGGTGGCGAGTCCCCACGCCTCGCTCCGCCAGGATCCCGAAGCGGCGACCGCGAGGTTGTGCGCGGCGGCCCGACATCCGTTGGTTTCAATCATCGGGCACCCGACCGGCCGCCTCATCGGTACCCGAAAGGGACTCGAACCAGACTTCGAACAACTCATCGCCGCGGCCAACGAGGGTGGAACCGCCTTAGAGATCAACTCGAATCCGTATCGACTCGATCTCCGAGACATCCACGTGAGGGCCGCGGTCGATGCCGGATGTCTGATCTCGATCAACACCGATGCTCACCGCGGGGAACATCTGGATTTCATCCGTTACGGGGTCATGACCGGGCGACGCGGCCGCCTCCGGATTCCCGGCTGCATCAACGCCTGGCCGGAAGAACAACTACTCGAATGGCTCGCGCGGAATCGCTAAGCCGCTGATCCCGACGCCCGGCCTCAAGAAACGCCTCCCGCATTCAGCCCCGAGAGTTCTTTGCATTTCGAGTGCCTTGCTTCGTGACTTCGGCTTCGCCGCTCCACGCATCAATACTCTCGGCGGTATTCACCAGATTGAGCTGGAAAATGAAACTCGACTGCTTGGTTGATCCAGCCGTGGCCCGGATCTCCAAGATCTTGCCGTTGATCACGAAGAATGGAAGCCGTGGTGCATCATCACCGGCCTTGAAATCGCGATAGTCGGCGACTTCGTTGGCCCGAGCATCGCTGCTGGCGAACGCGACTTTTCCGGACTGTTGCAACGCGATCTTGATCTTCTGGGTCAGAAGATCGGTGTCGATTCGTTGCGTCGTATCGTTCACCACCCGAGTGACCTCGATTCGCGCCGGCTTCATCGGTGCGGCGTCGAGGGCACCGCTCGCGAACAGTTGCTGGAGAACCTGATCGGCAGCGTTGGACCAGTCTTGGACGTCAATCTGGTCGATCGACACGATCTTATCGCGGTCGTCCGTCACCACTCGAGCGGGTTGATTGCAACCTGAGATCGGGGCGAGGAAGAGGGTGAGAAGTGCGACAGAAAGAAGTGGCTTGGCGTTCATGTTGAGTTTCCTAGCAGTTTCAATTGGCGTTGGTCAAAGTCAGTCGGAAGTCCGCGGCTCTTGGATCGCTGGCGGTTGCCGTCACGGTCGAGAAGGCGCCCGCGGCGACTTGCTCCTGACGATAGCCCGAAGTCGGACTGAAGAGCAGTCTCCCCTCGGCATCGAAGAATTCGAATTTGTAATTAAAGCGAGCATTAAAAGGCTGGGTATTCTCGACCTCAACGTCAACCCGGAGAAGATCATCACTGACCTTGGTCTCCCGGACCACACGGACGTTCGCATAAGAAGAGAGCCATCCATCCTTCCGAATCTGCTGAGTACTCGTGACGGTGTTGGCGTAGCAGCCGACCAGTAGAACGGTGGAAAAAAGAAGCGTTCGAGTGATGACAGATCTCATGGCAAGGTTCCTTTCGTGAGGAATTCGGTCCGAGCGGCCACCTCAAACGACGGAATCGGATCGAGGGGGAAAACATGAATCGCAGCTGGCCCACCCGCCCGCAGGCTTCGGAGGACCACCATCGCGTTCCGATTCAATGGTACGTCGACTTCGTGGTCTCCCGCCGGCCCGGAGAGTCGAACTCGGCCATTTTTCGGCGATGGAATTCTTGCCACGGCGTAATAACGTGGGAGCGTCCGCCAGGTCCGGAGGTCCGCAATCGTGGTGGCATAGCCGTACACGTTGGTGGCGACCATGGACGCCAGGAGCGCCCAACCGCTCCCGGTATTCTCCGCCGCCAGATTGGCCGCCAACGATGCCGCGGCCTTGGCGACGGTTCCCGCGATCGCCCGTCCGGTGATCAGCGGAAGTTCGACCTGAAACTCCTGGGCGATCACGCTCCCCATGTCGCAAACGATCGAAGTTTGCGCGGTGTTGGTGTCGCTAAAAATCGTCGCCGACGTGGCCGCCCCTTCGACCTGAACGAGCTTCGGAAGGGCGATCCCGATGAATGGCATTTCGGGAATGAAGGCCGGAATTCGAAACGAGACCTCCTCTTTCCGCGGGGCAAATCCGCTCTCCAGCAGAAGCCACACCTGGGGATCGCGCTTGCCCGAGGCGTTGACCAACGCGAGATCCGATTCCACGGCGGCGTTTTCGCCGATGGTCCCTCGAACCCGTCGCAGGAGATCAATCGAACGATTCAAATCACCACCGTCGACTCCATCGACGTGCAGCACGATCGCGGTCAGCCAGTCGGTAAACGGATTTGTCCAGCCGTCATAGGGCCGAAAATTCTCTTCGAGCCCGCCGTACGCGGCGGCGTATTCGTTTTTGAAAGTACTGCTGCTTTCGATCTTCGCCAGATCGGAATGCTCGGACTCCATTTTCTCTCGAGCTTCGGCGATCCTCTCGGCGAATCGTGCCTCCGCATCTTCCTGTGCAAACTGGGCCCGCTTCAATTCGACCCTCGCCGTCTCAAGATCGCCCATCGCCAGCACATCGAGGGCTCGAAGCGTCGCGCACATCACCCGATCAGATGAACTTCCGATGTAGTCGAGCGCCCGTTCGTTCACCGCCACGGCTGCCAAGAGATCGATGAAGCTTGAATCACCAGGCTGAGCCTTGCTGGTCATCAACGCCCAGGCCTTTCCAAGGCTCTGGTCGCTCGGTTGGAAATCGCCCGCGATCCGCTCCACCGTCCCAAGTTCCAAGGCGTCGATCACTGCGTTTCGTTCGGTCCCGTCCGCCGAGACCAAACGCGCTTCGGACACGGCGTCATTCCAGTTTCCCGCCGCCAGTGCCTTCAGATATCCCTCGGCACGATCGTTGTGATTCGCACAACCGACCGCCGTGAGCCAACCGCCGACCAGCAGAATGCTTCCAGCAAATCGAACGCGAGTACGAATCACCATTGATTCCAGTAGGAAAGCGGCCGTTCGATCACTGGTGCGTCATCGGTATCAACTTTGATGTCTTGGCGTTCTTGGCGATCGATCCGAAATCCGCTCTGTCGGAGGAACTGGGCGAATCCATTGATCCGCTCCACTTCGGCGGCGGTGAGGGAAGCGTCTCGTTTCAGGCCTTCAAAGATCTCGGCGTTTTCCAACCACCGTCGACGCTCGGCATCGGTCAGTCGAAGACCCACGGAGATCCGTTGCGGCGCCTCGGCGGTTCCGCCGAGCACTCGAATCTCGCGGGTCCACGTTTCGGCGCCGGTACGAGTCACGGTGAGGCGATGCGGACCGCGATCAACCTCGACCCCGCAGGGCGTAGTACAGATCACAAATCCATCGAGTGCCACCTCGGCGCCTCCGGCGAGCACCGGGAGGACGTCGCCCGAAAGGCGCCATTCGCCATCTTCATTTCGGACGATCTGCGGGACGGAAAGTCCATCGAGAATCGCGTCGACCTGCAAGTATCCTGAAGCCACCGGCCCGGTCGTCCCAGACAAGCGTGCGGCGTCCGCTTGAAGCTGGTCGGCGATGGTCTTTGCGGCATCTGAATACAGACGTCCCGCCAGCGATTCGTCGACTTGCACCTTCGCCGAGCCTCCGCCGTCAGAGGCCATCGAGCCCACGCGGACCACGAAATAGTCGCCCGCCTCAGCCGCGCCGGTTCCAGTCTCCAGAAGCCGCCAGCCGCCGCGGAGCGTGGTCTCCTGCATGCTGGTCCGATTCCCACCCACCTCGACCCGGCGAAGCGACTGGTCCATCGTTGCGAGATCCACGATGAGTACCGAACGGGCGCCGATGGCGGCCGCCAGTCGGGCGATCGAGGCGTCACCTTCTAGGGCGCGATCCGCAGCCCCTGGCTGCATGGCGCGAACCACGTCGGCGGGATCAACGGCTCGGAGACCGATTCCGGCCACTGCACCACCGACATTCGCGGCCATTGCCTTGGCCGCATCAACGGGTAGGCCCGGGACATTTCCTTGCACCACCACGGCGACGGGACCAAGTGCGGCCAGGGTCTCGGCCGTCGTCTTGGCAACGACTTCGGGCTTCGCTTGGCGGCCCTCCGAGGATGACGGCGACGCCGCTGATCCTGGCGTGACGGCCGCGAAGGTCGAAGGAATCTTCCAACCGTCTGGGGCTGGACGAATCACGTCGCCCCGAGCGGCGTTGCCGGCCACAACTCGGCCGCGAGTCAGTTTCGCACCGACGATGGTGATCTCGACCGCACCGGTCTCCTGCTCGTCAAAGCCGAGCGTTTCGCCCGTGTCCGGATCAACGAGTGCCTCACCTCGATGAGACAGGATCCAAGTTTGTCCAGTATCGACGCATCCACCATCACCTCGATTAAAGGTGATGACCTCATTGGAAACTGCCAGTACCGAGGCGGGATAGGCGACATCAAGCACTCGGCACGCAACGTCGCTCGCAGCCTCCTCCGCCATTGAATCAAGCAGTCGATTCGTCGCATCACCGCCGGTCGGTCGAGCGCGATCGTTTTCGTCCGCAGATTCGGTACGTTCCACGACCACGCTGGCGGTCTCGCCAACGACACCGGTCGTGGTATCGAGGATCTGGACGGCAAGCCCAATCCGGATCGTCCGGCGTTCCACGGTACGTTCGATGCCTTCGAATTGACGAGTCCGGGTGATGTCCTCGAAATCGATGATTCGAGGGACCGCCATCCATTGCACTCCAGCGATTTTCAATGCCTTGGCCGCGTTCGGGTCATCCGCATTGACGAATCCCGAGGCCGCCAGGCTCTGTTCCGCGAGAATCGTATCGAGCCGCGCCCGGGTGACCAGGGTGAATTTCCTAGTTTGTGCCAGGGCGAGGCCGAGCCGTTCTTCGAGTGATTCCTGAATTCGGGCGAGGGCCACCCCACGTCCCTCGGCGTCTGCGGCGGCTCGCGTGGCGGGAGAAATCTCCACCGGTCCGACCGCGAGTGAATCGGGTCGATCCCCGCTCCCACGTCCCAGACCAGCCTGAGCCTGAACGGAGGCGTTGGTAAACATCGCGAGGCCGAAGATCGCCACGGAAGCGATCCGGCCAAACCAACGGCGACCGGCGGCCTGGCGGGAATGGCGAAGACAAGCAAGGGTGGGGTACGTCATGGGATCCTCCGGGCGATCTTGGATGAATCGAACTTCGATCGCGGTTTCATCGTCGGCATCTCGGGCTGCCGGGTCAAGCGTACTGAAGGGTATACTTGTCCTCTTCGCGCCTGGATCGGACCTCGTCCGGACGGGCTTCCGGCTCGCTTCACCACCTTCTCCAAAGACCAGCGGACGCCTCGATGCTCGATGCCCTCTCCGATCGCTTCAACGCGGCCTTCCGCGGTCTCTCCGGCCGAGGTCGGATTTCTGAATCGAATGTTCGCGATGCCATGAAGGAGGTTCGGACCGCCTTACTGGAGGCGGACGTTCATCTGGATGTGGTGAAGAAATTCTGCGCCGACGTCATTGAGGATGCCATCGGGCAAGAGGTCATCGAGAGCCTCAAGCCTGGTCAGCAGATGATCGAGATCGTCAATCGACGGTTGATCGATCTGATGGGACCGGTCGACTCGCATCTCATGATGGTCGATCCGGGCCCGACCATCTTCATGATGTGCGGACTCCAGGGAAGTGGAAAGACCACCACCTGTGGCAAGCTCGCGGCACTCCTCAAGAAGCGCGGGAAGCGTGTCCTGGTGGTCGCCGCCGACCTGCAGCGGCCGGCCGCGGTCGAACAACTTCGAATCACTGCGGAGGGCGTACAAACGGACGGCCCTGGTTCTGGCGAAGTTGGTTTTCATGGCGAACCAGAAAAATGCGATGAATACGGCAAAGCCGTCGGCGCCGCGGTCGGAGTCTGTCGGCGGGGCATTGAACGTGGCCGCGCCGAGAAATTTGACGCCGTCATCCTCGATACCGCCGGCCGACTTCACATCAACGATGAGTTGATGAAAGAACTCGAGTCGATCAATCGAATGCTCACGCCGCACCAAATCCTCTTGGTAGTCGACGCGATGACCGGCCAAGACGCCGTGAATAGCGCGAAGGCATTCCACGAGCGGCTCGCGATTGATGGGGTGATTCTCACGAAGTTCGATTCCGATACGCGAGGCGGCGCCGCACTCTCAGTCAAGCACGTCACCGGCGCCCCGATCAAATTCATCGGAATCGGCGAGAAATTCGACGCACTGGAGGAGTTCCACCCCGAGCGGATCGCGGGGCGGATCCTCGGAATGGGCGATGTGGTCAGCCTCGTTGAGAAAGCTCGCGACGAGGTCGACGAGGCCGAAGCTGAGGAAATGGCTGAAAAACTTGCCAAAGGCAAGTTGGACATGAACGACTTCCTGAAGCAGATGAAGACCCTCCGTCGGATGGGGCCGATGAAACAACTGCTGGGGATGCTTCCCGGGGTTGGTTCCGCACTGAAGAACGTCGACATCGACGATGCCCAGTTCAATCGACTCGAGGGCATGGTCCACTCGATGACGCCCGGTGAACGCGAAGACGTCAAACTCCTCGGAAAGAATCGGAACCGAAGAATCGCCCGGGGCAGTGGTACGCAGCCCAACGAAGTCAATCGACTCGTCAAGCAGTTTGAAATGGTTCAGAAAATGACCCAGCAGGTGTCCGGGATGGGCATGAAGGGAAAGATCGGGGCGGCACGCGAAATGGCTCGAGGCGGCGGCCTGCCCGGTATGGGCGGGATGCCCGGACTCGGAACCAAGGGGACGACCAAGACCCAGAGCCTGAAGACCGGATACAAGCAACGCAAGAAGGGCAAGCGTCGCTGAATCCCTGATTCAACCGCCCGGCAGCGGATCCGCCGCACGGCCTTCGCGCCAAGCATGGATCCGCGGCATGAAGACATCGCGAAGAATGATCTTCAGGCAGGCCGCAGCTGGCACCGCCAACAACATTCCGTAGAGTCCGGCCAGCGAGCCTCCCGCGAGGACTGCCACCACGATCGCGACGGGGTTTAAGTTGGTGACCTTCCCTTGGATGAACGGCGTGAGGACCCAGTCGTCAAGTGACTGGCCAATTCCATACACCAGCGTCGGCCAGACCAGAATTCCCCACCACGCCATCCGTTCCGTATCCGGGATCGAGAATTGCTCGACTGCCAGCAGGGTGACGGCAATCGGAACGCCGATCGCGGAGAGATAGGGCACCGCACAGAAGACGCCGACCAGCAAGCCAAGGGCCAGGGAATACGGCACGCCGACGATGAACCAACCCACGGCGAAGATCGTCCCGAGGATGGCGCTGATCACCAATCGCCCACGGACGAATCCGGCAACCGCTTTGTCCATCTCTCGAACCAGATGAAAGACTCGCGTCCGACGATCCTCCGGGATCAGTTCGCGACCGAATCGGAGCACCTTCGGATAGGAGGTCGCGAAGTAAAAAAAGTAAAACGGTATGAGGAATACCAATAAGCCGAGCTCGATGGAGCCCAAGGCAAACGCCCAGATTCGGCGGGCGCCAGCCCCCACGAAGCCCAATGCGGCTGATCCAAAACCGTCCTTTGCGATCGAGGAATCCGAATCCCCCGTCGACGACAGGCCGGCTGAAGGATCGAAGATTCCCCCGCCGAGTTGTCGAGCCACTTCGTCTCGCACCATCGCCTGAAGCTGTTGGTCTTCTTCGGTCTCGGACTCGGTCACGGCGTCCGTCGTCTGGGGCGGTGCCTGCTCGCCCATGCTGGCGTCTTCGGAGGTGGGTTCAGTGGCAGGGTTCACCGAAGGATTTTCTGCTTTGGACGGCACCAATGAATCGGTTGACTGGTCATCACCAAAGACCTTCGCCGACCACGGGATTTTTCCTTCGATCCAAAGTTTGCTGTCCTCGGCCTGCGTCCGCATGTCCTCCGGCAGCAACGCCACACCCTTGTCAAACAGATCGGCGTAACGACCACTCCCCGCACTCGCGATGAACGAACCGGTTTGGCTCACCACCAAGAAGATGGTGGGGACGACAATGACCACCACACCAGTCATAAAGATGCCGAGGATCACGGCCACCGAAACAGTTCTTGACCAATGGAACCATCGTTGCAGTCGCTCGATCAGCGGCTCAAAGAGATAGGACAGGGCCAGCGCGACCAACAGCGGGACCGTGATCGTGCTCATGGCGTAGCCGAGCCAGAGAATGGCCAGCACCGTGATGACCAGCATCACATCGCGGACCGACTGGATTTGCCAGACATGGAGGCGGGCGAGTGCCGGACCGTCCTGCGAAGACGTGGACGTGTCCGGCGTTTCCGAATTCTCTTGGCTTGGTGTACTCACGCGGACAGATTAGCCGCCAGCGCGATCGGCCGAGCGTTCTTCCAGGCGAATATCGAGGAGAGCCTGCTTGACCGTGGCCGGCGAGAACGCGGTGGAGAAGGGGCGGACGCCGAAGAAATCCTCAAGATCATCCTCGTCGGTCTTACTCATCAACCCCTGCTCGATCATCGCGAACACGATTCGGCCAAAATCGTCGGTCCGAATGATGCTCCAATGAGCCAGGACCGTCTCGGCCATCAGCCCGTACTTGCGAATCGCAAAATTCAGGAGGCCAAGGCTCAACTCGCCACCATCGACATGCCGCTGATGGACGTCTTCTTCGTCCAACGGTCCTTCAGGCATCTCCCCGTGGAGCCGTCGCACCGTGTGGTCGAGTCCTTCCCGGACAAACGCGAACGCCTCCATTGGGTACGGCGCGTTCTTTTCCAAGGCGGCTTTGAGATCGAGTTCCTCGTCGGGGGCGGTCATACTGACATGCTAGCCGCTTGGAACGTGAGGGATCATCATTATTTGTGCGGTCATTGGCGGGACGGTCCCTTGCCCGAAATGTCCAGGGCCGTTCGATCTGGCGAAAGGAGCCATCGGGGGGCTTCGGTCCGAGCAAAGAGATCGCGGACTGGGTCACGTCCAGCCCCCGGGATGGCCAGAAGACCCGCCAAAGGCTCGGGGCCAAGGGTGACCGCGGTCGGATCCAGTCCAAGGCCGCGGGCGCCAGAGGTCGTCGCCATCCGAAAGAGCTGACACGCCTCGAATGGCCCTTCCAAGCCAGCGAGTACCCGCATTTCATCAAGGACGGACAAGCGGTCCGGAGTCTCGAGGCATGGCATCCCGTCGGTCCCAAGTGCGACTTCAATTCCCGCTTCCAGAAATTCACGCCATTGGTGATTGGGCCGACCCGCGCGGGGGTGTCCGAGGAAAGCGCTGGCTCGAGGACAGAACACCACGGTCGCATGACGTTCGGCCAGTCCTCGGAGCCGAGCTTCATAGGCGAGCTCAGATTCGTCGGGCTCCGTGGGGTAATTGAGATGGGCGAGCAGCCAAGAACGAACTGGCGAGATTTCAAGCAGCGCATCAACCGGGTGTGATCCGCTGGGCTCAGGGGCGTCGCCCGCCGCCATACTCCCGACCTCCCGGAGAAGATCCAGAAATGGCCCCCGCCCGAAGCGAGTGAATTCCGCCTCCTCGGGCGTTTCAGCCAAATGCGTCGAGACCGCCAGTCCGCTCGCCGCGGCCGCTTCATAAACGGCGACGCCGCAAGAGTACGGCGCGTGCGGTTGGATACCCACGGCGAATCCAGGCCGATCGGGCCGTTCGCGAGCGAACTCCCGGACCCTTTGGACGCCGTCGAGGCCGTTCTTCGTTCGTCGTCCGATTCCGAAGACCTCGATGAACGAGATCCCCCCCATCTCAGAGTCTCCGAGGGCGCTCGCCGCGGAGAAGCCAAGGGCGCCGGCGATGTCACCGACCGCCACGACCCCGCCTCGAATCGAGGCTGCCACCCCCTGCTCAACCGCCTCGGCCACTTCCTGCGATTTCTGGGGCCGCGAATCCCGAATACGACCCAGCCAATCCTCGAATCCGCGGTCACAAGCCATCGGACCCAACTTCGTCAGGTCAAGGTGGGTATGAGCGTTCACGAACGCCGGACACACGACCTCCTCTGGGAGATCGATGGTGTGGGCTTCCGGGACGCGCCCGATGCACTCGGGCGGACCCATGGCCACGATCGCTCGATTTTCGATCAAGAGGCAGGCGGGCGCCAGACTCCGCATCCCATCGACGGCCCCGGCCACTCGGAGCAGGGTGGGGCGATCATCGATCACCGGGCGTCGTCCATCTGGTGCAATCTCAAGCGGGTTCATGGGATCGGCCGATTCATGATGAGAAGGTTGCGGAGGCACGGCAGACTGCCGCCGCTCTTTCTACACTCTAGACCACGAGAGAGTCTTGCTTCCGACCGACCGACCGGTCTCCTCGACTCCGCTTTCGAAACGCCATCCACCGGGATCCCCACCCATGAAACGATGCTTGCTCCTTCTCTTCCCGATTGTGCTCTTCTCGATGGGCTGTATTCCGCAGGAAAAGTACGATGATCTGCTCACCGCCTATCGGGCCAAGGAACGGCAGAACATCCAGACTCAGTCTGAGATGGAGGCGATGCAGCAGAACGAAGGCATGCTTCGCGGCCAACTCCAGAAATCAGTGACCGATCTCGACCGAGCGCTTTCTCAGCTCGATGATCAGAATGGTGAGATTACCCGGCTTCGGGGCGACTTTGAAGCGATGTTGGACACCGTGAGCGGTCTCAACACCGGCCCGCTTCCCGCGGATCTGAATGCGGCTTTGGTTCGACTGGCGTCGCAGAATTCCGAACTCCTTAGCTTCGACGAACGAACTGGAATGCTTCGATTCTCAAGCGATCTGACATTTGATCTTGGCTCCACAACGCTGAATCCTGCGGCCAAGCAGGCGATTGCCGCACTGGCGTCGATTCTCGAAGAGGGTGACGCCGTCGGTTTCGAGATCCGAGTGGTCGGACACACCGACAACATGCCCATCAGCAAACCAGATACCCGGGCCAAACACCCGACGAATATGCACCTCTCGACGCACCGAGCGATCTCAGTCCGAGATGCCCTGGTCGCCGACGGAATCACCGCCAATCGAGTTCAAGTCGCTGGCTACGGCGAGTTTCGCCCCGTCGCAGAGAACGGCACGCGTGGCTCCGCCACGAACCGTCGAGTTGAGATCTTCCTCACGCCGATGCCGGCGGTCATGGACACCACCGTCATTCCGGACCCGACCGAAGTTCCACCGGCACCGGTCGCCGATCCGGGCGATGTTGAACCCCTGAAGTAGTTCCAGACGGGGATTCGCCCCTTTTCGAGATCGACACATTCAAGCCCGGATGACCACGTGGTCATCCGGGCTTGCTTTTTCATCGGCGACAGTCGGGACCACCCGAACCGAGGCATCAAATCTGAGTTCGAATCCGGCTCAACGACCGAAAACGATCAATCTTGGTCTGGATTCAACCTATTCATGACATAAACACATTTTTAGGAAGGAAAATCGGGTCTATGCGGGCTAGATTAGAAGGGTCCCCGCCTGATGTACTGCTGGGCACCTTGTCCGACCCCCTGTGTGGCTGGTTTTCCGGGTTCACAGGGCTCTATCTTTCCCGTGAAAGCCCCCTTTCGACTCGCTTTTCCCTGTTCTGCGGTTCGCTAGGGACTTTCTCGGATCCCGCGTCTCCCAACCATCGAGTTTTTACTCGAGGAGAATCTGATCAATGCTCCGATCGATCACCCTGTTGGCCGGTGTCACGACTCTTGCGCTCGCGCCGAGCGCGATGGCTGGATTATCCTCCACGATCTCCGAGGTTCGCACGGCTCAGCCCGGATTGGACGTTGACCAATACGTCGAATTCGTTGGTACCCCGGGCGACTCGCTGGATGGCTTTCAATTCGTCGTGATCGGCGACCTCGAAGGTGTTTTCCCCCCGGGGCAGAACGGTGGAGTCGAAATCGTCGTGCAGTTGAGTGGCGTCTTCCCAGCCGACGGCGTCTTCCTGCTCGCCAACGAGAGCTACAGTCTCGGTGATGCCAATCAGGTTGCCAACTTCGATTTCGAGTCAGGCGAAAATCTGACGATGATTCTGGCCGACGGTTTTTCCGGCCAGGTGGGCGACGATCTTGATGATAATGATGACGGCATCCTGAATCGAAACGCGATTGATGTGATTGATTCCGTAGCGGTCCTCGTCGATGCGTTCCCGGACGGGTTCAGCTCCGAGTACTACTACAGCGACAACACCGTTGGGCCGGTTGCCGGCTTCGCGCCGCTCCATGCCTGGCGTTGCACCGACACGCTGGTCTGGCGACCTGGCACGGATGACATCGGCAGCGACAATGAGACGCCCGGTTTGATCAATCCCGACTGTGGAGGCGGTGGCGGTGGTCCCGACGGACTCATCATCAACGAACTCCGCATCGACCATAGTGGTGCCGACATCGACGAATTCTTCGAACTCAAGGGCGACGCCAATGCATTGCTTGACGGTTACAGCCTGATCGTCATCGGTGACGGCGCGGGCGGCAGTGGCACCATCGAGAATGTTTCCAACCTCGACGGCTACCAGATGAATTCGAGCGGCTATTTCGTCGGTGCCAAGAGCACCTTCACGCTCGGGATTCCCGACGGAATCTTCGACGATCTCGCCTTTGAGAACAGTGATACGCTCACCTTCTTCCTCGTCTTCGGGTTTACCGGGGCGATCGGCGACGACCTCGATGTCGATGATGACGGCATGCTCGACGATTATCCCTGGGCCAAGATCGCCGATGGCGTCACGGTTCTTGAGACCTGTGTCACGCCTCCGACCACGACGGAGTGGGGATATGCGGAGGTCACTGTGCCGCCCAACGGAACGTACGTGGCAGCCGGTATCTTCCGATGCGAACCCAGTGGTGACTGGACGATCGGCAGTTTCAGCGACTACGCCACTGAACATACTCCCGGCGTCGACAACATCGAATGCGAATCCGTTGGCTGTGGAGGCCTGGCACGAAGTTGCTACATGCCGCAGGACGGTCCGGGCTGCAGCGATATCGTGCTTTGCGAACTCGTCTGCGAGAGCGACGTGGCCTGCTGCACGAGCGCCTGGGATGTGAACTGTGCAAACTTGGCCGCGAGCTTCTTGCAAGCTGGCGACCCCCCGGTGGTCTCGATCAATGAATTCCGCACCAAGCAGCCTGGCACCGACTCAGACGAGTACATCGAGATCATCGGTGATCCTGGTGAAAGTCTCGACGGCCTGAGCGTCCTGTTCATCGGGAGCGATGGCTGCGAGCCAAATGGCGTCATTGTGCATCAGTACAACCTTGAGATGCAGACGATTCCTGGCAGCGGTTACTTCGTCATGGGTGATCCCACCCTGAGCCTGGGCGCCGGCGCCCCGGACTACGCGATCGATCTCGAATTCATCGATGGCGGAAACCTCACGGTCCTGCTCGCGTGGAACTTCACCGGTGCCCGAGGCGACGATCTGGATGCCGCCAACACTTGCACCCTCGATACCACACCTTGGGATGCCACGGTCGGCGACATCATCGCGATGATCGGCGACTCCAGCGGAAACTGCACCTATCTCAACGCGATCGAAGTCGGTCCTGACGATATCTACACGGCGGCCCATGCGTACAAGTGTGCCAGCGGCGAATGGGACTTCAGTGCCTTTGATCCGGCCCTCGGGTCCGACACGCCAGGCCTTGAAAATCCTGAATGCGGCGCGCCCCCGATCCTCTGTGGCGAACCCACTGCGGGCGACTGCTTTGAAGTCGGCGTTGCCGGTTGTGACGACGAGATTTGTTGCAACCTCGTCACCATGATCGACCCATTCTGCGCCACCGATTCCTGGGACGAAACATGTGTCTCCCATGCGATCAACTCTTGCCTGCCAATCGGTAAGCAGGCTCCCGACCTCAAGATCTCCGAGATCCGCACTGATCAACCAGGTTTGGACCTCGATGAGTACATCGAAGTCAAGGGCGCGCCAGGCACCTCGCTTGATGGTGTCACGGTTCTGGTGGTCGGCGATGGTGCCGGCGGCTGCGGTAGCCTCGAAGTCGCGGTGCCCCTCGGTGGCACTTCAATCGGAGGGAACGGGGTGAGCCTCGTCAACACCGAAACCTTTATGTTGGCGACCTCGGGTTCGGTTCGTCGTTTCAGTTTCGAGAATAGCGACAACCTGACCTTCTTCTTGGTCTTTGGCTTCATGGGTGAATCGGGCATGGATCTCGACACCGATGACGACGGCGTCCTCGATGTCACCCCGTGGACCAGCTTGATCGACTCTGTGAGCCTCATCGAAACCGACGTGGTTCCCGAAGAAGGCGACTGTTACTACTCCAGCACCGTGGTCGGACCAGATATCGACATTGATGAGAATGCCTTCGCGCCGGCCCAGGCTTGGACCTGCGACGACACGGGGGCCTGGAACATCGGCACTTACGATCCGCTCAGCGAAGATCCTCCGGCCGCCGACACCCCAGGCATGGAAAACCCCGAATGCGGTGGCGGACCAGATTGCCCTGGAGACTTCAACGATGACGGCGTCGTTGATGGTGCCGACTTCGGTTCACTCCTCGCCGCATGGGGCATCTGCGGTAGCTGCCCCGAAGATCTGAATGGCGATGGCGAAGTGAGCGGCGCCGATGTCGGACTCCTGCTTTCCTTGTGGGGCAACTGTCCCTGATCGACCTTGAAGTTCCTTTGTTTGTTCTTTCGCCGGGCGGTCGTGTGACCGCCCGGCAATAATCGAGAGTATCGGATGGACGAATGTGGCCCATTCATCAATTGTGTCTTCGTGCGTACGTTCGGCGGGTTCAAGATCCAAGCCAATTCGTCCTTTGATCTGAACGCCGTATTTTGAGTTCTTTGGAGATTTAGAGATATGTATCGAGCCATCTATTCACTTGCCGGTGCAACCGGCCTCCTGCTCACCGCAGGACTGCATGCCCAGACATGCGATACCGTTCTGAACACCGGCAGTCTCGATGTCACCCAAGGTGGTGTCGCCTGTCAAATAGGTGGATTCTCCACGACCAACTTCTACGCGAAGAGCTACGACCTGAGCGTCCTTCTTCCCGGTGAAGACTTCGAACTCAGTTGCATCGAGTTCGGTGCGACCAACAGCGGACTGGCCCTTGCGGGCGGAGTCACCGTGTACCTCGATACCGACGGCGGCGCCCCACAAGCTCCGGGAATCGACCTCGAAGAAGTGGGCTCCGTGGACTTCGAACTTCCCCAGGCCGCAAACGTGCTGTATCAGGTGTCCTTCGATCCACCCCTCTGCCTCGCGGCCGACGGTGTCTATGTGATCGAGCTGTTTCTCCCCGCCTCAACCGACGGATTCGCGTCCATGGCCGGCAACACCGGCCCGGACGAGCAGGCCTACATCCGCACCGACGACTGCAACCTTGAAACCTTCGTGTCCTACGGTTCCATCGGCTACGCGACCCAGTTCTGGGCCCAGCAGCTCATCGGCGAGACTGGATGCGACGGCGTCGTCTGTGACTGTTACACCGGCAGCGACTGCTTCGTGCCGCACGAAGAACCCGGCTGCGATGATCCCGTCTGCAGTGCCACGGTCTGCGGCTTCGACCAGTTCTGCTGCGACGTGACCTGGGACGAAACTTGCGCGGGACTGGCCGAGATCTACTGTGGCTTGACCGGATTCCCCTGCGACTTCCCGAGCGCCAACCTCGAGGAGACCGAGGCCTGTGGTGAAGACACCAACGGCGGTTGCAACATGGATGTCCCCGCATTCGAGTCGATCTCGATCGGAGACACCGTCGCCGGCACCTACTTCTTGGACGAAGCCGCCGTCGTCCGCGACACCGACTGGTACGAGTTCACGATCACCGAACGATCGATCGTCACCTGGACGATCTGGAGTCGGGTCGAGGTAACCAGCCTCCTCATCAACGACCAGTGTGGCGATGATCTGCTCTCGATCGTCGGAGTAGGCTCCGGCGACTGCCCGAGCGTGAACACCGCGTGCCTCGAGGCCGGAACCTACCGTGCATTCGTCGCACCGGCCGTCGACGCAGACCTCCCGTGCGATCTCCCGGAATACCCGGGATACGTCGCATCTCTCGAAGCCGAACCCACGGACGGTTGTCCCGGATTCGACGAGTGCGCCGGAGGCGCGGAAGCCATCAGTCCCAACTCGGATCTGACATTGATTGGTAACGGCGTCAGTTGTCAAGCAGGCGGAATCACCTTCGAGAACACCTGGGCGGTCACCCTCGACATGGCCTCCGGCTCCACCGGTGGCTTTGACGTCTCGGTGTCGTGCGTCTCCTTCGGCGTGGACAACACCGGATCCACCGTGCCCACCCTCGTCCAGCTCTGGATCGACACTGACGGTGGCGATCCGGTCGAGCCCGGTGTCGATCTCGAACTGATCGGAACCCGGGAGACGGTCGGCGTGACGGGCCGGAACCTCCAGCGAGCATCGTTCGATCCCCCGATCTGCGTTCCTGCCGACAGTCAGCTGGTGATCAGCATGTCGATGGAGGCCAGCACCAACGGGTTCGCGAGCTTCGGGGCGAACGACCTCCCCTCGGAGAGCTCGACCTACATCATCAGCGCCGATTGCGGCACGACGACGTTCACGAAGCTGGAAGACCTCGGTTTCCCGGACTACAACTGGGTCGTGGATCTCGAAGCCGACCTCGAATGCGGCGGTGGCAGCGACTGCCCCGGCGATTTCAACGATGACGGCCTGATCAACGGTGCGGACTTCGGTTCGCTGCTCGCCGCCTGGGGCCTCTGTTCAGGATGCCCTGAGGATCTGAACGGCGATGGCGAGGTCAGCGGTGCCGATGTCGGCCTGCTCCTGTCCCTGTGGGGCTCCTGCCCCTGATACGGACACCTCTTCGTCTCATAACCTCAAGCCGGGCGGTCAACGGACCGCCCGGCTTTCTTTTTTGAGCGTGGGATCGAGGTACCCGGACGGATCGACGCGAGTTCACTGTCTTTTGGGTGCAATTCGATGATTGAGAAGTAGAATCGAGTCAATCCCAACTGCTCACAGATTCCCCCCCTTACTCGGAGATGAAGAGAAATGCGTCGATCCATTCATTCGCTCGCCGGTGCAACCGGCCTCCTGCTCACCGCAGGACTGCATGCCCAGACATGCGATACCGTTCTGAACACCGGCAATCTCGATGTCACCCAGGGTGGTGTCTCGTGCGCCGCTGATGGAATCACCACGAACAACTTCTACGCCAAGAGCTACGACCTCAGCGTCCTTCTCCCCGGCGAAGACTTTGAACTCAGCTGCATCGAATTCGGTGCGACCAACAGCGGACTGGCCCTTGCGGGCGGAGTCACCGTCTATCTCGATACCGACGGCGGCGCGCCTCAGGCACCGGGCATCGACCTCGAAGAAGTGGCCAGCGTGGACTTCGAACTTCCCCAGGCCGGCAACCTGCTCTACCAGGTGTCATTCGATCCGCCACTCTGCCTCGCGGCAGACGGTGTCTATGTGATCGAGCTCTTCCTCCCCGCCTCGACGGACGGCTTCGCATCCATCGCCGGCAACGTCGGGCCGGACGACCAGGCCTACATTCGCACCGACGACTGCGGTCTTGCGACCTACGTGTCCTACGAGTCGATCGGATTTCCGACTCAGTTCTGGGCCCAGCAGCTCATCGGCGAAGCCGGCTGCGACGGCGTCGTCTGTGACTGCTACACCGGCAGCGACTGTTTCATCCCGCACGAAGAACCCGGCTGCGATGATCCCATCTGTACTGCCACGGTCTGTAGCTTCGACCAGTTCTGCTGCGACGTGACCTGGGACGAAACCTGCGCGGGCCTGGCCGACGCCTACTGTGGCGTGACCGGATTCCCCTGCGATTTCCCGAGCGCGAACCTGCAGGAAACCGAAGCCTGTGGTGAAGACACCAATGGTGGTTGCAACATGGACGTTCCGGCGTTCGAATCGATCTCGGTCGGAGACACCGTCGCTGGCACCTACTTCACCGATGAAGCCGCCGACGTCCGCGACACCGACTGGTACGAATTCACGATCACCGAGCGATCGATCGTCACCTGGACGATCTGGAGCCGGGTCACGGTCGACAACTTCATCATCAACGACCAGTGTGGTGATCTGCTCTCGATCGTCTCAGTAGGCTCCGGCGACTGCCCGAGCGTGAACACCGCATGCCTCGATGCCGGAACCTACCGTGCATTCGTCGCACCGGTCGTCGACGGAAACCTCCCGTGCGATCTCCCGGAATTCCCCGAGTACGTTGCCTCGCTCGAAGCCGAACCCACGGACGGCTGTCCCGGATTCGACGAGTGTGCCGGGGGCTCCGAATCAATCAGCCCCAACTCTGATCTCGCATTGACCGCGGGTGGCATCAGTTGTGCCGCTGGTGGGATCACGACAGAGAACACCTGGGCCGTCACCCTTGATCTGGCAGCTGGATCAACTGGCGGCTCCGACGTTTCCGTCTCTTGTGTCTCGTTTGGCGTGGACAATGGCGGTTCGGAAGTTCCGACCCTCGTTCAGCTCTGGATCGATACCGATGGCGGCGAACCGGTTGAGCCGGGCGTCGATCTGGAATTGATCGGAACTCGCGAAACGGTCAGCGTGACCGGGCAGAATCTGCAACGAGCGTCGTTCGATCCCCCGATCTGCGTTCCTGCAGACAGCCAGCTGGTGGTGAGCCTGAGCATGGAACCGAGTGCGGACGGTTTCGCAAGCTTCGGCGGCAACAACCTCCCATCAGAGAGTTCGACGTACATTCTCAGTGCCTCATGTGGCCTCGCGACGTTCACCAAGTTGGAAGACATCGGCTTCCCCGATGTCAATTGGGTCGTCGATCTTGAAGCAGATCTGGGTTGCGACGGTGGTGGTTGCACGGGCGACTTCAACGACGATGGTGTCATTGATGGAGCCGACTTCGGATACATTCTGGCCGCGTGGGGTCCCTGCCCCGGCTGCCCGGAGGATCTTGACGGGAACGGTACCGTCAACGGCGCGGACGTCGGCCTGCTGCTTGCAGTCTGGGGCCCCTGCCCCTGATTCGGCATCGAACGCATGATCCATCAGATGCATCTGCATCTGAGTGAATAAGAACCCTCACGGGGCGGCCTTCGGGTCGCCCCGTGATTCTTTCTCAAGGAACGCCCACGACGCTCGCATCCGCCGTACCCTGCACAAAATGTCCTCGAGAACCGTTCCGATGATCCTGTTTCTTCCCGCCTCTATCGGCGACTGGCTGGTGCGAATGCTCGCCCCGGTCGGCGCGTTCACGCGGTTTGCGCTCTCCGTCGTCGGCTGGACTCTTGCCAGCCCCGGGACCTGGCTCAATCGTCGAAGAATCGCGCCGCCGATCTTCACGGTCGGCGTGGCGAGTATTCCGGTCGTCGCCACCACCGGAATGTTCATCGGCATGATTCTCGCCCTCGAAGGCTTCGCCCAGTTCAACGCCATTGGCATGGCCGATCGCATGGGTGGAATCATCAATTCCAGTGTCGTCAAACAGATCGGGCCAGTCCTGGCCGCGGTCATGGTTGCTGGCCGGGTCGGCGGGGCGCTCGCCGCAGAACTTGGCACCATGCGAGTCACCGAACAACTCGATGCCATGCAGGCGATGTCCGTCGATCCAATCCGGAATCTCGTGGTGCCCCGATTCGTCGCCTGTGTGGTGATGACGCCGATTCTCACCATGTATTCCAATGCCCTCGGGGTTTGGGGAGCATGGGCGATTCTGACTGGCCTCTTCGAGGTCAACACCGCCGATTACTGGTACTACACAGGCTTGGTCGTTCACTGGTGGGACCCTTTCGCGGGGCTCCTCAAGAGTGTCTTCTTCGGTGCCGCCATCGGGCTGATCTCATGCTGGCGAGGATTCACGTGTGCGGGTGGCGCCAGCGGCGTCGGCCGGGCTGCAACCAGTGCTTTTGTCACCAGTTTCTTGGCGATCATCGTGATCAATCTGGTACTCGCCAGCTTCCTGAATGACCTCTACTACGTGCTCTTCCCCACCGGGATCCGTTCGGTCCTCGGTTGAACCCTTGGAACAGGTTGAGCGGGCGATGCGAATACGAGTGCGGGCCGTCGACGTGCACCGTGCAGGAGAATCACCTTGGCCGACCTGACCAGCATCCTGTCGCTTGCCACCTCTCTAGCCTTTGCCGCATCGCTGGGGACCAGCAATACTTCAACGAACAATCAGGACAAAGCCACTGGCGCGCGACAATTCGCTTCGCCCGCTGACTCTTGGCCAGGCTGTCCGGCCCCTCCTTTGTACCGCACTGATCCGCGGGGATACACCGTCGGGCTCGCCATTGACATCGGTGCGACCTCGCAGCGACAGGGAGTCCCAGATCCCTTCATCTCACTCGGCGGATCCATCACGATTGAGGCCGCGACGGTGGATACTTCCACGGTCTCCGATCTTCGAGGCCGGGAATCATCGATTCGTTTGAACGGTATTCCCCAGAAGGCCACCGCGCGGATCGAGGGTGATCCGCTCACTGGATCACAGCGAATCAGCCTCGACATTCCTCGGGGTTCCCTGCAGACGGTGTCGGCCCGAGTGACCTGGCCGGCCATTGCCTTCAGCATCGGGGTGGACGAACCGATGGCCGCAAAGGTGACCTGGCCCCGCGAATGGACACCAGAGGTCGCGAAGTTCCTCGCCCCCAGCCAAGGCATCCAATCTGAGAATGAGTTGTTCAAGGCATTCGTGGCGAAGACGACCGAGGGCCGCCTGCGACGAACGCCGATCTTTCTGGCGGCCAAAGATCTCGTGCGGCGGACGATCATGGAGTTTCAGAACGTCGATAGCCAGACGCTGGTTCGAGAAGGACAAGGGACCATTCGAGGCTTTCGATTGCAAGGAGCGCTCGCCAGCACCCAGGCGCTCTCCGTCACGCCGGGTGACATGGTTTGCACCTGCGTCGCAGTGCTTCGGGCCGCGGGGATTCCTGCTCGACCGGTCATTGGGATTTACTCCGGCAGCGGCAGTAATCCCGATACCAAACTTCCGAAAGATCGGAGGACCCTCTGCGTTTGGGCCGAGTTCAATCTTCCCGGCTGTGGTTGGGTACCCTTCGATCCCTATGAAATGCGCGGCCGCGGGCTCCCGCAAGCGAACATCAATCAACCCTGGAAGTGGTTTGGAACCATCAAGCAGATGAACCGTCGCGTCGCGCTTGCCTACGATTTCGCGCCGTTCAACCATGGTGTCACTTGCGACTGGCCCGCCGGCTGGGTCTGGACCGTCGCGGGACAGACCACGGCGCCATTCCGACTCGTCGATGCTACCGCACCACTCATGGTGAGCCGCGGTCAGATTCGCCCCTGACCTTCAACCTTCGAAGCCATCGAAAGAAGACGCCCCGACACCCAAGAAAGGTATCGGGACGCGTTCATTGGAACGGGCTGGAGCCGGGCAAGGCCAGCCGTGATTCTTTTGGCCTCAGGTTTGTGAGATGCCAGGTTTGTTTCGCTTGTTGGTTTTCCGAATTGTGATGCCTCGTTCCGCGGAGCCAGAGCTCTTCGAAACACCCCCACGACGAGTCCCATTGGCGGACCGACCACGCGGGGTTGGACCCATCTTGATCACTCGTCGTTCAAGATTTCGGTCGCCGATCCGTACCGGTCGTTGGATATCCCGGCGACGAACAAAGTCGCTCGGATCTCCCCCGATGTGAAGATCGGTCGCAAAGACCGCTCGATCACCGGACGTCACCCGACAATGATGCCGGATTCGAAAACCCTCTTCAATCGAAGGTGCCACCAATCCCGGATACGGCGCACCGAAGTTGGCGTCGGCGACGGCGTTACCAGATCCAGTTCCACCCATCATGAAGGGGCCAGGATGAAGGCGTTTCACCTCGTCGTCGTCGATCATCACCGACCAGACGGAATCACCAAACGGCACATCTAAGATCCCACCGTCGGCGTCCATCTCGAGCGTGACCCGGACGCTTCCACCGACGGCCGAGGCGTTCATGATGACGGGATCGAGCTTGAAGCTCGCCTGCACGTCGTACACGTGCCGTTCTCCGCTTTTGTTCCGAATGGAAGCTTCACCATCGAGCCGAGCATGACCCATGGGATCGAGATCCGCTTTCCAGTCCCAAACCAGCATGAATCCGCGATTCGAATCCACGTATTCACCGGCGATGGTAAGGACGCCGTCAACCATCACCCCTTGGGAGATGATCCGACGTGGCTCCTGATCATCCATCGAGATTTCGATCACCGCGGTCGGTGAGTGGCCAGTATCGCGGGGCAATTGCGTGCCGTCGGATACGCCCGCGACCGCCACGACTGTGACAGCGAGCGAAGCAAGAATGGGTGATATGGGTAAAAACACGTTCATTGTCCTCTGCCTCCCTGAACCGACGGCATCCGGATTCGGATCCCAAACGACTGTCCAATTGCGAAGGTGTTCGGGCAAGGGTGATTCCTGCCAGAATCCAGATCCGGGTTGGATAGAAGACGGTGGAGTGGAATGTTCCGGTCATCGCGTCAGGTCCGTAAACCAGATCTCTGCTCAATGAAAATCTCGGCTGCGTGATTCAAGATCACCGATCGAAGACCCATCCGAATCTTGACGGGCGATTTTCTCGAGCCTGCCCACGACGAGATGTATGACGTCATGACGACGCTCAATCCGCCCGGACGCAATGAGCGCCACGGCATGACGCGCGATTCGACGGTATCGAGCATAGATTTTGGGCTTGATCACCAGATTCACGATGCCCGTCTCATCTTCAAGTGTGACGAATACGATTCCCTTGGCCGTGGAGGGCCGCTGTCGAATAAGTACCACGCCGGCAACCGCAAGCCGACATCCATCCGGACACGTCTTCTCGTCGGCGAGCTCCGAAGCGTTTCGAACCCCATGCTTGGCCAGCTCTGACCGCAGACAGGCGATGGGATGGCGACCAAGCGACAGGCCAACTGATTCGTAATCATTGGCAATCGAAGCCAGTGGCTCTACTTTCGGAAGCATCGCCCGTGGTTCTTCGATCCCTCCCCCGACGATATGGATCACGTCGTTAGGCGTTTTTGGCCCCCGTCGTTTAGCCACCGGATCATGAGTCTCCAGTGTGTCGAAGAGCGGCAGATCATCATCACGCCATCGTTGCAGTTTCCAGATCGCCTGTTGCCGGGTGATCCCCAGCGAACGAAACGCATCCGCCTTCGCCATTCTTCGAAGGCTCGACGCCGGCAATCCGCTGCCATTTGCCAGCGCTTCAAGCGTTTCGAATCGGCCATGTCGCCGAACGGCGTCCCTTAATTTTCGCGCGTCCATTTTCGACAGACCGCGAATCAGTCTTAGCCCGAGTCGGATCGCCGGCTGATCCTTTGCGACGCTTGGCTTGGGCGGAATCGCCGTGACGCCTACGTCCGGCCGATTCGATTCCATTGGCTCGAACTCATCCCAGGGCATCGCCGCCGTTCGCTCAAGATGACAATCCCAATCGGATGCTTGGGCGTCGATTCTTCGGACTTCGACCCCATGTTCCAGTGCATCGCGAATGATCTGGGCCGGTGCATAGAAACCCATGGGCTGACTGTTGATCAATGCGGCGGCAAATGCCGCGGGCTCTCGGCACTTGAGCCAGCCGGAGGCGTATACCAGGAGCGCGAAACTGGCGGCGTGAGATTCCGGAAATCCGTATCCACTGAAACCACGGATCTGAATAAATACCTGCTCCGCAAAGATCGGGTCATAGCCTCGGGCCGCCATCCCTTCCTTCAGGCGTTCACCGAAGGCCGTGATGGCGTTGCCCTTGCGCTTCCACGCGGTGATGGCCCGTCGAAGTTGATCAGCCTCGCCGGGTGTGAAACCCGCCGCAGCGACCGCCAGTGACATTGCTTGTTCCTGAAAGAGCGGGACACCCAGGGTCTTCTCTAGAATTCGACGGACCGCAGAGTCCGGATAGGCGGGTATCTCTTCTCCATCACGTCGCCGAAGATAGGGATGAACCATGTCCCCCTGGATCGGTCCGGGCCGCACGATGGCCACCTCGATGACCAAGTCGTAAAAGCAATTCGGCTTAAGACGAGGAAGCATGGACATTTGCGCTCTCGACTCGATCTGAAAAACGCCCACGGTGTCAGCACGCGAAAACATGGCATAGACCGCCGGATCTTCCGCGGGAATCGAATGCAGTTCCAACTGGCACGGCCCAGTGCGATCATGGATTTGTGATTCGGGCCGACCCGCCCGATCCAGGTTCACCAGATCCATCGTCCGACGAATGCAGGACAGCATGCCGAGCGACAAACAGTCGATTTTGAGCATTCCCATCGCATCGATATCGTCCTTGTCCCATTCGATGACCGTCCGATCAGGCATCGCGGCGTTCTCAACCGGAACCATATTCCAAAGCGGGCCGTCAGTGATCACGAATCCGCCGACGTGCTGGGAAAGGTGACGCGGAAAGCCGAGGATGGATTTTGCGATCGCAACAAGCCGGACGATGGTGTGATCAGCCGGATCGAGACCAAGCCCTCGAACCCGCTCTGGATCGATGACGCCATCGCTCCACCAGTCGGCGTCGGACGCAAGCCGGTCAACCAGATCTCGGGAGAGCCCCAACGCGGTTCCGACCTCGCGGATCGCGCTCCGCCCTCGGTAGGTCACGACTTCTGCGATCAGTGCGGCCCGATCTCGTCCGTACCGACGGTAGATGTATTGAAGCACTTCCTCACGTCGCTCATGTTCGAAATCGACATCGATATCCGGGGGCTCATCGCGTTCGCGACTGATAAACCGCTCGAAGAGCATGTCAATCCGTGTGGGATCGACGGCGGTGATTCCAAGGCAGTAGCACACGGCAGAATTCGCAGCGGCGCCACGGCCCTGACAGAGGATTCCCCGCTCCCGGGCGAAACGAACCAGATCGTCGACGGTGAGGAAGTACCGGGCGTAATCCAGCTCGTCAATGAGTTGGAGTTCGTGATTCAGCAGATTCTGTACCGTCTCGGGAATCACTGGCCCGAAGCGCTGCGTCGCCCCCTGTTTCACCAGAGATCTCAGATGCAAGATCGGCGTCATCCCCGATGGCGTGATTTCCGCGGGGTATTGATACCGAAGGCGATCAAGACGGCACTCTCGTGATCGCTCGGTCAGCTCCAATGAGCGGGACAACGATTCGGGATAATCTGAAAACTGCCGCTGCATCCACTCGGCCGACCTCAAACGACGGAGATCATTTGGCCACAAACGGCGGCCAGCCTGATCAATGGTGCATCCATGCCTGATGCAGGCGAGCACATCCTGTACCGACCGTCGAGACGCGTCGTGATAGTGCACGTCGTTCTGGGCCAGAATGGGGATTCTCAGGCGTCGTCCAAGATCGACCGTCCGTTCGACCCGAAGTTCCTCGTCCGGCTCTCCCAGCCGCTGAATTCCGAGCGAAACGGCGTCTCGACGAACCAGATCGGTGAGGCTTGCGAATCCTTCGAGAACCTCGATCAAGAATCGATCGATGGGCGTCACCGGAAGGACGGTGATCAGGACGTTTTGGTGATGCTCCAGAAGATCGTGAACCGTCAGTAGGCATCGACCTTTCGGCGCCCGGCGTTTTCCAATCGTCAGGAGGCGACACAAAGTTTTCCAGCCATCAAGATCAATGGCGTGTACGGCGATCTCCAGTCGTTGGCCTGGCGGATCCAATGGCCTTTCGGATTCCCAGTTCAGATGCCGCGTGCCGACGGTGTGATCGCGCCAGAGTTCGAGCCGAGCGCCCGGAACCAGATGAATGCCAGCTTCTCGAGCGGCCAGATGGGCTCGGACGATTCCGGAGACGGTATGACGATCCGTGATCGAGATCGCCTTCGCTCCAAGTTGGGCGGCGGCGGCGACCAGTTCCTCCGGATGGCTCGCACCCCGAAGAAATGAGAAGTTGCTGGCGGTCACCAGGTCGACGAAATCTTCAGAATTCGGTTTCACCGGATCCGCCGGAGTCGCAAGATTCACCGGGACCGCCAGATCCATCTGATCAGCTCGATCCTTCTGATCCTTCTGATCATTCTGATCAATCAGATGATGGCCATCCTGGCACGCCGTCTTTTCGTGACGTCGTTTCCAGGGGTGTCGAACGAATTTGTCGGCAGGTTTTTGCGGCATGTGAAGAGACAGAAGAAACAAGACGGGTCGAGACAAGGCGAGTTGAGGCTACTCAGGCCCAAACCCCATGCAGAAACCATCGCGCCGTCGATGTCGTTTGAAAGACCCAGATCCAGACGCCGGATTCGATTCGAAGTCGCCAATACTCACGTTGGAGTTCTTCCCCAGCAGCCAACCCACGCGCTGCTGATTCAGCCAGTGGTAATCGCCACCATGGCGCTCCAATGCATTCGGGCCCTTCAACGACATCGACGACCCAACGACGCATCCCACGAATGATGACGGCCGGAATTTCATCGTGGCATTCCACTTCAACGGAGACCGGTGGTTGATGAAGCACAGTGGGCCGTAATGCCTGAGTGGGTGGCCCGACCTGAAAAGACGACGCTGGCGCTTCGTTTTCTTTTCGATCGACCGGTTCGATTCGAGCCTCGTCTTCCGGAACATGCCCGGAGAGGCCTGCGGTTCGATGGACCGAGCCAGCTCCAAAACGCGATTGAACAAGATCAATGAAGGCTGCTCGATCGGCATCCGCTTCTCGGATCTCGACTCCCGGGTTGCCGGCGGCACCTTCAATCATCACCGCAGGTTCATGTCGGAGACGGCGGTGCCGTGGAATTTCAAGTTCGATTGAATCAACGCCATGGTCAAGCGGGAGAAATTCGATCACGGGTTGCAGCATCGTCCAGAGATGTTCGCGACGGCGAGTGGCTCGGCTGAGTTCGACCCCTCGGACCCAATCTGGGAGTTCCGGTCGTTTCGCCCGAATTCGAATGATGCGAGCTCCGGACTCGAGATCTTCGAGTCGGCCTCGGACACGATGCAGTAATTCCGCAATCGCCAGTTCGATCGCCTGACGCGAACGAACTGGCCCATTGAATTCGAGACGTTCTGAAACCGTGATCCGTGGCCGCACCGGGTCGAGCACCAGCGGCAGACGACCCATCGCCTGATCCAGTCGGCACAGAACAGCGCCTCCATACCGAACTGGCAGCGTCGATCGAGGCAGACCTTGCAGCTCACCGACGGATCGCACGTTCACCTCATGAATGGCGTCGAGTGTTTCCGCGGCCAGTCCCAGGCATTCGACGGGAAGCGAGGCGAGAAATTCCGATTGACAGCCGGGTGGAACAATTCTTGTCCTGACCGCATCGTTTGATCGAGTCCCCTCCCATCGGTATCCCGCCCAAGCTCGCGCTGCCACTGCCGTGTCGGCAATCGCGGTGTTTATTTGAAGATTCGATTTTTGAAACGCGTGCTCGATGCGATCAAGCAAACCAATTTCGCCGCCTCGTCGATCGAGCATTCGACGGCATCCGGTTAGATCCAAAATAATCCCCGCGGGTTCATCGATTGCCGTGACCGGTGCAAATCGAAGGCAGTTTTCGGCAAGCCGTCGCAAGCTTCTTTGATTACGAACCGGAGTCGGTGCGACGACGAGCACGGGTTCCGTGTATTGGATCTTCTCGCCACCGGTCGTCAGAAGTGAGCGCCGAATTCCGCTGGTCTCCGGCATCGCGAGTGCCTTCGCTTCCGCGAGCGTCATCCCTTTCTGGATCCCCCGCTGACTCGCCATTAAACAGCAATCGATCACTCGTCGAACACCATGATGCATTCCGACCACCAGAATTGGCCGATCCCATCCTGGTTCGGTGTCTTGGGGGTTGACTAAAACGCCTTCGTATCCGTTGTTCTGGAATACTGATTTCTTCGAAGAGGCCTTCCCATTTAGGCGTGAGTTTTTCGCCATTCGACGAACTCGTCGGCGGCGAGCCAGATCGGTGGCCAGCCAAGGAAATCGGATCGAAAGAAGACGTGTCGACATAGGAATCCTTTTCAATCGATTCGAGCGAGCAATTCAAAGGTGATGTCGCAGTGGTCGTCGGAAAAGTCTCCGACGCGACGGATTCCAAATCCCAGTCCGCACAAACCAAACCAACAATCGGTTTTTTCATCGAAGCCAACGACTGCGGCATGCGTGCGCGAAGGAGTCGAGCCGACCACGTCGCGATTCGACGATCGCTCGAGGATTCATTGAGCGATGGCATAACCCACCATCGCGTGATCGCAGAGGAACGCACGAATCGATCTCGTGGCGGGCGAACCATGAGTACGAGTAGCGGCGATTCGCCCCGTCGCTTTCGCTCCGAAACGGCCATGTGAAGACGGCGGCTATCCAAAGGGGCAAACCCGGAACCATCGACCACCACGGCATCGACCGAGATGTTTCGAACCGCCTGTTCGAGACACCAACGCCTCGCCTGGCGGTCATCCCGAGGCGGCGTGATAAAGAGCGAATGCTCGAGTAGGCGGCCGTCGATTTCAGCGGCTTTGTCTTCGAATTGATCTTGAAAAGAATGCTTCGAATCACCTTGAAATCGGAGGCATGATTCAACATCAAAGGCGGCCGGCCGCCGCCCTCCCAGTAGATTCCACGGGGCCGGTAGGCATCGATGCCCGATCCAGACAACTCGGGGCGCGGTTCTGCCCAGCGAATCATGGCTCGCCTGCAGGCGATGAAGGAGCGAGATCACCGGACCACATGGCGGAACCCAGTCTGGGTCCGAGACAAGATCTGCTGGATCAAGGTCAGATTTCGAAGACAAGTCGACCTGTGGAGCTTGATACGGATCGCCGATCCATTCGTGAATGCCATGCCGAAGTAACCCGCCACCCATTTGAGAATCGATTCCGACGCTCGAAACATCACTTCCGATTCTGTCCTTGCACATGCTGATCCAACCGGTCGGCAATCTTTCCAGATCAAGATTCGAATCGCCTGTTTGACCCGGCTTCACGGTGTCATGAAAATCGCCGCTCGGAGATGGCGCCTCGCCATTCAAGTCATTCGAGTCATTCGAAAAATCTCGATCACCCGAATCCTCGTGCTCGTGCCAAGTTTTCAGAAGTTCGTCCTGACGATCGAGCCCACTGGTCCCCCCCGCCGCATGGTTAATTTCGCGGCGTAATCGTGAGATCAGATCAGCCCGTTCGACGGCGACATCATCCGGATTTGAATCGACCTTCATGGGATTGCCCCATCAGTTGGACTGCGAAACCATGGAAGCTGAGAAGAAGCGTGGCCTGGCTCTGTCATGTGATCACCAAAAATCCGCTCGACGATTTTTTGCCGTTTCGGCGTTGTAAAACTTTCTCCGGCATTCGTATGAGCGCCTTTGCCCACGCCTTTCGCACGCCGGAAACACCTTTAAACCCACACACCGATCGCGCCACGATTTGCCTCGCGGTCGATGACATCTCGAAAGGCAGAAAAGCGCTTCGAGATGCAGATCTTGTTGTCGTGGCTCGCTCCTGAGCCGCCACCGTGCTTCCAGTGCACGGCGACCAATCTTCTTTCACCCGTGATGTTCGAATCACGCGGGCGATTCCAATCACATCCGAGGTCAAACAACGCCTCAGATGATTCCTGACTGAATCTGATCGGCTTTTGTTAGGGTACTTCCTCGCGACTCGAAGTCAAGCGGTGAAGCGACGAACCTTGGTTATCCACACGGCTTTTTCAGCGAAGCCAACGACGCATCATCCCTCGAATACCGCCCTGGTCGAGCTGGCTGACGGTCTTCCAATTTCGAACGGCCCACGGGAGCAATGCCGCTACTGAGAGAAGAAACCGCATCGGTATGATCCGGCGGTCCGGCAACGGCATTTCCAGTCTTCGAGCATCTCGTCCCACCAGAAGCCGGAGCCAGGTCGTCTCCACCGGGCTCAGTGGGCTCGGCTTCTGTGCCACGCCTTCGAAACTCGAGTTGGCCTGTTCAAACTGAACATCCGAAAAATCGGGCAGATCCAGATGAGCCCGGATCCGACCCATGACGCCGACGGGATCCTCCCGGACTTCTTCAAGTCTCACCATCATCAATGCATCCGGCCAACGCTTCGAAGAGCGAATCGCCTCTTGAAGCCCACGTCGGCAAACCAGACTCGCCAGCATCGGATGATACAGGCGATGAAAGACCTTTTTGATCTCGGGAGATTTCCGATCGCCCTGATGCTTGTAGGAACGCAGGAAGGCTGCCGGTGACCGCAGCATCACGATCACCCGAGCGTCAGGCATCGCCGCGAAGATTCGATCAAGATGCTGCAGGTGATGCGGCGTCTTCTCCACCCAGATGTGACGACCGGCTTTTTTCGCGATCGCGTCGCCGATCGCTTCGAAGACTTCCACCGGCTGACTTCCCACTGGCATGGCAAGGACTGCATCCGCCGCGGTCGCAGAAAGATCACGTCCATTTTCAGAAAGCCCCCCCGGATCGCCACGCGGGGTGAGTGCCTTCTTGCGAAGCAGCTCGGCGATTCGTGCGAGCTGCGTGGCATTGAGCCCGCCACCCTGGAGTGGCTCGACCCAGGCCCGACCCCAGAACAATGATTCTCCAAATGCGGCGATCCGTTGGTCAGCGTTCAGGGCCCGCATCATGGCGGTGGTTCCACCACGGGGCATGCCGACGATCAGGCGGTGCGGGCTCGAATTTTGCGGTGCTTCGACCGAATTCATTCGTCCATTGTCCGGCCACTTTGCCAAAGAGGCAACCACCCCTCAACCAAAGAGCCCCGGGGGCTCCGAATCATCTATCGTCGCGTCGATGGGGTCCATGAGCCCCGGTTCCTCGTGCCTCGCATCGTTGACCTGAGGGGATACTCGATGAACTTGGAGCAGATCGGACGCCACTGGTGTCAGAAACGAACGAAGTTCGATCTCCGATGGCCCGCCGTCTGCGGTCTTTCGATGGTCCAGCCATCGACGCCTTGCGTGGTGATCCAGAATCACCGGCATCCGATCGTGAATCGGTGCCATGATCGTATTCGGGGAAGTGGTCAGGATCGCCACGGTCTCAAGTGATTGATCCTTCCCCTTCCATCGCTCCCAGATCCCCGCGAATGCAAAGAACGAATCGTCCGACGGGCGAATGCCAAAGGGAACCCGACTCCGTCCGAGGCGCTTCCATTCATAAAAAAGTCTGGCGGGGACCAGACACCGTCGGTCTCGAACTGCGGCCTTGAAGGCTGGCTTTTCGAAGACCGTCTCACTTCGAGCGTTGATCAATCGCCCGCCGACCCCAGCATCGGTCGACCAGGAGGGAATCAGTCCCCATCGAAGCAGATCCAACCGCATCGACGCCCCTTTGAAACCTCGAAGCACCGGCGCCTCCATCGTCGGTGCAATATTCAACCTCGGCTGAAAATCCACTCCCGTTCCCAACATCGACCCAAAGACCTGGGCCAATTCGCTCCCGGTGACATCTAACGCGTATCGCCCGCACATGCTTGACTCCCTGAGTGGCTCCTGACGACCGCCCGAAACGATCAGAAGGATGTACCGTGGTCGATGAGTCGCCGATTGTCCAGCCGACGTCGGCCCCCCCTCAGTGATGACCCCAGCCAGACGGAGCATGACCATGTATAGATACCGATCCATTCTCGTTCGCTCACTCTTGGCCAGCATCCTTCTGGGATCGAATGTGGCAATTGCCACCACCCCATACCCCGGACCTCCGGGCGTTCCCGACTTCGGAACGCCTGCCACCACCGTCGCATCCCCAGAGATCGCACCGCCTCGCCGCGTTCAATCCGAGCCAGAGGTCACCAAAACGCCCTCTCCTTCGGCTGAGGAAGCGGCGGTCATCTTTGATCTCCGAACCACCAAGCTCGCACCCGATGATTTTGAACTGATCCAGCGTCGGACCGGGATTGATCTGGCCGATTTCGATTCGAAGGACACCACCGAGTTCGAGATAAAGATCATTCGCAAAGCCGTCGATCCTCAAGCCAGCGTTGAACGGCACGGAGACTGGCTCGTCATCCGAGGATCCGAAGCCAGTATTCGCAAGGCCAAAAGGATCCGAGCGGCGATCGCTGACGCCGTCGCACCACCAGTCACGCTTCAGTGCACCATCCTGCGACTGGCCCTGACGGATCCAAGTACCGACGTCATCCTCGCGGAGCTGAACGCGAAGACCATCACCTCAGAAGATCTCGATCGAATCGAACGAAACTCACCCGCGGAAAGTGTTCTGGCCCGTCCGACTTTGACCGCTCGCGTCGGCCAACCGGCTTCGATTCGAATCGAGACCAACGACCAGGCGAACATCGAGCTTGAACTGACCCCCCAGCGTGTTCAGGAAGGCCAAATTGAAGTTGAAGTTGCCTTTGATTCAGCGACCCAGGTCACCATGGGTCGGCGAAAAGAACGCCGTGGCTTTCGAGGCGAAGAGACGCTTCGAATCCCAAATGACGGCGTCGGGATCGTCTTCGGGCAACCTTTCGCCAGTGCCGTGATTCGTGAATTGGACGGTGGAAATCGCACGATCGAACGGACGGCGCCCGAAGACCAGGATCACATGATCGTCTTAGTAAGACCGGTCCCGACCGTCGGAATCCCTCCCGAGGACGACTCGATCTACGGATCTTGCAAGGCCACTCGAGACGGAACTGGTCGAACCTACTTCGATCGCGAAATTGCCCAAGTCATGGGTCATCTGGCCGCTGGCTGGCTAGAGCGCCCCCAACGGGAACGCGAGGAACGCACCGATCTGCTGATCCAAATGCTTGCCTTGCAGCCGGGCATGGACGTCGCGGACATCGGGGCCGGCTCGGGTTACTTCACTCGACGCATGGCACCCCCGATCAAACCTGATGGAGTTGTTTTCGCCACCGACATCCAACCGGAGATGCTCGAATATCTCGGAACAAGTTTGCTTCTTGAAGGCATCGAGAATGTCACGCCGATCCTCGGGCGGGTGGACAACACCGGGCTCGCCGAAGATTCCGTGGACCTCATTCTTCTCGTGGATGTCTATCACGAGTTCGATCACCCATGGGAGATGGCTCGTTCGATGCATCGCGCGCTCCGCCCCGATGGCCGGGTGGCACTCGTGGAGTACCGGGCCGGAGACGACACCGTTCCGATCAAGCCGCTTCATACGATGACCGAAAATCAGGCGCGGCTTGAATTCGAAGCCGCGGGTTTCGAAATGGTGGAGAGTCTGGTCGACGGATTACCCTGGCAGCGGCTCATGATCTTCAAACCAAGGTCCGAAGTCGAACCAAAATCCGTCCGATCTTCCACGGATTAAGGCCGGATCTTTGGGATCGTGACATTCCCAAGCGAATCAACCACGCGTGCGTCGGTCGATCGCAGCCATGAGATCTGCGAGCCCAAATGGCTTTCGAAGCAGTTCTACTTTCGGCCAATCGGGAACTTCAAACTCGTTGTTTCCGGTGATAAAGATCACTGGCACATCTTGAGATCGACGATCTCGAATGGACGCGGCGATCTTGTCACCGGTAGCGCCGGGGAGATTCACGTCGAGTACGAGTATCGTTGCTTCCCAGTCCTCATCGATCGCCAAGGCTTCCTCCGCCGAGGCTGTGGCCCTGACTTGGAATCCGGCGACACTCATCGCCTCCAGTAGCATCGGTCGTAGCAGTGGATGATCTTCCGCGAGAAGGACTCGAATGGAGTTTCGATCGACCGGATTGAGGTCATCCTCCCGTGCGGATCTATCGGTGGTCGCAATCCCCGTTTCGGCAGGGAGGATCATTCGGACCTCTGTGCCTTGGCCTTCGACTGATTCGATATCGAGTTCGCCGCCGGAATCCTCAACGAAACTTCGCACCATCGCAAGACCAAGACCGTTTCCGCGGCGGCCCTTTGTGGAGAAGAATGCCTCAGTGGAGTTTGCAAGCACTTCGCGAGGCATGCCCTTGCCATCATCCTTCACACTGATCTCGACCATCAACGAGTTAGGTTCGGTATCCGATTGTCGCGATGATGCGACCCTGATACGCCCCTCACCCTCGATGGCATCGCGTGCATTGACCAGCAGGTTGAGAATTGCTTGCTGAAGTTGGTTTGAATCGGTGAGCACCCGAGGCATTCCGGGCTCGTAGACCTCTTCGATCGTGACGCTCTTCGCAACGGCTGGCCTGACCAATGCCACCGTCTCGCGGCAGACTCGATCGACATCGACGGACGCTCGGCGAATCTTCGTGGGCCGGCCCAGCATCATCATGTTCTGCGTGAGCGCTCGCCCTCTGGTGACGGCGGTCTGAATCACGTCCAATGATTCCTGTATCTTCGTCGCCGGTGAGGATGGGAGTGCAGCGAGCGAAGCGTGACCCTGAATCGCCGAGAGGACATTGTTCAAATCATGCGCAAAACCTCCGGCGACGGCGCCCAGAACTTCGATTTTCTGGGCTGCCAACAGAGTTTCCTCAAGTTCACGCTCGCGTGAGATGTCGGTCAGCACTCCAGCAATTCGCCGTGGCGAGCCATTATCCCAACGCTCGAAGACTTGGCCACGATCTCGATACCAGCATTCCCGCCCCGCACCAACATCGACTCGATATTCGGCCACAAACTGGTCGATCCCATCGGAGAAAAGTGCATTCCACTTTCCTTTCACAGTGCTCCGATCTTCTCCGTGGACACTCAATCGATCCGGCGGGGTACTGACCGCATCCTCCCCGATCAGTGACTTCATCCGTTCGGAGACCGAGGCGTTCACCACCATGGCGTGTTCGTCGAGCGTAAAATCCCAGGCACCCGCGTTGATCGCTCGCAAGGCCAGGCCTAAGCGTTCTTCACCCTCACGAATCGCCTGTTCGGCGGCGCGTCGGTCTGAGATCTCGCGAATGAACGCGCTAAAAGATAAACCTGCTGAAGTGGGGATTGGATTGATTGAGAGTTCGACTGGGAAACGACGCCCGTTGCGATCTTGGGCTTCAATCTCGATACGTTTCCCCAGAACCGGACCTTCTCCCGAAGCGATGAATCGAGCCATCCCCGCGGTGTGAGCTTCAACGAATTCAGCAGGAATGATCGTATCCGTGAGCCGGAGACCGACGGCTTCCTCGCGACTCCAGCCAAAGATTCGTTCCGCGCCGGCGTTCCAAACCACGATTTGACTCTCGACGTCACAGGTCACCACCGCATCGAGCGCCGTGTCGACCAAAAGTCGTAACTGCTCGTCTCGGACATTGAGTGCTTCCTGTGCACGTCGCTCGGTTGTCACGTCAATGGCGATACCAAACGATCCCGATATGACGCCATCTTCCCCCACCCGCGGCGCCATGGTGATTCCAAAGACGCTCGTTCCCAATTTCAACTCGAAGATCGACCGCTGGCCCGCGAGCGCTCGTGCCGTGGCCTGTTTGGCATCCGAATTGGTATCAATCACGCCCAAGAAATCGGGAGCATTCTCTTCCGAGACTTCCTGCGAAAGCGTCTTTCGAAGGCCCCCTCCCGCCGCACCAGGGAGCACCCTGCCGCTCGAATCGGTCTCCCAGATCACGAGTGGCATCATCTCGATGGTTTCGAGATCAAGACGGAAGATTTTCTTTGAGCGCGGATCACCCGGCATCATGGGCCCTTCCTAAAAGGGACGCGGCTCCGGCGATCGTGGAGGAGGCGCCGATCAATGATCCCGCTTGGGCGCTTTCTCGCCAAAGATTACGACGATCACACCAAGCCCGATTGCAATCGAGAAAATCACCATGTACATCCCGAGCACATAACCCATGTGAAGCACTCCATGGCCCGCTGGCCGAATCAGAACAGGATCTTCGGTCACCAAATCGACTCGCTCGATGGCACCGAGGACTTTGCGTAATACCGAAGGTGGGACTCGAACCCACACTCCCTTGCGGGAAACGGATTTTGAATCCGTCGCGTCTGCCAATTCCGCCACTCCGGCAACCAGTTGGCATTCTATCGATCCATGACGCATCTGGTCGTCGAAAGATGAACTTCCGTTCCATGATTTCGTCGCCGACGGCCCGGAAGTCGATTACGACGGGCCCGGGGCGGACGGTGGTACGGCGGCCAAGATCTGCCGGCCGGCCCCACGTCGAATCCACCAGGTGATCCCCAGCATCAGCACGCCGACCAGAACCAGCACGTGGAACGGTGAGACCTCCGCCTTGGCAACCAGCGCCCAGTAGGCGGCCGAGGCGAGGGACATCAGCAGAAACGACAATGCGTTCGCGGTCGCGAGGACACGGGCCCGCTCACCGGAGGGTGAGCACATCTGCTGGATGGTCTGCAGTGGAATTAGGAAGAAACCCGCCCCCGTGCCCGCCACCAGTAAGGCGGCGGCCAAGACCCAGACGTTGAGAACGGTCAACGGCGTCAGGCCCATCAGAAGGAAGACGACACCGAATACCGCCCCGCCCCAGACGGTAAATCCGCCGCGGATCCTCGCGCCCGAGAGACGCCCGGCGAGGAGACAGCCGATTCCGATGCCCAGGCCGATGCTGCCGAGCAGAAGACTGCCCTCGGATGAGGAGAGCCCGAGGGGTGTGGTGTACTCCGGTATCACTGCGATCACCACAATCGCGCCCGCGTAGAACCACGCCCAGGCCAGCGAGGCGGCCCAGATCAGTCCCGGTCGCATCGATCGGATGGCGTCGACGTACGGGGCAAACGGGTTCAGTCGTCGTTTCAGGTCCGCACGCTGGGGGACGAGCCCGCGAATCATCAGGCTCGAGCCGAGCCCGACGAGCGCAAAGACCACCAGTACGATTCCGACCGCGTCCTCGGACCAAGAGAGCAGCGGGCCACCGATTCCGATGCCAAAGAGAATCGCGATGTTCGTGCCCATGTTAATGATGCCGTTGGCTTCGTTGAGCCGGGCATCCCCCACGATTTCGCGGATCGATCCGTATTTCGACGGACTGAAAAATGCCGACTCCGACGCCAGCAGCACGTAGGCGACCAGGACCGTCCACGGGCTGTCGACGAAGAATCCGTACATCGCGAGACCAGCGATCGGAACTTCGGCCAGTCGGGTCGCCGTGATGATTCGATGCTTCGGAAGCCGGTCCGCGAGCTGGCCCGCGAATCCGAGCAACAGCACGAACGGAACGGTCAGCATCAGGCTGATGATGCCGGTTCCCCCCTCGCCCAGGGTGTCGAACCACTTCTGCCCGCGGGCGAATTGCAGTAAGAGCACCGTCTTAAGAATGTTGTCGTTCGTCGCGCCCGCGAACTGCGTGATCACGAGTCCCGCGAAATTACGGTTCCAGACGCTCGTCCGGGAACGGGGTTGTTCGGTCGCGGATTCGACCGGGAGCGGATCACTCATTGCTGAAGCCTACCAAGGGCCTCAATATGAATGCGATCCGACCCCTCAACGGCCCGGAAATTCATCGTCGGTCGTCCTCAGGACCAGATGAGCGTGATTCACAGCCGGAGAGCTGTTCGAAAACTCGAGAACGAGCGATGGCGACGTCACCCGCCAGTAATGAGGCCCGTTCCGTCGAGCAGATCCTGCCCACGCGAATCGAATGGCCTCCGAATCGGTCTGCTTCCAACGCTTGCGGAGATGATCGGTCGAGCCAGCGGGCCAGACGTCAAGAAGCCCGACGATCAACGCGTCGAGCTCTGCCTTCTGCGCCGTCGACAGGGACGCCGCCTTGACGCCGCCGTCTCGAGGCATCTTCGGCCGAGATCCGGTCCCACTGCGAACATCCGCCGGTGCCGGGCCAATACCCATGGCCGCCGCCTTCTGAATCGGATCGAGCGAGGCCAGAAGGCGCTCGGCACGAGAGTCATCGAGGGCGAGCGGTTCGCCGAGTTCCGCGTGGGTGGACGGGGCCGCGCCGAAAAAGAACGGGGTCACCGAGACGACCAGACCGTCGACCATCGCCACATTCAAGGAGAGATGATGCCCTTCGAGTCTCCAGGCCCAGGCGTCGGAAGCGGGCTCGCGCTCCTGACCCGGCTCCTCCGTCGTACTCCGGCTCGGCACCGGCGTGCCGTAGAAACGAATCCAATATTCGCCTGGTCCGGTACGGACCCCGCGGCCGCGATCCGACGTGGGCTCGACGGCGAGAACTTCTCGAACGCGTCGAAGACCGGTCTCACTCAACGCGGTGGCCAGGAACCGATCGAACGCCACACCCTGCGCTGGCAGGAGATCGCCTAATCGCAGTCCGGTCCTTGCACCGGCGAGGTAGGTCCAGGTGCCTCGGTCCGGGGCGTTGATCGCCGCGACCGCCTCGGATCGCTGGGCGTTGTCCAAACTTGCCAGAAAGGCCTGCGCGGCGGCACCAGCATCCCGGGAGTCAACAATTGCCTCCCCGCGGGCCGCGGAGACGCCAGCGAAGCCGATCGACATGAATGTCATGAATGTCATGACAGCGCAGAGACGGAAAAGATGCCTCGGTGTCGATGAACGAATGTCCGGACGACTGACGCCTCGCTCGGTGTGCAGTTTCAGCATGGTGAATGGCTCCTGAACATGACTTTGGATTCAAGACGATCGTTGACAGCCTACCGCTCGAACCCACCGCGGATTCTCCCCACGCCCGAAATCCGCCCCTCGGCCACTGGCGTCAAGGCCAGGTTCCGACGACGATGTCCCCATGGACGAGATCTCGACCATCGAGGCGATCCGCGAGGCATGGCGGCCACTCAACGTGGCTCATCGGGCAGGGCGCCGCTACTCCGACGGCGCTCACCTGCGGATCTATCGGTGCCTCTCGTGGGCAGCGCGGGGTGATGAAGCTGCCAGCCATGAAGACCCGGATCTCGCCTTCATCCTCCGGATGATCGCGTTCAATGCCCTCTGGGGGCAAGCCCATGTCCCCAACGGGGAGAACCTCGCGCAGAGCGAAACCTGGCGGCGTTTCCTCGTGACCTTGGCAGCATTCGATCTTGACCACGGCAACCGCTACCTACCCATTTTTCGCCACGATGCCGACCTCCTGATGCAGATCTATGGAAGCCCGTTTTTCCATCGGGACTGGTGGGTCGAACCCGGGGCCGAGCAACTCGGCTCACACGAGAAGATCGCCGGAAAAATCAATGGTTGGCTGGCCGACGGGAAGATCGACCACCTCACCCGCGAACTGGTGCACCGACTCCTGCTCCTTCGCGGTCAGTTGATCCATGGAAACGCGACCCACGGCGGGAAGAAGAATCGCTCCACCGTGGAACCGGCAGCGATCGTCCTCGACCGGCTCCTTCGAACCACCTTGGAGATTTTAGTGCTGGATGGTGGCCACGAGTTAGACCTGCGATGGCATCCGGTGCCGTATCCGCCGACGGATGAATCCGTCTAACGGCGTCGAGAATCACCTACCGCGAACGGCTCGCTTCAAATCCCCTTGAGCAGACCAAGTTCATTCATCTGACGTTCCGCCACTTCGGCCCATCCTCGGTTCGCTGCCGGACTCGCCGGAGACGGATGCAGGATCGTTCCAACTTTGAGCCCGTCATCGATTTTATCCGCGAGCGTCGAGGACAAGCGTTTGGTCGCGTGCCCGCCAACGCCAACCACCATCGACGGCTGCAGGATGTCCACAAGCGATCTCAACGCGGCGTCACAGGCCGCATAAAGCGACTCCCGCTCCTCGGCGGGTAATTTATCAGGCGTTCGATTCCTGCCGCTCGACTCCATGAAGGAGAGCGGGCAGTCGTTCCAGATGAAGAACCGGTCGAAGAACGCATCCGCGGACCCGAAACGACTTTCGACCCATCCCCAGAGCCGGGCCCCGCTGACTTCCCGTCGTTCGCACTGAAATCCGGTCACCGGCCGCTTGGCGTGCTCGATCTTCGGGCGGGCCACGGGTTCATCGATGCCAAGAAAGGAACGAACCATCTCGACTTCGCCGAATGGAACGCCGGTCTGCGCCATCCCCCAAGGCCCAGGATTCATTCCAAGGAGTAACGCTCGGATTCCGGGCCTGGCAAACCGCCGGATGTACTGGCGGTGTGGCTTCCACGCATACTCAAGTGGGTTGTAGACCACGTCGACGGGATCTCCAAACTCAAGAGCGCCGACCGCTCGCGAGAGTTTTCGGGAAACGCGTTCGACGGCTGAAACCACCTGTGCTGGTGATCGCGGTGATTTTTCGGTAGGTCGGTCAGCCATGAGCACATGGTCGATGACAATCCGGCCAGATGCAAACCGAAGGGATCAAGATCAATACGGACATCGTGCCACCACCAGCGACGGGTCGGAACGAACCTCATCGAACAACGACTGAAGAGAATCCGGACGAGCCACCGCCCGGATCGATGAAAGCCATGAAGGAGTGTCCATTTTCTTGGTGCTGATCGAAACCTTTTCTTGGTCCAACACCGCGGCCGTCCGCAGCGCCAGCACGCGTTGAATGCTTCCGGAGAGGCGATCGATCGACGGCATCCCCACCTCCGGTCCCTCCGGTGACTTGTCTACATGCGGAACCAACGCGTCGGCCAGCAGGTGATGCAGCGATGTCCGATCGAGCATCCCGGACGCATCGATCCGCAACAGCCATTCCGCCACCGAACAGATTGGATGACCCGCCGTGGCATGGGCCGGCAACGCCTTCACCATGTCGAGTAATCGAATGCGGATGGTCTCAAGTTCGTGGCGATCCACGGCCTGAGTCAGCCAACGCCATTGCACCAAGGCTAAAAGGTCGTAGGAAGAGAGGTCACGAACTTCGAAGGCCGCCGATTCGGTCCAGACGCCTCGGGCTTCCTCGAGACCCGTGATCGATGACACCGAGGGATGCCAAGATCCGGTGCCGAAGGCGGCCGGTTCGATCATGGATGCCTCAGTCACCAGATGCTCGATCCAAAAATTCTCTTGGCGTCGAATCGTGGTGTTGCCGAGTTTGAGATTTTGAGCGGCGTGATCTTCGAGGAGTTCCTGCCACCGTGGCCTTCCGGAGAGACAATCATGCAGTGCTCGCTTGCGGAGATCTTCCCGCCCGGTCAGTCGGGCCACGTACAGCAACCGTCGAGACCGGGTGTTTTGGAGAAAGATCTGCTGCATGGCCTGATGCTTCGTGCACCATCGCTGGTCCAGATCGGAGATGAGTTCATCGAGCTCGGCGTGCACCCCCCCGGCGGACTCAGAATCTCGAAGGTCTCCCTGATCCACCGCCACGATCGCTCGATGTGCGGCTTGTTCATACTGGAGGTAATCGCCGATCACGCCTTCTGGCAGATCGCCTTGGAGGCGATGCCGCCGAGCGATTTCAAGCCAGGCGGCCGCCTCGGCAGAGCGTCCTTCATGAAGGCACTTCCGGCTTCGGATGTCCGCGGCCATGAGGATCAGGATGGGATCCGTCACGCCGCTTAAGGACTGCTTCCGCGGCGCTTCGGAATCCGATTCGGATGCGTCGCGACGATCGACGTCGCCGGCTGGCAACGCGATCTCTTCTTGGATCAAATCAGGAATAAAAGGCGCCGTTGCTTCGAAGACCGCATCGAGCGTGGTCTCGAGTCGCCGTGCGACATTGAAGTCGTAGAGCCCGAGCGCTTGACGAAGCACGGCATAAGGCGGATTCAGGGCAACATGCTCCGCCACCTGCACCGGCAGGGCTGCAGGATCTGACGGCACCTCGATGATCTCGATCCCCGACCATGAGCGGCCAAGAGAATCGCCCGAGCGATCAGGGGAGTCTGGCACCCCTTCAAAGGACTGACCCTCAACTACCAAGAGCCGCTGGACTCCCCATCGACGTGCCGCCTCCAACTTTGATCGGAGAGATGATGCCGGAACCGGGACGAATCGCCTGTCGACGACGTCAAAACCACCGGTCGCGGCGACCCCGACCCGTGATCCGGTACCCAGCATGGCCAGCATGCCGGCGAGACCACAGGCCAGCGCATGACTGTCTCCCACACCCTCACGAGGGATGACGATCTGAAAGCTCGGCGCGGTCGCATCTGGCGCCAGGAAACGAACCACCTTTAACAACGACTTCGTCACCTCATCGGCCACGAGTTGGCCACCGGCCAGCCGCTTTCCGGGCATCTCCACCGTCGTCGACCCAAAAGAGGACACCGAGAGCTCCGCTGAAACATGACCGATCCGCCCCGAAGGTCTTTCGTTGGTCGCCGCGAGGAGGAAGATGGTGGCTGGGGCGAGATTCGCAGGGCTGATTTCGGGCCGTAACGAATCTGGAACGAACCGCGTGATCCCGAGGCGACCTTCGAACGCTCGCGCGATCGAGATCCAACCCTGTTGTTCCCGCGCAGCGTTGTAGCGGTCCAATGTCTCCCGAGGATCATCACAACCGTAGGCTTCCGCCCAGGTGATCCGCGACGTCGCCTTCGGCCCGTCGTCGGTTGATTCGTGCGATTGGTCGTCTGATTCAGGAGTCATGTTGCTGCCGTCGTCTGGTTCGAAACTTGAAATCGATCCACGCTGCAGACGCCGACCCATACCGGCATCAAATCAGGAACCGTCCACCATCCGTGGTCTTAATGGCGATGTCACTTCCCACCAGTCTGGTCAGTGGATCGAGCGGGAGATCTTTTAAGGAGACGGTCCAAAGCGCCGCGTCATCATCCAGCCGCTCAAGTAAAAGCGTTCCCAATCGAACCTGTCGGACGACCTTCGCCGCCGCCCCCTTGATGCGAACAAAGACGTACCACCACTCATCAAGTGTCGGCTCGACGATGATATCGAGCCCGCCGGGCGTGACGCCCTGACCCCCGCGAGCATTGAACTGGTCGAGCATTCGGCTTGAGGGCTTCCCGTCTGCGAACAGCGCGAGATCCTCCGCCAGTTCGAACACCGGGGCCAGTCGCTGGACGCCGCCATGGAGTCCCGCAGCGATGTGAAGATCAATTTCATGGAGAGGCGTTTCGACCACGGCAAGCCGTTCTGCCCCACCGAGCTCCCAGGTCTCGAGACGGGCATGCACCAAATCGAGCGCATCGTCATCGAGCGGGCATTCTTCGGCGGTTTCGATCCAGAGGTCGAGGAGCGGAAAAATTGGCTCTAGCAATCCCGTGATACGCGGCTCCACTGAACGGAGACAGGAGGCGTCTTCGGCATCCCCAATCGCTTCGCCCAACGCGTGGCCGCCGGATTCTTCCAGCGTTTTAATCGAAGCAATGGCTGATTTTGTCATCGCATCAACGACGTCGATACCGAGCGTCGAGGCCAGTTTCGGCCATGCGGCCAGTTTGGTTTCGTCGCCGATGGCGGCAAGCCGCGCGGCTCGAAGAATCCAAGAGACTAGGTCTCCAGCCTCGGGTCGATCAAGGGCGCTCTCGGGCGACGCTGCCCTCATCCACGCTTCCTCGGAGTCCAACTCGCGAAGGAGCATGGCGGCCGCATCACGCGGCTCCGAGGTCGATTCGTGCCGTGTTGAACTCATGTTTTGACTCCGCACCCACTGGTCGCTGGGCATTGAACCATGCGTTGGACTGCCGGGGTATCGATCAAACAGATCGAGTCGATTCGAACGGTACTGCACCGCTCGCTCGAACCCGATCGGGGCTCGGCGGGTGTCCAACGAGGTTGATTGAGAATTGAATGCATTTGCAAAGGAGATCGGGGCTGAAGCGGTTCGTCGTATCCTTGGCGATACTTTGACGCGATTTCGACGCGATTTCGACGCGACTTTGACGTGACTTTGACGTGACTTCATTCAGACATCATGGCCCCATTCGTTCTCACCGTCATGAACGGCGGTCACCCGTTCCTGGTGACGTCGCCCCCGCTCCAGCACCCGTGCCTTCATCGCACGAGCAAAGCGGCCCACGGAGGCATCGACATCGTGCCGAAAACCGCTTCGAAGGGTATACCGACTGGACTGACCATCTCTGACCGGAATTCCGGCCACGATTCTCAGTTTGTCGATCGGTGACCAGGCCACGACCGTCCGCCCTGACGGTAAGAAACCCGACAGTACCTTCGTTTTTGGGTTGGCTGGACCCAGTTCGAACGTCACGAAGTGGACATGTCGAGATCCGGTCTGCACGGCGTCCTGCAACCGATCCGCGAGCAGTCCCTCGTACGCGACCCCGAGGGCTTCGAAGGCCTCACCCGCGTCCCGCCCGCCGCTCAGTGCGGCAGAGATGAGATCCTGCCCAAGTAACTGACGCCACCGCTCGTCGCGGGACGCCAAGACATGCTTCCGAACATGCTCATCCCGGCCACGCCGAGACCCAAAACGAAGTAACCCGTCCGGCTCGATGACCGGCTCCGCGGCGAGTAACCCACCGATCGACGGGTGCATCATGGTCACCGGAGACGTCACGAGGCGTCCTCCGTCGGTTCGTCACGTAAATCAAGCTCGCGAAGGAGGCCATCGAATTGGTGGAAGAGACCCGAGATGCCAGCACGGTATTTTGAATTCCGCTTCTCGCCAGCATTCAGCGAGGGAAGCGAGAGCAAAGCTCGAATTGCCTGAGCCGAGAGCGGGTCGAAGAGACGCCGGCCTTCCAATCGAGCACGCCGTCGATCAATGCCGTTGAGCCGTTTCAATTCCATCGACGGATGGGCTTCAATTTCCGAGACACACGCAGCGAGGGCCGCAGTGATCTCTTCCCGACCGACCGAATGGGCTTCCAGGAGTGCGTCTATTCCACCAACGACTTTTTCGTTGATCATTAGACGAATGGGCTCGTACGCCGATTGCTTCGGGTTGAGCAGCACCCAGGTCTGCAGCGCCGCGGTCTCCTCGAGGGACGCAAGCCGTTCAGTCTTAATCGACAACTCAAGAATCGCCTCGCCATCTTGAAGCCGACGGAGGAGCTCGGATCCGGAATCGGAGATCGCACTGCTGGAACCCGTCGGCGACGGGATTTGACCGCCCCAGCCACCATGGTCGGACGCGTCATAGGAAACCGGGCCGCCGGCCTCATCAGGTAGTCCGGTGATACCGCCCCGGGCAAATTTTCTGACCGACGAGATCGCCCGCTTCCGAATGAGGGATTTTGCCGCAATCTGCGATAACGCCGCGTTTCGAGAGAGCGAGCGCAGCGAATCCTCTTGAAAACGACCATGACGGCGACTTCGATCGACCTGATCCGTGAATTCTGCAATGAAGTCTTCCGCGGCGTGTGGGTCGCGAAAGAGATGGCCGAAGGAACTTCGGACTCGCGCCGAGCCGGGGTCATTCTGCTGGCCGGCAAGCACCACCCTCCAGACTCTCTGCTCGATGGCAAATCGGAACGCCCACACGGTCTCGTCGTCTTCCTCACCCTTCACCACCTTCGTGATGATGGCGGCCCAAGCCTCTTCGTCATGATTCGAACAACCCAATTCGTCCACTCGTCCTCCTTCGTTCATCAAACTTTTGATGCCCTGTCCATTATTTGACTCAGCCCACGGCGGGCCAAAGTGCTGCAAAAACCACGCCATTTGTCGCCGCCATCAGAACGCCATCCGCAAAGTCAGTCACCATGAATCGTACTGGCTTGCCAAGAAAGGTCGCGCCGCAGATCGGTCCCAAACCATACGCGAGAAACGACATGATGGTGGCCGGAACGAAGACATCCATGAAGGTGACGCCATCGCCCAGTCCCCAGTGAAGAAGCACCCCGCAAAAGATTGCGACCGCAAGGTAGACGACGAAGGTGATCAGGAGATTGTTGCGAAAATTCGGCTTCGAAGGTCGGATGGTAATCGTCCCCCACGGGCCCTCGCGGTATCGGGCGATGAACGCTTCCGACCGGTAGTCCGCGGGATCTTCGCAATTGGGCCACATGTACAGTCCGGGCGGTACCGCGATCGACTTCACGGCATCGACGATCGGCTTCTCGTCCGGAAGCGCTTTGATGTCTTGGCGGTGATGCGGAAGCACCATCCAGAACAGGAAACTCAGAAAAAACACTGATCCGGCCGCCGCCAGCACGGGCATCCAAAGCATCATGATCATGTTCATGGGGACCTCCTCAAAGAAGTGTGGACCACCGAAAGCGGCCCGTCAATGGTCGGGGTCAGCGAGGCCTTTAGAACCGGTCAAGAAAACCGATAGACGCGTCTCGCGGTCTCCCAGAGGATATTCGAACGATCCTCCGGCTCACACGACGACAGAAAAGATCGGGTTGCCGCGACCCATCGGGCGAGCGAACCGTTGATCGAGCAGATCGGCCAGTTTCCGCCCCAGACCATCCGGCTCGAACCGAATACGTCCATCGCCGCTCGCATGAAAGGATCAAATGTCGCCGGCGTCCACGAGGCCCCCTCGCAACATTCAATCAGCGCCGACATCTTGATATCAACCGTGTCGAACGTCGAGAGTCGTTTCAACCCTTCAAGCCAATCCCCATCCAGGCCTTGGGCAACGCGAGGGCGGCCGAGGTGATCGAGTACGAATCTCGTCCTCGGACACGCCGCGAGCAACTGCTGCGCGGCCGTGAGCTGGTCAGGTCGGATACAGAGTTCGAAGTGCAGACCGATTTCGCCCAGACGGCGGAGATCCGCGACAAACGCGGGCTCGAGGAGCGAAGCCGGCGTTTCGGTCTCCGGATGGAGAACGCAACGCACCCCGGTGATCCGCGGTTCTTCGGCGAGCCGACGTAACCACCCGTCAAAGCCCGGCCGACCCGGACGGCCTCCGACCACCGCAGAGTGAATCAGGGACGTTCCGTCAAGAAGCGTCATGACGCCTTCAAGTTCCGCGCCCAGAAATGGCTCGTCGACCACCGTCTCGACGTAGACGCCACCACGAATCCCCAGTGGCGTCGCCTCTGATTCGTATTCTTCAATCGAACATCGACGATTCAACGAAGGCATCCCGTCGAGCCACGACCGCGGGATATTCGCTGGATCCCACACGTGAACATGGGTATCCACGATCGGGTCGACCTTTGGTTCGAGGCCCGCCGAAGAGACCGGATTATCCGCAGCGATCGGGGGTCTCTCTTCAGTCACGATGAGCCTCCAGTTGAGTTCCCGAGAAGACTACCAGCATCAAAACGCAGAAAGAAGCCCCCGTGCCGTTTGACCGGTACGGGGGCGCATTCTGTTCAATCAAGACGACCGACATTCACTTCGTCGGGACTGACTTGGCCCGCCAGATGGTGTCCGCGTATTCTTGGATCGCACGGTCACTTGAGAATCGGCCGCCCCGAGCGGTGTTCAAGACCGCGGAACGCCACCACTTGTCCGGCTCCGCGAACAGATCTGCGGCCCGCTGATGAGCGTCGATATAGCCCTGAAGGTCCGCGAGGTGACGCCAACGGTCGCCCTCCTCGATCAGCATCACCCGGAGTCGATCAAAGACGTCGGGATCCTTCCACGCAAACTCCTCGCCGAGGAGGAATTCCACGGCATTGCGAACCATTGGCTGATGATCGAGGTGCCAGCGTGGGTCGTACCAAGATTCGCTCTCCTCAACTTCGTGGGCTTTCAGCCCAAAGAGGAACATGTGATCAAGGCCGACTTCCTCCGAGATTTCAACGTTGGCGCCATCGAGGGTTCCGATGGTCAAAGCGCCGTTGAGGCAGAACTTCATGTTGCCGGTTCCGCTGGCCTCGGTCCCCGCCAGAGAAATCTGTTCCGAGAGATCCGCGGCGGGAATAATGCTTTCGGCAAGGTTCACGCCGTAGTCCGGAATGAAGACCACCCGAAGCCGGTCTGCCACTCGCGGATCGGCATTGACGACGTCCGCCACACTGTTGATCGCTTTGATAACGTCCTTGGCCCGTTCGTAGCCTGGCGCTGCCTTACCGGCAAAGATCACCACCCGTGGCTGGGGAAGGAAACCCGGGTCCGCGAGCATCCGCTGATACAGCGATGCGACATGGAGGAGATTTAACAACTGTCGCTTGTACTCGTGGATTCGCTTGATCTGGATATCGAACATCCAGGTTGGATTGATATCGATTCGAAGATGTTCGCCAACCCACTCCGAAAACCGACGCTTCGCCGCGAGTTTGGTTCCCGCGAACGCTTCGCGGAATGACGGATCGTCGGCATACGGTTCGAGCCGCTTCAGTTGCGACAGGTCGGTGATCCAGCCATCGCCGATTGTCTCGATAAGAAGTTTGGACAGGTCCGGATTCGCTTGGAGCAACCACCGTCGCGGCGTCACGCCATTGGTAATCCCCTTGAACCGATCAGGAAAGACCGTCGCAAAATGTGGCATCAGGCGTTCTTTGATCAGTTGGGCATGCATCTGCGAGACACCGTTGACCGAGTGTGAACCGATCACCGCAAGATTCGCCATCCGAACCTGCTTCGGCTCTCCTTCCTCGACGATGCTCGCGGCCGCGTACGCTTCGGGTACCTGAATCAAGGCCCGGCCAGCCCCCGCCAAAAAGCGGCGGTTGATCTCGAGAATAATCGCGAGATGCCGAGGCATCAGTCGCTCCATGAGTGGCAGCGGCCATTTTTCAAGCGCCTCGGGCATGAGGGTGTGATTGGTATAGGCGACCGTCCCGACCGTCGTCTCCCAAGCCTCGTCCCATCCGAGCCCATGCTGATCCATCAGCACCCGCATCAATTCGGCGATTGCCAGGGCGGGGTGGGTGTCATTGATATGGAGCGCGACCTGCTCGGGGAGTCGGGTGACGTCGTCGTTTTCAAACAGGAACCGCCGCATGATGTCCGCGACTGAACAGCAGACGAAGAAGAACTCTTGACGGAGCCGCAGTTCTTTACCCGCCGGTGTTCGATCGTCGGGATAGAGCAGCTTGGTGAGTCGTTCTGCTTCGATGCGTCGAGAGACTGCCGCTTCATAGTCTCCGCTGGCGATCTCCCGAAGATCAATCGCATCTGGTGCCACGGCCGACCAGCATCGAATCGTATGTACGGTCTCGCCGCCCCAGCCGGCGACCGGATAGTCGTGCGGAACACCGATGACATGCTCGCGGCCGCCGTGTCCCAAATCGCCGAACTGAACCTGCTGGCGCAGATCACTCCGACGGACCATCCAAGGATCACCGAAGCGAAGCCAGTTGTCGGGACGTTCGACTTGATACCCGTCACGCACTTCCTGTTTGAAGATTCCGTACTCGTACCGGAGGGTGTAACCGACCGAGGGAATCGACATGGTGGTCATCGAATCGAGGAAACAGGCCGCCAGTCTTCCGAGACCGCCGTTGCCAAGGCCCGCATCGTGCTCGTGGCTCTCCAGGGTCTCCAGCGAAACCCCGTACTTCTCGAGCGCCGAACGAACCCGTGGTTCGAGTTGAAGATTAAGAATGTTGTTCCGCATCGCTCGGCCAAGTAGAAACTCAATCGAGAGGAAGCAGACTCGCTTGGTTCGCTCCTGGCGATATCGATCCCGGGTGTCGAGCCAACACTTCATCAAGACCTCCCGAACCTCGCTGGCGAGGGCGAAGAAACGGTCTCGGTCGGGCGCCTCGTAGAGACGCTGGGCGCTCTCCACCGCGAGATGTTCAAGCATCCCCTCGGCGATCTGGTCGGCCGAGACGTCGGTGGGATTGTGATGAAGCGGCTGCTGTGGTCCGATCGGAGAAGTCATGCTGGTTCACATCCTTGGAACGAGACGTTGAAAATACGACCCTGGGGTCCTGAATCGCTGATCGAGGGGCCATCCGGGCTCCTCGGACAAAAGGTCGATTCACCTCTGAGTAATCGGCCATTCGGGCTGTTTTTCGGAACGGAAAACCGGGGAACAAATCGGACAAGCAGTTCGGAAGTAGATACGGTTCATAAAGAACTCCGACCTTCTGGAACTCGCCAATGATCTACCTTGCCTCGATTTTCGCGATCCTCCTGGCCAACCCCGGCGAAACCCCCGGCTCGATCGTCGAAAAGGACCCCCGGCCCAACATTTTGTTCATCATGAGCGACGACCACGCCTGGCAAGCGATCAGCGCGTACGGGCGACCGGACGGCACCCGGGTGAACTCGACGCCGTCGATTGATCGCCTGGCCAAAGAAGGCATGCGATTCGACCGCTTCTTCGTCGAGAATTCGATCTGTGCACCAAGCCGGGCGGCCTTTCTCACCGGCTGCTTCTCCACTCGCCATGGCGTCCCGACCAATGCGGAGTCGTTCGACGGTACCCAGCCGACCTGGCCGCGACTCCTCGGCGAAGCGGGCTATCGCACCGGCGTCTTCGGAAAGTGGCATCTCAAGAGCGATCCAGTGGGCTTCGATGAATGGGGCGTGCTCATCGGCCAAGGGCCGTACTACAACCCACCGATGATCACGCCGGAGGGTCGGACTCGCGTCAAGGGCTACACGACCGACATCATCACCGAACAGGGAGTCGAGGCACTTCAGCGATTCGCCGCGGGCCGGGACAAGGACGGCCGCCCTTTCGCCCTGCTCGTCCAGCACAAGGCGCCGCATCGACGATGGGATCCTAACCCTCGCCACTTCCGCCTGTATGACGAGATTGATGTTGCGGAACCCCCCACACTCCTCGACGACTACGCCGGCCGCGGCCCGGCGAGCACCTTGCAGACGATGACCATCACCCGCCATCTGGACGACCGGGATCTCAAGCTCATCGCACCGCCCGAACTCGACGAGACCCAACGACTCGCCTGGGACGCGTATTACGACAAAGTCAACGCGGACTACCGCGCCGCCGTCGATTCCGGAGAACTGGCCGGCGACGACCTCACCCGAGCGAAGTACCAGCGGTACGTCAAAGACTATCTCTCGTGCGTCGCGGCGGTCGACGAAGGAATCGGGCGAATCTTGGACGAACTTGACACTCTGGGAATTGCGGACGACACCATCGTGGTCTACACCAGCGACCAAGGCTGGTACCTCGGCGAACATGGTTGGTACGACAAGAGATGGATGTATGAGGAGAGTTTTCGAACCCCATTCATTCTTCGTTGGCCCGGCAAAGTTCCGGCCGGGGTCACCTCGGATCTCTTGGCCCAGAACATCGACTTGGCCCCCACGTTTCTCGAAATCGCCGGCAAGACGATCCCAGCACGAATGCACGGCGCCAGTTTCGCCCCCATGCTTGCGCAAGGCAAAACCACCATGCCACCAGGCTGGCGTGACGCGGTCTACTACCGGTATTACGAGAGCAAAGGCCCGCACACCGTGCCCAAACACGATGGCATCCGAACCGATCGCTGGAAGCTCATCTGGTTTCCTGAGGTCGACCCCGATGGCGATGGTCCGGCGGGCCCTGGCGACTGGGAGCTTTACGATCTCGAGTCAGACCCCGACGAGATGCAGGACGTCTCCGAGGTGCCAGCCAATGCGGAAATCCGACGCATGCTCGAACGCCGGCTCGAAGCGCTGCGTCTCCAGTATGCGGCCTGATCGCTCAGATGATCATCCTGGATCGGCGGCACTCGTGACGTAATTCGATGATTCCTTCGTGATGGTGATGTCATGCGGATGACTCTCGACCATGCTCGCGGCGGTGATCCGAACAAACCGGCTATCCCGGCGATACGAATCGAGATCTGGACAACCGCAGTACCCCATCGAACTTCGAAGCCCACCGACGAGTTGATACACAAAATCGCCGAGGCGTCCGCGATAGGCCACCATGCCCTCGACTCCTTCCGGAACAAACTTCCGGGTGTCCGTGGTCTTGCCCTGTCCATATCGATCGGCGCTGCCGGCGGCCATCGCACCCTCGCTGCCCATGCCGCGATACGTCTTAAAACGACGGCCACGATGAATCACCAGTTCGCCCGGACTCTCGTCCATGCCCGCGAAGAGACTCCCGAGCATCACCGCATTGGCACCGGCGGCAATCGCTTTGGCGATATCGCCAGACTGCCTGATTCCGCCGTCCGCAATCACCGGAATGCCGCGTTCTTCGCAAACCGAGACCGCATTCATCACGGCGGTGATCTGTGGCACCCCGACGCCGGTCACGACTCGAGTCGTACAGATCGAACCGGGCCCAATTCCGACTTTGACACCGTCCGCCCCGGCGTCGATCAAAGCCTTCGCGCCATCCGCGGTCGCGATGTTTCCGGCGATCACATCAATGTCGTGATTCTTCTTGATCTCCCGAACCGTGGCGAGCACATTCTCGCTGTGCCCATGGGCGGTATCGACCACCACCACGTCGACTTCCGCTTCGATCAACGCCTCAATCCGATCAAACTGCATGACGCCGGTCGCAGCACCGACTCGAAGTCGGCCGCGTTCATCGCGACACGCGGCGGGGTGCTTTCGCACATTCTCGAGGTCTCGCATGGTGATGAGGCCAGCCAACCGGCCCTCGCCGTCCACGATCAACAATTTTTCAACTCGAGCTCGATTCAAAATGGCTTCGGCGGTTTCCGGATCGACTCCCGGCGTGGCGGTGATCAGATTCTCATGGGTCATCACGTCGCCGACTCGACTCTCGCCGTAGCGAGCGGGATCCAAGAACTTCATATCCCGGCGTGTGAGAATGCCAATCACCCGGCCGCGACCCGTTCCGTCGTCAGTCACCGGAAAACCGCTGACGCCCTGCTCGCGCATGAGCACGTTCGCCCGGTCGATGGAGTCCTCCGGACCGAGGGTCACCGGATCGGTAATCACCCCGTTTTCACTGCGCTTGACCTTCTGCACCTCCCGAGCCTGCTGCGTGGGCGAGAGGTTCTTATGAATGATGCCCAGACCACCTTCCTGCGCGAGCGCAATGGCAAGCGTGGACTCCGTCACGGTGTCCATCGGGGCAGAAATCAGGGGGATGTTCAACTTGATCCGGCGAGTCAGCCGAGTTGAGGTGTCGGCCGAATCGGGGGTGGTCTGGCTGTAGGCCGGGACCAGCAATACATCGTCAAAGGTGATGCCGTCCTGGATGATCTTGGCTTCCATCGGGAGATGTTGCCCGCCGGAGCCACCGGTGTCAACAACGGACGGACGGGGCCGGTCCACGAGCGAGCGAGGCCCAAACGCTCACGAGCCAGCGTCTTGGTCGGCCTCCGGAATGATCAATGCCTATTCGAGGCCCGTTTGGGTTCTCCGTCTGGTACAGTGATCGGCTCGATTCGAGAGGCTGGAGAGGTTCCTGACGCACCCCTCATCAAAGGGCGAAATCAACCTTGGTGACCTCGACAGGCCAACCTCTTCCAGAATTGAGTCGTCCTTGAAACCGGATCCGATCCGGAACGTCGTATAGAAACTCGACGAGTACGTCGAAGACCATGAGCGGCCAAATCGCCTCTCGTTGCCCGAAACGCCACCCGATCGCTCCTTCGTCAACGCTCATTCATCCCTTAGATCAGCATCCTTCCCGAGGCCGCACTCAATTCTGCGGCGAGGAATCAAAAGAGGACCAGCCGTGCACAGTGAGACGCTCATTGCCGCTCCGATCGATCCGAACCTCGGCACCAAAAAGGGTGAAGGGCTCAAGGCCTGGAGATCGTGGCTCGAGACCTGTATCAAGTTTGAAGCCAGCGACCTGATTGTGAAGACCGGCCAGTCGCCGAGACTTCGCGTTCGAGGCGAGCTCAAGAGCATGCAGGTTGAGCCCTTGAGCCTGAACTTGATGTTCCAGGTCGCCAAGGACATCATCGACGAGAACCAATTCGAATACTTTCGAAACCGCGGATCGATCGACTTCGCCTACGACTTCGATGATCGGCGACGATTCCGGGTCAACCTCTTCATGGCCCGCGGAAAGCCCGCCATCGCCGCCCGCCTCATCACCTCGGACATCATGAAGTTCGAAGACCTCTACCTCCCCGATATTCTGGGCGAGGTCTCGATGGCGGCACAGGGCTTGATTCTCTTTTCCGGCGTGACCGGATCCGGAAAATCGACCTCCATCGCCTCGATGCTTCAATTCGTGAACGAACGCAAGCGGGTCCATATCGTCACGATTGAAGATCCCATCGAATACATCTTCAACGATGACAAGGCGACGATCAACCAACGAGAAATCGGAATTGACTGCCTGAACTTCGACGATGCGCTTCGCGCTCTGGTGCGAGAAAACCCCGACGTCGTGCTGGTCGGGGAAATGCGTGACTACGAGACGTTCGAAGCCGCCATTCGAGCGGCCGAGACCGGCCACCTTGTCTTCGGGACGATTCACGCTTCGAGCGCCTGGCAGACCTTCGGTCGAATCTACGACCTCTTCCCGCAGAACGAACGCGAGCAACTCCGAAAACTACTCGCCTATAACCTCCGGGCAATCATCTATCAGAAACTCCTTCCGACGCTGCACAAGAACATCGGTCGGATCCCCGCTCTGGAAATTCTTCTGAACACCCCTGCGGTGCAGAAGTACATTCTGGAAGCCCGGGAGGGCGAATTGCTGCAGATTATCAAGCAGAGTCACGAGGAAGGTATGGTCGATTTCACGACTTCCCTCGTCCGCCTGGTGGAAGAGGAGTACATCCATCAGGATGTCGCGCTCGCGGCGACGCCCAAGCCCGAGGAACTCAAAATGAGACTCAAGGGAATCTCCTGATCCGCCCGACGGATCGATTCAGAGATCAATCATGGCCATGGAAGAACCGATGCTGACCTTTGCCGCCACCGCCTCCGCACTGAACTTGGTCGACTTCATCAAGCCGATCTTGATGCTGGTGCTACTGGGCGCCTATCTCCGAGTTCTGGGGTCCATCCTCGAACAGGATGTTCGCCGCCTCAACCTCAATGTTGCGATGTGGAATTCCATCTTCCTCATCACAGGTTGCATCGCCTTCGTCGCGGTACTGGCAATTCCGATCTTCTGGGTTGGCTTTCCAGTAATGGTCTTGGTGCTGCTCGCTCCGATGCTGGCCTACTGGAAACATCGCAACGACGCCGTTCAGGATGAATCGCAGAAATTTACCCTTTCGTCGATGTCGATGGGCGATCGCATGGCGGCTCGTAAATCCCGAAGCGATCAGCGATCGGCCGCCGCGGTCCTTTCTGGTCCCAAGGGCGACCTTCAGGTACCAGGTGAGGATGACCCACTCAAGCCAATTCACATGGCGATGGAGGACCTGCTGCTCCCCGCACTGGAAGCTCGAGCTTCCCGGCTCGAAGTTGCCCTCACCAAGAATGGCGGCTCGGCGTCGCAGATCGTGGATAGTGTCCGCTACAAGCGCGAAGCACTGGCCCCCGAAACCGCGAAAAACATCATCGATTACCTGAAGCAAGCTGCCGGAATGAACGTCGAGGAGAATCGAAAACTCCAACGCGCGAAGTTCGGTATTCGAATCAAGAACTCGGTCAAGAGCACCGTTCTTCACGCGACCACCAGCGGGAGCTCCCAAGGAATCCTGTTTCGACTTGACTTCAATCGAGACCAACAACTCGATCGTAACTACGAGGATCTCGGCCTCGAAGCGGAACAACACGCCATCCTTCTTCCGACCCTCGACCCCGAGAACCGCCACGGCATCATTCTCGCCGGCGCCGCATCTGGACAAGGCCTCAGCACCAGCCTGTGCGGCCTGCTTGAGCGACACGATGCCTACACCACGAATATCAAGACGCTGGAGCGAGACGTCCAGCGGATGATGGAAGGCGTTGATCACGCTGAATTTGACCCCGCCGGGCCTGAAGATGACTACCCGATGCAACTTCGATCAATTCTTCGAAGAGGCCCAGATATCGTCATGGTCAGCGACCTCAAGGATCCAGCGACGGCCGTTCAGGCCGCGCTTCCTGGACGCGAAGGTCCCTTGCTCTATATCGGCATCCCGACCAAGGATGGCGCTCGCGGCGTGATCTCCGACTGGCTCCGAGCCAATGGCGATTCCAAGGACCCCGAAGTCATGAAGAAAGCGGTCTCACCGCTCCTTTGTGTGGTCACGAGCCGGATTCTTCGAAAGCTCTGTTCAAACTGCCGAACGCCCTTCAATCCAACCGCCGAACAAGCGAAGAAACTTGGCATTAAGGACCCTGCAAACACCCAACTCTACCGACAGAGTGGGCGGATCCAAGTCAAGAACAAGGTCGAGGAGTGCCCAACCTGCGGCGGAACTGGGTTCCTCGGAACGATTGGCGTCTTCGAAGTGATGCCCATCGACCGGGAAGCCCGCAAACTTCTGGTCAACGGCGACTTCAAGGGAGCCTATACCCATGCTCGTCGTTCGCTCGGAATGATGCTTATGCAAGAAGCGGGCCTCCGCAAAGTCGCCCGCGGCGAGACGAGCCTCGAAGAGGTTGCTCGCGTACTCAGCCCGCCAAAGGCGGGAGCCCCCCGCAGTAAGTCGGTCGGCGCGTCCGCCAGTTAATCAAGAACCACCACCGTCCGCCCTTTCGCCCAAACGTTCATTCGAGCCGGATCGACACCCATGCTCATTAATGCCACCGCCGTCCTTTTCGCCCTCCTCTGCGTCTACTGGTTTGCCTTCAAAGAAGGCTTCTTCAGCGGCGTCATCCACCTCGCGTGCGTGGTGGTCGCCGGTGCCTTGACCTTCGCCTTCTGGGAGCCGCTGGCCCTTGCCATGCTGAATTCTGCCACGACTCGCGAGTGGGCATGGGGCGTTTCGTTTCTCAGTTTGTTCTGTGTCTTCCTCTTCGCGTTGCGACTCATCGCAAACTTTGCGATCCCCGAGAAGATCAACTTTCCCAATCTGCCCGACTTAATCGGCGGCGGAATCACCGGTGCAGGCTCCGGAATCCTTACCACCGGCATGCTGATGCTCGGGGTGGGATTCCTCCCGGTTGGCGATCTGGGCGGGGTGGGATTCCGACGTGATGGCAGTGGACAGCCGATTGCGAGGGGTACCGTGGTTCCGTTCGCGGCCATGACCGAACGTTTCTACGCGGGCCTGAGCCAAGGCGCGTTTGCGCCCATGACCAACTCTGGAAACCTCGCGACGACCTATCCCGGAATTGCAAAGCAGGCTTGGGCACTCCAGCGCGATACCGACGAAAAAGGCCGGATCGAGCTCACCGCGGCACCAAGCGATCTCACCGTCGGCACCCCCTACTTCGGTGCGTACGGCAAGAGCGGCACCGAGTACTACGTCGTTCCCGTCACCATCAGCAAGAGCGGCTTCCACCGCGGTTCGAGCTTTGTGCTTTCTTCAAGCCAGGCCAAGCTCATCGGCGGTCCGAGTGGTAGAGAGGCTCCGAAGACCGCATTCCCCACCATGTGGCGAGAGGGCGGCAAGCTCTACCCTTTTGATGGGCAGACCAACTACGCCACCAATCTCCCAGGCACCCAAGAGGTCCAGTTGCAATTGGCCTTTCCCGCCAGCGAACTCTCTGGTCAAACACCCTCGTTTCTGCTGTTCAAGGGGCTCCGGATTCCACTTGGTACAGCCAGCAGCGAACTCGCCGTTCTGCAAGGCGCTGGCGGTGGCAATGCTGCCATCTACGACAAGACCGTCGCGAGCGTTCCGAAGCCTTACGTGGACATGGGGAGTCAATTGGGCGTTCTCTTCAACAAGAACGATGCGCCTTCCGGCATGGAAATCAGCGATGGTGCGGTGACCTTCTCAGATGGCGTCGACGTCCCTTCAACCACCAAAGGCAATCCAAGCCGTGGACTTCGCGTCGAGAGGGTCTACGAGCTCCCCGGCACCAAAGTTGTTCGGGTCGACGTCAGTCGTGGAAAGAGCCCGATCAATATCTGGGGTGAGGTCCGAAATGCCGCTGGCGAGGATGCGAAACTCGTACTCGTCGATTCCGAGGGCAATACCTACGATGCGATTGGCTGGCTGCATAAGAAAACGTCCGATCGATTGATGCACATCAAGGTGGATGACCGGAATGGCGTCTCTTCCATCGGCGGCGTCCCGATGATCTCATCCTCCGGCAAGGATTCCTTGATCCTTCTCTTCCGTGTTCCACTCGGCCGGGACGTCAAGGCAATCATGCTTGGCGACAAGACCATCGCGACCCTGAACCTTGAAATCAAGTGACCGCGGCGAAGCCCGATCCCTCTGTCAATCAAGCGTGCTGATCGACGAGGATCCGGACATGGAGGATCAGCTTCGATCCCTCCCCGCTTCAACCCCTCCTGGCTTCAACCCCTCCACCCTTCGGCCCCCTATCGGCTGAGTCTCCGGCTGACCGTACCGTTGGGCGTCCGCCTTGCAGCCTTTGAACGATCGACCAAATCTCATGAATCTCATGGGACCCTGACCGGAAATCGAGCACCGGAAACGGTCGGTTCTTGCGGCCTAGAACCACCTACTGCCGACGACGTCGCATTTCTTCTTTCGTGCTGGCCAGAAACAAGTCTTGGGGGCGATCGCGGTCTTGATCTCAAGCTGGACCAAGACGCCAAACCAACGGCATTCTGAGACACGGATGCCACAGGCCTCCGGCATGAAAAGCAGGGACGCACCGACGATTCCAGATCTGAGACCGCGAACCCGGGGCTTAGCCCTCTTCGGCCAGCCAATGCTCGACCCACTTGATATCGAAATTGGCGGTCTGAAATTCGGGCCGGTCAAGCATCCTTCGGTGAAGCCCGATCGATGTTTTCATCGGTCCAATCCGGAACTGTCGCAACGCCTCCTTCATCCGAGCGATCGCCTGATCGCGGGTCGGTGCGTGCACAATCAACTTGCCGATCATTGAATCGTAGTTGGGTGGGATTCGATACCCCGCCCGAGCGTGCGTGTCGAGTCGGACGCCAAGGCCTCCCGGCGGATCAAAGGTTTCGATCAACCCCGCCTGCGGCATGAAGTTTCGATCGGGATCTTCGGCGTTGATCCGGCACTCGATTGCATGACCGTTGACCTTGATCTGGTCCTGAGTCACGGAGAGCGGTTCCCCGGCAGCCACCCGGATCTGCTCCTGCACGATGTCGACCCCAGTGATCATCTCCGTCACGGGATGTTCGACCTGGACTCGCGTATTGACTTCGAGCATATAGAAATCCTGATGTTCGTCCATCAGGAACTCTACCGTTGCGGCACCACCGTAGTTTGCAGCCCCGATCAGGCGGGCGGCGCTTTCACAAACTTGGTCACGCTTGGCCCGATCGACCTTGGGTGCCGGCGCCTCCTCGATCAACTTTTGATGGCGGCGCTGGCTGGTGCAATCCCGTTCAAAGAGATGGATGGCGTCGCCTCGGCCGTCGCCGATGGTTTGCACCTCAAAGTGTCGGGCCTTCGCGAGGTACTTCTCGATATAGACACTGCCGTTGCCAAATGCCGCGGATGCTTCTTGGGCCGCACTCTCGATTGCATCCATGAGACCGGCTTCGTTCTCGACCACCCGCATCCCACGCCCACCACCGCCGGCGGCCGCTTTGACGATGACCGGATAGCCGACTTCTTCGGCGACCTGCCGCGCCTCTTCCGGATCATCGATTTCGCCTTCGGTCCCGGGGAAGACTGGGGTGCCGGCTTTCCGAGCCATCCGCTTGCAGGAAACCTTATCGCCCAGCAGCGCCATTGCTTCCGGACTCGGCCCGATGAAGGCAATCTCACAGTCACGACAGACGGTGGCGAACTCCGCGTTCTCCGCGAGGAACCCATAGCCAGGATGAATCGCGTCTGCCTTCGCGCATTCTGCCGCGGAGATGATGCGGTCAATCCGGAGGTAACTATCCGCCGCCGGACCTGGCCCGATGCAGACCGATTCGTCGGCCCATTCCAGCCACGGCCCATCGGCATCTGCCGTCGAGTGAACGCAGACCGTCGAGATGCCGAGTTCCCGGCACGCTCGAATAATCCGCAACGCAATCTCGCCGCGATTGGCGATCAGAATTCGATCAAACATGACGGGTCTCTCACTCGGGCTTGATGAGGATCAGCGGTTGTCCGAACTCGACCGCGTCGCCATTCTGAACCAAGATTTTCGCGACGGTACCGGTCTGTTCGGCCTTGATCTCGTTGAAGATCTTCATCGCTTCGATGAGGCACACCACGCTTTCCTCGCCAATGGCATCGCCGACGTTCAGAAACGAAGGCTTGTCGGGACTTGGCTTGGCGTAATAGGTTCCCACCATCGGGCTTTCGATGGCAATAAGGCCGTCGTCGGAAGCGGCCGCTTCCGGAATCGCGACCGACGCCGCTGGGGCCACCGCACCCGCGGCCGCCGGGGCCACCGCCATGGGTGCTTGGGTCACGACGGGCACGCTATTGGAGCCTCCCCGCTTGACCGAAACCTGCTGTTGCTCATCTCGAAGGTCCAGTTCCGTCAGGTCATTGGTGACCATCAAGCGGACCAGTTCCTTCAACTTTCGAATATCGATCATCGATCGCCTCCAACGGCGTTGCGGATAGATTTACAGGAAGCGAAATATAGCAGGAATCGATCAATATGAGTTGATCAAGCGTCGAACCGTCGTGATTCAGCGTCGATCTCCAGAGTAATTCTAAAACTGAATCATTCGTGGTGATCGCCGGAGGTCGGCGGACGAAGTCCGACCGGAGGCTGGAGCAGCTCAGCCATCAAGATTGCTTGCTGAAAACGCCCGCGGTTTCGGAGCCGGCTGGCCAAAGAAGCCGCCGTCCGACCGGCTGACCCCGAATCTCCACTGGCCGATCGAGCCATTCCCGATGATGACACCGGCGTGATGGTCTTCGCCGCAGATTTGAGCTTGGCACCACCCTTGATCGCTTTCGAGCGACTGACGCGATCAGCAACCGAACCCCGTTCAGAGACCGGCTTGCGTGATTGAGATCGCGACCTGCTGGAGGTGGCGGAATTCGATTCGGGTGATCTTGAATTTGATGATCTTGATGATCTTGATGATCCAGATGCCTCACGCTGCCTCGGGGTCCCTGAGGTTCGGGTTGGTGGCGTCGCGATGGAGACCACGATCGGAGGAACCGCCGCCGGGGCGGGAGGCGGTGTGACCGAGCTTGCGGCGGCCGAATCCACACCCATCCGACTCCGAAGCACTTCGATTCGTTTTCGGCGCAGTTCCTCAAGACGGCTTGAAGCGCCACCGGCTGCCGGCGAACGGTCATTCGTTGGGGTGGCAGCATCGCCGCTGCTTCTTTGATTCCCGGATGTTGCCTGGCTGCTCGCTTGATGGGCGGCTCGTCGAACATCGCGTGGTGAAGACACATTGGCCTTCGCAGAATCGCGACCGAGTTTGGCCGCTTCAGCCTTCTTCCGCTTTTCGGCCATCTTGGCCAATCCGCCGACGACAGCCTGCAGCAGTGCAATCCCAACGAAGATCCAAAAGGTGGTACCCACAGGGAGGATGCTACACCACGGGGCAGATGAGTGCGGCAAATCGCCATCGCCATCGACCCTCGATGTTCCGATTTTTGTCATCATCCCGCGACAGATCACCCGGCGTAAGTTGAGAAGGAGCACCTTGCGAGCGTCGTCAAGACTCTGACCCCCGCCCTCGCAACGTGCTGGGGGGAGGCGGCGATTCGGGTCCTCACATCGATTCCCCCCGATCGGCTCCTCGCGCTCGAATCGAATCGTCTCGACGAGTCACACCAGACCATCGCGGATTTCGTCGGCGTTCCCGTCGGGAAACTCCTCGTGGTGGAGGCTGCCGATCGAAACTCCGGGAGCTTCTTGAAGACCTTGAGATCAATGATCGATCTCGAGGAATTGGAGACGGCCGCCGAACCGTGGACCACGCGATGCCACGAGTTGATGGCGATCCAATCCTCAGCCTCACAGACCCGCGGGATGTAGACGTTTCGAAATGGGCCGATCGCACGCTCGACCTTGAGCCACGATCGGTTCAGCGGGAACGGCTCGCCGGTACCGGTCCGTGCGAACTGGAGACGAACGCGGTCCCGTAGAGCGTTCCCAGATGCACTGGCGACAAGGTGGCCTCCGCTTCTCCCGCGTGAAAAACCCGACCTTGGGCAAGCAAAATCGCTCGGTCCGCAATCGACCACGCCACCGAGACATCATGCAACGCCGCCACCACGGCACCGCCAGCCGCGGTGAATTCACGAAGGATGGCCGCGATGCGTTCGATCTCGTGGGGATCTTGCGCCGAAAAAGGCTCGTCAAGCAGCAGGACGCCTTCGCTCGAAGGATCAATTTGAACCAGGGTCCGTGCCAGTCCCACCCGTTGCTGCTGTCCGATCGAGAGTTCCGTCAACGGGCGATCGATTTCCGAGGCCAGTCCGACGCGGTCCACCGCGGCTTCGACCGGCAGATGACCGACTCGACCTCCTCGTGATGCGTATCGGCCGAAACCAACCACGTCTCGGACCGAGAACGGGCCCGTCACCCCCGCTCGCTGCGGCAGATATCCGATCCGAGCGGCCCGTTCGAGGTCAGAGACCGAGGCAAGGTCTCGATCGCCAAGCCGAACGACCCCCTGCTCCAGTGACTGCACGCCCGCAAGCCCCCGCACCAACGTGCTCTTGCCCGCGGCGTTGGGCCCCAGTACGACCGTCAGACTGCCCGCAGTGATCTCGAGATCCACGCCGTCAAGCGCCTTGATGGCGCCAAACCGAACCGTAATACCAACTGCCGCCAGGGTCATGAGAGGCTCCCGCGGCGCAGGAGCAGCCAGAGGAATACCGGGCCGCCCACCAGCGAGGTCACGACCCCCACGGGGAGTCGCCCGCCACCCAGATCGATGAATTGGCGAACCGCATCCGCACCAAGCAGCACGCCCGCGCCCGCCAGCACGGTTCCGGGTACTAAGAGATGGTGCCGCGGGCCGACCAGAAGGCGAGCCGCGTGCGGTGCCAGCAGGCCAACGAAGGCGATTGGTCCGACCAAGACGACTGATGCCGCGGCGAGCAGGCCGCCGCCGAGCAGCAGGCCATGTCGAAGCCGATCAATCGGAACCCCGACGCTCCGTGCTTCGTCCTCAGTCAGACATGCGGCATCCAGGGCGGCAGCGAATTTGAATCCCAGACCAAGGCCGACCATCACCAAGCCGCCAGTCGTGGCAAGAAGCCACCACGGCGAGACTTCTGGAATTCGCCCCATCATCCACGACACAAGATCGCCTCGAACCCCGTTGGGCACCAAGTGCTGAAGCAACATGATTCCGGCGGCGAAGGTGGCACTGGTGATCACGCCGCAAAGGACCAGGGTCACCGGATCGAACGTCCCCAGCCTTCGCGACAACAACCAGACCACGCCGATGGCCAGGAGAGAACCCAGTGCCGCCGCGGGCATGCCAGCGAACGCCAGCAACACGCCGCCCACGCCACCGAGAATGCCACCGGCAAGACTCATCCACGTCGCGGTCATCAGGCCAAAGCCCGCTCCGCTGGACACTCCTAAGACCCAAGGGCTCGCGAGGGGGTTCCGCAGCAAGACCTGAAAGCAAAGCCCCGAGAGCCCGAGACCCGCGCCCGCCAGCACCGCGGCCGTCGCCGCCGAACTTCGAATCGTCAGTATCTCAAATGCCGGGAGCCCGAACTGCATCACCACACCGCCGGTCTCATCGATGGACCGACCGATCAGCAATCGAGCAAGCACGACCACGCCACAGATCACCGCTAAGCCCAGGAGTCCTCGACCGCCAGATCTCCGATCAAATCCTGTCACGGCGTCACCTCTGGGGTGAGGCCCTGCGATGACCCAACGAGGAGTTCTCGCAGACGATCCACCACTTGAGAAATCCGAGAACTCGGTTCAAAGGAATCCGGGCCAAGGAGCACTTCGAAACGCGGCGTCGTTTTCCAGGGAAGCGATCGAAGCATCGCCAATCGACGGCCGTCATCCACGCTCGCCAGCACGAGTACGACAACCGGCGGCTCTAAAGAAATCAACTCCTCGACGCCAGCGTCGATCCAGCCTGGCCGTCGAACGAGATTCCGTCCCCCGGCCGCCGTCATGACCTCGTCGAGATACGTTTCGCGACCGACCAGTCCGAATGGATCGACGGAATGAAGCATCACCAGATCGATCTTCGAATCGTCGACGCTCGTTGACTCCGCGGCCTCGCTCACCGCCCGCCTGATGAACTCGGTCTGCTGCATCCAGGCCCGCTCCGATGACCCACCAATGACGCCGCGAGCCCCGAGCGCCCGCACGACCGCAGTGATGTCATCGATGCCGTCAAGACGTTGGGCGATGACGTCGAAGCCAATTCGCCGTTGCAATTCAAGAATCGATGGATCCAACCCGGAGGCCGGTGGCTGAACCAGAACAAGATCGGGCTTGGCCACCAGGAGTAGTTCCGCATCGGGGCCTTCGAGGGTTCCGATGACCGTGGCGTTCTCAACCCCGCGGCACCACGGTGTTCGGCCGACCAAGAGATCCGGGTCACCAAGGTCCACCACCGTCGTGGTCATTGCGGGTGACAAGCTGACGATCCTCGCGATCGGGCTCCGAGGCTCCGAGAGGGCCGCCTCGGTCGGCGCCGCATCTCCATCGCACCCGGCGGTGACCAGAACCGCCAAAAGCAGGGAGAGCATCCAACAGAAGTCGTTCCGTGGCCGGCCATCGACCGTTTGAACAGCGCGTGAGCACCACCCGCCCCTTTCGGGCGGAAGCAAACCTGGCGCGAATGTTCTGGTCAAAGGAGGCATTGAGACGAATCAATACAGTACCGCCCCTGTCATCTCCGGAAGGGAACTCCATGGCGCTTCTTCAATCCGTTCGTCGCTGGTTCACGCGAGACCAGCCGTTAGACCTCGAAGTCTCCAATCTGATCACCGAGCCGATGCCCGCGTCGCACGAGGCTGCCGGGGCGGAATCTGGCTTCAAGTCCGCAAGAGTTTCCACCACCACAATGGTGGACGATCTTGATCAGGCAGAATCGGCTCGCTTTGCTGAAAAGGAGCCTGACGAGTCGTTGGTTGACCTCGAAACACCGGTTTCGTCCGTCCGCCCCCCTCGCCCATTGCCTTCCGAACCGTCAGCTTCGAGCTCATTGGCTTCCACTCCATCAGACGTCACCCCATTGGCGTCGATGAATCGGATCGAAGGGGCCATCAACGAAGGCCGCGCGGCCCAGGACCGCATCGCCGAATCGGTTTCCAACCTCCCCCGAGCGATTTCCGCCCTCGACCAAGCCGCGGCTCGCCAGCAGCACGTTCTGGACCTCTTGGAGGGCCTTGCGAGTCATCATCAGGACCAGGCAGGCCGGTCGACCGTGGCCATCGAGCGGATGACCGAATCGATCGAACGAAGTCACGAGGTCACCGGGCTCGTCCAACGCCAGTTGGACGCGAATCATCAAACAGCGATCGAAACGGTCGCTCGGCTTGACCAAGTCAGCCACGCCATTTCGGAGAGCAATCAGACCAGCCGCGCCGTCGGCGAGGCGATGGCCGCCATGATCAACGAGATCCGCGATCGCGACCAGGCTCAGGAGGAACGTGCCGGCGTGCTGCAGGGATGGATCGTGGCGAGTGTCGTTGGGTGCATCGCCGCGTCTGCCGCCGCGTTAGCGCTGGCTTGGGCGGTGATGGGCGTCCAAGGATAAACGCCCCCTTTTTCTGACGTCCTGCCGGGGCCGCGGGGCCATGCTCTTGCTGGCACAACGAGTTTCAAGCATCCTCAATGAGCCGCGGGCATGCACTAGGATGCCCTGAGGCAGGCAACAGCACTCACAAGACATTCGATGGCATCCGATGACCTGCGATGACCTGCAATGACCTCCGATGACCTCCGATGACCTGCGATGACCTGCGATGACCTGTCTCAACCTGGCATCAGCTGCGTCTGGGCCAACCGACGATAGACCTCGCAACGACCCATCAGTTCCGAATGGGTACCGACATCCATCGTTCGGCCTTCGTCCATGACCACGATTCGATCCGCGGCGAGAACCGTGCTCAATCGGTGTGCAATCACCACGAGTGTTCTTCCCGATCGAAACTTGGCGATGGCCAGATTGATTTGCTCTTCGCTCTCGGCGTCGATCTGACTGGTGGCTTCGTCCAGAATCAGGAGCGAAGGCTCCCGGAGCAGCGCCCGAGCAATGACGATGCGTTGACGCTGCCCGCCCGACAGAGACGTGCCCAGCTCCGCCACCGGAGTCTCGTACGCCAAAGGCATCGCCTCGATGAAGGCACTGGCATGGGCCAGGCCAGCCGCGGCGCGGATCGCCTCATCACTGACGTCCAACCCGAAAGAGATGTTCTCACGGATGGTCCCGCTGAAGAGCACCGTCTCCTGGGTCACCACCCCGATCTGATTCCGAAGGCTCTCGAGCCGGATCTCGCGGAGGTCATGCCCATCGATCGACACGGTTCCCGAAGTTGGATCAAAGAGCCTGGGCAGCAGCGCCAACAACGTGGTCTTGCCACAGCCGTTCGGGCCCACGATCGCCACATGTTCTCCAAAACGAATCTCCAGATCGATGCCTTGAAGCGAATCGCGGTCGGCTCCCGGATACCGAAATCGAACCCCTTCGAATTGGATCGACTCCGAGTGCCTGAGAAGGTCAGGACGATCCTGAGTGTCCTGATGTTCATCCGGGATCGCCAGCAATTCTTCGAGTCGTTCGGCGGGGGCCGCAGAGGCTTGAATGTCATTCACCAGACCAGCGAGCGGTTTGAGGCTTCCTCCGGCAACGCCCAATGCTGCGAGCGAGAGCATGAAGGAGTCGAAGTCCATCTTCCCATCGAGAATCTGCCGGGCCGCGAGCGTCGCAAGCCCAATCAGGACGAAGACTGCGAGCATTTCAATCAGCGGCGAGGAGATCGCCCTCGCCGTTCGCACCCGGAGTTCTTCGCGGAGTACGTCCTGATTGGCGACCTCGAAGCGAATACCCGCCAACGATTCCGCGGTCGCGGTCTTGACCGTGCGGATACCTTGAATCGCCTCGTTGGAAACCCGAAGAAGATCCTCTTGTGCGACCAACGCCGCTCGAGTGGCGTGGCGGATCCTCCGCCCAAGTTTTCTCAGAATGGAGGCCAGAACCGGCGCGACCAAGAGGGCCACGATGGTCAGTCTCCAATCAAACCAGACTGCCGCCGCAAAAGCCGCGAGCCCCTTGGTCAACTGCGAAACCGTCTTACTGGTGAGCGCGAGCATTCCACTCTGCAAAGCCATCGAGTCTTTGTTGATGCGACTCACCAGTTCAGCCGCGCCACGGCGTTGAACTTCCCCGAGTGGCATCGCGAGCGCATGCTGGAAGGTTTCGGTTCGCACCTCTGCGACCGCACGGTTACTGAGTTCGAGGGCGAGGAACTGATGAAGAAAGTTTGCCGTCGCACCGAAGATTGTGAGGATCGCCAAGCCCACCATGATGACGACCACCGCATGGAACGGACTGGTGGGAAGAAGTTCGACGAGGCTTTCGGGGATCGTGAATCCCGGCCGACTCGCGTTGTATTGCGAGATGAGCTGCGCGACGGTTTCCTTTGACCGGCCCTCGAGAATAATTCGGAGCAGCGGCCCCATGCTGACCAGGCCGATGCCGAGCCCGCCCGCCGAGAAAATCGCGCAGAAAATCGATCCGGCGAGAAGCCAGGGATGCCGCAGAAGTCTCGGAAGTAAATGTCGAAGACCGTCCATCGAGTGATCAGAGCCGCCGTGGTCGAGGAGATCGAGGCCTTGAAGTTTCCCGGAGTCGGGCGCCGGGTCGGAAACGTCGGAGGATACGGGAAGAGCCTCGGCGACGCGGACGTCCAAACCGCCAATCAGTGCTTGAGGCGGTCCAATTCCTCCCAGAATCCGGGATGGCTCTTCGCCACGCAGCCAGGATCCTCAATTTCGAGATCGCCGATCAACGAGCCGATGACCGCAAAACTCATCGCGATTCGATGGTCGTCCCAGGTACCGATGCGAATCGGCGAGGCCGGCGACGGGTGGCCAACGGGCCGAGGGGTTACCCCGATCGTGCCAAGATTCTCTGACACCTCGCAGCCGATCTTCCGCAACTCGACCGCCAATGCCGAGATGCGATCCGACTCTTTCACCCGAAGCGTCTCAAGCCCCGTGAACCGAGATGGCGAATCGGCGATGGAGGCCAACGCCACCAGCCCGACCGCCGCGTCCGGAAATGCCGAGCCATCGAGTTGAACTCCATGAAGCCGGGGTGGCCCAGAGACCACCACCTGACGGTCGGTCGCCTCTACTTTCGCGCCGAACGACTGCAGGGCCAAGAGTGCCGCCAGATCGGGCTGTCGACTTTGCCGACCAAGGCCGTTGATCTCGACTCTTGATCCTGGTTGTCCAGCCGCGAGCATGGCTGGATAGATGGCACTCGAGGCGTCGGCCTCGATCTCCACGTCGAAACTTCCGACGGTCTGGCTCGGAATCTCGATTCGCAGCAGCCCGCCATCCTCTGATCGTTCGACGGTCGTTCTGACGCCGGCCTGCGTCAGTGCCACCAAGGTCAAATCAAGGTAGGTCTCGCTGGTAGGCGGTGCCGTGAATTGAATCACGACCCCACGCCGAGTGAACGGCGCGACGAGCATCACCGCCGAAACAAACTGGCTGCTGGCGGTCTTCCCGACGCGCAACGCTCCACCTTCCAGCCCCGCCGCCGGTTTGACGAGGACCGGTAGTCGGCCTTCAACATCAAGATGTTCAACGTGGCCACCGAGTTGCCGGACGAACTCAACACCCTCATCAATCGGCCGCGCCCGCATTCGGGGAGCGCCGTCAATTTCGACGGGGAGCCGCGCCAGCGCTGCCGCAGCGATCATGAAGCGGGTCGGTGTTCCGCCTGCACCAAGATCAATCGAACCACCACCTGGAAAGCGGCCATCGCCCCCGTCGAGCCGAAGAACCTCGCCCTCCGGACGGACGATTCCACCCAATGTTTCGATGGCGGCGAGAAGCCGATTGGTATCTTCAGCGCGGAGCGGATGCCGCAACACGCCTTCTCCACGACATAACGTCGCCAAGATCAGGAACCGATTCGTCAGACTTTTCGATCCTGGCGAACGAACCGACGCGACCAGTGGCCCGGTCAGCCGGGAGACGACCTTCGAACTCCCTGGTGCCGGTCCGTCCAAGATCAGGATTCCCGTCGAAACACGGCGACCACATCCTCAACGGGCACCACGAAGAGACGATTGTCACCTTCGAAGTCCACCGGCACGCCTTGTTTGGGATTGAAGAGCACTCGATCGTATTGTTTGATCGGATAATCTTCGTCGCGATCGATCTGACAACTGATCGAGACGATCCGCCCGGTCAAGGTCGGAATCTCGATCTTGTCCGGGAGATGAATCCCCACCTTCGTGATCTTTTTGTCCTCATCCTTGCGAATGAGCACGCTCATGCCGATTGGCTCGACGACTTCGATGGAGTCTTTTCGTGTTGAACTGCTTGCCATGATCGAATCATACGACGCGGACGGCCCTTTGGGTTCAGTTCCTTCGCCGGAACCCGCTCGGCGGCTCATTTTCGAACCTCTGCAGGCATCGGGGGGGTAGCATTCGTCTATGACTGATCCGATCCATAACCTTCGATCTCTGATCCGAGATATCCCCGATTTTCCCAAGCCGGGCATTGTCTTCAAGGACATCACGCCTCTGCTGGCCGATCCCGCCGGACTCGCGATGGCCGTCGAGGTCATGGCCAATCCTTTCCGGCATGATCGAGTCGACCTGGTCGTCGGAGCGGAAAGTCGCGGATTTATCTTCGGAACCGCGATCGCCCAATCACTCTCCTGTGGGTTCGTGCCGATTCGGAAGCCCGGAAAGCTGCCCGCCGAAACCGCCAAAGCCACCTATGACTTGGAATATGGTTCGGATACTTTAGAAGTCCACATCGATGCGATCAAACCCGGACAGCGTGTGCTGATGGTCGATGATCTCCTGGCCACCGGAGGCACCATGTGTGCCTGCATCGATCTGGTCCGTGGCCTTGGCGCCGACATTGCCGCCACCGCATTCCTCATCGAACTCACCTTCTTAGAAGGCCGGCAAAAACTCGGCGACGTCCCGATCCACGCGGCGATCCAATATTGATGCCGACAGACTCAGGGCCCCGGCGGGATCTGCATGGTTCCCACACCACCAGCCAGAAGCCCGAAGAACCCGACGAAAAGGACGACGCCGGCAATCTGTAAGACCAACAAGATCGTTCCAATGATCCCACAGATATAGCCCGCTTGGGTCGATGTGCGACCTTCCGGATCACGCTGGCCAGCATCGATTTCCGCGAGGTCGCCCCGTCCCATGAGAATGGCCACGATTCCGAGCGGAGCGCAAACGATCATCGAGAGAATGCCGAGCGCGAGTATGAGGGATCCTCGATCGGGTTTCATGGCCAATTCCAGATTGAGCGTTTTTGCGTGGGCTTGCGGGTGACCGGCGACCCGGAACCGACCCTTCGATGCTCGACCGGGTCAGCCTACCGATTTTTCCGGACACAACGCAATTTTCGTGCTTCGACGCTCGGATTTGGACCTTCCACCGAGCATCCCTCATTCGCTCGCTGAGCCGCTCAGGAAGGGTACAATTAGCATTCGAATACCGGTTCGCGCCACGGCCCCGCCGACGCCCCGATCCGGATGTCTTTGTTCTCGTTTTGCCTCCCAGGATCAAGTCATGACCACTGCTCGTTCGACGCCGACAACATCAGGCGCCACCACCACCGACCCCCTCCAACTCATTGACGTGGACCATGTCCGGTTCTTCGTCGGCAACGCCAAACAGGCGTCGATCTTCTACGCCCACACCTTCGGATTTGAAGTCAGCCAGATTGCCGACCTCACCACCGGAAGCCGCGAGACTGCCCGTTATCTCCTCACCCAGGGCAATATTCGATTCATCCTCGAGACGCCCCTCTCGCCAACTCATCCGATCAACGACGAACTTGCTCGTTTCGGCGATGGCGTCAAGGACATTGCCTTCAATGTTCACGATGCGGAAAAGGCCTTCGAACGCGCCGTCTCCAATGGCGGAACGCCGGTTGGAGAACCGCGGACCACCAGCGATGATCGGGGCGCCGTGACAATGGCAACCATCAAGACCTACGGCCGCGCGGTCCATACCTTCGTCAGCCGAAGCGGCGACTATGCCCTTCCGAAACTCAAGCAGGGCGGCCTGTTCTCACCCGAATTTACCGCGGTTGACTTCGCCCTCAACGCCTACAACCGCGAAAACCCCTGCGGCCTCCAGTTCGTCGATCACTGCGTCGGCAACGTCGAGGAAGGGAAGATGAATCATTGGGTTGAGTTCTACGAGAACGTCTTGGAATTCAAGATGTTCAAGCACTTCGACGATGCCGACATTTCGACGGAGTACTCGGCCCTCATGTCAAAGGTCATGGCCTCGGGCAACCACCTCATCAAGATGCCGATCAATGAGCCCGCGCAAGGGAAGAAGAAGAGCCAGATTCAGGAGTACTTGGAATGGCACGACATGATGCCTGGCGTCCAGCATCTCGCCCTGCGAACCAACGACGAACTCTCCTCCGTCGCAGAACTGAGACGCCGTGGCGTTGACTTCCTTTCCTTGCCCGACAGCTACTACGAAGCGGTCTGGAAGCGGGTCAACAGCGTGCTCATCGAGCATGGACACGATCCAGTCAAGGAAGATCACGAACGTATTCGAGACCTTGGAATCCTGGTCGATGCCGACGACGAGGGGTATCTGCTTCAGCTCTTCACCAAGCCCCTGCAGGACCGCCCCACGCTCTTCTTCGAGATCATCAGTCGTCGCGGCAGCCAGAGTTTCGGCAAAGGGAATTTCAAAGCCCTGTTCGAAGCGCTCGAGGTCGAACAAGATCGACGCGGCAACCTGTAGCCCCAGCCTCGAGTCTTCCCCCGTTGTTCGAAGAACCCCGCTCCGCCCTCCGGCGGAACGGGGTTCTTCGAATTCCAGAAGACGACAATTTTCATCGAGATCCCGAGGCGACCAAAAAGCACACGGACGAATCTCAATTAAGATGAAAACGTCTGTCCGAGCAGGCCAGAACCGGCCGCGCCGTCTTCAGATTCAAATGGAGAGATCAAAGATGACCTTGAGAGATTTCCGCTCACTTTCACTCGGACTCCTCAGCCTAATCGCGACGACGACCCTGGCCGCCACGACGCCGACCGGCGACGACGGACTCTCACCGGACCTCTCCGACAATATCCACCAATTGCAGGCAAGCCTCATCGAAGATGAGGTCACGGGGAGCAACGTCGTCTTGGTGTTCAAGGACAGCCGGGAGATCTTCAGTTCCGTCAAGAACTCCGGCGCGCAGGGCGATCGCGACATTACGGAGAAGACACTCTTTCCCATCTGGTCGATGTCGAAGCCGATCACCATCGTCGCCATGCTGATCCTGCACGAGCAAGGACTCTTCAAGTGGGATGATCCGGTATCGAAGTACATCCCCTGCTTCGCCGATCTCACCGTCAAAGATGGTGACACCACTCGTCCGGCGAAGACCCCCCTCCGGGTGATCGACCTGATGACCCATCGATCAGGCTACACCTACTACCCGATGGTTTCGGGAATTCCATCGACCCACGATCAGCCCCAGCAGAGCCAGACCACATTCGCCAACCTCCAGGAGTTCTGCGAGGTTGCCGCGGCCTACCCCCTCGAATTCGACCCTGGGACCGATTACATCTACGGCATCAACCAGGCGATCCTCGGGCGACTGGTAGAGGTTCTCTCAGGCCGTCCGTTCGCCACGTATCTTCAAGAGGCGATCTTCACGCCACTGGGAATGACCGAAACAAGCTTCGTGCTCGACGCCGACCGCCGAGCCCGGTTCCATCCGCTGTTCATCAACTCCGGCGACCTCAAGGGGTACACCTTCCTGCTGGACGAGCTCAACTACGACCCCGCCAGCAAGGCTCACTTCGGCGGCGAAGGACTGGTCTCCTGTCTGGCCGACTACGCCAGATTCTGCGAAATGCTGCTGCACGACGGCGAATTTCGTGGCACGCGGATCATCTCGAAAGCGAGCCTCGCTGAAATGGTGAAGGTTCGAAACGATGACATCTTGCCCGGGTTCATGCCCGGCATGGACATGGGGTTCAGCGTGTTCGTCCTTTCCGATCCCGTCGCGAACGGATCAAATGCGCCCGCCGGCATCTTTGGTTGGTCGGGCTATCACAACACGCATTTTTGGATCGACCCCGAGAACAATCTCTTTGCCATCTTCATGAGTCGATCCCGCGAATTCAATTCCGGCATCCCGCAGCGACTTCGCGCGGCCATCTACGGCCCAAACCCTTCGCCCGAACCCGATCCCGGATGACCACGTTCCGTCTTCGGTCACCAAATCTCATCAAATCATTCTCGATCGTCGACATCCTTCGGCGTCGATGAATCACGTTCGATCACATTGACATCGATTGTGGGCCAGCCGGGAATGATCCCCCGCGTCCGAATGGCGAGCGTCCGGGCCCGATGTCGCAGACGAAGTCCACTCGGCTCGATCGAGGCGAGCAGGAAGAGCGACACCAGTCGCATCCCACTGGTGAGGGTCATCAGAATGGCATACCCCTTCATGCCGGTGCCCATCCACTCGAGAACACCCCCGCCAAGAAGGCTCCCGATGGTCATCATCGTCGCGAGCGCGAGTTGATAGACGGTCATGATCGGCGTGCGCTTCTCTTCTGGGATGGTGTCAAAGACCAAGAGGAACGAACCAGTCTCCCAGCACGCCCAGCCAAAACCCACGTAGACCTGGAGCAGCACCAGCCACCAGAGTTGGTCGGAGATCAGCCAGAAGACCGCGGCTGGGGTGGTGAGCACCGCCCCGAGCCAGAGGACTTTGCCAGGTCCGAACCGCTTGGTGAGCCGGCCGACCAACGGGAGAAACAGAATCTTTGAACCAAAGGTGCCCGCTTGCACGCACATGATCTGCCAGTATTCGAGACCCAGCGTTTCGCGCATGTACGGACCAAAGAACGGCGCCGTCACAAAGACACAGAGGAAGAACGCCAGCATGTAGAGCAGCAAGCCTCGGGTGCGCCGATCGGCAAAGAGCCGACGAATGGTGCTGGGGGTCGGCGGTTCGATCTGTTTTGCCAGGCCCGGATTGGGCTCACTGTGCCTCGAGAGCAGAACGGCCGAAACCGTTCTGGACAGGGCCGCGATCGCAAACACCACTGCAAACGCGATCAACGGCCGCCCGGCTTGTTCGCCCACCTGAAGGATGAGACCGGCCATCAGACCGATCCCTAAAAACCCCTGAATCCAGCGACTACGGTGGGTCCAGAAGTGCGGTCGAATACCCCTGGGCACCAGTGACGTGAACCAGGTCTGCCACGGCGGACCGGTCATATATCCGCTGGCCCAGTAAATCGAGATGACGATGTAAAGCACCCAGATCGGCATCGATCCGATACTCGCCCCAATCACCAACGGAACCAACGAGACCGCCTGAATCGCCGCGAACATCCAGACCCACCGGCGAAGGGACCCGATCTTGCGAACCCCCCAGGGCGTGATCAACTGGACGACGGCGCCGAGGAACATCGGGACCGTCGCCAG
>CAJQQE010000054.1 GCA_905480395.1 uncultured Phycisphaerales bacterium
GGACGCTTGAAACGGGTGGCCAGGTCGACCACGACGAGGAAGCGACCGGCCGCTTCGAGATCCCGGTAGTTACCACCCTGCGATCGGAGCATTTCCGTGCGGCCTATCTCGAACCAGATCGCATAGTTGGCGTGGTGAGCCACACCCATGGGATCGCATTCGCAGTACCGAACCCGGACCTCCATCGCATGGGATCGAAGGCTGAGCGAGGCATCAAACGAGGAGTCACGACCGGGGCGGATTCGAGGCATTTGGCCCGGTATGGTATGCGGAAGCTCAAGGGCCGACGCCGCCCTCCGCGAGGGCCGCGGGGTTTATTTTCCGATGCAGAATCGGCCGAAGACCAGATCGAGCACTTCTTCCGGATCGACGTCGCCTTCCAACTGCCTGATCGCGTTCAAGGCCGCTTGGAGTTCGTCGGCGATGATCTCCGGAGACGGCGTTCCAGACTCGTTCGTCGTGCCTTTCAGGAGCACCTCGACGGCGTCGAGGGCCGACATCGCACCTTCGACGGACGCGGCCTGGCGTCGTCGCCACCCACCGCTCGCCAGTCGATCGCCGCCGGCTTCCAATTCTTCCAGTCTTCGGCTCAGTTGATTGTTGAGCTCATGGAGCCCCGTTGCTGGTCGACCAGGACGAAGGCTGATGCAGACAACCCCAAGTGAGGGGCTCGGGCTCTGGTTGGGGCTCTGGTCGGGGTTCTGGTCGGGGTTCTGGTTTGAGTTCTGGGGCGCCAAATCTAAGTCCATCTTCGTTCGAACAGAGACATATCGGCGCGATTCGGATGGGGATTCAGATTCCGGTTGATGTGGCGGCGGAATCGCTGTGGAGGCCTTTGAAGGGACGCACCAGAGCACCAGATCCGCTTCCTCTAGCGCCGCGTGAGCCCGCGCGGAGGCGAGATCTTGGAGTGGATCCTCAGACTCGCCCAGACCCGCAGTATCCACCAGTCGAATCTTCCGGCAATCGCCGCCGTGATCGATGTTCAGATCTGCCTGAACCAGATCACGGGTCGTCCCGGGGACCGGCGAGACGACGACGCGTTCGTCGCCAACCATCGCGTTAAAGAGGGTCGACTTGCCGGCATTGGGTGGGCCGGCGAGGACCACCAGCGGTCGATCCCGCTGGGCGGGACCGGCGTTTCTGGCCCAGCTCGCGATTGACTCCAAGCCATGTCGCGTCGACGCGATCATCGTTCGGAGTTCTCCGACGCTGCAGGAGATGACGTCTTCCTCATCCGTAAAGTCGATGCCCGCTTCGATGCGGGCGATGGTCTCGGCCAGCCGACTTCCACTCTCGGACAACGCTTGCCCATCAAGGCCCCGGCGAAGACGGTCGGCAACTTCGAGGTCTTCGTCACGATCAGCCGCGATCAGGTCGGCAATGCCCGATGCCTGCCCCGGCGACAACCGTCCGGCGAGGAATGCCCTCGCGGAGAACTCGCCCGGGCCGGCGGGTCTGGCACCCATGGCGGTGTGGCCAAAGTGCGCAATCAAGGTCCGATTGACCACTTCGACCAGTGCGGGATGACCTGGCACCAACACTTCGAGCACGTCTTCGCCCGTGAACGTGGCGGGGCCGGGAAAGACCGCGGCCAGACACGGCACCAGAAGTTCGCCTTTAGCCGTCGCGCCGCGCCGTTCGGGCTCAGTTTCTGGCCACTCGGGTATCCGGAGGGTTCCCGCAAAGATGCCGCGGGTTCCATCTCGTCCGGCATCCGCAGCCTCGCCCCTCAGCACGCCGTCGAGTTCCGAGAGGATGCCCAGACCGGAGCATCTGACCAATGCGTGGGCGCCGCGTCCGGGTGGTGTCCCAGTGGCAACGATGACCGCCCCGTCGGTGGGGTTCACGGATCTCGCTTCTTGTAGTTCTTCTTCGGCCCCCTGGCTTTCCGATCCCGCTTTGCCTTCGCTTCGGCGAGCTTCTCGGCATACATCTTGGCCATCCGATCCTTCGTCTTACCCGAACCGGCTTTCTTCGCTTTCTCGGGAATGGGCTTCGCAGAGAAGTCCATCTTGTCGACGAGTTTGCGGATGCGTCGGCCTTCGATGATTCCGATCGAACTGGAGGTCAGGATGTACAGCGTCAGCCCGCTTGGTGCTTGGAAGAGCATCACCGGGAAGAGCACCACCATCATGATCTTCATGATCTTCTGCTGCTGCTTCTGCTCGTCGGTCATGTTCGGGCTGGGCGGAGGGCTCATGTACTTCTGCTGGACGAAGAAGATGAATCCCATCATCAACGGAAGAATGTTGATGCCCGTCAGTTGCGTGATGTAAATGTTGACTGGACTGGCAAACTCGATGAAGTGGTCAGGGCGGCTCAGATCACCGAGGAACTGACCGAAGACGATGGCGTTTCCGATGACCAAGTCGGGCAGCAGTTGGAAGACGCCAAAGAACGCTTCCTGCTGCCGAAGTTCGAACGCGAAGAACAGCACGGCGTACAACGCAATCCAGATCGGCATTTGGAGGAAGGTCGGGAGAAGACCGCCGACGCAACCAAGCGGATTGACGCCGCGTTCCATGAACAGCCGACGCTGTTCGGACTGCATTTTGGCTGGATCACCCTTGTACTTCTTCTGCAAGGCGTCGATCTCGGGCTTCAGCTCGGACATCAGCCGGCTGACCCGCTGCATCTGAACCTGCCCCTTCTTCATGACCGGGTGCAGGATGGTTCGCACAATGCACACCAAGATCACGATCGCGAGCGCCCAGTCGAAGGTGATGCCATGGATGAAAGCGAGGAAGACGACCAGAAAGTCCGCGAGCCAAGTGAACGTGCAGAAGGTGCAGCAGCCGCTCATCAAGTAGACGATCAATGCCCGCATATTGAGCGAGGTGTAAGGCTCTCCGGCTTCGAGTACGCCGCGTTCGAGCGGCCCGGCGTAGACCCCGAGATCCCAGTCGGCGGTTCCGCCTGCGGCAATGGTCTTGATCGGGCCGTAGAGCTCGGTGATCACCACCTGCTGATCGTTGGGCAAGCTGAGGTCGGCGTTGGGGAACACCGTCTCGACGCTGTCAGTGATCTTCCGAGATGGACGATCACTGGCGGAGAAGGGGGCATGGACGCAGAGGGTGAAATATCGGTTGGTGGTTCCGAACCAACTGAGCGTGAGATCTTGTTCGCGGCTGGTCTCGTTGGGCCAGAGGTCAAAAGAACTCACCGCCGGTTCTGGGTTTCCAGCCTCGATCGCCAGTTGATCGGCTTCTTTCCGATCGGCGACCTGATCCAAGATCGCCTGTCGCTCGTAGAGCTGGCCGTTGGCGATGACACTTGCCTGTCCGGGATCGCGGCTCGGGGGCATGAGGTAGCCGAAGTGGAATCGCCGTACTTCGATGAAGGAGCCGCGGTCTCGATCAAGGTCCCCAGGTCCGTACTGAACCCACTGGACTTGAGCGTCCGCCGAACCGAGATTCTCGATTCGTTGTTCAAGACTCAGGTCGTAGCCATTCTTCGCCAGGAGGAAGTGGCGGCGGATCTTGAAGCCCACTTCGCCCGAAGCCTGGTCGACGATCTCGGTCTCAAAGGCGCCAGGCGCGGTCTGTGCCCAGACGTTTCCAAACAGCGAGACAAAGACCCCGTCGATGTTGACGCCCGCGGCTGAGAGCAACGGGATCGCGTTGTTTCCCAGGGCCGACTGCCGCAGCGCGTATCGGTCTTCTTCCGGGGGAAGCGGGTTCCCCTCGGGATTCGCGTGATGCGCGGCGGCGGCTCGTTTCTGTTTCGCTTCGGTCCAGAAGTCGCTGAACACGATCGAGTCGATACCGGCACTGGCTTCCGAGAATCGAATCCGGAATCGATCCGTGTTGGGATCCAACGACCCGAGATCCGCCGGGCGACCTTCGATTCCACCCTGGCCTGCTCGCGCTTCCCACTTCCGGTCGGAGACGACCGTCGGGGTGGCGTCATCCGTGACGGCCGCCGCCACGGGCTCGGATGTGGTTGCGGTCGTCGCGGTCGTCGCGGTCGTCGCGGCCGTTGCAGTCGCTGGGGTCGCGGCGGCCGGTGTGGCATCCGCGGTCGGTGCCTCGGGGGCCTTCGTTTCCTGCCCCGGGCGCGTCGCGTCGGCGGACTCCGTTTGAGTGGCGACGGTGGGCTTTGATTCCGGGCTGGTACTTGGCTCTTCGGCGTCCTGGGGTCGTAGGAAACCGATCACCAGAACGATGCTGGCGACGAGAAGGACCACGCTGGTGACGATGCGGCGGCGGGTTTCGGGTGTCATCTTGAAGTGGGGGTGCTGATGTCGACGGCCTGCGGTACGACGGTACCCGGCCCCCGACCAGGGAGAGGCTCAGCGGCCTTGGAACAGTCGATCACCGAGCCAGTCGTCGAGACGATCGATCGCGTAGATCTTGTCAGCGACGGCGGAAATGTCGTACTCAAGCCGGTAGAAGTGCACTTTGTGCGGTGCGTCTTCACTGGTTTCGAGGATGGCGTAACTCGCCCGGTCGTTCTGGTCTCGCGGTTGGCCGACGCTACCGGGATTCACGATGGCCTTCTCGTCGGGATGGAACTCATGGATCCCGATCAGGGTGGGATCCTCAGTGTCCTCGTTGCCCAGGGAGCTTGGCCGCATGAAGTCCGGGCCGTCCTCTTCGGTATAGACGAACACTCCGGGGACGTGGGTGTGACCCACAAGACAGCGATCGTCGATCATCTCAAAGATTCGTCGGACCTTCGCGGGGTCGTCCCGGATGTCATCGTCGAAGAGATACTCGTTAATCGGCTTGCGAACCGAACCGTGCACGCAGGTATAGATCTGCTCATGGCACTTTCGGGTCTTGATTCGATTGAGGAATTCGAGCCGCCGGTTCCCGGAGACGGGATCCCGTTCCACGGCCTCTTCCAGAATGTCGCGGGTCCAGTGGGCGGCGTCCTTCGCGACCACGTTGAAGTTGGTCGGTTCGTAGAGCACCGCGAAGTCGTGGTTGCCCATCAGACTCCACGAACATCGCTCCGCGACGAGGTCGATGCATTCGATCGGATTGGGCCCGTAGCCGACGATATCGCCGAGACAGATCGTCTCGTCAACCCCTCGACGATTGATGTCCTCGAGGATCGTCTCGAGGGCTTCGAGGTTCCCATGGATGTCGCTGATCAGGGCGGTCCGCACGCGATGCTCCGGCCGTTCTCGATCACAGGCTGCCCTCGGTTCACACAGAGCCGAGGCGAATCGCAGATGCTACGCGTTTCGGTGTCGGATCGTCAACGAAACAGCCGTCTATCCAGCCTTCTTCCACCGAGAAGTGGCGGAGACGAGCCGGGCGATGCTGGAGGCGAGCTCGTCTCGGCGAACTGGCTTCGAGAGGTAGTCGTTGCATCCCGCCTCGAGGCAGACCATGCGGTCTCCGGGCATCGCATTGGCGGTTAGAGCGAGAATCGGGACCTCGTTCCCGGCATTTCGAAGCTGGCGGGCGGCCTCGTATCCGTCCAGAATCGGCATCTGCATGTCGAGGATGACCAGATCGAATGGTCGATTCCCGCACTTTTGAACCGCCTTGACCGCTTCTTCGCCGTTCTCGACGGCCACCACGTGTGCTCCCAATCGCCCTAAAAGGTGCCCAATGAGCCGCCGATTGTCCGGGCCGTCCTCGGCCAGCAGAATCCGCAGCCCGGGCGGGACGTCCGCGTTTCCTTCTTGGAATGTGGGGGCCATCGCTGGTGGGGCCGTGACGATCGCCGAGAACGTCGAGCCAAATCCGGCACGACTCCGAACCGTGAGGCTTCCGCCGAGCATTTCGCAGAGTCTTCGCGAGATGGCAAGTCCGAGTCCAGTACCGCCGAATCGTCGCGTCGTCGACCCGTCGGCCTGACGGAACGGCTCGAAAATCCGATCGATCTCCGAGTCGGCCATCCCAATTCCGGTGTCGACGACCCGAAGGGTCAAGACATCGCCATCGGGCTCGTGGTCCAACTCGAGGGTGATCCCACCGGTCTCGGTGAACTTGATCGCATTTCCGAGGAGGTTCACGACGATCTGCCGGAATCGGGTCGGATCGAGGGACATCGCTGGCGGAACCCGTTCAGAGATCTCGACGCTGATTTCGAGGCCCTTGCCTCGGGCCTGTTCGCCGAGTGAATCCACGGTCTCTCGCACGCAGCCGATCGCATCCGTCGGCACTCGATCAGTCTCCATCCGGCCGGCTTCGATTTTCGAGAGATCGAGGATCTCACTGACCAAGGCGAGCAGGTGCTCTCCGTTTCGGCGAACCGTCTCCAGCATCGAAGACCGCGATCTCGGGTTGCTTTGATCTTCCGTGAGCAGATCGGCGAATCCGATGATCGCCGCCAGCGGGGTTCGAATTTCATGGCTCATATTGGCGAGAAACTCGCTTTTGGCCTGAGTCGCCTCAACCGCAGCCGCTCGGGCTTCTTCGAGTTGTTTGTTCCGTTCTTCAAGATCGACGCGGATCCGTTCGAGATCCCGAGTCAGTTTCGCCTGATCGCTCAACGCGCAGAGCAGTTCATCGCCAGTCCGGCTGGCGAGCGAACTCGCGATTCGGTCGCGATCTTCGGGGAGGGCGATGCCGTTGATGCAGTCGGAATCTCCTGCCGAGCCGGAGTCGCAGCCACCGATGAGCCGGATCGATCGCCATTCTCCGTCGGGCGTGCGAAGACGAACCGTACAGTCGAGATCCGCCCCGCCTTCGATGGTGGCGTCGACGGCAAAGTGGAAGTCCGCCAGGTCATCCGGGTGAATGCGACCCAAGAGCGTGTCAAAGCGGCTGGCTTGGATGATCGCCGTGCCGACCTGATCACCGATGAGCCTCTGGAAGCACTGGTCGTACCACGCCGTACCGTCGGCGAGTCGCCACGCCCAGCATCCAGCACCGCCGCTCCGGCAGGCGCTGCCTCGGGCGATCTCGGGGCGACTTTGTCGGAGATCGGTCGAGAGGCCCAGCATCGCGGCGAACATCAAGGCCAGGCCGATGCCGGCGACCAGTACCGATTCGAAGATGAGTCCAGTGGCAGCCAAGACGCCGCTGGCCAGCGTGAGCAAGAGCCAGAGGTTGCTGACCCGCTCGTACAACCGAACCAGGATCGGTCGGGGAAATCCAAGGCCCAGGAGCCAGGCGATCGAGTAGGGGAGTCGGGCAACGCTGGAGGTGAGGCGACTGGTATTCCGGCCCACCCGTGGTGTCAGGGCGGGGTCAGTGATGGCGTGGTTCCGTGCCGGGGCGGCATTTTGGGTCGGCGGATTGGCGTGCATGATGTTCCAGGCTCCTTTCGGATATCGGTCTCCCCGACCGCCGACTTTGCCGCGAATCTGTCAACCGCCCCTTGGGCCGACCAAGACTTCCGGGTGACCGTTTCAAGCGTGCCATTCGATTGGTTTTCGGGCGTTCCGGGGCGTCCCGATCGACGGCCGTGGGGGTGGACTCGCGGGTAGGTCGTGGCCCGAGTTCGAGGCCGGATTCGTCGAAGCTCTGGCCTCGGTCGAGAAGCCCACCTCGGCTACAATGTTCGGCCTTCCATTCGACGCAAAAATCCACGTCGGGACGGGCCTACAACAGGGCTTCGAACCGACGACGACTCGTTCACAAGGGACGCCATGGCCGACTCCAAGCATTACGACCTCATCGTCATCGGTTCCGGACCTGGCGGATACGTCGCCGCGATCCGGGCCGGGCAACTCGGGCTCAAGACCGCCTGCATCGAACGCGGGAAACTCGGTGGTGTGTGTCTCAACTGGGGCTGCATTCCCACCAAGGCATTGCTCCACAATGCCGAGCTCTACCAAGAAGCGATCGTTCACGGTGCGGAGTGGGGCATCGACATCGATCCCAAGCACGTGAACGTCGACTGGGACAAGGTCATCGGTCGCAGCCGCAAGATCACTGGCACCCTCAACAATGGTGTCGGCTATCTGCTCAAGAAGAACAAGATCGACCATTACGAAGGTCATGCGAAGATTCTGAAGGGCGCGACTGGCGGAACGCCGTGCGAAGTCGAAGTACTCGCCGCGGACGACGACTACTACCACGGTGGCGGCGGAAAGTCCGAAGGTCGCATCACCGCAGATCGGGTGCTGATCGCGACTGGTGCCGCGCCTCGCCAGCTTCCCTTCGCACCCAGTGACGGAAAGACGATCTTCACCAGTTATGAAATGCTGACCATCGATCATTGTCCGAAGTCGATGGTCGCCGTCGGCTCCGGTGCGATCGGTATGGAGTTTGCCTACTTCATGAATGCGTTCGGCTGCGACGTGACGGTGGTCGAGATGATGGATCGGATTCTTCCGGTCGAGGACGACGATGTTTCGAAGGTCGCGAAGAAAGCGTTTGAAAAGCAGGGGATCAAGTTCAAGACCGGCGCCACCGTCAAAGACATCAAGACCGTCAAGGGTGGCGCGAAGGTCACGATCGCCGATGCGAAGGATGCTTCCAAGACCGAAGAGATCGACGCCGAGGTGGTCCTCGTCGCGATCGGGGTGAAAGGCCGATTCGACGGGCTTTTCGAGGAGAGCTTGGGGATCAAGGTCGAGCGAGATCACATCGTCACCGATGCGAAGACGTCGGCCGACCCGACGTACCAGACCAGCGTGGCCGGGATCTTTGCGATCGGCGACATCATTGGCGCCCCGTGGCTGGCCCACGTTTCCAGCGAGGAAGGCGTGCTCGCGGTCGAGAGAATGGCCGGTCACAAGCCGGTTGCCATTGACTATGACGGCATTCCCGGATGCACCTATACGAATCCGCAGATCGCGTCGGTCGGTCTGACCGAGCGGGCGTGCAAGGAACAAGGCATCAAGTACAAGATCGGTACCTATCAGCTCAAGGCGCATGGCAAGGCGATCGCGACCGGCCACACCGAAGGCCTGGTCAAGGTGATCACCAGTGAGCCGTACGGTGAGATCATCGGTGCCCACATCATTGGTGCGGATGCCAGTGAGTTGATTGCAGAGATGGGCCTGGCCAAGCGGCTTGAAGCCACCGCCGAAGACATCATCTCGACGATTCACGCACATCCGACGATGGCCGAGTCGATGCACGAGGCGGTGCTCGCGACCGAGGGCCGTGCAATCCACGCCTGACCGTCGCCAAGGCATCCTGTGACTCGAGTCATCAAACATGCCGGCCTCGCAAGGGGCCGGCATGTTTGTTTCGTGGAAGCGTCCGGAGGGGGCGGATTCAGCTCGCGTTGAACAGATCGGAGAGTCGCTCGGTCCATCTGGGGCATGATTCACAGAGGCGGACGTCGTTGAGCAGTCCGCCGAGCAAGGGGCTGGAGATTTTCACTCGGTCGCCGACGCGGTGGGTGAAACCGTCGCCGGCGATGATCGACCCATCGGGGCGTGGGCGATCGGCCGTTGGCGCGAACATGGTGCCCAGATAAAGGACGACACCGTCCGGCCAGTCATGGGAGTCAAAGAGCTGGGCGGCCAGATCGGCGGGATCGCGACTGATCTTCGCCATCGAACTCGAGGCTTCGAGCGAGAACCCATCGTCGCAACCGTCGATGGTGAGCGTGAGCGTCTCGGTTCGCACCGCATCGAGATCGAAGGCGCCGCCCCGATGAGTATCAAAGAGACGGATGAGCGGTCCAATCGCGGCGCTGCTTCGATTGTCCTTTGCTCGTCCTAAGAGAAGAGCGCTTCGACCTTCCCAGTCACGGAGGTTGACGTCATTTCCCAGCGTCGCGCCGACAATTCTCCCGTCCGGGGCGCAGACGAGGACGATTTCTGGTTCGGGATTATTCCATTCACTGTCTTTCCGGATACCGACCGGCATGCCGGTTCCGACGGCGGACAGGGGGCTTGCCTTGGTGAAGATTTCTGCGTGGGGGCCCAGACCGACTTCGAGGTACGGGCTCCAGCGATTCTCTTGGATCATCGTCGATCGAAGTTGCATCGCTTCCGGTGAACCCGGTCGGATCGTCGCCACATCTGGACCGATCGACTCAAGAATCCGATGTCGGGCTTTGGTCGCGAGGCTGGCGTCGCCGTGAGTGGCCTCTTCGATCACTCGTTCGAGCATGCTCTCGATGAACGTGACGCCAGCCGCCTTGATTGGTTGGAGATCGACGGGCGGAAGAAGGTGGACCTGGTTTTGATCACCGATCGCTTGGAGTGCCTCGTCGAGCGAGCAACCGGTCTCGATCAACGCATGATCATCCGCCGCCGCGGCAGGGTCTGGCGATTGGAGAACATGGGCGATGGTCGGGACCCGAAGATCGACGATCTTCTCGCCGATGACTCGAACCGGGACGCCGCGTTGCCGTTGCGGGCACCATCGGCGACCAAGCAGGACCATCGTCTCGGGCGAAGAAGGAAGCGTCTCCTCGAGCGTCGGCCGAGCGGTCATGAACCGCGGTCGCCGCCGCTTCCACCATCACTGCTTCCACCGTCGCCGCTTCCACCGCCGCCGCCGCCCTTGCGTCGTCGTCGCCGCCGCTTCTTTTTCGGGGCGCCATCGCCACCATCGGTCGGTGCTGCAGCGCTTTTCTGGGGGTTCTGGCTGGCGTCGGATTGACCTTCAGCACTGGGGGTCGCAGACTCGGTGCCAGAGGTACCGCCGGCTTCGCTGCCGGTCTTTCGGCGGCGTCGGCGACGTCGTTTCTTGCGGGTGGGATCGGGATCGGAATCGGAATCGGTTTCTGCAGGCGCGTCGCCGATCGACGGGGCTTGCGAGGCGGCTTCCGCTTGCGACTCGGTTTTGTGTTCGGCCTGCCGAGCTTCTCGTGATTTTCGCTGGCCGCGTTTTCGAGTTTTGTCGTCGGTCCGCTCTTCCACCACGGGTTGTCCGAGGCCTCGGAACGGATCCGGCTCCACCGGCTTGGTTGGACAGTTGTCGGGATCGCAGAGTTCTTCAACTGGCACCGCAATCTCTCGCCCGTCTTCCTCCAGTTGGACGAGGACGAGCTGAACGAGAATCTTGCTGTCCAGCACGATGCCCGGTCCTTCCGAGGTTCCGACGCGTGTCTTCCGATGCGGCAGCCGTTTCTTGAGATCGTCGTAGGTTTGATCCTCGTAGCGAAGGCAGCACATGAGCCGGCCACATCGCCCCGAGATCTTCAGTGGGTCGAGCGTCGCTTTCTGGACCTTCGCAGACCGCATCGAGACCGGTTTCAGCACCTTGAGGAAGTTCTTGCAACAACAGTGCTGGCCGCATTTCTCGTAGTCCGCGACGAGGCGGGCTTCATCTCGGCCTCCGACCTGTCGCATCTCGATTCGAGCACTGAATTCGCTGGCCAGGCTCTTGAGAAGCACTCGGAAGTCGACCCGATCTTCGCTCATGTAATAGATGGTCAGTTGTTCTTCGCCCAAGATCGGTTCCACGTCGACGACCTTCATGTCGAGGGCGTGCTCCTCAATGAGGCCGCGAACGACCTTGACCTTCTCGAGGGCGAGCGTTTTCAGGGCTGACCACTGGTTCAGGTCCTCGATGGTCGCGACCCGGAGGATGCGTCCATCGGTTCGGAACGGGTAGTCCTTGCCGCCCGAGGCCTTGATGTAGTCAAGCATCTCGGTTCGAGTGACGGCCTTGCCACAACCCGAATTTGGGCAGGTGGTGGTGAGCATCTCGACGAGTTCGGTGCCTCGATGCGTTCGAGCAACCATCTTGGATCCGCATCCGGGCTTGGCGTCGCCGCTGTATGGATACTCCGCGACGCGTCGCATGGAGCCGACCCGGACCACGATGGTCGAAGGAGACTCGAGTTGGGCATATCGCTCTTCGTCGGAAATCGCGTCCCGCTTGGCAGGATCGGCATCGGCTTCAAAGACGGGCAATGGAAAGATAGACATGGTTGACGCGTTTCTTTAGGAAGACATCACACCGCGGCCTTGAGTTAACTCAGACGTCTTTGACGGATCGATTCATGAACTAAATCATGGCGCGATGGTCGGAAGACCGTGTGGTCGATCAAGACTGAAGATGTCGTCGAGCGGGGTTTTTAAGTCCCGGAACGCCGCTCGACAGGCGATCCGGGTGTAACACGCGTCTGAAACCAAATCATAGCCGAACAACGCCACGATGCCGAGGGATTCTCGTCGCATCCAAAGATCAATGACCCCAAGCGCCATCTCGTTCGAGGTCGGAGCGGGAGGGCGAGGTCCCCTTGAGCTCGTCACATTCGAAGCAGGAGCAGGTGCGTCTCGTCGGTGTGGAGCGACGAGAGTTGCGTCCAGATCTCTCCGGGAAGACCCTGCATGAGAGAAAGTCCGGTCGATGCGGTCTCGGCGCAGGCGGGGGGCAGTTTTCGGCGAGCGAGTGATTGGCCGGCTTCCGCGAGATCGTCGCGATCGAGGATCGCGGCCAATGAGAAGAACATCTCCGCTCGGCCGCTGGTTCCGCAGCAGAGGTGCCGCCTTCTTCCTCTGGTGAGGATCGATGGCTCGAGGTGGTGAATGGCGTCGATGGCTGCTTCAAGATCCTCGGTGAGAAAGGCCTCATCCGAGAACTCCAGGGCTGCGGCGCGGGAAAGGGCAATCCCCTCGCCGCCAGCGCACCACGCGTTCATGCTTGGGCCGTCGGTTGGTATCACACCGCCGATGGCCACACTTCGGAGATCCGGCCATCCAGCTCGGCCCTCAAAATCGCAACGCATTTCGTGTTCGGCGCGAAGCGCCGCCAGTCCGACAGATCGAAAGTCCGGACGATCGAGGCAGGTTCCGACTTCGAGGAGGGCCAGCCCGGTACCCGCTCGCCCGTGGCCAAAGCCATTCAGCGAACGCTTCTTTCCGTTTTCCATTCCCCAGCCCGTCCCATCAACCTCGACGACATTTCGGCAAAGATGCTCGCCGAGCCGGATCAGGAGTTCGTGATGATCGAAGGATGGATCTTCTCTCTTCATGCCCATCATCAGGAGCATCAGCCCGGCACTCCCGGCGATGACATCGAAGGCCGTGTCCAGCTCGACGGTTCGGTCGGTGATTTCATCCAGGATGGTGTGAACCATATCGCGATGGTGACCGCATCCTTCGTGTCGACCGATCGCCCAGAACGCGGCGAGTATGCCGGCTCGCTGTCCCATTCCGGATGGCCCTTCGAGGGCGAAATGCTTCCCGACGGCGGAGGCATCACCGCGTCCCAGCAGGATGAGTTCTCGTTGGACGGCCGCCTCGGCAGATCGCAGGAACTCGCGGTCGCCGAAGTATCGATAGCCCCTCTCGTAGAGTAGGGCCAGGCCGCCTCGGCCCGTGTACAAGCCGGATCCAAGTGCGGCAGGACGGGCGGTCTCGGACATGACGTCCATCTCCGCGTCGATCCAGTTGGCCTTGCCATCTTCGCGAATCGCGAGCGCGTCGAGCATGGCAAAGTTGCGCCGCACCCAGTCTTGGATTTCATCGTCCGTCGCGTCGATGGTGGCCTCCGGCACCTCCGGTTCGGCATCGATGGGCTTGCTGACGCCTTGATGGAGGCCTTCGGTCGCCAACTGGGCGGTGAGATAGCTCGACGTGATGAGTTTGGACTGAAGTGCCAGATCGTCGTCGCCCATTCTCGAAAGCTGCATTCGAGCGGCTTCGGTGGCGGAGTTCAGCAGGACGGCCTCCGGGATCAACGTCGCTTCACCGGTGCAATAGTCGGGCGCGTAATATTCGCAATCAGATCCTCTCGCGATGAAGTACGCCACATCTCCGCGGGTCAACGCGTTCTCTTCAACGGTCACGATGGCATCGTAGATTTGGAGCGTCTTTGGATCGCGGCCCGATGTCTCACTGGAGCCGACGCGGAATCTCTGACCATGGATCCATCGGTCGAGGCCGGACTTCAACAGTTCGGAACTACAGGTCTCCAGAAACAACCGGTAATACACATTGGTCGCACGATTGAGTATTCGACCCCACGCCTGATCGAGGAATGCAAGCGGTCCGTCCGGGGCAAGCCACTCATCTCGATGCTCGAGGATCGACCGGTAGGCGGTGCGATAGCCCTCGGCGACGTCTTCTCGATAGTCCTCTGAATCGACTGGATCTCCATTCTCGAGGACGGGTCTCGATTGTTCCGAGACCTTCATCGCCGGGTCTTGGCCATCCACCTTGATCCAGCGTTGAAAATCAGTGTTGATCTGACTCATCCTTCGATGTGTTTTTCCCAGACCTCTATCACCGGCCACTTCGACGCCGACCGCGCCGAGATTTCGAACTCCACCCCGTCCCCTCATGGCCATGACCGACGGAAGGAGAAGGGCTCGAAGCACCGACTTCTCGACCTTGACGGCTGCAGGATCAGGTTCTTGTCCCTGGAGATCAACGACGCCATCACCAACGGAGATGGTCTCAAGATCGATCGCGATTGGATTCGGACCCGCCGCCACCACGTTCTCAAGATGGAAGTCATTTCCCTGGAGCATATGAACCAGACCCAACAGGCTCCCCATGCGTCGATAGAAGATCTGGAGTTCGGTCGTATCTCGACAGGCCTTCCGGTCAGCGAATTCCATCCACCCGTAGAGCCCATGGTCGATCACTTGCAGTGGAACCAGGTGCGCGTCCGCGTCGATCTTGGAATTGAAAAATGCGACCAAACTCGTCCAGGCGACATCAATTGACATCGATCGTGGCTTGTAGACGATCTTGATTCCATTTTCGAACTTGCAGACGACCACCGCTCGGCCACCGTTATGGCTGTCGGAGATTCCCCGTCCGCCACCGACCAGAGCGCCGAGTTTCGAATCCGGGGAGAACGTTTGCTCCAGTTCTGCGCGATCGGCGTCGAGTCGCTCGGCGAATTCTGCGAGGGTTCTTACCCAGCACTCGACTCGCGTCGCAATCAGTCGAGCGAACGCGGGGAAGTCTTCCATCAACGCGGCGGTCCCGTCGGCGATCGAGTCTTGCACGATTTTGCAGTAGAGATCCCGGGGGGGAGTCGACGAGAGGAGGCCGGCGAGAATGTCGTTCGAGTCGTATCCGGAAGCCTTCGCCAAGGCAAAGCGTTCGAGGAAGATGTGGCGAGCGATCAAGGAGAGGTTCTCAAGAAGCCCCCTTTGCTCCTTTTGCAGGACGGCGGCGCCGATGATGGTGTCCAGGGTTGGGACCTGAGCGCGAAGGCGTTGGGTGGCGACGTCGATCCAGGCGCAGAACACATGTTCGAACGGAATCGGCAACGTGTCTTCAGATTCAATACCCATGGGCGTCAGGTACGTCCTGGTAGGAAGTGGCCCGTCTTCTTCTTGGAGCGGTTGCGATAGCACTTCTTCGCAGACCGACCACCACGACGGCGACTCCAAATCGTCGGCTCGGACATCGCCGAGAATCAGCGGGAGTTCAGATGGCGTGATTCCGAGCTCTTGAAGACGCGTCTCAAGACCAGTGGTGTCGGTGGCGAGGGTTTGGATCCACTGTGCTGTCCGCCTCGTGGCCGCCGAAGGGTTTTCAGAGAAGAGATCCGGGCGCGAACGAAACAACGTGATTCGGTCCGGCAGATCCATCGCCGCGGGGATCACCTTGGCGGCGAGGTCGTTCAAACTGACGCCGGTCTGCGCGGTCGAGTCTTGGATATTGCTCATCGATGTTCCGATTCAAGGGGCTTGGTCAGGAGCCGGGTGCGGGTCTGACTGATGAAGATTGGGAAAGAAATCCAGTCTTGCGATTGAATTGTAAGGCCAGACGGTTTTCCAGATCTTGGAAGAATCTCCAATTCTCGATTCAGGAAGCGACGGCAGTCAATTCCAAGAACATTGTTTACACTTGGTCGTAGTGGAAGTCCCCGGCCGAGAGTGAAATGCTCATTCTTGGATCTGGACGTCCTGCGTAAATTCTTTTCAAATGGAATGAGAGCCCTGATGACTGAAGAAAAAAACAAACTCGCCGATCTCTTTGCCGCCTGCTGGAAAGACGACGCCTTGAAGGCTCGGTTTATGGCCGACCCCGCGTCCGTGCTCAAAGAACACGGCATGCCCGTCCCCGAGGGCATGGAC
>CAJQQE010000055.1 GCA_905480395.1 uncultured Phycisphaerales bacterium
CAAGGGGATCTGGTGGCTGCCGCTGATGGTGCTCATGCCGCTGATGCGCAAGTCCGCCAGTGAAGCGACGCGAAAGGAGCTCGAACAACTCCGCGCCTATTGCGAGTCGGGCACGCCGGCCACGCCGGGCGGGCCGCCGGCATCCGCCGACGGGTGAACGTCGCGGACGGACGGTGACGAGGAGACCGGGGATGGCAAGTCCGCCGATTGATCGCCATCAAGATCCAACCAAAACCAGTCAAATGGCTACCATTCATCGTAACCCACAAGAACCACCGGAAGCCCTGAAATGACCATGATGCGACTGATCGCACGCGCTCCCACCATGTCGGCCATGCTCTTTCTCGTGGCATGGCTTTTCACGACGACTGCTTGGTCATCCGCCGAAGAACCCGAAAAGCCAAAGTGGCAGCGCGGCAACACCCATACCCACACGCTCTGGAGTGACGGTGATGCCCCGCCGGAAACGGCCATCGCGTGGTACGTCGACCATGGCTACGACTTTGTGGTCCTCAGTGACCACAACATCCTGCAGAACGGCGAGCGGTGGTTTGATGTTTCCGACGATGGCCGGCTGACGCCGGCCAAAGTCGAAGCGGTCGAAACTCGTTTTGGGGCGGACTTTCCCGAGACGCGAGACCTTGAAGGCCAATCGCAAATGCGACTCCGAAGGCTCGATGAACTCAAAACCATGTTCGATCGACCGGGGGAGTTCGTCCTGATCCCCGGCGAAGAGGTCACCTCCTCGCACCGGCTGGCTCAGATTCACATCAACGCGATCAACGTCGACGAAGTGATCCCTCCGCAGAAATCCGACTCCGTTCAAAGCACGATTCAGGCGAACCTTGACGCGATCATCGCCTGGGGCGCCGCCAATGACCGCCCGGTGTTTGCCCATCTCAACCATCCGAACTTCCGAAAGTCGCTCAGCGCTTCCAACCTCGCCGACATGAAAGGCGAGCGGTTCTTCGAGGTCTACAACGGTCATCGCAGCGTCGAAAACGAACGCATTGGAAATCGACCGTCCACGGAGGAGATGTGGGATCTCGCCCTGATCGCCCGCCTCGCACGAGGCGCGGGTGATGGCGGCCTGCTCTACGGAATCGCCACCGACGACGCCCACGACCACTATCAAGCCGATGCGGTCTCCGTCCCAGGACGCGGCTGGGTCATGGTTCGCACCCCGGATGCCGACGCCGACGAGATCGTCAATGCGATGCGGGCGGGGAACTTCTACGCATCGAGCGGCGTCGAACTCCCCGACGTTCGAGCGGACCACCGACGCTATGCCATCGACATCGCTGCCGAGCCAGGGGTCACTTACTTCACGGAGTTCATCGGCGCCAAGGTTCAAGATGGCGACGTGGCGCCGACCGCCACCGTCCTCGCGGGTACCAATACCAATCCGGCGGTCTACGAGTTTCAAGGTGACGAACTCTACGTCCGAGCGCGGGTGACCAGCTCGCGACTGCATCCGCGGCCCTATCAGAAGGGTGATCCAGAGATGGCTTGGACGCAGCCGGTTCTCGGCCAGGGCGGCGCTAAACTCAAGAAACCAACCTCCGCCGCACCGATCTCTGCACCCTGAACCGCACGATCAATCCCTCGGCGCCGCAGCCTCGGTCAACAACGGGTGGAAGCGTCCGCCCAGTGGCGTACCGATTCCCAGCGGCGGCTGCCCGGCGAGCAATGGCTCCTCCGACATCGAACGCACGCCGTCTCGAACCACGTTGAGCACGGCCGCGCGTCGTGGACGATCGGTCCGGTTCGGGCCTGATCCGTGCATGAGCATCGGATGATGAAACGTGCATTCGCCGGCCCTCAACTCAATGGCGACCGGATTCTTCATCGCCGCTCGTTGTTGGTCATCGAGCACGTCGCCGACCGCATCCATGTCACCGACCAGGCCGGTCTTGGGGAGCAGGCTCCATCGATGGCTGCCGGGGATGTACTGAAGACAGCCGTTGTCGATCGTGGCGTCATCCAACGCGATCCAACAGGTCAGATGTCCGAGCGGCTTGGTTCTGGTCCAGTACGAGTAATCTTGATGCCACGCGACGTTACCCCCGTGCCGAGCGGGCTTAGAAAAAATCTGGTCATGCCAAAATCGGACGTCGCCTTCCAGAAGTTGTCGTGCTGGCCCGATGAACGCCGAGTGCCAAAGAAGGTCGTGAAACCCGGACGAGATTCGCCAGGCACCAAGCGCATGGAACACCACGGCGTTGGGGTCATCGTTTTCATTGACGTGATACTCGTGCCAGAGTTCGCGGCCCTCGTGCTCGGGCTTCATCAAGACTTCCAGTTCGGCTCGCAGCTGCGCGATCTGACCAGCATCCAAGATCCTGATGCCCGCGACATAACCATGAGTCTCAAAATGTCCGAGCTGTTCCGCCGTGAGCTCAGAAACAGACTCGCCAGCGGGATCGGCGCCGTCGAGCAAGGCGCCGACCGGTTCGTGCCGATGAGAGAGATCCGACATGTGAGGGTCCTTCCATCGATGCGTGGGATCAGCCAGGAAGCATCGGACGCTCGATGACTTCATCGAGACTACCAAGACCCACCGAAATTCGTCCGGTCGACCATGGACCCCTCGCACACGATGACGCCGACTCCGTGAAGGAGGCGGCGTCATCGATTGAGTGGTTTTGATTCAAGACGCGATCATTCCGAAGACCACCTCGCTCAGTCACAGAGACCCCACGCCGCCAACATGAGGCCGATGTCGGCACCATTGGTCGTGCCATCACCGTTGAGGTCGGCGGGGCCGGGCTCGCCCCACAATGCGAGAAGGAGACCGGCGTCGGCGCCGTCGACCATGCCGTCACCATTCAGATCAGCAGGACAAGGAACTTCGGGGTACAACTCGATGTGCAACCCTGGCTCCAGATCCTTGCCAACAAAGCCGACGAAATCAGGCTCGTATCGTTCCGCCCGAAACAGCGTGCCCGTCACCCCACCGCCAGGCCCACCCCCACCACCTGAGGGTGCATCCTCGCCTTGAGTCATCGGACCGTCCTTGTCCAGCGGCACGATGTACCGCCAGAGTTCGGTGCCGTTGGGGTCGACCTCGAATACCAAACCACGTGCCCCGGAACAGATCAACGTGTTGCCGTTACGCTGACGTTGAGCACCCGAGATAAAACTGGAATAGAAGCTCGAGGGATCGGGCGCGACGTACGACCAATCGGGTTTTGCCGGAAGAAAAGGAGCCGACTCCCCAAGGCTGTAGGTGCCGTCACGAAGAATCGGCGGGACGATTTCCTCAATAGATGAATACGCAACGCCCCCGGGACGCCCGTTGCCATTATTAAAGATGGTAAAGCCGGGATATCCAGGCATACCGGGTTCGATCCATTTGGGATCGTGTTGGCCGAAGAATTGTCTATCCGCGGTTGAGCCTCTGCGGTACGCGGCCGGGTTACCCCAACGGTACATCAAATCACCCGCCGGTCCCGCCGCTTCCTCGGTGGTTGTGTTGTGATCAATGATCCAGATCTCACTGAAGGATCGTGAACTGATCATGATTTGATCGAGTTCGGCGTTGTAATCAAGACCGTTGCAGTGCATCCAGTCCGAAGCATTCCCGCTCCGGTAGTTGACGTCAATGCGCTTCGGGTATCTCGCCGGATCACCGTAATTCGGAGAAGCCGGATTCTCGTACTGAACCAAATGATCCCACGCGTGCCATTCCCACACGATGGTTCCGCCAGAGTTTCCGGTGGGCTGGACTTCGATGATCTTGTCGGGCCAGAGCGACGCTCCGAAAGTCCCGGGAATCCGGCCGGCCGCAGTGGCTTCGGCAGCGGTTTTTAACTCCCAAGCGATACAGAGGATGTTCCCATTCGGAAGCAATTCAACATCATGGTGGAGTCGATATGAACTGCTGATGTGGGAATAACTCCACTCCAGTTCATCGTCCCAGCTTCGCCGCTCGATCTGACCACCAGCGCCGCCCGCATTGATGACGCTCCCACCACCTGGATTCATGGTCCGGATCAAGCCTCCTTCGTCGGTGAGGTAGACCGAGTTTCCGGGACGAAACGAACTCGTCCAGTGATTCACAACCCGACCGTTGGAATCCATGAGATAGGTATTGGTATTGGCCGTGAGGGGTGCGAAGAGCCAATACCCAGGCTGCGTGCCTCCGTCATCTCGAACCACTCCGACGGTGTTGCCATTCTGGGCAACGACCGGGAGGGCCATGGAAGCCGCCAAGAATGAGGTGGCCAGCGTTGTGTTCAGATTCATGATGACTCTCTAATGTTGTTTCTGAATTGAGATGTCTGCTTCACGGGGCCTCGCAGAGACCCCACGCCGCCAACATGAGGCCGATGTCGGCACCATTGGTCGTGCCATCACCGTTGAGATCTCCGACTCCAGGTTCTCCCCACAATGCGAGGAGGAGACCGGCGTCGGCGCCGTCGACCATGCCGTCATCATTGAGGTCCGCCGGACAGAAATCCTTGGGGTACAACTCGATGGGTAGACCCGGGGTCATGTCCCGTCCCTTGAATCCTCGATAGTCGGGGGCATACTTAAAGCAGGCGAAGACATTCTGAAGACCACTTGGATCATCACCCTGACTGAGGATGCCGGCTGGTCCCGAAGGATTGACATAGAGCCAGGCCTGTTCACCGCCGGGCGTGATCTCACTGAAGAAACCACCCAGTGCACTCGCCCCGCTGTTGCGTCCCTTGCATATCAGCGTGTTTCCGTTGGGCAATCGCTGAGCGCCGGAGAGTCCGCTGCTGTAGAAACCCCCCGGCGGATCGCCGGTGAAAAGGATCTCGGCGGTACTCGGACCGTATGCCTGCCCCGGCTCGATGTCGAACGTCCCTTTCCGATTGAGAGGGAGCGTCAACTCCTCGACCGTCGAATACGCGCCGTCGGGACGACCGTTGCCGTTATTAAAGACGATGAGATTCCCTGCCCCGGGAAGTCCCGCTGGAATGAACTCCACGCCATGATTGAAGAAGAACTGCTGATCTTCGACGCCGCCTCGGCCATACGCTCGGGGGTTACCCCACCGGTACATCAGGTCGCCAGCGGGCCCGGCGGCTTCTTCGGTCGTCGTGCGATGGCTGATGATCCAAGCCTCACTGAGGAATGGCGTACTGATGACGATCTGTCGAAGGTCAGGGTTGTAGTCAATGCTATTCGCATGAATCCAATCGGCGTTGCCATTGCGGAAGAAGTTGATGTCAATCTTCCCGGGGTGGTCGGCCACCACGCCGTAATTTTCCTTGGTCGGATCGAAGTCCTGAATCAGATGGTCCCAGACATGCCACTCCCAGACGATGTTGCCGCCGGTGATCCCATCAGGCTCAACCTCGATGATGTGCAACGGCCAGAGCGACCCCTGTGAAATCGAGGCGGGATCGCGTCCTGCTTCGATCGCTTCCGCTTCGGTCTTGTACTCCCAGGCGATCATCAGAACGTTCGAACTCCCTGGAATCGGACAGATGTCGTGGTGGAGTCGGACTTCAGTCGTGTTGTAGGAGAAGTCCCAAGTGAGTTCGCCGTCCCAGTCGTACCGCTTCACGTTCGAGCCATCACCACCGCCGATCATCACGCTTCCGTCTGCCGGCCCCTGGTCCGAGCAGCGGAGCAGGCTCCCGTCCTCGAGCAGGTAGACGGCGTTCCCAACCGGAAAGGTGTCGGAAGTCCACGAGTTCACCAAACGCCCGTCGTTGTCGATGAGATAGGTTGGAGTCGAGTTCAGGGGACTGAAGAGCGTGTATCCCGGGGCGGCGTCGGGACCCATCTCAATCAGACCGACGGTCGGCCCGTCGCCAGCCGCAGCGACTCCAACGACCGAGAATGTGAGAAGCCCCGCAAAGAAAGCACGACGATCTTGAATCCACATCAAACAAAACTCCACTCTTGAATCTGATTATTGAACACCGACACAAGCCGGTTAATGTTCACCTCTCAGCCGAATCCACCGAGCCTCATTCACGTCAGCTTCGATGGATTTTTCAGTACCTCAACCTCGGACCCAAAGACCGGCTCCATGGGGACCATTTTGAGACCCCATATGGGCATAAAGACTCTTGGCACATTGCCGATCGCTCGCCCGTGCCGATTCGACATCAGATCTCGAACCACTTTTGTCGTCTGAGTCGTCTATTCATCGTCGATCTCTCGCCGCGATTTCTAAGCGATTGACCATCTGAAACCAGAACCCAGCGTCGCCATTTGACAGCTTAGAATTCGCTGGGTTCCGTGATATCTAGAGATCTACTGTTGTTCAGATATTCTTTTCTTTCGCCTCTCGAAAAACGGACGTGACTTCGACCCAGATTGACACCGCCCCACGTGTTGCGGCGGACTTTCTTCGCAGCCGATAGAGTGATAACCATTCATGAATGATCGACCAAAATCATCTTCCAGCTCGTCCCCGCTTCCAACCCTCGAGGCGATTACAAAATCGATCAATGCCGGCGATCTGCAACTGGCGATGGACGATCTTGACCAGCTCGAGGCGAGTCGCGTCGGCGGGTCGGAGGTGCCGAAACTAAAAAGCCAGGTGGCGGCAAGGCTTGATGAGCCGATCGCCGCGATCGAAATGCTCGACCTGGCCATGGATCAGGCATCCCCCGACGACAGCGATTTGATCAACCGCGCGCAGTACTGCCATGTTGCGGGACGACTTGAAGAAGCACTGACCACCCTTCGCCTCATTCCTCGCAAGACCACCCCGCAGGTCGCGGCCGCCGCGGCGCATCTCAAAGCTCGATGCCTGACGCGACTTCGGCGACCCAAGGAAGCCGAAGCCGCCCTGCGAGATCTCGCCGCCATCGAAGGACGCTCGCCGAGAATCGAATGGCTTCGTTCAGAAATCGATCAGTCCACCGGTGATTTCGCATCCTCAAAAAAGCGACTTGAGAGCGCCATCGTCATACGCGGTCTCCCCGCCTCACTGGTTCGACCGATGGCCTTTGACCTCGCCAAGGCCTGTGACCGCCAGGGGGACTTCGATGGTGCCTTTCGGTTTGCGAGCGAAGGAAACCGACTGACCAAAACGGCATTCGATGCCGATCGTTATCGATCAGAAACCGATCGCATGATCGAGTTCTTCGACGCTTCACGCCTGGCCACGCTTCCGCGATCCTCCAAGGTTGAAGACACCCCGGTATTCGTCATCGGAATGCCTCGAAGCGGCACCTCGCTCGTCGAACAGATCATCGCGACCCATCCGAACGGGGGCGGCATCGGCGAACAACGAATGCCTCTCAATCTCGCCGCCCGCATCGCACACCGTCATGGCACCGCGTTTCCGCAGTGCCTAGAAGGCATCGGACTCGACGAGCTTGATGACGCCGCGGGTCGGTATCTCGCGATGCAGGCGAGTTTCAAACAGGACGCGGACCGGATCGTGAACAAAGCCCTCGGGCTCGATCGCGTTCTTGGCTTGCTGCCCCTAATGCTGCCCGGCTGCCGAATCGTCCACGTGACCAGAGACCCGCTCGATAACGTTCTTTCAATGTTCTTACATTCCCTCCGGGGGGATTCGCTCGCCTGGGCGTGCGATCTCGACGATCTCGTCGTTGCCCGCCAAGAGCATGATCGCCTGATGGATCATTTCAGTTCCATCCTCCCCGTTCCCTTTCACCAAGTGCGGTACGAGGATCTCGTGAATCAGCAGGAAAAAGTCACCGAAGACCTGCTGCATTTCCTCCGGCTCGACCCCGATCCGGGCTGCCTGAATTTTCATCTCACCCGGCGCAACGTCATGACGCCATCCCATGACCAGATCGACAAGCCCATGAATCCGGCCGCGATCGGACGCTGGCGGAACTACGAGCGTCATCTGGGCCCCGCGATCAAGGCGTTCGCAACCCACGATTGAGTATCTCTGCGGACTCAGTCGGGCCGCCGACCGAAATGAAGCCCCCGTCCGGAGAGACCGGGTTCGACGAACGACCAATCGAGCCCCGCGGCCCGAATCGCACTGCCGATCTCCGCTTGAGTGAAGAGCCCGATTCGGTGCGACTCGTGAACATGACGCACGCCATCTGCGTCGGCGATGAGGTACTGAAATTCCAACTGTAAACAACGACCCTCGACCCGTGGCACATCCATCCGAGCGATCTTGATCTCCGGTCGATCGACAAAGATGGCCCAAGGCCGCCCAAGTTCGACGACGCCGGGTTCTAAGAAGGGTTCGATCGCAAGCACCCCACCGGGACGAAGGCATCGAGCCATCGCCCGGACGGCTTCGGAGAGCGACTGAACATCGTGCATGTAGGCAATGGATGAGAAGAGACAGCTCACCGCATCGAACGGCGCCCCCAGTCCTCCCGGATCAAGGGTTCGCATGTCACCCTCGACCAACACCACGTCAGGGCAGCGTTCGGCCGCTCGCTCCAGCATCCTCGGATCAAGATCGACGCCGACGCGATCGAAGTCATCGAGCAATGCGAGGTGACGTCCGGTGCCGCACGCAACGTCGAGTAACCGAGGCCGCCCTGCTGGGCCCTCTCGGGGAACACCCCGGGCGTGCAGCATCTGGCGAAAGGTCGCCGCTTCGACCTCGTAGTCCTTGCCCTGGGCGTCGTAGACCAGGTCATACCAGTCTTGTGATTTGGTGAACACGGCCACCTCCGTTCTCGGAATCGCTCGCCGTCCCACCCTACCACCAACTCGAGAATTGCTCTCGACCGCCCGACGAAAACGGGGCCCCCCGGCATCGAGAGGCCCCGCAGTTGATTTGCACGGATTGAACCGTCGTTGACGGGCCCCTTGATCAGGGCTCGTCCTCGCAGGTCTGGTTCCACAAGGCCAGCATGAGTCCGAGGTCCGCGGCGTCGACGATGCCATCAAGGTTCAGATCCGCGGTGGTCTGTGGTCCCGCCGGTCCCCACTGAACGAGCAGAATGCCGAAGTCCTTGCCGTTGACCACCAGGTCGCCGTTGAGATCCGCAAAGCACGATCCGTCGGCACATTCATCTGGGATACCGTTTCCGTCGAGGTCCTCGGAATCTCCGAGATAGATGTCGATCGAGTCATCCACGAGGTTTTCGTTGCAGTCCGTGAATTCGATCTGGATTGCGTAGACGACGCCGGAGAGAATGCCGGAGTCATCCGCTTGCGGTGCGCCGGCGAAGACGATGTTGCCGACAATCGCGGCTGATTCGCCGAAACGATCTCCCGCCCGAAGCCCGACCGGCTGAATGAACTGTTGCCAATCCCAGTCCGCACCATCTCGCTCGTAGATGAAGACCGAACCAATCAGGTCGACCGCACCCTGGCTGCTGTCCGGCGCTCCAACCGCGATGTAATCTTCAGAGACCGCCACGGCGTATCCAAATCGATCACCGGGCATGCTTCCCGGCGAGGAAAGTTCCTCGACCGACTCAAAGTCGTTCGCCACGACTCGGTAGGCCACGGCGGCGCCTTCTGCCTCGGAGGCGTAGGGCGCGCCGATGACGGCATCTGCTCCATTCATCGCCATCGACCAGCCAAACTTCCCTTCCGGGTCACTGGATCCGAGATCAGATCGCCGCAACGCATCAGTTCCATCGAGGAAGACGTACGGGATCACTTTGCCTCGGCCCATGTCCGCTTCCGGCGCTCCGATCATCGCGTAGCGGACAGAGGACGCCGCCTCCGCACCCACCGCGACGCTCCAGCCCGCGAGGTCACCCGGATCATCACCCGAAAGGAACCCATCTTCGGCAGGAAGTTGCTCGAAGATCCCGCCAGTCAGTTGATAGACATAGACGGCGCCCGTCTCGTCGTTCTGATCAACATCGACGTCACGACGCGGCGCTCCGATCACCAAGAAGCCGTCGGCGATCGCTACGGAATGGCCGAACCAGTCGTTGTCGACCAGTTCCTCCGGCTGCAAGCGCTGCAGAAGGCAGTAGTAGGCCCCCGTCCATTCCCACACCGAAACCTCGCCCGCCGACGCGGCCTCGAGAACGTCAAATTCTTCGCCGGTTTTCTTATCGATTTCGGTCACCCATCGTCCGGCACGGGGCGATCCAACGACCAAGAAATCACCACTCGCCGCCACACTCTCTCCGAATCGATCGCCCTCTCGAAGATAGGTTGGCGTCATTTTCGCACTTTGAAGCCAACCCACGTCGG
>CAJQQE010000056.1 GCA_905480395.1 uncultured Phycisphaerales bacterium
AACTTGAATTCGAGGACCCCCGCGATTTCCGATTCGGATGATGCATCGCCAGGGGTCGCCATGACCGGCCTTGCAGAGGCTGCGGTGATCACGCCCATCGTGAGCGCTACCACGACGGGCATGGGGTCGACCGCGAAGCGAGACCAAGGGGCGTGAGGCGAACGAGTCTTCAGTTGGTGGATCATCACGCAATATGCTACCGATCCGTGGAGAAACGGTCGGCAGCGGCGATGTGCCATGAGAACCGAGTTGGAGATTGACCAGGGTCGCTACGCTTGGGGAATGACCCATGACGCTTCAGAATCTGCGGCATCCGTGCTCCTTGGGATTCGAGGGCCGGTGGCGGCGGTCCACACCCCGTTCGACGACAAGGGGCGGCTCTCGACCAAGGTCATCCCGGCCTACGCGGCTCATCTCCGCAGCTCGGGAATCCGCACCGTCTACGTCTGCGGCTCGACCGGTGAATCACTGGCGCTGTCCGTGGCGGAACGAAGATCTACTCTCGAGGCCTGGATGTCCACGTCCGGAGACGACCTCCGAGTCATCGCGCACGTTGGATCAAACGCGCTGCCGGATTGCCTGGAGCTCGCCCGGCATGCAGATTCAATTGGGGTTGACGGAATCTCCGCGATGAATCCGACGTTCGGTCGGGCGGCGGACGTTGAATCGCTGGTGGATCACCATGCGCAGATTGCGGAAGCCGGAGGAGGCCGTCCCTATCTGATCTACGAGATTTCCGCCTTTGGCGGCGTCGCATTTCCGGCCTCGGAGATTGTCGCGACGTCGCTTGGAAGAGTGCCGGGATTTGCCGGGCTTAAGTTCACCAGTAGTGATCTCATTCAACTGCAATTGTCACTGGAGTTGGCGACCGAACACAATCTTCAGATCTTCTTCGGCTCCGATGAGCAACTGCTCGCGGGGCTGGTCTTGGGTTGTACCGCGGCCATCGGGAGTACCTATGGATATGCGCCGGAGCCAGCGAACGCGGTTTTCGCCGCCTTCGAGCGCGGAGACCTGGACGCAGCGCGACTCGCCCAGCGGCGGATCGCGAAACTCGTGGTTCCACTTCTTCGCCACGGAGTCCTTCGAACCGGACGAACACTGTTGGAGTGCGCCGGGATTCCGATCGGTCCGCCTCGATCGCCGGAACGCCGGCTCGATCCCACGGAACGGGCGACGGTTCTCGCGGAACTCGCGCCGCTGGGGATTCGCGGACTCGATCCACGAGAGGCGATCGAATGTTGAGCGGCGAGAACACTCTGACCCGACTCGTCGATGAGGTTCTTCCTTTCTGGATCGATCACGGAGTCGATCTCGAGCATGGGGGGCTCCGGACCTGCCTTGACCGTGACGGACGGGTGCTCGACGACGACAAGGGGGTCTGGCAGCAGTTTCGATTCGCCTGGGTGCTGGCTCGTTGTCTTCGGGTGCTCGAACCGCGTGAGGAATGGCGATCGGCGCTCGATCGAGTCATGGACTTCGGTCGAGCCCACGCCTTTGACGAGGACGGTCGGATGTTCTTTCATCTCGATCGGACCGGCCGTCCGATTCGCAAGCGCCGATACGCCTACTCGGAGTGCTTCGCCGCGATGGCCTTCGCGGAAGTCGCGGCGCTGGATCAAGATGCATCGCTTGCGGCCGAGGCAGAAACGCTCTTTCGAACTGCTCGCCGTGTGATGACTGAGCCGGGCGCCATGGTTCCGAAAGGGACCTCCGTGCGTCCGGGAAAACCCTTCGGCCACCCGATGATCAGCCTTGGCGTCGCACAGGTCTTTCGATCGTCGATCGGTGGACGCTTCGCCGAGGAAGTGGCGGCATCGTGCGTTGCAGAAATCGGAGGCGATTTCGTCCATTCAGATCGACACGCGGTGCTGGAGGTGGTTTCCCCCGACGGTGGCGTGATTGATCATCTCGAATCGAGGCAACTCAACCCGGGTCATGCGATCGAAGGAGCCTGGTTTATCCTTGAGGAGGCGCGGGTCCGCAACGATGAAACGCTGGTCCAACTCGGATGCGACATGCTCGACTGGTCTTGGGCTCGTGGCTGGGACCAGACCCATGGTGGCATTCTGAATTTCGTGGATCTCCATGGTGGTCCGCCGGCATCGATCGAACATGACATGAAGTTCTGGTGGCCTCAATGCGAAGCAATGATCGCCTGTCGATACGCGTTCCAGGCAACTGGCGACCAGCGGTATCGTGACCGCGATTCGGCAGTCACGGCGTGGGCACTCGAACATCTGGACGACCCAGAGCATCCGGAATGGTTCGGCTACCTGCATCGAGACGGATCGGTGGCATCACGCGTGAAGGGAAATCTCTGGAAGGGACCGTTTCATCTCCCGCGAATGCTGCTCAACGTGGCCATACTCGACGGGGCTGCAGTGGCACCGGTGGCGGTGGAAGGGTTGCGGCCGGGCTGATTTCGATATTGAATGCGGTGATACCGGTTCCGGTGACTTGAGGATGCGATCATTCGACGACGCCATTCACGCCGGAACAATTCAACGGAGCAATGATGTCTATCGATGCACCTTGGCGACTTGACGAAACCACGCTCGGCGATCTCATCGACCGAACCTCAGACCCCGCGGATGCAGGCTTTGACGTCGCGGTCCTGCCGTTTGGATGCACGGAGCCCCACAATCTGCATCTTCCATATGGCACCGATACGATCGAAGCATTGGAGATCGGTGATCGAATCTGTCACGCCGCGTGGCGGGCTGGCGCCCGGGTCGCGTTGCTCCCCGCGATTCCCTACGGCACCACGACCAATCAGTCCGAGCTTCGTTTGACGCTGAACCTCATGCCCACCACGATCTTGGCGATCGTGCGGGACCTCCTTGCGTCACTTTCAAATCATGGAATTCGGAAGGTCGTCCTGCTGAACAGTCACGGCGGCAACGACCTGAAGTGGATGCTTCGGGAATTGCATGGCGAGTTCGACCCGGATGTGAAGCTCTTCCTCATTGACTGGTTCCGGACGATGCGGGACGCCGCCTCAGATATTTTCGAAAACGCCGACGATCATGCCGGCGAGATGGAAACTTCGATCCTGCTGGCAACTCGCCCCGAACTCGTCGCTCGCGACGCCGATGGCGGCCTCACTGCGGATGACGGTCCGACGAAGCCGACTCGATTTGAAGCCGTCGAAGAAGGTTGGGTCTCGATCAGTCGGCCGTGGCATCTTCTCACGACGAATACCGGATCGGGTAATCCGCACCGCGCCACGGCGGAGAAAGGCGAGCGTTTGCTCGATGCGATTGAAGATCGGTACGGTCGATTCTTAGTCGAGCTCGCGGAGAGTCCGCTTGACGTGAATTTTCCGTTCTAGGTGGACTGCTCGCGATGGTACGGCGGACGCCGAACTTGCCGGACTTTGCCGAGAATCCCTCCGGACAAGACAATCTCTCATAAGAAAGTCCGGCCGAATCACTTCGGCCGGACAGTCTTCGTTGAGATGTTTCGAGTGGACGTGTGATCAGGCGTCGAACGTCTCGCTGCCTTTGGTCTCGACGGTTTCGATTGATTCGATCTCGAGGCGGAAAGGGCCTGCCTTCTTGTCGTAGATATAGATCTGAAGTGCTCGGAGATCGCCGGGGGAGGCGGTTTCCACGTATTCTTTGCTGGTCGCGGATGAGCGCAGCGAGACAGCCTCGGCGCGCCTTCATCTCTTTTAGGACATGCGTCATGGTGCTTGATTCCATCGTCGTCCGAAACCACTCGAACGACCAACACGTTTTTCGGAACCAGGACCTTCATGAATATCGCACAGAACACCGAGCATACCTCCACGATGCGTGAATTCGTCAAGGCATGCGAGAGTTTCCGGCAGGAATTCGGGTTCTCCTCCGGCCTCGTACCTGAAGACGACCTGGATCCGTTTCTCCACACATTCGGAAGCACGGGCCCTCTCGAGAGGGTCGCGAACTTTCATGTATCCTCCATCCATCGACTCCCGATCAAAGCCCGTGCCTGATCGCTCAAACACCATCCTCATCCAGGTCCGTCCATGATTGGTCTCCTCCGTAAACTGAAGAGGCGGCTTGCGCCGGGACGTACCACGTCCGCAACGCCGCGTATTCGCGTCACATTTATCTATGCTCCAAGCGAAAAATTTTACGAGATCTTCCGGCCCCGTACATTTCGCTTGCCTTTGACTCGAGTTCTTCCTCGCTACATGCGGAGTAGGGCTTTCCGCCACTTCCTCCCCAACAATCTTCTCCGGTCCCTGAACGACAAGGGAGCGATACGCTTGCGGCACCATGCGTTGGAACCGTCTGGTCGACCCTACAAAGCGTGCGACGCAGAAGGGATTCCCACGGCGGCAGTCTGGGTTTTCGCGCTTCTGAACGACTCGTCTGCCCCGATCTGCCACGACACTTTCTTCGAAGCCATCCGAGCCCGCGCTCAACGTGAAGGGGTTCGTGTGATCAATCTCACCTCCCATTCGGGAACCCTCCCGGATGATTTTGCACCCAAACGCGCAGAGAGGCTGCCGGCCCTCGCCAAGCTGAAGGCCAATGGCGCCACGACCCCCGGTGACTCGGATTCTTTTAGACTTCTGAAGACACAGTCCGAACTCACCGCATGGACCGAGCGGCTCGATCCAGTGCGACAGGCGGAGTACGAGATTCAACCCTTTCTCGAGCACCACCGAGATGCTGAACTCGCGCCATTCCGTTGTGTGGAACGTTGGATCTGCATCGCTGGCGACCTGACCGTGGGACTGCGTTTTTCACCAGACCTGATCATCAAACAACTGAACTCCCTGACCTACTACATCCGGGACCCCCGTCGATTGGAGCATGAGTACAGCTTCATCTACAAGGTCTCCCGGGATACCAGGCGATTGCGTCAGAAGGGGTCGGAGCACCTCAGCTTCGGCTACTCGGGTACACGCCAGTTCTGGGATCCACGAAACGCCCTCCTTCAGAGGCTTACTGATGCCACGGGATTCGAAATCGGAAGCATGGACGTCTTCGAGGACGCACGCGGCGAGCTCCATCTCATCGACTACAACGAGTGGACGTTTGAATCGGCGCGAAAAGATCTTTTCTCGCTCTGGGAAGTCGCTCTTCTCGATGCCATCCGTACGAATCCTGCGGGGCCTGCGGGGCCTGCGGGGCGGAGCCCCAAGCGCGACGAGCGCTCGTGAGGCAAGAACAACTATGACAAGGGAGTCCAGAAAAATGAAAAGCCGATACCTCGTCCCCCTCGCCGAAGGAGGCGACGGCCCTCCGATGTTTATCGTGCCTGCCGCGGGTGCCACCTTCTTCTCATTCGTCACCCTGGCCCGGACGCTCAGTGCGCCCGGGCCCATCTATTCATACAGCCTGACGGAGCTTGAAGTCTCTGATTCCAAACATCTCACCCTCGAAGACATCGCAGAGGTGCTGCTTGAGGAACTTCGCGCCGTACGTCCCCACGGCCCCTATTACCTCGGAGGTCATTGCTGGGGAGGCGTGGTCGCTCTGCATATGGCCTCATGTCTCGAGGCGGCAGGCGAGGACGTCAAAGGCGTATTCCTCATGGAATCATTTGTTCCCGTGGCGATCGGCGGCCACAGAGCAGCCAGTGCCTCTACGGGTGCGACGTTCAAGGGCGTCATGGACGAAATACTGGAACAGACTCTCCGCGACGCGCGCGCCAAGCTCGCACGGATGCCAAAGAAGCATGCGGATCGCCTCCTGGAACTGACGGCCAATCATATCGAGACCGGAAGCGTCTATGACCCAGCGACCCTCGAAACCTCCCTGCGGCTCTTTCGGACCGACACGCACGATGATGTCGCCTTCCGAGGGTGGGACTCCCTTTGCTCCGGAAGTTTCTCTGTTCAATCCGTGCCGGGTGACACCAACTCCATGCTTGAGAAGCCCCACGTCGACACGCTGTGCGGCGAACTCGAAGCCTTCATCAAGGCCTGCGTCTAGGACACCTCGACGACTGAATCGTCTACGAGTTTTCCGAGGAACTTGATGGTCGGATGACTCAAGAGAACCGCGAGCGTAAGGTCCAGATTGAAGGTCTCATTGACCCGAACCTGAAGCATGATCGCATTGATCGAGTCTCCCCCCAGCTCTCCGAAGTCATCATCGACACCGATCTTCGTCATGCCCAGAGTATTCTCCCAGATCTGCTTGAGGAGTTCTTCCGTCGTCGTTTCAGGGTCTCGATACTCGGTGTCCACCAGTCTTCGCTGCCCACCGCCCGCTTCATGACGCGCCATTCGCGCTTGGTCGTCCAAGGCCTGCGCCGCAATCATGACCTGGCCCGGCGCTTCATCCGATGAGATCAACCGGTCAAAGACTTCGAGCCCTTCTCGCATACCGATCCCGGCGCCAAAGCGAGCGTTGAACCGTTCCTCCACGCGATCATCGTCATCCATGTTCTGCTCAACCGTAAAGACGACCTTCCCGATATGCTCAGCTCGCGCCAGATATTCGAAGCCCTTGCCCATGCTCTCCAGAGGAAACTCCCGGACGGGGCTGGGGTGCAGTTCCCCCGATGAGAAACGGATCATCAGGGCCTCGAACATCTCCAGCAGTTCTTCCTTCCGAACGAAACTGAACTGTCCGAGATCAATCCCGAAGAATGAGAGATTGTTGCGGAAGGGGTAGAGCCCCATCTGTGTGTTCGCGTAGATATCCTTCTTCCCGATTTCAAGGAAGCGGCCGAAAGGTCTCAGCAGACTCATGCTGGCCGGAATAAATTCGCCCGCCAGCGCATTCAGGACCACGTCCACGCCCTCGCCGTCTGTCAGCACGTTGATTTCGTCGACGAAATCCAGGCTTCGAGAGTCCATCACATGCTCTACGCCCAGGCTTCTGAGGTAGTCGCGTTTGAAATCCTGGCCCGCAGTGGCGTAGATCTCGGCCCCGATCGCCTGCGCAAACTGGATCGCAGCCAGACCGATCCCACCCGCGCCCGCATGAATCAGGATGCGCTCGCCCGCCTGCAAGCGCGCGGCTTGGTTCAGCGCATAGTCGACCGTCAGAAAGGTGATCGGAACGCCCGCACCATCCGTGTACCCGAGGCACTCGGGGAGCAGAGTCGCCATGTATCCCTTGGTGACCACATTCGTAGAGAACGAGTGTTCGGAGAGGGCAATCACCGGATCGCCCACGACGAGGTGCTTCACCTCATCGCCCACTTCCAATACGGTCCCGGTGCATTCCGAACCGCGTGTGTCCCGACTCGGATCTCCCTCCGGAAGCTGCCCCAGGGCCGAGAGCACGTCCCGGAAGTTCAGCCCGGCCGCCTTGACCCTGATCCGAATTTCATCGGAAGCCAGTCCGGCTTGGGTCTGCGCCTCGATTCGGAACGATTCGAAATTTCCGGGCGTATCCAGAACCATTCGATGATCGACATGTCGATCGTATTCGATCACCTCCTCCGTATCGGCTCTCTGGTGGTCGATCGCCTCGAACTCCTTGGCGACATATCCTTCAATTTCGACCAGCAGATTTCCTTCGAGGTCGGTCATGAAGATGTCCACGCTTTCATCGACCCCCGGTTCCCGCTGGTACCCGTACGACAGGGTGGTTGAGGTCAGCGTGCCATAGATCCGCAGACGCTCGCACGAGTAGGGCATCAAGATCCCGGTGAAACGATCGATCAGTGTGTGGATGCACCGGTCGAAGATGCCCGGATGCAGCCCGTAGTCGCTGACCTCTTCGCTGAGCTCGGACAGCAGAGCCAGCTTGGCCGCCGCCCCGCGTTCCCTGTCCTCCAACACCCAGTCGCAGGTGAAGCGGGGACCGCATGACAGCGGAGGGAAGGGAGCCAGGGCCCGCTCACGAACCGAAAGCAACTCCTCTCGAACCGCGCCGTCCAGTACCGGCGTGTTTGGAATCGACTTGATCCGGCTCGTCGATGCGGTCTGCCAGCCATCCGACTCACCCCCAAGCTGGATGCGAAGCTCCACCTTGAAGTACTCCTCCTGTTGGAGGTAGAGGATCTCGTACTTCGTGACATCATTGACGGCAAATTTACAGATGAAGGCCAGATCAGAAATCTCCACCGCATCATGGGCTTGAAAGGCCTCCACGAAACCGGCTCGCAACATCTCAATCACCGTGGTGCCCGAAAGCACCGGGCGTCCACCAACCAGGTGTTCGACCGTGATCCAATGCTCTCCTTGACGCAGCTCGCCCTGAAAAATGGCATCGCCCGTGGGCAGGTATCGATACGTCTCCAGAAGGCAGTGTTCTGCCGCGTGAGTCTCTTCTTCCAGATCCTCCATCGTGACATTCCGGAACAGAGACGCCTGATTGAATTCGCCGGTCTTGTAGTCCCACGCCATCCCAGCGTCGCGCCAGGCCCCCCAACCCATCGCGCAGCTCAGACCCGGATGTCGTTGCCCACGACGAATCGCCAGTCGATCCAGCACTGCATTGGCCGAGGAATAATCCACCTGTCCCGCATTAGGCCGCAGCGAAGCCTGCGACGAAAAGTGAACGAAGATGTCAAGAGGCCGATCGGCAAAGAGGTTCTCCAGCACGTAGGCGCTTTCCACCTTGGCCATGAAAACCGACTCCGCGCTCTCGTAGGTCTTCTGAAGCGAGGGTCCATCATCGAGGATTCCCGCAGTGTGCACGACGCCATGAATCGGTCCCAACGCACCTTCACCCTGGGCGATCACACGAGCCATGTCCTCTGAAGACGAAACGTCTGCCTGGATGATCTCGATTTCCGCCCCTGCTTCCACCATGGGTTGGAGGGTGCGCATGGCCCGACCGAGTTTCGAATCCTCCTCGAGATAGCGTCCCCATTCCTCCTTGGGCGGCGCCTCCCAGCGCGACGTCAAGACGAGCCGAGCATTCACCGATCGATACAGGTTCTCGGCCACCTTGAGCCCAAGCCCGCCGACACCGCCCGTGATCAGGACCGTTCCGCCGTACCGCAAACGGGAACGACTGCGCGGGACCTCGGGGAGAGTGAAGAGGTGCTCGGAGAAACGACCCTTTGGGCGAAGCGCGGTGATCGCACCTTCGCTGTCGGCCTGCGCCTCTCTCCAGATATGATCGAGACTCGTCTCATCCCCGGACTTGTAGACCTTCCCGGGAATGTCCACGCAGCGCATGGACAGCCCGGAGACTTCTTGGGTACTCACGCGAACCGGGCCGAGCAGAAGACCCTTCTCGGGATAAAGCGCATCCTCCAGATGATCGACCTGAGAGAGTCCGTCCGCGTATACCTGAACGTCCATCCGATCAATCAGGTGCGTCTCGCGCGCGGCTTGAATCAATCCAATCAGGGAGTGAAAGCCCCGATCACGACCGAGCTGATACGCCTCGGTCTCCGTCTCGGGGCGATCATCCCCATCCACATTCCAGAAGTGAAGGACCCGAAGTCGTCCGTCGCCTTCTCCAAGGTCCACCTTGGAGAGAACCGAGACCAGATCATCCTTTGACAGCGGCGCAATCTCATAGACGTCGGATCCCAGATCCTGATACGTCTCGCCGGGCCGCACCACGGTCACACTCTGCTCGGTCTGCCGGATTCGCTCGACGATCTCATCGGAGAAGCCCTGGTCATCCGCGAAGACAAGCCACGCCATCGCAGAAACCGCGATGGACTCATCCTCCAGATCATCCAGATCATCCAGATCATCCTTCGCCCAACCCGCTTCATAAAGGCTCAGCGGGTAGGCATGCGCCGAGGCTTCCTCCGCCTGGCTCGAATCCTCCCAGTGATGAATCTGCTGAAAAGGATAGGTCGGCATGTCGAGAAGCCGACCGGCTCGGCCCGAGTTCCGATCGGGCCACGCCACCTCGCCTCCGGCCGCCCAGACGTGACCCAGGGTTTCCAGTGCGTTCCGATGAGCATTCTCCGCCAGATCCTCTTTCGGACGGTATAGCGAAGAGAAATTGTCACGGGAGCTGTCATTCTGATTGACGAAACCACCGAGCGCACGACCCGGCCCCACCTCGAGGAAGATCGGGTTCTCCTCGGTCAGGAAGAGGGCTAAGGCGTCACAGAAAAGCACCGGCTTCCGGCGCTGTTCGATCCAGTACTCGGGATCCGTGGCCTGCTGATCGGTGAAGGGTTTTCCGGTCACACCCGATATCACGCGTTGGCTTGGCGGCGAACACTCGAACCCCTCGAGCTGTCGCCTGAACTCATCCACCGTCGGATCCAGCATTCTCGAGTGAAACGCGTGCGAGGTGGCCAGTTCCCGACTGCTCACCTTTCGGGTCTTCAGGAAGGCCGCGAACTCAGCGATTTCGTCACTGGGTCCGGCCACCACATTTCGCTTGTTGCTGTTCATCGCCGCGAGATCAAGTCCGTCCGGGAGAACGTTCTTCAGTTCCTCGAGCGGCATGGAGACCGCCAGCATCGATCCGGGCTCGCACATCTGCATCAGACGGCTTCGAATCGCGACCAACTTGAGGCCATTATCCAGCGAGTAGATCCCGCCCAGGCAGGCGGCGACGAGCTCACCCAACGAGTGGCCGAGCATGGCCGTCGGTCTGAGACCCCACGCTTCAAACTGCTTGGCCAGTGCATACTCGACCACAAAAAGTGCGGGCTGAGCCACCGAAGTCTGCGCGAGCTGCGCCTCTGCATCCTCCAGCGTGGAACCATCGCGGCGGTAGACGCAATCTCGCAGATCCACGCCGAGTTCACGAACCAGGAAGTCCGAGCAATAATCGAAAATCTCCCGGTAGACCTTCTCGTTCTCGTACAGCCCCTGCCCCATCCCCACGGCCTGAGACCCCTGTCCCGGGAACATGAACACGACGGGACGACCTGATCTCACGTGGGTGCCGGTGGGCTTCAGGGTACGGAGCTGATCCGCACATCCTTCCAGCGTGCCTGAATCCACGGTGCAGTGCGTCCGGAATGGCATCGCTTGCCGACCCACTTGCAGGGTGTACGCCAGATCCGAGACCGCCGTCTCAGGATGGCCCTCACAATACGCCGCGAGATCACTGAGGCGCCGCGTCAGGGCCGCTTCGGTCTTGGCGGACACCACGAGCAGATCCTGACCGCCGGTCACGGCAGTCGCCGCTTCCGATTCACCCACGTATTCTTCCAGTACGACATGCGCATTGGCACCACCCATGCCAAATGCGGAGACAGCGGCCCTCTTCGGTCGACCGTTGCGTTTCCAGTCCAGTGCCTGCGTCGGCACATAGAAAGGCGACTGCGCCCAATCGATTTCCGGATTCGGTTTCGAAAAGTTGGCCATGGGCGGGATGACATTCCGGGTCAAGGCCAGGCAGGCCTTGATCACACCCACCACCCCGGCGGCGGGCCCCAGATGCCCGATATTGCCCTTCACCGAGCCGATCGCACAGGAGTCGTTTCTCATTTCCGAAGACTCGGAGTAGACCTCTTGCATGGAACGAATCTCAATGGGGTCCCCAAGCAGGGTCCCCGTACCATGACACTCCACGAATCCAATGGTGGAGGGATCGATTTCCGCCTCGCCCAACGCTTCCCGAATCGCCCGGGTTTGCCCCGTCTGCGTCGGCGCAATGAAGCTCAGCTTGTCTTCCGGATCGCCATCATTGCAGAAGCCGGTCCCGCGGATGATTCCCTGAATGGGGTGCCCATCACGGATCGCATCATCGAGAAGCTTGAGGACCAGGACGCCCGCACCATCCCCGAAGATCGTTCCGTCGGCTCCCGCATCAAACGGACGAATGACACCCGTCGCGGAGCTCATTCCCTCCACGCCCTTCTGATAGGCGGGCGAGCTCGGAAGCTCGACTCGTGCCCCTCCCGCGAGAGCGGTCGTGCATTTACCCTGCCTCAGGCTTTGCGCGGCGAGATTCACCGCCATGAGTGACGACGAACAGGTCGCCAGCGCCGTCAGGCTTGGCCCCTTCAAGTCGAGCGCGTGCGAAACTCGCAAGGCGAAGTAATCAATCAGCGTACCCAGTCTTTTCGGGAAGCGGCTCGCCGGATCTTCGTCCTTGGCGGACTTGAGGTGGGCCGCAAAATAGTGGCTCTCGACACTCGCAAAGACACCTGTGGTGCCGTGTACATCACCTGGCACCACGCCGGATTGCTCCATGGCCTCCCAGACACACTCCAGGAAGATTCGATGGGTCGGGTCCATGAGCCTGGCCTGAGTATCCGAAATTCCGAAAAAACTGGCGTCGAAGCTTTTGAACTCATCCAGTAGAGGCTTGGCAGGGATGTAGCCCGGATCATTGATCTTCCGTCCCGAAAGCCCGGCACGTTCCTGAGTTCCCTTGTCGGGCCGCGTCAGACAGTCTCGTCCGCTCCTCACATTATCCCAGAATTCGTCGAGACTCGTTGCCCCCGGAACCCGCAACGCCATGCCCACAATCGCAATATCTTTCCTACTCATTGATCTGCCTTCGTTAATCATTTTGTGACTCGTCTTAGGTCCATACAACGCACGGCTCCCAAGCCACACCGGCGCCGCTCAAACTCAGGGATCAACGCGTCCCCAACCCACCTGAAACCACCTCGCCAGTGCCCGGCATCGCTTCGACCTCGTCTTCTCCGCCAACTCCGACCGCCAACCCAGAACCCATACTCAGTGGCGACACGAACTCTTCCAGCCACAAGTGCGTGTACGCTTCTGCGAGAAAATCCAGATGCTTGATCGGAACGGGCGAAAGAACGCGACACGTGCCATCCACACTTTCGATCCATTCCGGTACCGGTCTCGTGCTCTCGTGCACGATGATGGTGTCGCCCGGATATCGAGATATCTCGTAATGCTTGAGTGCGCGCGCGTAGATGGGCTGCATGTGGGTCCAGATGAGCCGAGAAGGCAGTGGGCGCCGCGTCAGGAAATATAGGGAACACTCAACCCGCCCCCGCACTTGACGCACCTTGTGGTAGACACGCCTCGAAAACATCACAGAGCGCTGACGACACATGTACAGCATTCGCTGAAGAGCGCCCTGCGAGACCACCCGCATTCGTTGCGAGCGCCAGAACAACTCCCGCAGAACCTTGGGATTACCCGCGGGCGAGAGCAGCATGAGGAGCTCGACCTTCTTTCCCATCGCGGTCAGCCGGTTGGCAATTTCATAGGCCAGAGTGCCCCCGATCGAAAACCCCCCGATGCAGTACGGGCCATCGGGCTCCACGTGAAGAATCATCTCCAGGTAGTACTCGGCCATCGCGTCAAACGTACGGTGTCGAGCCGATTTACCGTCAGTGCCTTGATGATGGAGGTAGTAGACCGGTCTCTCGGCCGGGATGTGAGGGGCAAACAGTTCCAGAAACTCGTATCCGTTCAACCAGAAAAGAGGAGTCAAATCAGAGCCCTCATTCACGGTAGTGCACTCGGCGGCTCCTTTCGGAAGCCGCCGCGTGCGGTTTCTCATTTCGGGACCAGCGCTGATCAGGAACTCAGCAAGAAGTTCCACATTCGAGTGAAGGAAGATCTCCATCGCCGTGATCGGCACATTCCACTGTTCCTCGATGGAGATGGCGAGGTTGAGATAACCAACCGAATCCAGGCCCAGCGCATGAAAATTCTCATCACAGGGGACCTCTGCGGGCTTCCGTTCGACCAAAGCGGAGACGCGGGCCTGAAGCCAGTTCTTCAGCTCGGAAAGCGGAGGAATAGGCTTGCCTTCATCCATTGTGAAAGAAGCCAGATAATCGGAGGGTCAGCGCCATCGAATCGCGTCCATCGATGCCGCCAAGCAGGCAGTTTCCGACAGCCAGCCAGACCTTGGGATTGCCGGAGTCGACTGGAAGCCGCTCACCATCAAGTGTCACACCGACCAGGCGTCCATCCGCGACCTTGAAGGCGCCCGCTTTGAAGTCGTCATCGACACGCCAGTCATGCTGAGTGGCCCGGCCGCGACAGAGTCGATAAAGATCGAGGAAAAGCGCCCGATTCAATTCGTCCGGTGCTCCCATCAGCGACAGGTCACGCAGGTGTTCTTCAGCCAGAATGCCCTTGAGTTCCAGAGGGCGCTCCTCGAAGACATGATGGGTCACGCCGGCGTCACGGTGAAAAGTCCGAACGGCAGAGGCCACCTGCTTCCAGTTATCGGCGGCAGTACTTCGGTGTGAGATGATCACCGCACAGTCATCGTGCGAAGCGGGTACGTCACACTGAAGATCCTCAGCCTGCGTCGTACCACATGCCAGCCACACTCCGCATAAAAAAAGCAAGACACCAGTGCGGTGCGAAGTTGAGAGGAGTTGTCGAGCGCTTCGAGTCATCATAAGTTCGCAACGCCTTTCCAACGATAGAATCTTTGAAGTCATCAAACATAGCCGTTAAAGATTGATTGATCGACCAAAATTGAATGAAGATTCCATGATCGCTCGTGATATCTTTTCTCCGAGTTTGCAACACGAGTAGAGTCCATTGAAGCATGCCATTATGGGCCGCCGCTTGAACGCTTGAACGCTTGAACATGATTCTCTGCACCCCGCTGATTCCCAACAACACAAGAAATGCCGGACGAACATTCCTGGCGATCGGTGCGCGTCTGCACCTCATCCACCCACTCGGTTTTCAGATCGATGACAAACATCTGAAGCGGGCAGGCATGGATTACTGGCAGCACATCGACCTCGTCGAGCATCCCAGCTGGGAGGCCGACCTCGAAACATGTGCTCCAGAGAGACTCTGGCTCTTCACGACCAAGACCGACCGCAGTTTCCGCGAGCCGACATAGCGGCGAGCGAGATGGAAACTTCGATCCTGCTGGCAACTCGCCCTGAACTCGTCGTTCGCGACGCCGATGGCGGCCTCACTGCGGATGACGGTACGACGAAGCCGACTCGATTTGAAGCCGTCGAAGAAGGTTGGGTCTCGATCAGTCGGCCGTTGCATCTTCTCACGACGAATACCGGGTCGGGTCATCCGCACCGCGACACGCCACGGCGGAGAAAGGCGAGCGTTTGCTCGATGCGATTGAAGATCGGTACGGCCGATTCTTAGTCGAGCTCGCGGAGAGTCCGCTTGACGTGAATTTTCCGTTCTCGGTGGGCGACTCGCGATGGTACGGCGGACGCCGAACGAGCCGACCTTTGGCAAGAATCCCTCCGGACAAGACAACCTCTCATAAGAAAATCCGGCCGAATCGCTTCGGCCGGACAGTCTTCGTTGAGATGGTTTGAGTTGCCTCGATCAGGCGTCAAACGTTTCGTTGCCTTTGGTCTCGACGGCTTCGATCGACTCAATCTCGAGGCGGAAGGGGCCTGCCTTCTTGTCGTAGATATAGATCTGAAGTGCTCGGAGATCGCCGGGGGAGGCGGTCCCGTTCAAACGCTGTCCCATGAACTGACGCTCGAGGTCCGCCACCGGCATGATGACTTCGGTCCAGGTGTCCTTGGTTGTTGGAAACGTCTTCCAATAGCCTCCTGATCGTTGGTTGCCGCCGGTCGAGGCTCCGATTTTGTAGTCTCGTCCGTCGCCTTTGACGATCAGTCGAATCGCATCGGCACCATCGAAGAGTCCTGCGGGGATGCCTGCTCGCATGGAGGAGAAGCCGCCGTTGTTCTGCAGCGAGGTCGCTCCATCAAAGACCACCACGCCGTCCTTTTGGCTGATCTTTCCGGTCGAGCGGCCGCCCATGACGCCGTCGAGCACGGTTTGCCAACGCTGGCCTTCCTTGGCGTCGTCGAAGCCAAAGATGAGATTTCCGCGAGGTGCGAATCCAGATCGTTCCGTCGGTGCGGGTGTGGCACTGGTCGTTTGCATGCTCATCTCACCAGCGAAGATTCCATCGATGATGGCGCGATAGGCCCATGCCCGATCCCGCGATGACGTCTCTTTGGCAATCTCGGCGAGGCGCTTCGCGAGGTTCGCGCGACCTTTTTCATCGAGGCCGAAGTCTCCGGCAAGAGAGATGGCATCAAGTGCCGTGGCGTAGATGGCGGCACATCCATCGATGTTGCCTTCGTTGAAGAGCGGTGCCCCTCGTTCCACGGCGATTTCCAGCAATGCTTCCGCAGGACTGGTCTCCGCCACCGGAACCAAGACCCGATCGATGATGTGGACGATTCCGTTTGAAGCCCCAACGTTGGCGGTCTCAACCACCGCTTCATCCACGAGCAGTCGCCCGCGGGCGGTTGCCAATGGCAGGGAGGTACCAGCGAGTGTTTCGATACTCTCACGGTTGACGAGATCTCGGGCTTCGAACCGCCCGACGACCACGTGATGCTTCAGAATGCGGGCGAGCGTGGGACGGCCTTCGTCGGTGAGGAGTGAGGACAGTGTCTGCTTTCCGAGGAGGGCGAAGGCGTCATCTGTCGGGGCGAAGACCGTGAACGGTCCCTCTCCGGACAACGCTTCGGCCAAGCCGGCCGCTTTCACTGCCGCGACGAGGGTGTCTAACCGACCGCTCGAAACGGCAACTTCTGGAATGGTCCCCTGCTGGGGGGCGGCGATCGCTGAAGTACCGAGCAGTCCGGAGGCGGCGATCACAACGCCCGACAGGGCGGTGACCAATCGTCGGGGACGGGCGTTTTGAGTTTGCTTTGCAGACATTTCGGGGCCTTTCGAGTTCAAAAAGGGGGTCAGAGACCTATACCGAGATGAGTTCGTCCGGAATAGACCCTCCGATTCACCGATTGTGAATCGGATTTCGCCCATTTTTCCTGTTCAGGAGACTCCACGGAGTTGGGTGGTGGCTCGGCATCCCTCGGCGGCATTCAGAATGGGCTCACGGAGCCGCCGGGAGGGCCTCCGCAGGCCAGACGGTGAGGAGAATCCCGCGATCGACGCGGTAGGCGGGTGGAGCGATGTTCGATTCGGCGATGACGCCTTCGAACCACGCTTTTTGTCGTTCCGGGTTGTGCGTGAGGACGACGAAAGGTCGATCGAGCGTCGCCTCAGCAAGGAAGGCTGGGAACTCCGAATCGTCGATGAACCAATCTGCGTGGTCGTCGAAGTTCTTGACGCCCCATGACAATTCGCCCGGGCTACTGAACAACCGAATTTCAGCGTCCGGCCAAGCCCAGCGGGCAGAGTGCATCAGGCTTCCGTCGACCAGGACCAGACTCCGATCCGTCAGCTCGGTGAATGGCTCCAGCCAGGCCATTGGTGCTTTCGAGATCCTCATCCAGCCGGTCGGAAGGCATGAGGGGGCGACCGCAAAGCCGATGGCCGGTCCCAAAGTCCCCAACAAAACCCGCCGGGTGGCCGAGGTCGTTCGTTGGGATCGGTAATCAAAGAAGCCCCACGCGATCAGAGCGCCGCCGAGGACGAGGAGTCGCCACTCACCACCATCATTCCACGCGCTCCCAATGGTTGGATCGATGGGCATGAACGGGGTGATCGCCAGAAGCAGTACGCCAAATGGGATCAGAATCCACTCGCCATACGTGCGTTTGCCCGGAGCAGTCCGAAAGAACTCGATGAGCCCGAGCGTGATCAAGACGGCGGCGGGTGCGAAGCAGGGAAGAATGTAGGTGGGGAGTTTCCCAGAGGAGACTGAGAAAAAGGCGATCGGAATAAGCGCCCAGCAGAGTAGAAGGCGGATTTCTGGCGATTGAATACCGAGCCGACGGATGCCGAGAATCACGAATGGAAGGGTCAGGATCCAGGGGAAGAGTCCCAACGCAAAAATGGGGATAAAGAACCACCATCCCTGGGGATGCTGGGCATCCGCGCCGCCGGTATACCGATTGATGTGCTCGACCCAGAAGAAGTAGTCCCAGAACTCCGGAGCGCGATCATGAACCGCCAATCCCCAGGGAAGGACCACCAGAATCGCGGTAATGCCCGGGACCCACGGAAGTGTGAAGAGTGATCGCCACTCTCGCTGCCACAGGAGCCACGGTGCCAGCACAATTCCCGGAATCGCAATGGCGAGAAATCCCTTGGTCAGGAACGCGCATCCGCAGGCGAGTCCCGAAGCGACCAACCAGCCAAATCTCGGAGGACCAGTGGCTCTCCAACCAAAGAAGAAGAACGCAATGGACGCGGTGACCATGCCAGTGAACGGCGCATCAAGAATCGCGGTGGTGCCGAGAATGGAGACTTCGAGCGATGTCATGAACACCATCGCGGCGATGGCGGCGAGATCCCATCGTCCAGTCCATCGCCGAACGAACATCATCAAGACGCCAGCAGAGAACCCGGTCATCAAGGCGGCGGGAAACCGGAGGGCGAAGGCGTTCTCGCCAAACCCGAGGAAGGAGACGGCGGTCATCCAATAGCCGAGTACGGGCTTCTCGAAGTAGCGCACGCCCAGAAGGTGGGGAACGATCCACTCGCCGGTGTCGATCATTTCCGCCGGAATCACCGCGTACCGTGTTTCGTCCGGGACGACCAACGGACGGAGTCCGAGGGGAAGGATGAAGATGCCGATGAAGAGAATCGGAACGAGGAAGAGCGCTAATCGCTGTGTCGACCTTGATCGCTCGGGCATGGGGGAGATGGAGTTCATGTGGTTGCCAGATTCGGGCGGCGAATGGCCACCCACCCGTCACGACCGGGGAGCTGGCCGCGTTCGATTTCGCCGGGTTCGGGATTGGACGGAATCAGATCACCAAGCGGTACGACCTCGCCGCCATCGGCCATGAAGCGATCTAGAAATTCTTCGAACAAGGCGGCTTTCGCACCACCTTCGGATTCGGCATGGATGGTCAGCACGTCGAGGTCATCTTCTTGCATGCATGATCGGAGGTGCTCGTTGAAATTTTCATCGTCGATGCCCGCCTCGCCGACCGCCTCATCCCAGGTGGGCAGATTGACGCAGATCTGCGGTGGCCCGTGTGACGGCTGGAACGCGCCATGTCCGCGGCAGTCGCTGGCAAAGTGGTAGCCGAGGCCTTCGCGTAGGGCGAGGATCTCGGGCGTGCATCGCCAGCCGGGAGCGGCGGTGCAGGTTGGTGGTCTCCCGAGTGTGTCGGTGATCGCCTGATGCGCCTGCGTGATCTCTCGCAGGACGAGTTCTTCAGGGAGGCGGTGGGCGGCAACCTGCCAACGATGATGATCCCACGCGTGCATGCCGATTTCGTGTCCGGCGTGATCGATGGATCGGAGGCGATCCCCCAGCTGGCGATGAATAATCGGTCCGGGCCAGAGGGTTCCTCGGAGCAGAATGTCCCAGCCATAGGTGCTTGCGGCCTTCGAGCGAAGCATTTTTCGGAGGAACGTCGGGCGGAGAAGGCGTCGAAGGTGCCGCCCCATGTTGTCGGGGCCGACGGTCAGGAAGAACGACCCACGAATTCCCCGAGCATCGAGGATGCGGAGAAGTTCAGGTATCCCGTCACGGGTACCTCGAAACGTGTCGACGTCAATCCGAAGCCCGAGTTTCATGCGTTGGTGGTGATCTGTGGCGCGGGCTCGGAATCGATCCCCATCGAACGGATGTGATCGTCGATGAACCAATCCACGGTGCGGTCGACGGAGTCCTTGGTCGAGAGACTTGGTGTCCAATCGAGGATGCGCTTCGCATTCTTAATCGACGGTCGGCGGTGTTGCACGTCCTGATAGCCCTTGCCGTAGTAGCGGCCGCTCTCCACGATTCGGTACCCGGCGAACGGCGGGAACTTGTGTCGCATTGGGTGCTGATCAAATCTGGCAACGATCATTTCGGCGAGTTCTCGAATGCTCGCTTCGTTGTCGGGGTTGCCGATGTTAATGATCTGGCCCGTGCTGCGGCCGGCCTGGTCGTCGATCATCCGGAAGAGGCAGTCGACCCCTTCGGTCACGTCGGTGAAGCACCGCTTCTGCTCGCCTCCGTCGACGAGTTGAATGGGTGTTCCTTCGACCAGGTTCAGAATCAACTGGGTAATCGCACGCGACGAACCGACCCGTGCGGAATCGAGGGTGTCGAGGCGGGGGCCGATCCAGTTGAAGGGGCGGAAGAGCGTGAAGTCGAGGTTTTCCTTGACGCCGTAGGCCCAGATGACGCGGTCGAGCAACTGCTTGGAGCAGGAATAGATCCACCGTTGCTTATTGATTGGTCCCAACACCAGGCTCGAATGATCTTCGTCGAAGGCTTCGTCCTCGCACATTCCGTAGACCTCACTGGTCGATGGGAAGATGATCCGACGGTTGTATTTGACACAGTCGCGAACGATCCGAAGGTTCTGTTCGAAGTCGAGTTCGAAGACTCGGAGCGGATTCCGCACGTATTCGATCGGTGTTGCAATCGCCACGAGGGGGAGCACGACGTCACATTTGCGAACGTGATACTCGACCCACTCCCGGTTGATCGAAATGTCGCCTTCGAGGAAGTGGAAGCCAGGTCGGCCGAGCAGGTGTTCGACGTTGCTGGCGCGAAGGTCCATTCCGTAGACCTCGTAACCGGCGCCCAGGAGTTGTTCGGAGAGGTGACTACCGATGAATCCATTGACGCCGAGGATCAAGACTGATCTTGGGCGATCAATGCCAACCGGCGCAGATTTTCCGAGCCGCATTCCCTCAACGAGGTTCAACTCTTCGGCGAGATGCTCACCGCCGGACCAGACCCCATCGGCGGATTGCCCCGCGTCAATCTGGAGGGTTCCTTCGCCGCAGGAAATGGTCAGGGGGGTGGTGCTGATGACCGTGCCTGGCGTCTCACCGTGTCCGCCGGTGGTGGCGGTGGCATTCCAGATTTTGACTTCTCGCTCACCCGCCCAGGTGAAGGCGCCGGGCCATGGGTGCGTCACGGCTCGAATGAGGTTTCGGATTTCCGTCGCGGATCGATCCCAGTCGATCAAGCCGTCTGCCGGGGATCGGCCTGGGAATACGGTTGCCGCGGCGGGGTCCTGTGGTGTCGCGGAGAACGAGCCGTCGCCGATGGCCGGGAGGGCTTTCGCCAGCAGCTGACCGGTGGCGGCGACCATTTTTTCGGTCAGCGTCGCGGCGGTATCTGCATCGTCGATGGGAAGGGGGATCTGCGCCACGATGTCGCCGGCGTCCGGCTCCATCGTCATGTGGTGAAGAGTGACGCCCGTTTCGCTGGCGCCCTCGACCAAGGCCCAGTTGAGTGGCGCGCGTCCTCGAAACTTGGGCAGGAGTGATGCGTGGAGATTGAAGCACCGATCCGGACAAATCGACAGGACGTCGCGGCCGATCATTCGTCGGTAGTGCGCGGACAAGATGACGTCTGGTTTCATCTCCTGAATGCGGTCGATCCAGAGGGGGTGGTTCGGAGATTCTGGCGCGTGGACCGGGATCCCCTGCGACGCCGCGGTCCGGGCGACCGAACGGAACCAGTTGCCTTCACCAGGGTCGTCGCGATGCGTAAAGACCGCGACCACGTCATCGCCGGCGGCGATCAAAGCATCGAGGGCGGCGGCGCCGATCTCGTGGTACGCGAAGAGGACGACCTTCATAGAGAGATTCCTGTTTCGATGATGACACCATGGGTGCGCTGGTCGGTCTCAGGGGTCGATCGTTCGAGCCCGGAATCGCCGGCGATTCGATCAATGAAGTACCGAGGGCGGCCCCGGACATCGTGGTAGACCCGGCCGAGGTACTCGCCGAGCAGGCCCATTCCAATGAACTGCGCGCCGACGAAGATGAAGAGGATTGCGAACAACGTGAAGACGCCGTTCTCGGCCCATTCCGTTCCGAAGAAAATTCGACCGGCGAGAAGGAGCATGCCGAAACCGAAACCACCCATCGCAATGGCGACACCCGCCCAAGAGAGCAGTCGCAAAGGTGTCGTGGTCATGCTGGTCAGTAAGTCGAATTGGAGATTGACCAGCTTCCAGAGGCTGTACTTCGATTCGCCGGCGGCTCGTTCGGCGTGGCCGACCTCGATCTCCGCGGCTCGTTTGGCGAAGGTGTTGGCGAGTACCGGAATGAACGTACTTCGTTCACGGCACTGCAAGATCGCGTTGACCACCGGCCTTCGGTAAGCGCGGAGCATGCAGCCGTAATCGCGCATGGCGACGCCGGTTGATTTCTGGACCATCCAGTTGATGCACGCCGAAGCCTTCCGTCGGAAGAAGGAGTCTTGGCGATTTCGTCGGATGGTTCCGACCACGTCGTTGCCTTCTTCGATGGTCCGAATGAGGTTCGGAATCTCCTCGGGAGGATTCTGGAGATCGGCATCGAGGGTGATCACGATGTCACCGCGAGCGTGGCTGAAGCCGCAAATGATGGCCGCATGCTGGCCGTAGTTACGATTCAGAATGATGGCACGGAGGTGGCCTCCGTAGAGTCCGGCGGCGGCTTCAAGGCGGTCCGTCGAACCATCGCGACTTCCGTCATCGACGAGGATGACTTCCCAAGGGTTGGGGAGGTCTTCGCAGGTGGAAACCACTCGCTCGAGCAGCGCGTCGAGGTTCTCGATTTCGTTGTAGACCGGGATAACCACGGAGACTGATTCGCTCATGCGGGTACTCCTGGGCTCGATGGGACGGCGTTTCGAATCGACGCCACGACCTCGTCGATATCGGCGTCGGTCATTCCGGGAAAGAGCGGGAGCGAGCAGATTCGGTCGCTGTTCCATTCGGTGTTCACGAGATCAGCGCCCCGCCACCGGTCTGGGTGGTCGACGAACCATTTCTGGGTGTGAACCGCGCGGAAGTGGATGCCGGTGCCGATGTTGTCCGCCTTCAAGGCGGCCATAAACGTCGAACGGTCGATGCCCGCGGCGTCAGGGTCGACGCGGACGATGAAGAGATGCCATGCATGCCGGTCGGTCATCTCGGCGTCGCCGAGTGGCGTCAGCCCCGGAATCGAGGCGAGGCGTTCTCGATACTGCATGGCGAGTTCACGCCGTCGATCGATGAACTCATCAAGGCGATGGAACTGCGAGAGCCCGAGGGCGGCATTCATGTCGGGCAGGTTGTATTTGAATCCCGGCTCGAGAACCTCGGCCTGTGGCGAGCGACCCTGTTGCCCACGTTCCCAAGCATCGACGCCGAGACCGTGGAATCGCAAACGCCGGATGTTCTCTCCGAACGCGTCGTCGTCGGTGACTAACACGCCGCCTTCGCCACTGGTGATGGTCTTGATCGGGTGGAGGCTGAAGATCGCCGTTCCAACCTGACCCACCTCTTCGCCATCTTTTCGGCGAGTGCCGATCGCGTGAGCGGCGTCTTCGATCACCGGAATGTCATGGGCGATGCCGATCGCTCTGATCGCCGCCATGTCGATCGCGGCACCGGCGTAGTCGACCGGGATGATGGCCCGCGTCCGATCGGTGATGGCGGCCTCGATGGCCAGAGGCGAGGTCATCAGCGTCTCGCGATCCACGTCGACGAAGACCGGCGTGGCGCCGAGTCGGACGATCATGTTCACGGTGGAGACCCAAGTCATCGAGGGGGTGACGACTTCATCACCGGGTCCGATCCCCAGTGCGACCAGTGCAAGGTGCATGGCCGCGGTGGCGCTCGTCGTCGCAACGGCAGTGGACGTTCCGAGGCGATCGGTGAACGCAGACTCAAGTTCGGCGCACTTGGCACCCGTGGTGATCCAACCGCTTCGCAGCACATCGGTCACGGCCTTCACATCCTCATCACTAATCGAGGGGCGGGCGAAAGGAAGGAATTCAGGACGCATGATTAACGTTCCTCCAAGCCTGCAAATGATATCAGATCAAGGGTCGATTGAGCCCTTGAATCTAGGATCTCAAACCTCATCCTCGGTCGGACTTGGGTGGATTTCGATGTCGCCACGCAGGAGCAACGCCGATCCCGCGATGCCCCAAGTCAGTTCTAGGCATCGGTAAAGGAGGAGCATCGCAACGATCTGATTCACGCTCGCGACGCCCGTACCGGCGAGCAGTCCGATAGCGACGATTTCCATCACGCCCGCGCCCTGCCAGGTGATCGGGATGGCGCCGGCGATGAAGATGATCGGCATTGCGACCAGAATCGCGGGAAGTTCGTGTCCGACTCCGATCGCCCACCCGCAACATCCGGCTGCCGACGCGAGGAGGACTTGTACGACCACGGAGATCGAAGTCGCGGAGATCACCGCCCCGGGGTGGCTCCCGTAGGCTTGAGCCGTCTCCAGAATCCGGGTCGGCAGGCCTCGTCCGATTCGATCGATCGATGATGGGATTCGGATCCACCCGCGATCAAGGGCGAGGATTACGAAGGCCGTCGTGCATACCGTCACGACCGCGATCCACCCGGACCACCGTCCGATGTCCCGGGCGATTCCCGTCTCCATTGTGAACAGGCCGGCGGCGGCCGCAAGCAGGACGAGTCCAGCCAGTCCGGTGATGCGGTCGAAGACCACGCTCATCACCGCGTCCAGCCGACGACCGCTGCCTTTCGCCGCACCCCACGCCTTCACGACATCACCGCCTTCGGTGCCGGGGAGAAAAAAATTGCAGAAGGCGCCGACCATGACCAGCCGGAAGGTTCGGACCCAGGTCGCAGGAATTCCTCGGCATCGCATGAGGATCCACCACCGGGTCGTTTGGAGTGGATAGATACAGCCCGAGAGTCCGATGCCGACGGCCAGCCAGAACCAGTTGGCGTTGCCGAGTACTCGGAGTAGGCCGGGTTGCACCCAGGCTGACGGGACGATCATGGCGCTGCCATCAATCGTGGTGATGCGAACTTGACCGGGATCTTCGTCGGTGATGTCGGTGACCCGGAGTTCGATTGCCGTGGGGCTCACGTTTCCATCGATGCCCGCTTCGCCCGGCGGAATTCGAACGGTGCTCTGCCAGTCGACGATGAAGGCGATGGCGGTGACGCCGACGACGACGAGGAGGAGACGAGCGGCGGTGAAGAGGTGTCGTTTCATGGGCTTGGGCCCGTGTCTTCACGAGTCGGACGGACCAGCGGAACTCACTCGGAGAGGAGCACAACATCTGCGGGGTCGATCGCCACTTCAAGTGCCGTTCCCGTGGGTCGAAGGACTCGCGGATGAAGTTCCAGCACCTTCAATTTGGTGTCCCCCTCACCCTGCAGTTCCAACTGGGCCGTTTCGCCAAGAAACATTGAGCTGTTCAGGGTGGTGGCCGCTCGGTTCCATTCGGCCGGAACCTTGGTCGCGTCGTTGGCGGGATCGATGATGCGAAGCGCTTCGGGTCGAAGCGAAAGGGAGATGGTGTCGCCGATGGCGCTGTTCTCAAGAACCCTGCTGGAGCGGAGCCGCCCGAGGGCGCTGGTGACGGTGGTGCCGTCGGTTCCGATGGATTCCACAGTTCCTTCGACGAAGTTGGTTTCGCCGAGGAAACTCGCGGTAAATCGACTGTTGGGCCCGTCGTAGAGCTCGCGAGGTCCGCCAGTCTGCACGATTTTGCCGTCCCGGAGGACCGCCATTTGATCGGCCAGCGACAAGGCTTCCTCCTGGTCGTGGGTCACGTAGATCGTGGTGATCTGGGCGTCGTCGACGATCCGACGAATCTCGCTTCGCATTTCGAGTCGGAGTTTGGCATCGAGGTTTGAGAGTGGTTCATCGAGGAGTAGCACGCTCGGTCGAAAGGCGAGGGCTCGGGCGAGGGCGACTCGCTGCTGTTGGCCGCCGGAGAGCTGAGTAGGCTTTCGATTTTCGTAGCCGTTCATCTGCACGAGTTCGAGGGCTTCGCCCACCCGGCGTTGGAGGTCGGCATTCGGCACCTTTCGCACTCGAAGCCCGAAGGCCACGTTCTCGAACACGGAAAGGTGGGGCCAGAGGGCATAGCCTTGGAAGACCATGCCGGCATCGCGTTTCTCGGGTGGATGCTTCGTGACCTCACGGTCGCCGAAACGGATCATGCCGGAGTTTGGCGTCTCAAATCCCGCGATCATGCGGAGGAGCGTGGTCTTGCCACAGCCAGACGGGCCAAGCAGGAAGAACAGGGTCCCGGCTTCGATCCAGAGATCAACGCCGGCCACCGCGACGGTGGAACCGAATTTCTTCACGAGGTTGACGACTGAGACGCCGGTCATACTGGTAGGGAGGGTACCGAACTGTTCGGCTGGTTGGGGTCTTTGGTCCCGACGAATCGGCGATCGAGTCTTGTTCCTTGTCGACGAGCGGTGGAAAGAACGATCTTTCTTGGCCGCCCGGGCAAGATGTCGATTACCCTCCACAGCCCGACCGAGGAATCCTGATGACCGACCCCTCCGCCATTCCGAGTCAGACGCCACCGGCAGCGCCGGCGGCATTCACGGGTGCCTCCATCGATCGGCTGCGGAAGTTGCGTTGTCGGCCCGAGCGGAATCTCACGATCACCGCGACGGTTGACCAGTATCGACGCGAGGCGTCGAAGTCGCGGCGAGGCATGGGGAACTTTGTGGATGCGTGGGAAGCGGTCGTCCCGGCGGAAATCGCCGCGACCTCTCGAGTCCGTGGCGTTCGGGGCGGAATCGCCCGGATCGGGGTCGTTGATTCTGCCACCAGCTACGAGATTGATCAGCAACTCCGAGGCGGAATGCTCGCGGAACTCCGGCTCGCTTTCGGCGGAACGCTTCGGCGGGTCAAGTTGGAAATTGATGGATCGCTCTCCCGCTAGGCCGGTTTTCAGGCCTTGGGCGGCGTTTATCTCTGTCAGGCGTCCTCGATAAGCCCCAGATATCGCCGCATGGCGGTCAGCGTCTCTTTGCTGGCGTGGTGTTCCATGCCCTCCGCATCATGCTCTGCCGTGGCGTTGGACACCCCGATCCGTTCCAAAAAAGCCACGACCACCTTGTGTCTCGCTCGGCTGGCGGCCGCCATTTCGAGGCCCTGAGGGGTGAGTCCGACCGGTCCGTATGGTTGGCGAGCCACCAGACCGGCATCGGTCAGTCGACTCAGGATCCGCGTGACCGTCACATGACTGACCTGCATCCGCGCTGCCAGATCCTTGACTCGGCAGGCGCCGGAGGCGATTTCGATGTCGGCGATCGCCTCGACATAGTCCTCAGCCGTCTCGTCGGCATGGTCTCGGCGAGTCTTGACGAAGGGATTTGGTCGATTGGACATCTACGGTTTCTCGCGACTTTCAAGCCCCCTTCCCAGATGCACCGACGGCGCCGACGGCTCCATTCGTCAGATACCTTGACGAGGGGGACCACGAAGTGTAGCATATGCTACAAAATGTAGCCATTGCTACAAATCCACCAACTCTGAATCGTTGCTTGGCAGGCCTTCGTGGCCAGTTCAAGAAGCGAGTTCAAGAGGCGGGTTCATCCTCATATAGATAGATAGACAGTTCGATGGAGTGGCGTTGCCATGACCGAAGTCCTTAAAGCCCCTGATGTTCTCGGCGTTCCGGCGTTGGATCGCGGCCGTCTGGTTCCTGCTCATCCTGCTAATCCTGCTCGTATTGCCCGTCATGCATCCCTGGCTCGAAACCTGGGTGTGTCGGTGCTGGCTTGGATCGGTCTCTGGATCGGCGTCGGATGTGGCGAGGTGGGGTCGCCGCCGCACGCGGCGGCGCCCGCAGGCGATGTCGAAGTGCCACTGATCTTGGTTGCAACCACTGGAATGATCGGGGACATGGTGGCTTCGATCGCGGGGGATCGAGGGACGGTGACGGTGCTGATGGGCGAAGGGGTGGATCCGCACTTGTTCAAACCAACGGCTTCGGACGTCCGGCGATTGCTCGCCGCCGATCTCGTGTTCCACAACGGGCTCTTTCTTGAAGGGCGGATGGGATCGATCCTGAGCCGCGTCGAAGGCCCGCTCGGAGTCTCGGTGGCGGTCGCGGGGGATCTTCCCGAGTCGACGTTACTTCGGCCAGACGGCGCCGAAGCCCACCCCGACCCACACGTTTGGATGGACGTACAGGCCTGGTCCTCGACGATCGAGCCGATCGTCACCGCCCTGTGCGAGCTTGATCCTGCCGCATGTGATTCGTTCCGTGCGAATGCGTCGGTGCTTGAAGTGGAACTCGCGGCACTCGATCACTACGTCCGTGAGGTCATCGGATCGATTCCGCCGGATCACCGTGTCCTGGTTACCGCCCACGACGCCTTCGGCTACTTCGGCCGCGCGTACGGGCTCGAGGTTCGGGGGATTCAAGGGATTTCAACCGAGAGCGAAGCCGGGCTCGCGGATATGAACCGATTGGTTCAGATGCTGGTCGATGGGGCGATCCCCGCGGTGTTCGTCGAATCGAGCGTCTCTGAGAAGAACGTTCGCGCGTTGGTCGAGGGCGCCGCAGCTCAAGGCCATCAGGTGGTCATCGGGGGCGAGTTGTTCTCCGATGCCATGGGTGCCACGGGCTCTTGGGAAGGAACCTACCCAGGCATGATTGATCACAACGCGTCCATCATCACCACGGCACTGGGTGGCGATGTTCCGGACGGCGGGTTCAGAGCGTGGCGATCGTCTCGGGTTTCGAATGAAAGGGGAGTGAACTGATATGCCAGTTCATCATCGTCATCGAAATCCGCCCATCGGCCCCGAGCATGATTCACAGGCAGCCTTGTCGATCCATGACGTGACCGTCGCGTATCACCGTCGACCAGTCCTCTGGGATCTTGATCTCGATATTCCGCGGGGAGTGCTGGCCGCGGTGGTTGGTCCCAACGGTGCGGGCAAGAGCACGATGATCAAGGCGTGCCTTCATCTGGTCCCCCGGGTGAGTGGTTCTATTCGCCTGCTTGGCGATGACCTCGCCGCGGTGCAAGGTCGGATTGGATACGTTCCGCAACGCGAGACCGTCGATTGGGACTTCCCCGTCTCTGCGCTCGATGTCGTTTGCATGGGCTTGTATCGCAAGATCGGTTGGTTTCGGTCGGTCCGAAGGCGTCATCGCGACGCCGCGATGGAGGCGCTGGACCGCGTTGGATTGGCTGACTTCGCCGACCGCCAGATCAGCCGCCTCTCGGGCGGTCAGCAGCAGCGGGTGTTTCTGGCGCGGGCCTTGGTTCAGGATGCCGATCTCTACTTCATGGACGAACCGTTCGCGAGTGTCGATGCCGCGACCGAGGAAGCAATTCTGGAAGTGCTTCGATCACTCCGAGACGCGGGGCGGACGGTGGTTGTCGTGCATCATGATTTGCAGACGACTCGTGACTACTTCGATTGGCTGGTCCTCCTAAATACGCGACTCGTGGCGGCGGGAAAGATTGAAGAGACCTGGACTCCGGAGAATCTTCGGGCTACTTATGGCGGTCGGCTCACGCTGCTCGAAGCGGCCGGGTGGGCGATGGGCACTGCCGGTTCAGGGCAAATTCGCCCATGATCGGAGAGATCGCCACGATCTTCGCGATGGCCATGCCGCCGTCTGCGGCCGTGTCGGCTGGCGGCGATGACTTTCTTCGAATCTTGCTGTTGCAGGACTTCAACACTCGGGTAGTCGTGGCGGGTGCCATGCTCTTGGGCGCAGTGGGCGGTGTCGTCGGGACGTTCCTTATTCTCCGCCGTCGTGCGCTGATGGGTGACGTCTTGGGGCATGCGATGCTCCCCGGCGTCGCGGCCGCGTTTTTGGCCGTTCAGGCGCTCGGGATCGAACGCTCGCTTCCGGTGCTTCTCTTGGGAGGAGGAATCGCCGCGACCTTGGCGGGACTTTCGGTGATTGCCTTACGCCGCGTGTCGCGGCTTGATGACGACGCCACCATGGCCATCGTGCTTTCCGGGTTCTTCGGTCTGGGCGTCGTCCTGCTTTCGGTGGTGCAGTCGAGTGGCGGTGGAGGCCAGGCCGGGCTTGAAGATTTTGTCTTTGGCAAGACTGCTTCTATGGTGACGAGCGACGTCGTGGTAATTGCGATCGGTGGGCTTTTGGTCGCTTCGGTGGCGATGCTTTTTTTCAAGGAACTTCGGCTCCTGTGCTTCGACGATGCATTCGCCGCCAGCCTCGGTCGACCGGTCATGGGGCTGGATCTTCTGCTTCTGTTCATGACGGTGGTGATCGCCCTCGTTGGCTTGCAAGCAGTCGGGCTAATTCTGGTGGTGGCGATTCTGGTGATCCCTGCGGCGGCAGCGCGGTTCCTCACCGATGACCTCCGGTGGACGGTGGCGTTCGCTTCGCTGATCGGCGCGGTTGGTTGCTGGTCGGGCGTGACGTTGAGCGCCGCGGCGCCGGGGCTGCCCGCGGGCGCGATGATCGTTCTGGCCACTTCGGGGCTCTTCATCGTGGCGCTGCTCGCTGGGCCAAGACGAGGGCTGATCCCTCGGTGGTCGCTGGGTCGATCGTTGCGGCGCGCCGTCGGCCGTGATCACCTTCTTCGTTCGATGCTGGAGTGCCGAGAAGTCACGGGAACCGCCGCGATCAATGCCGACACCTTGATGATCAACCGGCCTTGGTCCCGGGGTGGCCTCTTGGGGCTTCTTCGAATCGCGCGTCGGGCCGGCGAGGTGATTCAGATCGATCGGGATCGCTGGCGGCTCACCGATCGAGGGGAGATCGAAGCGGCGGCGATGGTGCGAAATCACCGGCTCTGGGAACATTACCTCCTCGAGTATGCGCACCTCGCACCCTCTCATGTCGATCGCGCGGCCGATCGCATTGAACATGTCTTGGATCCGGTCCTGGTGCGGCGGCTTGAAGCAGAGCTTGGTACTTCAGTCGAAAGAAAACCGCCCGCCAGCCCCCATCCGCTTTCCACGGAGCCGCCATCCGAAGATGCCGTTTCGAATGAGGGGAGCACCTCATGACGATGCTCGTTCCCGAATGGCAGTGGGGGTACGACGGGTGGATCGTTGCGATCACTGCCTTGGTCGCAATGACCTGCGCCATTCCTGGCGCCTTTCTCTTAGTGCGTCGTCAGTCGATGCTCGGCGACGCGGTCTCTCATGCGGTCCTGCCAGGAATTGCCATCGGATTCCTCGTCAGTGGAACGCGAGATGGAGGTTGGATGCTGGCGGGGGCGATCGTGGCGGGGCTGGTGACGGCGATGCTCACGCAGGTCCTCCGCCGAGTAGGTGGCGTTGATCGAGGCGCCGCCCTTGGGGTCGTCTTCACGACGCTTTTCGCACTCGGGTTGGTGCTCATCGTGCAGGTCGCGGATTCCGTGGATCTGGATCCCTCTTGTGTCCTCTATGGCCAAGTCGAACTCGCCCCCCTCGATGTCATCGACGTGGGTGGCTTTCCGGTTCCCAGAGCCGTCCCTTGGCTTCTGGGCGTTCTCGTGGTCACCGTCTTCATCGTGCAGGTCATTTGGAAGGAACTCTTAGTCGCTTCTTTCGATCCCGCCACCGCCGCTGCCCAAGGCGGCAGGCCGAATCTCATGCAGCAGATTCTCATGGTCTTGGTGGCGGCGGGGTGCGTGGTGGCCTTCGAGGCGGTCGGGAGCATTCTGGTGGTCTCGCTTCTGGTCGCGCCCGCGGCCGCCGCGAGGTTGGTAACGAATCGGCTTCGGCCAATGATGCTGGTTGCCATGTTGATCGGCGTTCTGGCCGCGGTCGGTGGCCATCTTTCCGCCTTGTTGGTGCCAGGCGGGCTAGGCCTCGAGACCAAGGACGTCTCGACATCCGGTGCCACGGCCGTCTTTGCGACATTCCTAGTCGTGGTCGCCGTGCTCGTCTCCCCGCAACAAGGGCTCTTGGTGGCGATGTTCCGTCGACTCGCCCTTCGATTCCGGATTGCAGAAGAGGATCTCCTAGGCGTGCTTTACCGGCGTGAAGTGGAGTCGAGGGGCCTCGGGAGTACGGCTGGCGCGCAATTGAGCGAGCTTGGGGCGGGCGGTCCGGGCCTCGCCTTCCATGGAATCATGCGATTCGCGGCGATTCGACTCCGCTGGGCGGGGTCTGTGACGCCGTTCGGTTTGATTCCGCATCCGGATCAGATCAAGTTGACGAAAGCCGGGCGGGCACGGGCGACGGTCTTGATTCGGCGGCATCGGCTCTGGGAGTTGTATCTAGCGGGTGCTGCGGCTATTCCGCTGGATCACCTGCATGCCACGGCCATGGATCTTGAACATCTCGCCAATCCGGAGCTTCTCGAGTCGCTGGAAGCCGAAGCGGCAAAAAGTGCGCGCGATCCTCAAGGAAGAGACATTCCCCGGAGCTCATGACCGTCGTAAAGCGAATGATTCCGAAAACGCACCTGAAATTTTTCAAAAGAGACAGCATCATCGTCCGGTAAATTTGTCGGCAGATTCACCGTGCTCCTTCTTCAGGAGTGCCGCTTGGCCGGGCAAAGATGGGCATCTGCCGATAATACCATGGTATCCTGAGCAATAATCGGTATAACGGTCGTTTTTTATAGGACGCGTCGAAATCCGTTCCCAGGCTTTGGATGGGACGGGTATCCACTAGAAACCGCGCATCCGACATTGCTCAAAAAATTCAAACAAGACCATTGCATTGAAGGACAAGGTGTGTCAATCTAGAGCCTTCGAGGAATTGTCTCCTTGAAGAATTTGTTGAAGAGAGCTTTGAAGTAACCACTTCTAGAAGGAGCTTGAGAGAGATGAGAGCAAATACGATTGGTTTGATTGCAGG
>CAJQQE010000057.1 GCA_905480395.1 uncultured Phycisphaerales bacterium
CATCGACGATGCGCTTCCGCGGAGTTGGCATGGCAGTCCTGTCTCTGTCGAAGCCCCGTCGGCGAGGGTACCCTCGAATTCGTGGAAATCCCGCAGGGGCGGCGAAAAATCAGGTCGGTGGGTGTCCACGACTTTCCGTCGACGACTTTCCGTCGTTCTCGCATCCACCCATCGAGACAGTGGCGGCAATCAGGGAAGCGGCAGCAATGGCAAATCGGTTCATGGGGTCCTTCCGGCGTGATCGGTATCGAGCACCAGAATACGTCATCCACGAAGTTCCGCCGGATCCGCGGATCACCGCAATCCTGGCCGCGTGCCGTGATCAGCCGCTCTGCCTGTGCCTCAACATGCATCATCCACAACGAAAGGTTGGGGCAACGTTTGTCTGTGAAGTTGCTTGGCAAACAGGAGTATCACAACCTCCCGCCGCGTTGCTCAACTCTTCATCAGAGAGTTCCCCATGACCGTCGGGCCGTGCAGGCATCGTGATGTGCACGCAATTGTCTGCGTTCTCCACCACTTTGACATCCATCCCATCAGGAACCTCCATGCCGTGTTCAGCCAGGACGGCCTTGGGATCAGCCATCAAACGAGTCTTGAGGGCTTCGTCCTTCCAGCAGGCGGCAAACAGGGACGCGAGTTGATTCTTCTGTTCAGTCATCGTTCATGGCCTCGAAAGGGGCAGGGGGGCTGAAACACGTCCGCACTCTACGACACAGGTCCCGGGAATATTCCCGAGACCTGCATGCGACTGTTCGAATGGAGCGTACCGGTCTCGAACCGGTGACCTGCTGCTTGCAAAGCAGCCGCTCTCCCAACTGAGCTAACGCCCCTTGATCCATTCTGGTCTGTCCGGCCTCCGAGAGCCCGGGTCAGGTCACACAGGGTAGCGTCATGTTCCGGATTTCGGAAGTGCGTACCCGATCGGTTTGCTCACTCCGCCTCATTCTCGGCAATAAAGATATCAAATCGACGGGGCGTGACGATCATGAGCCGGTAACCGGCGTCGTAGCTCTTCGTACCCACGAGTCCCACCATGCGGCCGAGACCAGGGGTGAGATCAACGCCCTTGGTTGGCTTCACGTATCCAAGGGTCCGGCCACCGACCGGATCCTGCAGTCGGTAAAGCAGCGGGAGACGCTTGCCGTCGTAGACCCGGCTCGCGTTCAACCGACCGACCATCGTGTAGTCGGCTCGGGCGATGATCGCGACCTTGGCGTTCTCGATGCGTTCGCGGTCGACGTCGTTGCGATTCTCCAGTTTGTGAAGGGTCGCGAGCCGTCGCTGGACTTCTCGTCGGATTTCGATCTGCCGGATTCGGAGTTCCGCAAGCCGCTTTTCGGTCGCCGAGGCGTTTTCTCGCGCCGCGATGGAAACAAACACAAGTTGCAAGGCTTCGAGCTCCGCGTCGTCGTGGGGTGATTCCCTGACGACGTCCCACGCGGCCTCCGCCTCGTCAATGGTGACGTCGGCCAACGGGTCGACGGGCGTTTCCGTCGCCGGGGCGTCGGCCTTTTTCTGCACTTCTTCGGTTGTGGTGACGGCTGGATCCGGCTCGGACGCCTCGGTTCCGACGGCCTTGTCGGCCTTCTGCGTCGTCGTTTCCGCGGGCGTCGGCTCGATGGTGATCACCGCGGTGGCGATGGCAGCGTCAGGCTTCGGTTCCGTGGTCACGGCAGGCGGTGTCGTCGCGTTGGCGGACGCTGTTGTCAGAGCGGATCTTGCACCGACGGGAATATCCTCAGGCTTGGCCGGTTCGAGGAAGGTCGCATAGACCCAGGCTTCCGCTCGGGCCGGGGGACTGACCAACAGCCACTCGCGACCGCCGTCTTGAAAGCGGCCGGTGATCTTCAGGCGATCGCCGGCGGCATTGGGGCCTTCCGGGATCAAGCGGACCAAGGGCTTGCTACTTCGATCAGGATCGACGTGGGCATCCTCTTCGCCGCTGGGGCGTGAACTTTCGTTGGGCGCCATCAGACTGACCTTGCCCTTGATCACCGTCGCCATGCCATCTTCGACGCGGATCCGATCGTCCAATTCGAGAAGGAGTTGGAGATTCTCAAACGTCGGGCCGGTGAGGCGAACGGCCGCCCATTTGTCATCCTGAATCCTCGAAACCAAGACCGGATCACCTTTCTTGATCTTGGTCACGATGTAGTCGTTTGACGTCGGGCCCGAGCGGACCACGAGGTTGTTGCTGCGGCTGATCTTCCACGATTCGGTGGATTCTGTGGATTCTGCGGATTCCGCAGAAGTGTCTGCGCCGCCGTCCTGGGCAACCGCGGGGGCCGCCATAAAGAGGAGGGTGAGCACGGCAGCATGTCGGACTGATCGGTAGATGGAGGCTGGAGTCATGCCGAGGATTCTACCACTCTCGGCTCGGTTGTCGGGTCTTCCGCTGGCCGAGTATCATGTCCCGATGCCTCACCACACGCGTTTCTTACGACCACCAACCGTGATTTTACCGCTCAGACGGCTCCTGACCTCGGGCGTCTTCCTGATCTCGGCGACGCTGGTCGGCTGCCAATCTCCGCTGGAACGCGATCCCGAGGCCGATCTTCAAGCCTCGGTTCGAACGGCGATCGACGAACAACTCCAAGATCTCGATCCGGCGGCCGTGCCGCAGGAGACAAGATCACTCGCCGACAATCTCGAAGGCGAGCTTGATTCGCGGTTGGACGAATTGGAGAAAATCGGCCCGCAGTCGTCGAGTGGAGGCGCCGCGCTCGCGATGGGGGCAGGCCTTGACGGTGAGCCGCTGACCGTGGTTCCGATCTCGTTGGAAACCGCGATTCGAACCGCCGTCGAGCACAACCTCGGCATCCAGCGATCCCGGGTTGATCAGGCGATCTTCGCCGCCGAAGTGGTCCGCGCCGAAGCCGCGTTCGATGCCGTCCTCGGCGCGGGCGTCGACTTCGCTCGCATCGACGAACCGGGCAACGATCTCCTGCTCGAGATCCCCGGCGGACAGCCGGTCATCTTTGATCAGGGGCAAGATGCGAGACAGTGGGGCTTCACCACCGACGTCTCGAAACGACTGGGGAGCGGCGGTGCGGTGTCGGTGTCTCTTGGTTCCGACGAGACCTCCGTCTATAACACGACAACGACGAACGTCTACCCGGATGCGTGGAATTCGGCAGTCAACCTGGGATTGTCCCAACCCTTGCTTCGTGGTTTCGGTGAGGATGTCAACACCGCCGAGATTCGGATCGCTCGCAACGCCGGCCGGAAATCTGCGGTGGCGATCCGCGGTCGTCTGCTCGATCTGTTGGTGCAGGTCGAGAACGCCTACTGGAATCTCGTGCTCGCCCGCCAGGATTTGGTGGTCGCAGAATGGCTCGTCGAAGAAGGCGATCGGATCCGGTTGATTCTGAGCAACCGCCGTGGGTTCGATACCACCCTCGCGCAGTATGCCGACGCGGTCGCCACGGTCGAGAGCCGCAAGACTCGAGTGATTCAGGCCCGTCGGGATATTGGTCGAGCGGCCGATGCGCTCAAGGCGATCATCAATGATCCGGACCTCCCAGTTGGTGGTGAGTTTGATTTGGTCCCCGTCGACTTCATGGTTGATGCTCCCTATGGTTACGACCTCCGGGATTCGGTGGCCACTGCCCTCGCTCGCTCGCCATCGATCGACGCGGCGATTCTGGACATCGACGACGCCGCCATTCGTGAAATCGTCGCTCGCAACGGTCGCCTGCCGGAGCTCGACCTTCGAGCAGAGGTCAGTTGGCTTGGTCTTTCCGATGGATTCGGATCGAGTGTTCGAAACATCGACGGCGATTACATCGATTACCTCGTCGGACTGCAGTTCAGCCAGCCCATCGGTAACCGGGCGGCGGAGAGCGTGCTCCGGCAAGCGCGACTGCGACGATCGGGCGCGGTCATCGGGTATCGCAAGTCGATCCAGCAAGTGGTGCTGGATGTCAAGAACGCGATTCGTGACATTGCGGCCGGCTATGCGTTGGTCGGCCAAGCGCGGAATTTCCGGCTGGCTCAGGCCGAGAATCTTCGTTCGTTGGAGGCATTGCGGGTGACCCTCGCGGCGCTGACTCCAGAGTTTCTGAACCTACTCTTCCAGCGTCAGGAACGTCTGGGCGAAGCGCAATTGCAGGAACTCCAGTCGCTCGCGATCTACAATATTGCCATCGCCGAACTTGGCCGCGCGACCGGAAACGGACTTGAAATGAACGGAATCGACCTGGTGGTGGTTGGGCCAAATGCGGCGTCCGTTGAGGTGGAAGCCTCCGGCGGCTCCTGATTGATGGACGCCCTCCCCGGAGCCACGGTTCGTTCAGGTGCCGATCGAGCGGTCCTCGCTGACGCGGTGATTCGACTTCGCACCAGTCGGCTGGTTGGGATACCGACCGAAACGGTCTACGGTCTGGCGGCCTCAACCTTTGATCCGAGAGCGATCGAACAGATTTACGCCGTCAAAGAAAGGCCTCACGACAATCCGCTGATCGCTCATGTGTCGTCGATCGAAATGGCGAGGTCGCTTTGTCGGTCGTGGCCCGACGCCGCATCAGTGCTCGCGGAGGCGTGCTGGCCAGGGCCGCTGGCGATGGTGCTTGACCGAGACGAATCGGTTCCTGCCATCGCGGCGGGAGGTCGTGATTCCATCGCGGTGCGAATGCCCGCGCATCCGGTGGCGCTTCGTCTCATCGAATCTTTCGGTGGTCCAGTATCGGCGCCGAGCGCGAATCGCAGCGGTTCCATTTCGCCAACCGAGGCCCGGCACGTTCTGGCGGACTTCGTAGACGAGGACCTACTCATCCTCGACGGCGGGCCTTGTCGTATCGGTCTGGAGTCGACGGTGGTTGATCTGCGTTCGGAAACGCCGGTGATCCTTCGGCCTGGTGCGGTCAACGCGGATCGGATCGCGAGCTTGCTCGGTTGCCCGGTTGAGCGTCCCTTTGTCGATACACAGACCGACGCGCCGGGCACCGCATCAAAACACTACGCCCCGGCCACGCCCACCCGGCTCTGCACGCTGGAGGAATCCGGCGGACCCGAGACCGCGGTGATCACCATCGCCGTGGCGCCGTCCAGCGTGCCATCGCCCGCCGTCGGGGTTCGGTTTCGGGTCGATCTTCCCGACGATCCCGAAGTCGTGGCGGCCATGCTCTACAGCACCTTGCACGCGGCAGATCTCAGTGGATCAAAGAGGATCGATGTTGTTCCACCACGCGGCCCGGATGGGCTGCAGGTGTGGAATGCGGTGCTGGATCGACTCCGCCGGGCGGCATCGAACATGTGATTCGGTTCCTTGCAAGGTGCGGCCATCGATGCACGGACCGGTGTACGTCGATGTCTATCGAATGTTG
>CAJQQE010000058.1 GCA_905480395.1 uncultured Phycisphaerales bacterium
GAAGATGGTCATCCGGCCGCGAAACTCGATCGAACATCGTCACCGCTTCGGCGGCGGCGAACCAATCCGAGCCATCTCTTGGAGCTCGATTCGTCGCGGAGATGCCTCGATCGCTGATTTGAACGCTTCGAGTCGCCACGCGGGGTCAGGCCGGTAATTGGGGAATCCCGAATCACGGGATCCGGACATGAATAACTTCAGCCGTTCTGGATCATCGTCCCCCGGCCATTCAGCACCGAGCACAGCACGAGCCTCGTGTATCCGACCGCGATAGAGCAGATGAGTGGCGAACGAGAGAAGCCTCCCGAGCTGGGGATCGGCGCCGGACCTCCAGGCATCGAAGGATGTTTCAACGATCGTGCTCGAATCAAAATCGCTCATGCTTGGAGGCATCGCCTGGGCTCGAGTCGCCTCGAAGTCGACGCTCCAGGTCGATTTTCTTCCCAACGCCAGGACGAGGGTCGGCTTCGAAACGAATCCAGAGAGGCCCCATCCATCGTCGATGAGTCGATCAATCGCGTGGAATCGGCGTTGAGAATCGTCATCGGCGGTCATGAACCACCCCTCAGGGAGGATGGCGCGGGTTTCGATTCGATAGACGCCCGATCGTGTGGCCAGCGAAAGCAGAAGAACCCTCGACGCTTCAGAGTCACCGTCGTCGTTGGTTCGAATCACCAGATCTGGCGCCCCGTCGCGGTCGATGTCTTCGCCGACCCCAACAGTTTCCCCGGTGGTCGGATTCTCCGTTCCGAATCGGGCAAACCAACCCATCCACTCGAAACGGGTCTTCCCGTCGTCGATCAACCGCACTCGCCGATCGAGATTTGTGAGTTTCAGATCATTGGATCGATGAATCTCCGCGACCCACCCCCCAGGAAGTTTGACCCGCTCCTCCAACGCCCAAACCGGGCCAATGAAACCTTGGACCGAGTCTGAAAAGTCATTGCGAATCAAGAGCACCGATGCCAAGGAGACGACTGACAGGCCGATGATCACGATTCCCCAGCGTGGCCGAGCGAGATGAAACGCCGCTTCGTTTGGCGAGGAAAATCCGCACGAAGAACACGTGCGACTCAGATCTTTGGAGAGGTCCTCCTGACAGGCGGGACACCATCGACCAGCCGCGTTTCCACGGGCTCGCCAGCCGAGCCACGCGATCACCAGACCGGTGAACGCAAGCCCGATAAACATGTAACTGGCAATCTCTTCGAGCATGGAAAGGACCGTTCCGGGGGGGGCGCTTTCAGGTGGTTACGAGCGACGACCTCAATTCTTGAAACCGATGCTAGCCGGATCCAGACTGGTGATCGAACCTCGGATCCCACCTCATCCCGAAAGAGTTCGTCTCCGGTCGATTCTTCGAGGATTCCGGGCTCCCGCCCGAGTTTTCCCGAATCCGAAATCTCACCCGCAACCCAGGGAAATCTCGTCCCTAGGAAGGGGTTCGCGTATTCTCTTTAATTCGCGTCTCAGAATCTTCTTCTCGGAGTCATCGATCATGGCCTTTCGTCCCTGTCCACTCTGCATCGTCGCTGGTGCCGCAATCCTCTTCGCCGCCAGCGCCTCACCGTTTTTGTTCTCTCACGAAACCGATTCCGCTCCCCAGATGGTTCAGGATGCGGCGAGCCCTGGTGCGGTCGCCACCCCCGAACCACTGCCCGACATGCCGGCTGGTGTTTATGACATCGACTCGGTTCACTCAACCGCCCTGTTTCGCGTTCAGCACATGGGCGCCGGTCAATTCTGGGGTCGCTTCAACGACGTCAAGGGAACCGTGAACTACACGCCGGAGAAGAAAGAGCACTTCGCATTCGACATCAACATCGATCTCGAAAGCGTGGATAGCGGAAACTCGAAGCTCGACGGACACCTCAAGAGCCCAGACTTCTTCAACGCGAAGGAGTTCAAGAACATGACCTTCAAGAGCACGGAAGTCGAACGGCTCGGCCAAACTGTCTGGGACGTCACCGGCGACCTGACCATGAACGGAGTCACCAAATCCGTCGTCGCCGTGGTTCGTTTCACGGGTACGGCCGACATGCGCGGTCGACGCTGTGGTTTCGAGGCGGAATTCGACATTAATCGAAGCGACTTTAATCACAACTGGGGTATCGAAAACGGTGCTCTGGGAAACAAGGTGCGGGTCGTCGTCGGCATCGAAGCCATCAAGGCCGCCGACGCCTGAACCTCGGCGAGACCACCAATTGCTGCAATACCAGAAGGCCCCCGCCACATTTTCGTGGTGGGGGCCTTCTTCTTTGTCACCGACGCGACTTGCGATTCGACGCTTGAACCAGTCCACTGCGTACATGGCTGAACTCTTCTGGTCGGAATTCCTCGGCACCGCGGTCCTCATCCTCTTGGGCAATGCGGTCGTCGCCAGCGTGGTTCTCAAGGGCTCGAAGGGCGAAGGGGCCGGATGGCTTGCCATCGCCACCGGATGGGCATTTGCACTTTTTGTCGCGATTTGGGTCGCCGCAAAAAGCAATGCCCACCTCAACCCGGCGGTTTCCATCGGGCTGGCCACCATCGATAGTTTTCCCTGGGAGCGCGTTCCGCTCTATATCGCGGCTCAGCTGCTGGGCGCCGCCGCGGGACAGATTCTAGTGATCCTGCACTTCTGGCCGCATTGGAAGGTGACCCTCGATGGCGACGCCAAGCGAGCATGCTTCTGCACCGCACCTGCGATTCGTGCCCCGCTCTGGAATGCGGTCAGCGAGGCGATCGCGACAATGCTTCTCGTCTTCGGTGTCCTCTCCCTAGGAACCTCACCCTGGGAACGAAACCTTGGCGCGCAGATCACCGACGAGTGGTCATGGTTCGCATTCGGCATCGCCGGCCTGCTCTGGGCCATCGGCATCGGACTGGGCGGCACCACGGGATTCGCCATCAACCCCGCTCGTGATCTCGCGCCTCGCATCCTCCACGCGATCCTCCCGATCCCGGGAAAGACCCATAGCGATTGGGGATACGCGTGGGTGCCGGTCGTCGGTCCAATTGTGGGCGGCACCCTGGGTGCCATCCTCGCGAAGACCTTCGGATTCTGCTGAATCCAATGATTCCACCGTAGGATCATGAGATGCTCATCTCCTCCATTCTCTCGGTGCTGCTCATGACCGCCAATTCCACGTCTGGTGAAACGGGATCTATCCCCATCGACGGACCCGAGCCACCACCGCCGCTCTTGCCCATTCCCAGCGCACGCCAGATCGAATGGCATCAGCGCGGCATGTACGCCTTCGTCCACTTCAACATGAATACGTTCACGGATCTCGAATGGGGCCATGGCCAAGAGATTCCGGAAACGTTCCACCCAACCGAACTCGATACTGACCAATGGTGCCGAGTATTCAAGGACGCCGGGATGACCGGCGTCATCATCACCGCCAAGCATCACGATGGTTTCTGCCTGTGGCCGAGCGCCGTCACCGAACACGATGTCACATCGAGCGGATGGCGAGACGGTGGGGGCGACGTTCTCAAAGACCTCTCCGAGAGCTGCCGGCAATTCGGACTCGACTTCGGCGTCTACCTTTCGCCGTGGGATCGAAACAACCCGCTTTACGGAACTGGCGACGCCTACAACCGTTACTTCGCTGAACAACTCCGCGAAGTGTTGACCAACTACGGACCTGTCTTCGAAGTCTGGTTCGACGGCGCCTGTGGCGAGGGCCCAAACGGGAAGAAGCAGGTCTACGACTTCCCGATGTTCCATCGCGTGGTTCGTGATCTCCATCCGAACGCCTGTATTTTTAGCGATGCAGGACCCGATGTTCGATGGATCGGCAACGAACGGGGCATCGTTGGCGAGACCAATTGGAACTCATTGAATCGAGATGATTTCTATCCGGGCATTCCCGGACGCAATCGCGAGCTCAACGAAGGCCAAGAGCGCGGAACCCACTGGCTTCCCGGCGAGGCTGACGTCTCGATTCGCCCCGGCTGGTACTACCACGCGTCGCAGGACGACCGTGTCAAAAATCTCGAGGAATTGATGGAGATCTGGTACGGCTCCATCGGGCGCGGTGCGAATCTCCTCCTCAATTTTCCGGTTGATCGTCGGGGAATCGTGCACGAAAACGACGCTGCCGCCGTCTTGGAATTGCGGGCGGCGGTCGATTCCATTCTGCAGCATGACCTCGCCGCGGGCCGTCCAACAATGAGCGATCAAACCCGCGGTGGAGACAACGCTGATTTTGCCTCCGCGCACGCCACCGATGGTGATTCAACCACGTATTGGGCCGCGGAAGATGGCGCCGATACCGCGACCGTCGAGATCGAGCTCGCGAAGCCAAGCCCGGTCGATCACGTCGTCCTTCGGGAGTTCATTCCGCTTGGCCAGCGAATTCGTCAGTTCAGCGTGCAATGCCGGACGGTCGACGGCTGGACCACGGTCGCGAAAGGAACCACGGTCGGAAATCGACGCATCGTTCAGTTCCCCGCCGTCATGGCCAACCGAATTCGAATCGTGATCGAGGATGCACGGTCCAGTCCGACCCTTGCGGAGATCGGGGTGTACTCCGGACCACCGAACGTGGTGATCTCTGCGCCAGAGACTTCGTTTCTTGGATCCACCGAGGTCTATCTGTCCGGTGATCGTGACGGCGCCCGCATCTTCTATACGCTCGACGGCCGCGAACCGACGACGAGTTCCATCCGACATCAGGGCGGTGGGATCAAAATCACCGCCAACACCCACCTTCGGGCGGCCGCATGGGAAGGCGATCGCCGAAGCCTCGCCGTGGCCGAAGCGTATTTCACTCGCTTCGATCCCGATTCACTCGAACCAGCGGTCCATCCGATCACTTGGGTCGCGTCACGCCCCGGCCTCCTCGACGTGGCGTGCTACGAAGGTGGATGGCAAAGCCTTCACGACCTCCCCGGCCGAACGCCGGTGAAAATCGCGACCGCCGATCGGATCTCGATCGCGCCTCGAACCCGCGATGAACACTGCGGTCTCGTCTTTGAGGGCTTTCTTCGGATCCGCGAGTCCGGGGTCTATCAGTTCCACCTGACGAGCGACGATGGAAGTCGGCTCTCGATCGGCGAGGTTCGTGAGAACGATGCCGACATCGACCACGACGGATTGCACGGTCCGATCGAGAAGAGTGTGTCTCTTCCCCTTGCTGAAGGCTGGCATCCGATGCGGTTGGAGTGGTTCAACGCGACGGGTGATGGATCACTGTCTCTGGAGCTTGAAGGGCCGGGCGTCCCTCGACGAGCGCTGCGGTCTGCTGATCTCGCCGCGGATTCGAGTCCCGAATGAGCCCTCGCGAACCGTTTCGAAAAACAACCCCGCGTGCGGACAAACCACCAAAGGACCGACCCAACCCGATCCGGCTCAATCCGCCCCCGCACTCCCAACGCCATTTACTGGCGGTGGACATGGGGCTTCGAACCGGTCTCGCGCTGTATGGCCCCGACGGCCGACTGAAGTCCTATCGCTCGAAGCACTTCGCGAGTCGCGCCGAACTTCGCCGTGGCGTGAGTTCCATTCTCCGCGAGGCACCGCCGCTCGCATGGATCTGGCTCGAAGGTGGGGGCGACATTGCAGAAGTCTGGGAGAAGCAGGCCGCGCACCGGGGAATCGACTTTCGGCAGATCCAGGCCCATGACTGGCGACCGACCCTCTTGCTGCCCCGGCAACAGCGCAACGGCGAGATCGCCAAGCGAGAAGCCGACGGCCTCGCGCGACGAGTGATCGTGTGGAGCGAGATCTCAAAACCCAAGGGCGATCTCCGACACGACACGGCCGAAGCGATTCTGATTGGTTTGCATGGCGCTGTCTCCGTCGGGTTGCTAGAACGACTGCCGAAAATATGAGCCCAAGGTTCCCCCGCCGCGGCGTGCCGGGGTCTGGATAGACTGCGAGGGAATTCCCTCCAAACCCGCCGAGGCCAGAGACATGACTACCGAAGCGTTTCCTGATGTTCAAAAAATCACCTACCAAGGCCTCGACGGGGAGCAGTCGCTTGGCTTCCGTCGGTACGACCCTGACCGAATGATCGCGGGCAAGTCGATGCGTGATCATCTTCGATTCGCCAGTTGCTATTGGCACACGATGCGAAATCCGCTCGCTGATCCTTTCGGAGTCGGTACATCTCAGACTCCCTGGGACGATGGAACGCAATCAGTGAAAAACGCGTGCCGACGAGTCGGGGTCTTCTTCGAGTTCCTTGAGAAGATCGACATCGATTTCTTCTGCTTCCACGATCGGGACATCTCCCCAGAAGGTGCGACCATTGCCCAGAGCGAGCGCAACCTCGAGACCGTGGTCGAAACCATTGAAACCGAGATGAAGACGAGTGGTCGCAAGCTCCTCTGGGGTACCGCGTGTCTCTTCACCCATCAGCGATACGCCTCGGGCGCCGGTACCTCGCCACTCGTCGACGTCTTCTGTCACGCGGCGGCCCAAGTCAAAGCCGCTCTTGAAGCGACCCACCGACTCGGTGGTGAGGGTTACGTCTTCTGGGGAGGTCGCGAGGGGTATGGATCCATCATCAACACTGACATGAAACGAGAGCGAAAAAACCTCGCCCGGCTTCTTCATCTCGCCGTTGATCACAAGCATCGAATCGGTTTCAAAGGCCAGTTTTACATCGAGCCAAAGCCCAAGGAACCGACCACGCATCAATACGACTCCGATGCCGCAACCTGCCTCAACTTCCTCCGTGAGTTTGATCTTCTCGAACACTTCAAGTTGAACATCGAAACGAACCATGCCTGGCTCGCCGGTCACACCATGGAACACGAACTCCAGACGTCGATGGACGCCGGAGCACTTGGTTCCATCGACGCCAACATGGGTGTCTGGACCAATGGCTGGGATACCGACAACTTCCCGACCGATCCGATCCTCGGAGCCCAAATCATGCGTTGCGTGCTGAAGATGGGGGGGTTCACCACGGGCGGCCTCAATTTCGACGCAAAGCGCCGACGCGAGAGTTTTCAACCCATCGACATGTTCCATAGTCATATCGCCGGTATGGATGCGATGGCTCATGGGCTCGAGATCGCCGCGAAGATCCAAGCGGACGGTGGGCTAGATGGATTTATTCAGGATCGTTACGCCTCTTGGGATGGACCGCTGGGGACCAAAATTCTCGACGGCACCGCCACCCTGGGTGATCTCCGCGACGAAGCCGCCCGGATCGGCGAACCATCCCTACCCAGCGGCCGACAGGAAATGCTCGAAGGCATCTTCAATCGATTCATCTGATCATTTTCACCTGCTTCCCGTCAACGCCCAACGGGCGGGATGCCGAAGAAGAGACTGTGAAGCCGATCTTGTCGCCACTGGAAGCTCCCATGCACTGCACGACCACACGTGAATTCACTTCGAGTTCGTGGAGGTGGGTATTGCTTATCGCCGCCTTGCTCGGCGGGTTGCGAATGGCGGCTCCGGCCATGGCCTGCACGGACATCGCGCCGCGCTCCGTGGCCGAACTGCAGGAGGGGGCCAGCGACATCGTGCTCGCGACCGTGATCAACCGAAGTGTGACTGAGACCTCGGATGGCGATTGGCTTGATCGACGGTTCTCCTTCACGATTCAGATCGAGGACGTCCTCAAGGGCTCGCTGGTTCGAGGCGATCTCATCGAGAACGTGAAGGCTTGGAATCGTGCTTGGACCGGTTCGACCCCAGCGCCCCCGAGCGGATCGGGTCATCGGCCACTTCCCTTGGAAGGCGAAGTCGCGAAGTTCTATCTTGAGCCCGCCGAAGACGGTTCGCTGGCAATCCTGCTTCCCAATGGCGTGGAACTCTCCAGTCGCGCCGATCCCGCCGATCCCGTCCGGGCCGGTGAAGCGCCACCCATTTTGACTCCAAACGAAAAAGTTGAAGACGCCGTCGTGGTCGAAGCCAAGGATCCCTTTGGCTGGGATGTCATGCTCGTGCTACTGGCCATACCGATCTTGGTCGGTGCGTTCAAGCAACCGGGCACTGCTCGCTGGATGCTTCTGGGCCTTTCCGGCCTCATGCTCGGTGGGGCCGTCGTCATCATTCTGCTCCGATGACCGAGACACGAATCCAATCAAATTTAATCTGATCCAATGGCCGTGCCAGATGGCACATCACAAGACCAAGAGGAGTGTGAATCTTGCGAACCCGACAACTACCAAGCCTGCTCGTATTCGGGATCATCTTGATCACCGGCTGCAGTGCATCCCAATCGCCTTCCGCTGATCTTTCTCAAAAGCCCGATGCCTCGATCACCATTGATCGCTGGCGGCTGGAGGCAATCGGAACTCGGGTGGGGGATGATCAGATCGATATCGCGATGGTCGTGAGCCGAGCGACGGACCCCCCGCGGGTGATCAGCAAGCCTCGAATCCTTCTGACCATCGGAGAGCAGGGAACCGTCGACATCAAAGGCGATTCCTTCGATGTCTCGGTCACCGTTGACTCTGAACTGGCCGACGGTCGTGTGATGGTCAATATCGATGCCGCGATCCGAGAAGGTGGCGTCCTGAAATCAAGCCCTCAGATTCGTATGGGCATTGACTGAATCCTCGGCCGCCGAAAAAAATCTGGCTCATGAGCCAAAGAAAAATGCCTGTCCTTCTCACTCGAGAAAGGCAGGCATTTTTTTCGTACCGTGCGTGGTTTAACCCCCGCTGGTCGGTACCACTCGCCGAACGAACGTCACTTCCGCGAGCACGAAGAGCCGATCGATCGCGATCCGTCCGACGAGAATGCTCGCAGACGCGTCGCTTCCCTTGATCACCAGGCCCGCGGACTTCAGCAACTCACCTCGTTCAACGGTGAGCCCGCCGTCGATCCGCAAGGTCACTTCGACGGATCCGTCTTTGATCCAGGGCAAACCGTCGAGCCCGCGGGTCGGCAGCCCAGGCACCGCCGATGAATCAGCGCCGAATGCCAACAGCAACAACCGACGGTCCAGAACCTTCCAAAGACGATCCATATTGAGTGATGGGTCGAGTGACGGCTCAGGTTCCGCTGCTTCGACGGTGTCAAGAAGATCGACCGCCTTAACATCGTCCACCGCCACGTCCTCCGGAGCTGCCAGATCCACGCCACGCTCGATGGGCGAGTCAATGTTCTTTCGCTCTTCGCCGAGATCGGCACTTTGCCCGGCGAGGGTCGTTCCGAATGGCGCACCGCCCGATGGTGCTGCGGGCCTCGGAGCATTTCCCGTCTTGCCGACGACACCCCCAGCGAATCTGCCGCCACCACTTCCACCGCCACCACCACCGCCGAAACCTCGCGAAGGTGTCCGGTTGAGCCCTTCACGGCTTGGTGTGGCCGTCGCCGCAGAAAACGATCGAGTCGCCGTGGAGGTCTTGCGAGACAACTCACGTCCTGCACGCCCGCCAGCGATCGATCCGGCTGGGTCCTGGCTCCGCTTCGACGCCCGTGACTGATCCGGTCGAGCGACCGCATCGGCGTTCGCCTCGCCCTTCTGGAAGAACCATTCAGCCTTTGAATCGGTGACGATTCCCAACGACGCATCTTGATCCATTTCCATCAACTCATCTTGAAGTCCGACGTTCCGGCCGACGTCGATTCGCGCTGGCAACACCACGACCCCGCAACGAATCGCATTCTCCAGAACCACCGGCGGGCAATCTTCTCCGAAGAATCCTTCCCAGTTGGTTCCTTCGGGAAGTTCGATCGGGATGTCGACGAGCATCGGCCGGCCGCCGACCACCACTCGTGACTTCTCGACCGCGATGAAACTTGTAAACGGCGTGACAATCGAATAGGCCTCGCCAAGAGCGACGACTTGGGCTTCGATGGCCGACGGGGCCGAGCCGTTTTCGACCGCGGCGAGATGCGGGGCAAGAACGTCGTCGACCTTCGCTCGACCCCACAGCGTCGCGATCACCGCGTTGTCACCGTTCGAGGACGGAAAGACCACTGGAATCCGACGCTCGTACGGACCGGTGGCGGTCTCGCCGGTGATTCGCACCACACCTTGCACGGGCCCATCCGCCGATGGTCGGTACCTCGCGTGAAGGATGATCGGGGCCGCATCGAAAAGGTCGGGCAGCAGTCCCTGTGGGTTCTGAGGAAGCACTTCGAATGCCTCGACGCCTTCGACCACAACTTCGATATTGGTGAGCAATGGTGATTTGATTCGCTTTGCGAGTCGCTCCACGATCTCGTCGGCACCGTCGGCAAGTAAGACGTACTCGACGGCACCGCGGCCCTCCCGGCTCATCGAATCGAGCAAGTACCGGTTGACACTGTTACCGATTCCGAGCGAAAACACCCGGGTCGACTTTGCGTTGTCTCGAATTGCCTGGATGATGCCTTGGTCGTTGCCAACGTACCCGTCGGTCAGGAACATCACGATTCGAAGCGGCGGGACAGTTTCTGCTTCTGCGAAGGAAGCCATGGCGACGTCGTAACGGCGAACGCCTTCCACAGTCGACCAGCGACCCTCGAAGGCGACCAGGGGGTCGCCGTCCTTGACGGTCGGAAGCGATACGGGAAGTTCCATCGGGATTCGAAGGCCGTCCCGCACCACGAGCCACGTCAAACCATCGCCACGGTCGATGGCGGAATACGGCGCTTCGACCGCGACCATCCGACCATCTGCCGGAAGATCGGCCAGCTCGGCTGGGGAGCGATGTCCCGCGAACGATGATTTCGGATCGAGCGCGGTTCGAATCGCGTTCATCATTTCGGTCCCGCCGCCGCCGGCGAGGCCCTCGATGAACTGCCGGGCCGCCTCGCGGTTCTCCGGGGTGGCCGGCTTCGGATCAGGCCAGAGGACAGACGTCTTTCCCGCGAAGGTGATGACGTTGAAGGTGTCGCCGTCACGCATCGCGTCGATCGATCGCGAGACCACGGCCTTGCTCTTCTCGATCGGGAAACCTCTCATGGAACCCGAGGTGTCGAGGACGAAGACCAGTTCACGTCGACGGATCTCCTTCGATTCAACCCGGGCGGGCGGGGCGATCACCATGCTCAGATATCCACCGGGAACACTCGCCGAGTCGACCGGGGTTTCCGGCACGATGTCCGTGAAGATCCCCGGTGCGACGTGGGTGAACACGCTTTCATTAATCGCGTCGTCCTTCAGCCGCCAACGTAGTACGAAGTCCCGATTGGGAATCTCCCGACGGTTCGCCAGTGAGATGGCGATTCGACCGGGTCCGTCACGAGTCTCGACGACCTCGTGCAACGGCGCATCGATCGAGGTGATCGGGATGCCGCCAGTGTCGACTCGCACCTTGATCGCGATGTCATGGCCAGCTCGCATCGGAGGACGCACCGGCATCGGCGTGATTCGGTCTGCGTCGGGGACTTGGTCGGTCGGCTCGGCGAATCCACCGCCGGGTTCCTGAGCGTCGGGCAGGTGCCATGCGAACCATCGACCGTTGATCGATCCAAGACCGCGGTCCGTCCGATCACCGTCGTGGTAGAGCGTGAACTCCTCCAAACTGACGTGGTCGCTCCGCGTGTCCGGGGTATCGCCATTGTTCGCGGGGGAGAGATACTCGACCATGCCGGTCGCGGCGAGTTGATAATGGGTTTCTAGGGAATCGATGTCGAGGGACTCGGGCCGTTTGATCCGCGTCGCGGTCGACAAAGCCTGGAACAGACGATTCTCGGTCCAGTACGTCCGGGCTTTGACACGCTCTAGATCGCCCGAACTTCCGGAAGACGCCGGGGCCTCGGAGGTACTCCGATCACGCATCCACTTCGCGAAGGTGAGGCCGTCGAACCCCTGGTCCGAACGTTCGAGAAACTCCGCCCAAGCTTCCTGATTGCCGAAGGGGACGATGGTGCAGGGGCCTCGAAGCACGAGTCCGCGACGTGGCACGGCACCTTCTGGAAGGCCGGTCGAAGGCGGGTTCGAGACGCCCGGGATGTACCGGGGTCCCACCACGGTGGGAAACTCGAAGGCATACTCGCCGTCACGGGCGAGCAGCACCTCGACGTAGCCGATCTCAACCTTCACGGTCGCGCCGGGCTCGATGTTCGCGACCGACTGGGTAAAGATGTTCGGTCGCTCCTGTTCCAAGAGACTCGTCACATAACCCGCATCCTTCGCCGCCTCGTAAATCTCGCGGGCAAGGTTGCGTTCCTTGATTTCGCCGACCACTACCCGCTCGTCGCCGTCGGGCGACGTGACCGTCATGACCATGCGATCGACCGCGGCACGATGCGACATCGGAAACGTATAGACCGCCTCGATCGGCGTGTCGTAGGGGTTTCCAAAGGTCTGCGCCAAGGAGACGCGAATCATCGGTCCGCTGACTTCCACGTTGACGTCGGTGCCGCGAAGGGGGCAGGGGCCGATCACCTCGCCATCCAGCGCGAACGCGTCAAGTCGACCACCTTCGGGAACCTGCACTACCTGGGCAAATGCCACGTTCGGCGAAGGCTGAAGCACCAGCACCGCCAGTACACCGACCACCACGAAGAGCGCCGCCGCGGCGAGCCCACTTCCGGAGAAGAGCGATGCACCACCAGGCGGACGTCGGACCGTCCGGCGACGATTGGTTTCGGTGTCTGGTTTCGGCCTCGGAGTATCGGCGTCAACCCGACCGATCGGGGCATCCTCCGCAGTCACCGATTCAAGCAAGCGGTCACGCCCGGCACGAGCCGACGCGGTGTTTTCATCGTGCCAGTCGCGAAGGAGCCGGTCGAGGTCGTCGGAGCCTCCCGAGCCAGGGGCATCGGGGGCGCGGTGAATACTGAGATTGAAGAGTCGATGGTTCATCGTGATTCCTCCGGCGCGTGATCGCGGAGTTGATTGGCGAGTTGAGTCCGGGCGCGGGCGAGCAACTTGTAGAAACCACTTCGGGAGAGCCCCAGCGATTCCTTGGCCGCCGCCACTGGATCGTGTTCGAGATAATGAAGATGAATCGCGAGGCGTTCCTCGTCCGCGAGTCCGTCGAGGGCGGACTCAAGGGCGACGAAGCGCTCACGCCGAGACAATTCCTGATCCGGCGTCACCGAAGAGACGCCTCCATGGATTCGAATGGCAGCAGTCATGGCAACGTCCTCATGACGGTGCCGACGAGCCGCCGCTCGTCGGCGTTCACGAAGCACGTACCCAGCAATGGCACAAAGCCAGGACCGGAGTCGAGTGCAGTCTTCGACGGTGTCGAGTTTGCGGTAGGCACGGATGAAAACCTCCTGAGTCGCGTCTTCGGCATCGGCCGGCGAACCACTCGGTCCACCGAAGCCGCGGCGGCGACACAGAGAAAGCACCAAGGGGGCATGCCGATCGTGGATCCGCCCGAAGGCTTCGAGATCCCCGGATCGAACCGCGTCCAGATCATGGCAGTCGTGCGTCGTCACCACTGAGTCCATGGCCGGTCTCCGGGTCGAGTCTCCAAGACTCGGGTGGAATTCGGAAAATTGAGGGTCTTGCCTCAGGTTCCTGAGCGATCCCGTGCCCTGCTGACCGGCTCAGGATCCGGATGGCGGGGTCTCGACGGGGCGTGATTCGGCCTCGGCCCGGATCAGAAGATCCTTGAGATCAAGACGCAGGAGGGCGATCTGGGCATAGCCCGCCCCTTCGAAGAGCAGTCCGACCTCGCCTTTCCCGATCATCGACAGCTGGCTGTACGCGAAGCCACCCGGCACCACTTCGATCGGCCCCGACCAGTTCTCCCCGGCGGCGTCACTGACCGAAATCGAGCCAAGGGCCCGCCGATCGGGGCTCCACGGTCCGGCATAAAGAAGCCCGGACTGAGAACCGGCCGCCGTGTCAATGCTGAACGGGATGATCGATGCCATGCAGTGGGGCGACGGAAGCGACGGATCATTCGCAAGCGGGGTCCAGGTGACGCCACCGTCCGTCGATCGGGCGGTCTTCCGAGACTTTGGCGCGTCATTGTGTCCTCGTGCATTCAGAATCAGCGTGCCGTCGGCAAGTTCGGCGATCGCGACTTCATCCCCGCCACCCCCGTCGGTTCCATCGTCGACGAGTTCACCACGAGTCCACGTCGCACCGCCGTCATCCGAGAAAAGCATGTAGATCTGGACGCGAGAGAGGGGTCCCTGTCGGTACGGAATCACCAACCGATCGGCATGAGGACCCTTGACGAGTTGGATCCCGACCCCCGGACTCCCTGCGAAGCTCGAGGTCGGCCGACGCGCGATCTCGGTCACATCGCGCGGCGTCGACCACGTCGCGCCGCGATCATCGGAGGTCATCATCCAGTTCCGCGAACTGTCCGACCCGTATCCCGGCTTCACGCAATTCGTGTGGCATCCCTCTGGAAATGACATATAGAAGAGGACCACTCGTCCTCGGTGGGGGCCGCGTCGAATCTCGACTGCCATGGGATCGTTGAGTGAGTCACCACCCTGGTCATCAAGGATCTGGATTGACCCCCACGTGATCCCTCGGTCGGTCGACCGCTTGAGAATGATGTCGTTCTTCGCATGGTCACCTCCCGCACGCCCCTCTGCGAAGGCAAGCAGGCTGCCGTCCTCCAGAGTCAGCAGGGAGGGGATCCGAATGTGGGAATACCCGTCGACGCCGGCTTCGAAGACGACGATCGCGGGAGCGCCGGAGGCCATCGTTTCTGTATCCGGCGCGGCTTGGCGACTGATCGCAGAAGCGAAGCTTGGCATTGTGAGGAGGATCGCGGCGAGAATCATCAGGGTCGAGGATTGGTGCTTCATGCTCGATACCTTCGATGCCTCAACCTTGACCGTCAACTCGAACCCGGTCGATTCAGGACTAAATCCGGTCAGATCGGCAGCGGCGGGGTGTTACGATCGCACCATGACCGATCTTCTCTGGTTGTTCTCCGGAATCGTCCTCGGTGCCGTCCTTGCGGCACTCGGGGTGTCGTTGTTACTCAGCCGCCGGCAAGGAGCCCTTGGTTCCGAACTTTCCGCCAGTGAAGCGCGAGCAGACGCGGCTGATGCCCGGGTCGTCGAGATCGAGAACCG
>CAJQQE010000059.1 GCA_905480395.1 uncultured Phycisphaerales bacterium
ATCTTCGAGACCGCAAGATCGATGATTCCGTCGCCATTGAGATCACGGAAGTCGACCGCGATCGAACGGCCCGGAAGCGGGTAGGTCAGAATGGTCGAGAACGGACTGGTCCCCATTCCACCGGACGCGTAGATCAGCCCGATGTCCTCACCCAGCGGGGGGAGTTCCGAAGACCCGCCGGTGCCGATCGTCAGTCCGCCTGCAAGCGTCGCGGAGCTGTCCACGAACAAACGGACGGATGAAGGTCCCTTCGGGACGTAGGCGTCCAACTCGATCGAAAGGGTCGCGGAATGTCTCAGATGGAGGAAGCCCGAGGATGCGTAGGCCTCTTCCGAAAAGGAGAGCAGGCTTGCGAAACCCGACTTGCCGACATCGATCTGGTTGAAGGCAGCGGAGGATCGCGTGAGTTCGAGACGGAGGCTGCCCGGCCTCAAAGCAGAGTTCGATGGATACCCGCCGATCTCGGTGAGCTCTTCCACCTGAAAGAACGGACTTCGACCGGAGACGGACACGGTGACGTCGTTCCGGCCCACGATCAGCTCGCGGACATTCACGGTGTTGGCGATGATTCTCAGCGGAGGACTCGCGAGATCGAACAGCGCTCGATCGAAAATCGATGGCACTGATTGCGTCGACCAGTTGGCCGGATCTTCGAACTGGCCGCCCGCAGGGTTGATCCACTCGAAGGTCTGCTTCTGTGCGAAGGCCGGTCCTGCGAGCAGGCCGGCAAAGAGAGTGGCGTGCAGGATATGTTTCTGGATCGTCATCTGGAGTTCTCCCAAGAAGGCAAGTCCACAAGAGACTCATGCACTTGGTTTCATTTTGACCGATGCGGATTCTCAACTCAATCAAAGAGCAGACAGTTTCTGAATTCCCTTTGGGGCCAAGGTGGCGGTTTTTGACGGTTCCTGCCCGAAACGTGACTTCCGGCACGTCTATCCGTAGCGGGAAGAGGCCTTCGTGTGACACCTGGGGGCCATGATTCTCTTGAGGTGAGGTACCTGAGCGTCATTCCCGAGGCTGGGGGGCATCCAGGGGCGAAGAAAATACATGGACGAAAAAAATACCCCCGGCCGGAGCCGGGGGCGGAGGGAGGGAAAAGGGCTTGTTGAAGCCGAATCAGACCGGAAGGGAATCCAGTTCGATCCGGAGGAGTCAGCGACTCAGGGAACCTGAGACCTAAAATCCATGGCTTTGGAAGATTCCCGATTCAAAGAAAGGGGCATCCCATCACCTTGGCTCCTTACCGATGCCGAGCATCACTGATCTGAATATCGCACGTGGGAGGTGAAATGCAAGAAAAAGGTCGTCGGAAACCGCTTTTTTTCGGTCTTGATGACATGACCAGCCGAGATCAGGCCGATTCTGAATCGGCCGCGCGTTTGGGTGGGACCCCAGAGAGGCCTCGCCGCGCGGTGCGGTGCTACAATTTGAGGTTCGGTTTTCCACTAGGAGCACGTCATGTCCGGACAGAATCACCATCGTTCCGCCGCCTGTTGTAGGCGATTATTCCGTCAAGGGACCTCCTTGGCGGTCGCCACATGGCTTTCGGTCGCCATCGGATGTGATCGCCCTGAAGCACCGGTTTCCGAAACGCCGGGGGCGGCTCAGGAGACGGTCCAGACGAAAAAGCCGGCTCGCGATTCGGGCGCTCAAATCCCCACCGCGAGGACCATTGCGGATCTTCCCATTGGCTCCGCCGTGGCCTTGACGGACAAGCCACCGGTCGAGGTGGTTCCGCCGTTTCTCGACTTCGGTTTCATCTCTCCCAACGAAGATGCCAGCGGTTCGGTCAAGATCATCAATCGAGGCACCGAACCGTTGATGATTCTGGCCGCTGAACCTTCCTGCAAGTGCACGACATTGAACGACCTCTCCGGCACCGTGATTCCGCCCGGGGGGAGCATCGATCTGGAAGCGAAACTCGATGGGGCATCAAACACCGGACCAAAGACCGCGTCGATCAAGGTTCTATTCGATGGATATTCGGTGGTTCAGGTGGTCGACCTGAAGGCCGAAATCGCCCTCCCGATCCGGGCCATTCCGCCTTATATCAATGCGGTTCGGAATCAGAATCGGCAGGGGAGGATCGTGGTTGAAGCGATCGACGGCGAACCGTTCTCGGTTTGCTCGATCCATGGTCTCGCGCCGACCTTCCTCGGATTTGATCCAGCCACCGACACCCCAAGAAGCCAGTACATCGTCACCTACGATCTCGACACGATGCCCACGCCCTTTCCGCGTTACCTCGTGATCGAAACCGATCGGCCAGACACGCCGATGGTCGACGTCTATCTCCGACATGAAACAACCCTTCCCAAACCGAACCGCAATCTGCGGATGGCCGGTGGGTTCCGGTTTCCATTGGGGTTGATCAAGCAAGGTGGATATGCCGACTTCGAAGTCTCATTCGATACGGTCTCCCAGCCGATCGCCACGGTGATCAGTGAGAGCTCCGACTGTCGAGCAGAACTGTTGGGAACTCGAACGGAAGAGACAGAGAAGGGGCTTCTCACGATCGTGATGATCCGCGTGACACCAGCATCGGACTATGAGGGTGTTCTGTATGCACCGCTTTCCGCGATGACCTCTGGTGGTGAGATCGCGGCGTTCAACGTCTTCGGCATCGTCTCTCCCGACGGTGAACCATGCGTGGGGCCGACGATCGAGCCTGTTTCACCTGTTTCACCTGCAAAGTCGGGCGACGCAACCGTCAAGCCGGCTGGTTGACATCACGGTCCGTTTACGAAAACTCCATGGCATTCCAGGGCCGTTCGCATGGCAGTGCGATCGGCCCTGTTCATTCGAAACTGACCACCTGGTCGTTGAACCGAAGAGCGGCACTCAACTCACATCGCAAGCGGATCCAGCATGCGGAATCCGGCGACGAGGAGCAAGGTGATGAAACAGAGACGGATCGTCATGAGCGGAAGTTGATGGACCAGTCTGGCCCCGATCCAACTTCCGAGAATCGCGGTTGGCACAATCGCCAACGCGATTCCGATCGACTGGGTCGCAGAGAGCGAAGCACCGTCGGGACCTGAGAGCTCGCTCAAGCTGAGATTCTTGTAGATGGCTCCGATGACCGCCATCGGAACGGTGACCGCAGCGGCAATCGCGATCGAGTTTCGAAGCGGGAGTCTCGCGGCGAAGCGAAGTCCGGGGACTGCGATCGTCCCACCTCCGATACCAAGCAATCCGCCCATGAATCCCATCACGCTGCCAATGCCGGTGAGCATCGCGAGCGACGTCCTGGGCGGGCCGGCGTCGCCTTCGGCGGCCGTCGAATTGCTCAGGGTTGCTTGTCGTCGCAACTTTTTGTTCCGCCATATGCGGAAGGTTTCGGTTGCGGCAAGGAGCAAGAGTAGTCCCCCAAAGAGGCGCTCGAGGATGGTTGCGTCGAGTCGATTGCTGACCCCGACCCCCAACAGAACGAAGAGGACCGCTGCCGGAACGATTCTCCGGACGAGGCGAAAGTCGATGGCGCCGGCGCGGTAGTGGGTCAGCGTTGCAGTTCCTGAAACGAAGACGTTCAGAATCATGGCCGCGGCCTGATAAATCTGCTGGTCCGGCGCGATGATGAGCGAGGCCGCCGGGATGAAGACCGTCGATCCGCCGATTCCCAGGAGCCCACCGATGAGGCCGGCGATCAGTCCGATGCCAGCGAAGGTTGCCATTTCAAGAAGGGCCATGGCAGGAGTGTACGCCGACTGGTGCATCGGGTTGTAACGATCACGCGGGGTAGTAGGTCCTGAAAGCGAAAGAGATTGCCAATCGCGCGAGATGCGATTGCTCTACCTCGAACATCAGACAGTCTGAAGGGTCACGAAGCGCTCGGATCATCCGGGCGCGATTCACCCCGCTGCTGGCGGCAACGTCGCGAGAACTCGAACATGCGAAGATCCGGGTCAATCACGACGTTTCTAGGCGCTGTTCTGGTGATGGCCACATCGCTGCTCCGCGGGGGTGGAGTCAAGACCATCGACGCGGCGAACATCATCCCATTGGCGAATACATCGTTGACGCCCCGGTTTCACAACGGTCGGCCAATCATTCCGGTCAAGTCACTCCGAATGCGGGTGACCGCGTACAGCCCCGACTATCGATCTTGTGGCGATCAGGCCGATGGGATCACCGCGAGTGGCTACTCAGTTCAAACCAATGGTGGCCGACTCGTCGCCGCGGATCGTCGGATGTTCAAGTTCGGCGAACTGGTTTCGATTCCAGGCTATGCCGCCGAGCATGTCGTTCCGGTTCTTGATCGCGGTGGCGCCATCAAGGGAAATCGAATCGATGTGTTGTACCCGACGCACGAGCGAGCCATGATCTGGGGAGTCAAGCAACTCGTGGTCACCGTCTGGGCCTATGCGGACGGGCAACCGATCGGTTTTAAGCGGCCTCGCTGATTGGTTGTGTAACGCGGGTAATGCGAAAGGCCGGCGTTTCCGCCCGATTCGCGGAATGGCCCGCGGCGTCGCCTACCGTCGAGGCGTGATCAGTCGAGTATCTAGTTTCGTCCTTCAAGGCGGCCGCGCCGAGCTCTGTCGCATCGAAGTAGACCTTTCGGGGCAGGGACTTCCGACGATGGGGATCGTGGGTTTGCCTGATGCTGCCGTGCGAGAATCGGCGGAGCGGGTTCGAACCGCCATCCGCAATGCCGGATTTACGTGGCCCCGATCCCGACTGACCGTCAACCTGGCTCCCGCGGATCTTCGGAAAGAAGGGCCGGTGTACGACTTGCCGATCGCGGCAGGTGTGCTCGCATGTTCCGGACGGCTCAGATCGGAGGTTGATGGGGGGCGGCGACTCGAGGCGTGGCCGATGGCTGGTGAACTCGCGCTCGATGGTTCTGTTAGGCCGGTCAAGGGGATCGTGGCGCTCGCGGAGTTGGCGGCGCGGACCGGTGCAGAAGGATTGGTCGTCGCGGCCGCGTCGGTCGAGGAGGTTCGACTGGTTTCGGATCTTCCGGTCATCGGCATCGAGCATCTCCAAGATCTCGCAAGGTTTCTTGACGGGGAGGAACCGGCGTTGACGTTCCAACCAGAAACGGAACTGCCTGCGCCAGTGGTCGCGCCCCCAATCACGGTGGATCTCGCCGAGGTACGGGGGCAATCCAATGCCAAGCGTGCGATCGAGATCGCGGCGGTGGGTCGCCACAATGTGCTATTGATCGGTCCGCCGGGTTGCGGCAAGACCCTGTTGGCACGAGCGCTGGCGGATCTACTACCCCCGCTCGATCGGGCCGAGGCAATCGAGTATCAGACGATCCGTGCCGCCGCGGGGTTGCCCTTTGAGTTGGACCGTTTTCACCGGCCGCCGTTTCGATCACCCCATCACACCTGCAGTCCGGCGGCGTTGGTGGGTGGTGGTTCAACGCCGCGTCCGGGCGAAGTGAGTCTCGCCCACCATGGCGTCCTGATGTTGGATGAGCTTCCAGAATTCTCGAAGGCATCCATCGATGCGCTTCGGGAGCCTCTCGAAGACGGGGTAGTGACGGTTTCCCGGGTCGCGGGTTCTACCCGTTTTCCCGCTCGCTCCATCGTGATCGGGGCGATGAACGTCACCAGAGACGGGGGGAACGTGTCTGAATATGCCGGCGCCGCGGCGCGTCGATATCTCGGTCGCATTGGTCGGCCGATTCTCGATCGATTCGATCTTCACGTTCCGATGACGCCATTGCCGATCCGCCGGTTTCTTGAAGGCCCAGACGGCGCGACGACCATCGTCGTGCGGGAGCGAGTTCGTCTCGCCCGGGAATTCGGCGCCTTGCGGGGGTTGGGTCCTAACGCGAGTCTCGCGGGAACGACGTTGGAGGAGGCTTGCGGAATGTCGCAGGCGGTCCTTGGAAATCTCGTCTCGATGGTCGAGGATTTAGGACTGAGTGCTCGCGCGTTTGATCGAATCAGACGGCTCGCTCGATCCATCGCAGATCTCGATGAAGCCGTGGTCATTCATTCTCATCATCTGGTTGAAGCGGTGTCGTTTCGAATATTGGATCGAGACTGAATACTCCGAAGCGATGGCCGTACGCTCACGACCGACGCTCGGGAAAGGCTGCGCGTATGCTCCTCGTTGCATGACGGGCCATCAATCAACTTCGCCACCAGATCTTCAATCGCCGATGTCCGGGATCCGTGAGGTGTGGGCACAAGCCTGGCCGACGGTCTTGACCATGACGAGTTACACGGTCATGGGTTTCATCGATGCGGTGATGGTTGCTCGGATCGGTCCCTTGGAGGTTGCGGCGCAGGGAAACGGCGGTATCTGGTCGTTCAACCCCATCGCTTTCGTCTTTGGCGTGCTCACGGTGGTGAATACCTTCGTCGCGCAGAACGTCGGCGCCGGGCATCGAGATCGCACTGCGAAATATGCATGGGCGGGAATCTGGCTCTCGGTCGCCGCCTGGCTGTTTCTCCTCCTCCCATGGGCGTTTCTCTTGCCGTTCGGGTTTGAGGCGGCGGGACATGAGCCGGAGTTGGTCGAACTCGAGTCAAACTACGCACAGATCCTCCTGTTCGGAGGTGTGCTTCTGGTCACCGGCAAGGCGATGAGCCACTGGTTCTTCGGATATCAGCGGCCGAGGGTGATCACAATGTCTGCGATCCTCGCCAACGTCGTCAACATCCTCGCGAATGTGATTCTCATCTTTGGTGAAGCCGGAATCCCCGAGCTGGGCATTCCCGGAATCCCCGGGACGCCTGCGCTGGGCCTCGCCGGGGCGGCGATTGGAACCGTCATCGGTACGGCGGTCGAAATTCTAGTCCCGTTGGTCGTTTTCCTTGGACCGGGTCTGGCCCGTGAAGTTGGTAGTCGTGCCAACTGGCGTCCGGACTTCCGCGCTATGCGGGATCTCCTTCGACTCGGCTGGCCGGCGGCCCTGCAGTTCGGGAATGAAATGATCTGTTGGGGGATCTTTGTCACGGTCCTCATCGGGCAGTTTGGAACCGATCATCTGACCGCCGCGTGGGCGGTCATCCGCTACATGCATCTGAGTTTCATGCCGGCGGTCGGATTCTCGGTTGCGACCACATCGCTGGTCGGAAAGTGGATTGGTGCGGGCCGTCCGGATCTGGCAATCAACCGGGCGCGGATCGCCTTGGGGATCGCCGTTGGATATATGTCCGTGTGTGCCATTGGTTTTCTGATTTTTCGAGGATCGCTGGTGGGGGTCTTTGTCGACGGCGATGTCACCCCGGAATCGAAAGCCGCCATCCTTTCGATCGGGGCTTCGATGCTGATTTGGGCCGCCGTCTTTCAGACGATGGATGCCGTGGGCATCGTCTATTCCGGGGCTCTGCGAGGTGCCGGAGATACGGTCTGGCCCGGGGTGGTCACCGCGATTCTCGGCTGGACGCTTCTGGTGGGGCTTGGCGCGGCCGTCGTGGCGGTCTTTCCTGGGATCTCATCGATGGGTCCCTGGATCGGCGCGACCGCCTATATCCTCGTGTATGGGGTCGTGATGGGGGTGCGATTCGAGCGAGGGCGGTGGCGGCAGATCAAACTGGTCTCGGAAGATTGCCCCGAAATCGCGGTTCACATCCCTCTGGGGCCGGCCGCACCAGCCCTGGATGCCGCCTCTTCCTACCGCGATATGGCCGATGATTTGATTGGACAGCCGCCACGGGACACTGACGCTGGGAAACCGTGAGGTTGAGCGGAATCCGCGGGGCGAGTAGAATACTGGACTCGCGTCTCGCGAGACCTTTTTTCCCCGGAGATTCCAGATCATGTCCGAAGGACTCGACACTGTCATCGGAGGCAGCGCGATTGACGAAGCGCGGGCCGACGCGGTCTACAAGCAGGGGCTCGACTACGAGGCCAAGGGCGACCGAGCCAGCGCGGTCGCCTCCTATCGCGAGGCGGTCTCCCATGGGAGCAAGTCACAGCACCTTCATCGTCTCGCCTACCTCCTCGACCTTTTGGGTGAGGAAGACGAAGCGGTCCAACTCTACGAGGCGGCTCGAGATTCAGGACCGCCGCGACTGCAGACGCTGATCAACCTTGCGGTCCTCTACGAGGATCGGTGCGAGTTCAGCAAGGCGGAGTACATCCTGAATCAGGTGATCGAGAGCGAGCCCAACGAAGAGCGTGCCAAGTTGTTCCTCAAGGATGTTCAGGCGTCCAGAGGCATGTACTACGACGACGACGACGATCTCTCGTCGACCCGGCACGATGCCATCCTCGATATCCCCGTCACCGATTTCGAACTCTCGGTTCGCGCTCGGAACTGCCTCAAGAAAATGCAGATTCGAACGCTCCGTGATTTGGTTCGAGTCGGCGAATCGGAATTGAACAGTTACAAGAACGTCGGCGACACCACGGTCACCGAGATCAAGCAGATGCTCGCAAGTAAGGGGCTTCGACTCGGCCAAGACACGGCGGGTGGTCCGCGGCTCCGGCCCGAGGACATCGAAGAACTTCATAGCCGCGGGATCACAGATCAGATCCTCAACAAGCCCATCTCGGTGCTCGACCTTTCGGTCAGAGCTCGCAAGGCACTTCAGATGCTTGGTGTTCTCTCGCTCGGCGAACTTGCGGCGAGGACCGAGGCGGAACTGCTCGGTGTCAAGAACTTCGGACAGACCAGTCTGGACGAGATTAAGGAACGTCTCGTCGATCATGAATTGTCGTTAAAGACGCTTGATTGAACCCCTTCGCTTCCCTTCATGGGAACGCGACCGATCGACACTCATCCACCGCCCGCCCTGAGATAGGGCGGGCGGTTTTCGCTTCAGGCTGCTTCGAGGCGTACACTGAGAAGGTCAGTATCAGGGCGAGCGGGCGCCATTCACGATGTGGCGATCGAATCGAGGACACCATTGGCCCAGGCTTCAATCCAAGACGACGGACTTTCGATCAGGGTGGGGCGGATCAGCCGTCGCTCGGCGTTGTTCGCGCTGGCGGCGCCAGCGTTGATCCCTTCGGCTTGTTCCCGCAGTGAAGTCGGCAAGAAAGAAGTGGCGACCGCGGCGCCCGTGGCAGCCTCCCCGATGAAGGGACTCCCGAGGGATCTTCGGCCGTTCCCTCCAACCACCGAGCCAATGGTTCGAATCAAGGTCGCGGATGTTCGCCGATCGGAAGTCGAGTTTGGCGCGGTGGGGCAGCAGCTCTGGATCACCGCGCCCGGTACCGATGTTCCCGGAAGGGCATGCCGAGGTCCGGTTCGTTTGCGTCATACGAAGACTGGTTGGTCGGTTCGATGGTCTTCTGGAGGTCGTGGCGGAACCGCAATATTCAAGACGACCGGATCGATCGCGATCGCGAAGATCGGTCGGAAGGAATCAGGCATCGAATTCGAAGGTCGCAGCCTGTTGGGGACCATCTACGTCGAACCGATTCGCGATACCCAAGGTCGCACCGAACTCGACGTGGTCTGCCATCTTCCCATGGAGTTGTATCTGCCCGGCGTCGTTCAGAAAGAGCTGTATCCGGGCTGGCGTCCAGCGACGTTCGAAGCCCAGGCGATTGCGGCGCGGTCCTTCGCAGTCTGCGAACGGGCATTCTGGATCCGCCGCCGACACTATGACCTGGTCGCTGGTCAGGCGAGCCAGGCTTGGACCGGAGGTGACGCATCCTTACGGGCGAGGTCCGCGGTTCGAGCCACGACGGGGCAGTTGCTCGTGTGGCGTGGCCAAGTCGTGCCGGCGTACTACAGCGCTTCTTGTGGTGGGCAGCCGGCGAACGCCGAAGATGCGATTTCAGAAAACCCCGTCAACAGTATTCCACCGCTTCGGGCCGTGGCGATGAGTAACGGATCCGTATGCGGATGCGTCACGTCAAGCCCCCATGGTGACTGGACCATCACGGTTCCACGAGGCGCCTTCGAAACGGCGGTCCTCGAATTCGGGCGGCGAAAAGGAGACCGACGAATCTCGGAACTCCGCCGTCCCCTTCGGCTTGATGTGCATCATCGAAATCAGACGGGGCGACCGGTCGATTTCGAGCTTGCCGGTGCCGGGGGAGCGGCGCCAGTGTTGATGTCGGCGGAGTCGGTTCGAAGAATCCTTGCCACGGCCAGTGCCGGGGAGGCTTGGAACACTCGCCCTCGTTCAGCTTGTTTCGAAGTGGAGGCCACGAGCGGCTCGTTGAAGATCAAGGGGCGGGGCTTCGGCCACGGGGTCGGGGTGTGTCAATACGGCGCGGAGGAAATGGCGAGCAAGGGAGCGTCGAGTCTGGAAATACTCGAACGGTACTACCCCGGTGCCAAGGTCTATCAGGCCTGGTCGACCGCTCAGCCAGCCAGGGCCACGCCTCGAGCCTGATGGTGTCTTGATTCGTGAAGCGCGGGATCCCATTCGAAAGTCCAAAAAAAGAGACCGGCCGTTCGCTTTGCAGCGAACGGCCGGTCTTGATTTCCTCAGCCTCTACTACTCGAAACAGGAGATGAAGCGACTTTCGTGCCTCTGCCCCTCAAGTGGCGTGTATCAGGAGTTCCCTTTTCCCAGTACTCGCTTTTTCCGTTGCGGGTGCAAGTGCCCTTTTCCCATTGCAACAGAACCCAAGGTCCCTTGTTCCAAACCATATCGATGATCCCGCATCGACGAGGCCGAAGTCGGAAAGGGATTCTCGCGTGAGCGGATTTCCCTTTCCTGCTCCCATGTCCAAAGCGAAGGAGAAACGCTTCGAACTTCTGGAAGTATGCCACCGAATTGGGGTGATGTCAGCCCTTCCGGCCTTTTTGTAAAAAAAACACCATCTGTATTTGCATTGAAACAAACGATGAGAATGAACAGAGATTGGAAGTCTATTGTTTATATAGACTTGCGCGCTTGATCGGATCGAATCTGGTTTCTTCAAGGCCATGGGCGGCACCCTTGAATCGAGAAAAAACCGCCCATCTTCGAGGTGAAGATGGGCGGTCTGGGGGTTCAGGGTGATGGTGGATCAGGGGTTGGCTCGAGAGAGCGTGTCGGCAGCTTGGAACGACTCATCGGAGGGCTCGTTCACTGACTCAAGCTCAAAGTCATCCCAGGAGAAGTCCTCCCATGCGTCATTGCTCATGGATTCCTCGGCTCGCTTCTCGTAGTCCGAACGGGTTCCGTGACTGGCCAGCGATTGCAATTGGGCTTCTTGGATGGTGCGGAGTTCCGCCAGCTTCGCTTCGAGCTGATCGAGGCTCCCAACCTCCGCAAACTTGTCGTAGTCCGAGAGCACCTGTTGCTGTTGTTTGGTCATTTCGATCAGTCGATCGTTTCGATCGATCGCATCGATCTGGCGATCCAGTTGCCAGAGTTTGGCTTCGTATCGTGCGTGCTCATCCTCAAGGGAGTCGAGGATCTCAACCAGGCGACCCTTCTGGGTATTCAGGAAGGTGAGTTGGGTGTCATCGCCGGCGTGTCGATCCTGATAGGTGGATCGAATCGTGGCAATCCGGCGAGCTTCGTTCCGAGCGCCCTCAAAGTCCACGGCTCGACCGTCGACTCGAATGGACACGGTTCGGCCCGAGCGGGCGTCGACTTCCGCATCACCCATCGCGACTCGGAGGTCAGAGAGATCACTATTGGTCATCGCGACGACTCGACGGGCGACATCACGGTCTTTCTCGAGCAACTGAACCTGGCGGTTGATTTCGAAGATCTCGGTCCGCACTTCGGCGATTCGTTCGGGGTACTTCTCGGCGAGTTGAGAAAGCTGCCGTCGAAGAGCGACGGGATCCTCGACGAAGTCATCCGCCAAGGCATGGGCCTTGTTTCGAATCTGATCGAATCCTGCCGCGATACGGTCCGGGCCCACAAAGAACGCGAGGGTGCCGAGGCCTGCAGCCCCGATCAGCCCCCAACGCAAGACGCAACGACTTATGCTGAACATGGGGAGATTCCTTCGGCACGCATCAGAGGCTCTTCCGGTTGCCCGCTTCAGCGGGGCGATTTGAATTCCGGTCGATTCCGATGCTCCACCGCCTTGATGGGAGATCAAGAACGTGGATTTCACCCTCGAATTCGAAATCTGGGACAACCTCACTAGAATGATCTGTGAGGGCTTTCCGTATCGGGGAGATTTGTCGAGCCGGACGCGGTAATCAGAATTCTTGGTGACATGCCACGCTGATTTCGAAACCGGCGCCTTCCTTTCCCTAACAAGGACTCGTGCTACTCATGAATCCCATGACGACTTCCTTCGTGGCTCGCCTCCGAAATCGGGACGATGCCGCTTGGTTTGAACTTTGGACGGTGTTTGGTCCGGTGATTCGGGCGCAACTCACTCGTTGGGGTCGTGGCGCCGTTGGTATGGCCACGGTCGAGGACCTCACCCAGGACACGCTCACCGCGCTCTCAGGATCGATTGATCGATTCGATCCTGATCGTGGCGCCCGGTTCAGCACCTGGCTTCTCGCGATCGCCAAGCACGTTCTCGGTGATGAACTAGACCGTCGCAATGCGCTCAAGCGCGGCGGTGGGAAGCGAGCGGCCAGTCTCGACGAAAGTTTCATGGGACGGTCGAACGACCCTCAGCCGGATGCGGAGTACGAACGCCTCGTTTTTCAAGCCAAGGTCTATGCCGCCATCGATGCGGCTCGACAGGAGAGTGAGTTCCTGCACTTCGAGGTCTATCGAATGCGGGTGTTCGACGGAATTCCCGGAAAGTCCGTCGCGGAGCGACTGGGTATCAGCGAGCCGACCGTGTCACGGCATCTTCAACGGGTCCGAGCGCTTCTTCGCGAACGGCTCTTGGAGATGATCACGACTTACAGTTTCACCGAGGAAGAGCGAGGCGAAGCCACCAGCGCCGGTCTGGGGCTGGATGACGCCTTGTTCGATGAGGCGCTGTGCGAGATCTACCTGCGGCATGCGGGGATCGTCACGGACGAGTCGCAACTCCCGCCTGGATGATCACGCCTATTGCGCCATGGATTTCGCCGGCACAACCGGTGGATGGAGCCCATCATGACTTTTTCGATTCTTGCATTCTTCGCGATCACCGCCGTCGCCATCGTCATGTTGATCGCGGTGATCATGATCTTGTTTCAGGCCGGGCGCGGAGCCGGATTTCTCATTGGGCATGTCTTCGACTTCATCTTCGGCGTGATTCGCGACGTCGCAAGGATTTTCGGCGCCATCATCGCGAGCATCGTGCTGGCGCCGCTGGCAATCTTGAATCTCCTGATCGGACGATGGTCGGCGGCCAATCACTTTGCAGACGGGGTCAGACGCGAGGTCCTGCTCATCGGCAAAGGGCTGTACCGAGTCGTGGTGCGGCGGCCGCTAAAACTACTTTTCCTCGACGGAATGCTCGAAGGTGTGGAAGTTCGCGCGGTCGAGGATCTGAAGGCGGCCCCCGGCCGCGATCGGCCGGCTCGAGGACTCCAATTCCCCGGATTCGAAATCACCGGATCGCTTCCGGCGGGGGGGTCAGGGGCCAAGCTCTATATCGCGCGACCCGACGAAAAGACGAGGCGCCGGCTTCCCGGACAGCCGGAGGCGGTGGTGATCAAGAGCTTCGCACTCGCGGAGGGAAGCTCTCTTCCGCAGATCGTTCGCGAGAGTCGATCCCTCGAATCCGGGAAGCGTCTGGGGCTGGTTCTCGCGCACGAACTCAACGACACGCAGTTCTGGTACGCGATGCCCTACCACCCGGGGGAGCACCTCGGTTCAGTTGTTCGTGAGGCGCACGGAGTCGGTGCGGAAGACGGGCTGAGAGGTCGGGCCTTGTCCGAAATGCTGGGCTATGAGATCGACCTGGTCTCCACGCTCGACCGATATCACGCGGACGGACTCTGGCACAAGGACGTGAAGCCCGACAACATCATCGTCCACGGCGGCGCGGCGCATCTGGTCGACTTCGGTCTGGCCACGTCCTTACGTTCAGCCATGACGCTCACCACTCATGGGACCGAGTACTTCCGCGACCCTGAGATGGTTCGAATGGCCATGCGGGGAGTGAAGGTGCACGAGGTCGATGGTGCCAAGTTCGACATTTATGGTGCCGGTGCGGTTCTCTACTTCATCATGGAGAATACTTTTCCCGGTCACGGGGGACTCAGTCGTTTCGAACGGCCGGCGCCGGAGGCCTTGCGGTGGATCGTGCGGCGGGCGATGGCCGACTATGGGCAGCGATATGGTTCGGCCCGGGAGATGCTCGACGACCTTCGCGCCGTCGCATCCGCGGCCGATCCCTGGTCCGTCACGCCGGCACAGCTTCCTTCCATGTCCGGTGCTTCCGTGGAGTTGGTGGACGCCGACGGCCCGATGGACCCCGCGGCCTCGAACCCAGCACCGTCGTCGACCGTTCGTCGCACGGGAGCGGCGGCGCCGCCGCCGATCGTCGCACGACCACGTATTCGAGTCACCAACTGGATGACCGGCGCGTACGCCGCGGCCGGCGACACCGATCGGCCACGGGCTCGTGAACAGGTCGCGGCAGCACGACGGCGGACTTCCGCTCGACGAGCGAGCGTCGCGCGATCGCCGCACCGGCGAATCTCCGGAGCGTTGACGGTCCTGGTCGCCTTCGGAATCGCCTTCTTCCTGGCCTTCGCCTACGCCTTCAACGTCGGCGGGTTCGATGAGAAATCGAACACGATGATGCAGGGCACCGTCGATGAAATCATGGCGAACATGATGGAGCGGGGGGCCACTGAGAGTCGTTACGACGTGCGGCTTCAGCAGGAGCCGAACGGGGCGGGCGATTGGGATGTTCCCACCCCGATCGGTACCGGATCCTTCATCGTCCTGGACGATCGAACTTCTCTCGGCAAGGGTGAGCAGAGTCTGGCCGCGATCACTCGGTCGCTTCTGGATTCGGGGTGGACCGTCGAAGAGGACCTCGACCTCGTGGCGGAGTCCGCGGTCGCCATCGCCCGATGTGACGGGTGGTCCGGCACGGATGGCGACTCCGCGTTCTCGAAGGATTTCGCGTGCGATGAACTCGATCGTTTTCGTCTGGAACAGGGCGTGGAGGGGATTCTCTGGATCACCTCGGTGCGAGATGGTGCGGGTACGACGGTGGTGGAAGGCACGACCTCGTTGAGTGAAGGAAGCATCCGGGCGGTCTTCTTCTCCGACGATGCCGTGGAAGTCTCGATCGGCGCCTCCTCGTACATCGAAATCGAAGGGACCTGGCCGGATGGAACGCACGAGACCGTCGAGGTGCCGTTCGATGCGTCGGACGTGGACGGCGACTCCGGGATCATCGCGGAATTCGATTCCACGTGGAAGGAACTGCAAGACGCGATGAAGAAGTTCGGCTCGGAATTCGACCGATCCGAATTGAGGCTTCGAGATGCCTCTGAGCGACTGGATGAGCTTCCCGAGGGCCTCCACATTGAATCAGGACCGCTGAAGATCCGAATCGCCGCCTGACTCGGTTTGGAGTCTGAATCGACGTCGGCTGATAGCATGGGATTCAAGGAGATCACTCATGCAGCATCCCGGCGCCCGCCTTCGGGCCCTCGTCGAAGAGAACGTCGTCATGATTCCCGGAGCGTTCAATGCGCTGGTGGGGATGGCGGTTCGAGAAGCAGGCTTCGACGCCTGCTACATCTCCGGCGGTGCGACCGCGAATGTGGCTGGAACTCCTGACATCGGTCTGCTGACCCTGACCGAGGTGGTCAGGACCGTTCGAGAAGTCGTCGATGCATCGGGCATCCCGGTCATCGCCGACGCCGACACCGGATTCGGCGAGATCGAATGCGCGGTTCGAACCGTGGTCGAGTACGAACGGGCGGGGGCCGCGGCGCTCCACGTCGAGGACCAGGTCTTTCCGAAACGATGTGGTCATCTCGACGGCAAGCAACTGGTCCCCGCGGAGGAATTCAGCGAGAAGGTTTCGGCGATGGCGGCGGCCCGCCGGAATTCTGACTTCATGATCATCGCTCGAACCGATGCCAGGCATGTCACCGGGTTCGATGACGCGATTGACCGAGCGAATCGATATCGCGAGGCGGGGGCGGATGCGATCTTCCCGGAAGGACTTCAGTCCGAGGACGAATTCAAGGCATTCGCGGCGGGTTCGCCCGGGCTGCTCCTTGCCAACATGACCGAGTTCGGAAAGACCCCGATGATCACCGCGGATCGGTTCGGCGAGCTCGGATACCGGATGGTGATCTATCCACTCAGCATGATGCGGCTTGCGATGGGCGAGGTCGTCCGTGGTCTGAGCGAACTCCGCCAGGCCGGTTCGGTCGAGCCGATGCTCGACCGCATGCAATCACGCCAGGAACTCTATGCCCTGCTGGGATACACCCCCGGCGAAGAGTGGCGATTTCCCGCTCGTGGCGAATGAGGTCTCGGTGGAGCGCTTCTTCGGTCAGTTCTTCGTGACGATCCGGATGAACTCGTACGGCCCCGACTCCGCACCCCAGACCTGAGTTCCCGAGGCATCGAACCCGCGATCCCAGGATCGGATGGCATCAGCCTCGACCCGTACCTCGCTGGTGGCGTGATTGGCTCCGTTGAGCGTGCTGGCGCATCCGTCGCCGATCGTGCCGCCGGTGAAGGCGGGTTCGTCGCGGTTCGTGGCGACCAGATGCACGGTGCAGCCTTCACGCGGGATCAAAAGTGCGGGATCCACCGTGTTGAAGTACTCCGGGTTTCGCCACGATCCGGCCGGCGGTGTTTCGCCGTCGTGGAACGCGAAGACCTCGGAGATCAGTCCGCCCTGCGCATCATTGCGCACCCGGTAGATTCGCTGACGGTAGGGGCGATCTAGAGAATCACTGGCCGCTTGCTCGATGTACAGCCAGCGTCCGTCTTCGCGATCCGGCCAGATGGGTGAAGCGTTGAGGCTGATCGAGCGGAACGCGGAATCCCGTGTGGCCTGGGCCGAGGAGTCGAAACTTCCACAAAGCCACGATTGGAGTCGTTCGACGCCACTGGAGAATCGGATGGGTGCAGCGACGGAGGAAGTCTCGGTGCCGTTGCAGCCGTTACTCGAGATGGCGATCAGGATGGCGAGGCCCGCGGTCAGTGTGGCGACGCGTCGGTCGAGGGTTGACTTCATGCCCCCAGTCTAGGTCCTCTGGAGGGGTTTTTCAGGCCGGAAGACTGGTGATGATTCGTGGATGCAAGCGATCTCAGGCGGATGGTGGGAGGGGCGTTAGGATGGCCAGCCCGGAATTTGAAGAGTGTTCCACTTGAATTCGTCATCGATCGAAAGGAAACATCGTGAGCTCGACCGCCACCGACACCCGCGGCCTCGCCGGCCAGACGATTGGGGAGACCCAAGTCTGCTCGGTTAACCAGACCCAGTTGATCTACCGCGGCTATGAAATCGCGGATCTCGCCGCGCACGCCTCGTTCGAGGAGGTTTCGTATCTCCTTCTGGTGGGGCAGAAGCCGACCGCCGAAGAGCTGGCGGAATTCAAGCAGACGCTGGTTGGAATGCGGTCGATTCCGCAGTCGGTGACCGACGCGATCACGCACATTGCTCGGGAGAGCCCTGGCGCTCATCCGATGGGCGTGGTTCGAACCGCGATCAGCCTCCTCGGGCATCTTGATCCCGAGTGCGAGGACAATAGTGCAGAGGCGGAGCTTCGGAAGTCCATGCGTTTACTCGCCTCGATTCCGACCTGTATCGGCGTGCACCAGCGGGCACTCGAAGGCAAGTCGCCAATCGATCCTGACCCAACGCTTGATCACGCCGCGAACCTTCTCTGGTGTATGACCGGCGAGAAGCCGGGCGAGATCGCGGCGAAGGTGATGGATGTCTCCCTGATTCTCTATGCGGAACATGATTTCAACGCCTCAACATTCACTTGTCGAGTCATTGCTTCCACGAATAGTGATCTTCATTCCGCGGTCTGCGGTGGCGTGGGTGCCTTGAAGGGCAATCTGCACGGAGGTGCCAACGAGGCTGCGATGGAGATGCTCGCCGACATCATGAAGGACACCGAGGACGGATCAATGACCGTCGAGGCCTGGATGGAGCGAGCGTTCGTCGAAAAGCGGAAGCTCATGGGGTTCGGACACCGGGTTTATAAGAACGGCGACCACCGGGCCGGGATTCTTCGAGATTGGGGTCTCAAGTACGCCGCCGAAGAAAACGCGTCCGCTCGAAAATGGTTTGATCTCGGCGATACGGTGCAAGGCATCATGCTCGACCAGAAGAACATTCATCCCAATGTGGACTTCCCCTGCGGCATGACGTATTTCGCGATGGGTATCCCGGTTCCGCAGTACACGCCGATCTTCGTGGCCAGCCGCATCACGGGCTGGTGTGCTCACATCATGGAGCAGCATGCGAACAATCGGATCATCCGGCCGCTTGCGGAGTACTCAGGCCCGGCCCTCCAGCAGTGGAACGACTGAGCTCTTCACGGGCTCAAACGATTTCGAAGACCAATGACAAGGGCCGTCCGATCAATGATCGGACGGCCCTATTGGTTGGATTTTCTCGCTCTTGGGTGGCGAGCTAGCGTTCAGAAGCGTGTGACACGATTTAGAGATCCAGCTCGACCCGCCAGGGGTGTCAGAACTCGCAGGCGCCGATGATGTCATCGCCGCTTGGAATGCCGATCTCGGACCCGAGAATGAAGATGGAGAATGCTCCGCTCGTCGACGAGCCGAGCGTCGCGGGCGTGAAGTCGAAGAGATCTTCGTCGACGCCGGAAACGCCGGTGACCGAAAAGCCTCCGACGGTGGAAAGCGACAGGGTGCCAGCGACCTCATTCACGGAGAGAGCATCCACGTCTTCGGAACTGGAAGTCGAAAGGCCGACATCACTTCCATCGAAGTAGGCGGAGAAAGACCCGCTGGTGGTTGTGCCGAGGGAGGAAGGTGAGAAGGCAATGATGTCTTCATCATTGCTCCGCAGCCCGCTGACTCGGCATCCACCGGTCGTGGAGAGCAGCACGGTGCCGTCGGCAAGCACATGGAGGCCGTCAATGTCCTCTCCGTTTCTGGTCATCGCAACGTCGCTTCCATCAAACCACATCGAGAAACTGCCCGCGGTGACCGCGCCGAGTTGAGTCGGTGTGAATCGCAGGATGTCTGAGTCGTCGAAGGTGATCCCGTCGACGCTGCCGGCGTTGGTAAAGGAGAGGAGAAGATCGCCGTCATCAAGTCGAGTCAAGGCGCTGATTCGATAACTGGCGAGGCCGACGTCGCTGCCGTCGAACCACAGCTCGGCTTCGTAGGTATCGAGATCGATGGCGACAATGTCTTCATCGCGAGCGACTCCGAAGCCGAATGAAGGGTTGCCCTGGATCGCGAGGAGCAGCGTCGAACCGGTTTCGCCACCGCCACCGCCACCGCCACCGCCACCGCCACCGTCTGGTTCAGTGATGGAAAGCGTTCCACTGCCCGTATTGCCCGAGCTGTACCCGCCGAGGGCGATGATGTACTCGGTACCACCCACGCCTTCGAAGGTGAGCGAGGACGTGTAGCCAGCACAGCCTGAACCGTCATCGTTGCATGCCAGGATGCTCGTGACGTCACACGATCCAAGCACCGCGATCTTCGTGTCGAAGTTGGCGGCGTTACACGTGGAGACGGTGTGCGTGCCGGTATTGGACGCCGTGAATCGGTACCAGTTGGTGTCGTAGATGGATCCGCAGCCTGCGGGGTCCAAGTTGCCACTACCCGGCGTGGTGCTGAAACCGGTGTCGCCGCTCGCGATGGTCACGGCCGACTCGCATGGCGTTGGGCCGCCACCACCACCGCCGCCGCCGCCGCCAGAAATGGCCGCCACTGCATTGGCAGCATTGGCCCGTCCAGAGCCCATCTGCCCGCTAAAGGAAGAGATGGGGTCGGCACTGTCTCGAACCGCAGCCCAGACTTCATCGGCGGTTGCAGAGGGATTTTGCGACCAAGCGAGTGCCGCCACACTGGCGACCAGCGGGGTCGCCATCGATGTGCCACTGAGATAGGCGTAGCCATTGTTGTTCGGGGCGGAACTATCGTGATAGGTGGCGAGGATGCTGACGCCAGGAGCACTGACGTCGACCCAACTTCCGTAACTTGAGAATGAAGCCTTGGTGTCATCCGTGTCCAGAGCGCCCACTGAATAACAATCACTTCTTGAGTTCACGTAGCCTTGGCTGGTGTTGTTGCTGTTCCCGGCCGCCACGAAGACCAGGCCGCCCGAGGCAATAAAGTAGTCGATCGCTGCGGCGAGACCGCCACTGTTGGAACTGCCCCAACTGCAACTTGCGATCTTGGCGCCATTTTGAGCCGCGTAGAAGAACGACTCCGCAGCGGCGGCCATGCCGACGAATCCGGCTTCTGAACCGTTGTAATTGGATGAATGCCCCATCTTCAAGGCCATGATTCGAACGCCGTTTCCGGTGGTCGATGGCGAGCCATTTCCGTATCCGCCTGCGGGGCTGGAAACCCCGGTTCCATTGTTGTTCAGTGCACCGACGATTCCAGCGCAATGGGTTCCGTGGCCGTTGAAGTCGCGCGGATCGTTGTCGGCGTCGTTGCAGTCCTCGCCGGCCCAGCACCCGAATCCGTAGAGCGGGCTGGTGATGAAGTCGTATCCGACGATGTCATCGACGAAGCCGTTGTTGTCATCATCGACTCCAGGGGTACCGTTGGCCTCCGCGGTGTTCTGCCACATGTTGCCACCGGCCGACAAGAGATTGCCGGCGGTCGCCGCGTTTCCGGCGAGGTCCGAGTGATACCACTGGACACCAGTATCGAGCACGGCCACGACGATTGAAGAATTGCCGGTCTGGACGTCCCATGCCTCGGGGGCATCGACGTCTGCATCGTTGGATTGATTCAAATGCCAGCAGTTGGTGAAATACGGATCGTTCACCGTTGCGAAAACGGGATGCACGCCGATCAATTCAGCGTTGCGAACCAGGGGATGTGCGAGCGCCAGTGCGAGAGCGCCTTCCAAGCCTCCGGGTGCGATCGCAGGGTCGATTCGGACCACATGATAATTGGAGAGGTCGGGTCGACCGTCCTTGGGCGCCATTGGTGCGCCGGGAAATTGCGGCCGAATGGACTCCGCGGCAATCAAATCGAGCAGGGCGTTTGTTTCGGGAGAGGCCTCACGAAGGGGGGTTTGATCGACCCGCGCGATGCGCAGGGCGTCCGTACCAGCCTTCCGGAATTCGATCACGAGTTCATTGGGAACGAACATCTCTTCGCGGTCGTCGAGCCGCGGTGGAACGTCGAGGCGGGCGGCGTCGGGGCGTCGTCCATCGGCGAGGGGCGGTGCGATCGCTAGTGCACCGGAACAGGTGCCGATGGCGGCGAGAAGGGTGATCAAGTGTTTCATATTTCGTGAGCTCCGGAAGGTGGTTGAGCGGAGAGGCTCCGCTTCTCAAGAACAGAAAAACAAATGGCAACAAATGGGGATCAGGGTTGGAGAGGGGCGGGTCTGCCAGGGAGGGCAGGACGATCGCGGCGTTGGCACGAGTCAGGAAGGACCTGCGACTCGGCTGCGAGGCCGATCGGTGTGAGTCGTTCCCGTGCGTTGCAAGGCAGATTCATTCGAGACCCCCCAAAAGATTGTTCCGACGACTGCAGCCTGTCGTTCTTGCTCATTGCTTCAAAGAGATCGCGATCTGGCGGAATCCTTGCGGCATGACGAGCACGGCCACGTCTCCCACAAAATTACCCGTGCGGGCGACATCTGGCCAACCTAAACACCCTATCTTTCCCAAATTGTCAGCAAAAGGCGATTCTGTGCCAGCAGAACAGCATCCGGTCTGCCGCTAAGATCTTTCTTTCTTGCCAATTCCACCGATCCTCCGAGGTTCTCATGTCTCACGAAGTCAACAGCATCGCCGTTATTGGGGCCGGGACCATGGGTTCTGGCATCTCGCTCATCGCCGCCACCAGCGGGATTGACGCCTTCCAGGTCGATGTCTCTCCGGAGCAGCTGGAGCGGGCGAAGGGATATCACGCCAAGGTCCTTTCGCGGAACGTCGAGAAGGAGCGGATGACCGAGGAACAGAAACTCGCGGCGCTCGCACGAATCACCTACGTCGACAACATGGATGCCGCGAAGTCAGCCGACTGGGCAGTCGAAGCCGCGACGGAGAATCCCGAGATCAAGGCGAAGCTGTTCGCGACCATGCGGAAAACTTTTCCCGACCATGCCGTGCTCGCGACGAACACCAGTTCAATCTCCATCACCCAGATCGCCACCGCAACCGGAGATGCCGCGGATCGCGTGGTGGGAATGCACTTCTTCAATCCAGTTCCGGTCATGAAACTGGTCGAAGTCATTAAGGGACTTGCCACCAGTGATGAGACCGTGGCACGAACGGTGGCACTGGCGGAGCGGATGGGCAAGACCCCGATACCGGCGAATGATCGGGCTGGGTTCGTCTCAAATCGGGTCCTGATGCCGTTGATCAACGAAGCATTCTGTACGTGGATGGAAGGTGTTGCCGAACCTGAGGCGATCGACGAGATCATGAAACTCGGATGCAATTTTCCAATGGGTCCGCTTCGTCTCGCCGACTTCATCGGGCTCGACGTGTGCCATGACATCATGATGGTCTTGTATCAAGAGCTTGGAGACCAGAAGTTCTTCCCGTGTCCGTTGCTTCGGCAGCTGGTTACCGCAGGTCGACTCGGCGACAAGTCCGGACATGGCGTCTACAGCCACGCTCGCTGAGCGAAGGTGACCACGGTCAGTAATCCTGGCGACATCCCGATGGACACGTTGAGAGTGGTCAGGCCGCCCATCCGGCGAGGAGGATCGCCAGATCGCTCCCATCAACGATGTCGTTGCCGTCGAAATCGCCCCCGAATCGACCGTTCGTCCCCCAGAGTGCCATGAAGAGGCCGAGGTCATTTCCGTCAACTTGACCGTCGCCGTCGAGGTCGACGCGTGCCGAATCACAGGCGTCTGGCAGGCCGTCGGCGTCTCCGTCGTTGACCAAGCCTTCGGCAATCTCCCAGGCATCGAGTAGGCCGTTGGAGTCGCAATCAGCGAGCGGAAACACGAGAACGCTGCCAACGTCAATCTGACCGTCCGGGAGATCTGCTCTCGGCGCTGACATCACGGCGTGATCGCCGTCGAAGCTCGCAGAGATACCGAAGTAGTCACGCTCGCCGTCTTCGTGCGGGCGGAGTCGGATCGCGGCTTCCCACAGCCCGTCGACCTCTTGATGGATCCACCCGCCGCCGGATTCGTATTCGCCATCGAGCGTCGAGCGGTAGCCACCGGCCACGAGCCTCGATCCGTCAGGGTTGAGCACGCAAGGGAACCCGAACCCCTTCACGTCTTGCGGATTCGTGGGGCCAAAATGCGCTTTCAAGGTCGGCGTCGCGCCGTTCATTTGATAAAGATGAACCGCACCGACATCGATGCCGAAGGTGTCCTCGAAAGGCGCGCCGATGGCGAGTCGGTCGGCTTCCAAGTCAATCCACTCTCCGAAGACTTGATACGGCTCCGGTTCGACAGGCACCAGCATCGTGTCCAAAACCCACTGGTCACCGATGAATCGATGGATGGCGACTCCGCCATGTCGGAAGCCGATCTCACCGACCAGCCCGGAAGCGGAAACCGCCATGATCTCGTTCTCGACATCGAGACTTCGACCGAAGTAGGCAGCGCCCTGAACCCCCGGCAAGCCGAGTCGCTGGTGAACGGTCCAGGTGTCATCGTCCCGACGGAAGATCCACACGCCGCCTTCGGCTTCGTCTTCCAGCGACTCAAGGAATGCGCCGATCATGACCTCGTCAGTGCTCCGGCCGAAGCAGGCAGAGAGCCCGAAGAGGGCGTTGGGGTTGTCGCCTAAGGGGGCAACCAGTTTGGCTTCGTACGTCCAGTCGCCGTCGATGAACCGATAGATGTACGCCGATCCTGACCAGAAGCCGAGGTCGTCATCTCCGGGGGCCCCAACGATCATGGTGTCAGCTTGGATGACAACCGGAAGCCCGAAGTGGTCGCCCGGGATTCCGTCCGGCGCTGTGAAGGTCTGGTGCGGAGTCCATTCCGAACCCACCTTTTTGTAGACATGAACATGGCCACGTGCTGATTCGCCGGCATCCCCATCGGCGCCGATGGCGAGCCAGTCACCGTCGACGTGGATTCGAGTTCCGAAGGTGGCTCCGGGAATCGGCGTCGAAGCCGTGAGGATCTGGCTCGGTGCGATGTCGACCGCATGGACTGGTACCACCACCAGGCTGGTGAGGGTCGTGAAGATCCTTCGCGGGGCGGCGGATCGGAGGAAGCGGTTGACGCGGTCGAAGTGGCCCATGCAGTGACTCCTTCAGAATCACGGTGGATCCTGAGTCCTCGGTGTGCTCCTTCTCGACCTGTCGCCGTCCGAAAACATCACTGGACATCGTGGTTAAGACTCTGGGCAGGAGGTTTCCACTCGTGGAAAGTGATGCTTCGGGGCGAATACCCCAATTCCCAATCAATGAAAACGTGATTGCCAACCTCGACGCGGATAACATGAAGAGCAACTCCAAACCACTCTGGAAATTCATCGCGAATGAGCACGATCCAACCCTCCAAGTCTCCCGAACCACCCTCGGCCCAACGACCAGATCCAGAATCAGTCTCGTTGTCTGGTTACGAGATTGGCGCCGTTTACGGCCCCGATTCGGTCCGAACGGTCGACCCTGATGACGCTGGAAAATCCGATCCGCGGATCGCCGAGCCAGGCGAGTTCCCGTTTACTCGCGGCGTGCACCCGACGATGTACCGATCGCGGCTGTGGACCATGCGGCAGTTCGCGGGCTTCGGCTCGGCCGATGACACCAACGCGAGGTTCAAGTACCTGCTCCAAAACGCGAAGAGTGCCAAGGCGAATACCGGGCTCTCCACCGCATTCGATCTTCCGACGCTCATGGGCCGGGATTCCGATGATCCGTTGTCGGCCGGCGAGGTCGGTCGATGCGGCGTCGCGATCGACACCATCGACGACATGCACCGGCTCTATAAGGACATCCCGATTGATCAGGTGACGGTTAGTCAGACGATCAACGGACCAGCCTGTGTGATTTGGGCGATGTACCTCGGTATGGCCCGGGAACTTGGTGTGGACTGGACGATGCTCGGCGGGACCCTTCAAAATGACATTTTGAAGGAGTTTCACAGCCAGAACGAATTCATCTACCCGCCGGAAGCGAGCGTCAAACTGGTGGTCGACACGATCGAGTATGCGATGAAGCACGTTCCCAAGTGGAATTCAGTTTCGATCTCGGGATATCACATTCGCGAATCTGGATCGACGGCGACCCAGGAACTCGCGTTTACGCTTCGCGACGGTATGGAATACGTCGAAGCTGCAGTGGCCCGCGGCCTCGATGTGGATCTCTTCGCGCCTCGGCTTTCCTTCTTCTTTAACAGCCACAATGAGTTTTTCGAAGAGATCTGCAAACTACGGGCGGCTCGAAGAATCTGGGCGACCGCCATGAAAGAACGGTTTGGTGCCAAGAACGAACGGTCTTGGTGGATGCGGACTCATGTTCAGACTGCGGGATGCTCCCTGACCGAGCAGCAGCCCTTGAACAACATCGTTCGGGTGGCGTTCCAGTCGCTCGCCGGTGTTCTCGGTGGTTGTCAGAGCCTCCATACGGATTCGATGGATGAAACGTTGGGGCTTCCGACTGAGACGGCCGTCAGAGTTGCCCTGCGGACCCAGCAGATCCTTGCCCACGAAACCGGCGTTCATCGCACCGTCGATCCGCTCGGCGGTTCGTGGTTCGTGGAGGCCCTCACCGATCAGATGGAAGCCGATGCGAACGAGATCGTCGGCACCATCGACGAAATGGGTGGCGTGGTCTCCGGGATTCACAAAGGGTATTTCCGCCGAGCGATCGCCGAGGCAAGTTATCGAACGGGGCAGGAGATGGAAGCGGGAGATCGAATCGTGGTGGGGGTCAACGCCTACACCGATGGAAACGAGAGCCACCAGGTCGAAATCCTCCAGATTCCGCACACCGTCGAAACCGTCCAATGCGATCGATTGACCGAATATCGGCGAGACCGAGACGAGTCTGCGGCCGAATCCGCCCTTGAGTCGATCCGGACGGCCGCTCGAGCTGGCGAGAACGTGATGGACTCCTTGGTCAACGCATCTCTCGTGCGATGCACGCTGGGTGAGATGGTTCAGGCCATGGGAGATATCTACGGTCGTTACACCGGCGGCCCCGAGTGGTGACGCCGAAAAAGTGGTGGGCGGCGGCGTTTTGTCGGCGTTCAAATGAGATCGGTTTGGGATGATGGTTTTCGAGGAGCGTTGCCAACGCAACCCATTTCACGTGGCTTCTGGTCTTCGACCGCGCGCGAAATCGGGAATTCCCGAGTTTCTAGGACATGACTGAATCGCCCATCATGCGGCCATACGCCATGTTTTGGTGCTCGTAAGAGGGTCGAAAAACCAAAATTTCTCCGAGAAATACCACCTGCTGAGCGTCAGTCCTTGATTTTGGCCGCATCCGTCATCGCCGAGTCTCGGACGGTGTCTGAATTCGTTTTCATCTTGAATTTTTTCCGCGAGTTGCGAATTTCGCGTAGGATCCGCCATTCGATGCTTGGTCCGGATGGCCGGATACATCGAAAAATCCGAGTGCAGATCCGCCCTGATGGTCGCCTTCGGAAATCACTTAGCAGGGCAGAGATCACGCTCATGAAGCTCTTTGTTGGAAACCTCCCGTTCAGCGCTACTGAAAATGACATTCGCGATGCCTTTGAGGCTCATGGCGAAGTGTCAGATGTTGCGGTCATCACCGACCGTGAAACCGGCCGCCCTCGCGGCTTCGCCTTTGTTGAAATGTCCGATTCCGGACAGGCCAACGCAGCAATCGAGGCCCTCAACGGCACCGATCTTGGCGGTCGCTCCATTAACGTCAACGAAGCACGTCCCCGTGAAGATCGTCCCCGTAGCGGTGGCGGCGGCGGTGGCGGCGGCGGCGGCTACCGTGGTGGTGGCGGCGGTGGCGGCGGCGGCGGCGGTGGCCGTGGTGGCTGGCGCTGAATATCGCATCCGCGATATGATGTAGAACGAAGATGCGGGCGGCGCTTCGGCGCCGCCCGCTTTCTTTATCACAACATCTCACCACCGAGTGGAATATCATTTGAGCACCCTGACCACCCCGCCCCCCCAGAGCACTCCGGCCAAGCCCACCTCGCCTTCAGAGTCATGCGACGAGATCGACGGTTACGTCGGGCTTCCACTCGGAAGTCGCATTGCCAACCTGGTTGCCATTCTCACGCCGGTCGTTGGGCTGATTGTGGGAATCGTGTACTTCTGGGGAAACGGCGTGAGTTGGATCCAGCTCGCGCTGATGACCGTCATGTACGTCATCACCGGCTTTGGAATCACGATCGGCTACCACCGGCTCTTCACGCATAAGTCGTTTAGCGCCGGTCCCGTGGTCACGATGGCTCTGGGAATTCTGGGCTCGATGGCCACGGAGGGATCAATCCTCCGGTGGTGCGCGGCTCACCGCAGCCATCATCAGCACAGTGATCAAGAAGGTGATCCGCATTCACCGCATTTGCACGATCACGGAACTGGGCTTCGAGGCATCTGGGCGGGCTTTTGGCACGCTCACATCGGTTGGATTTTCGATGCGCCCGGTGAGCCGTTGGATCGCTACGTTCCTGACTTGATCCGAGACCGAAGGATTCGGGCGATCAGCCGACTGTTTCCGCTCTGGGTCGCCATCGGCTTTGTGATCCCTGCGATCCTCGGCGGTTTGGCCAATATTCTGATCGGCGAGGCTTTCTGGACTGGCGCTTTTCTTGGATTCATCTGGGGTGGGCTGGTTCGGATCATGGTCGTCCATCACATCACCTGGAGCGTGAACTCGGTCTGTCACATCTGGGGTTCTCAGCCCTATCGAAGTGCTGACGAGAGTCGTAACAACATCTTTGTTGGCATCTTCGCCCTTGGCGAAGGCTGGCATAACAATCATCATGCCTTCCCGACCTCAGCCCGGCATGGCCTTGAGTGGTGGCAATTTGATTCGAGTTGGATCACGATTCGAACGATGGAACGACTCGGTCTCGTGTACAACGTTCGGGTCCCAACAGCCGAACGAAAAGCCGCGAAACTGCGAAGCAAAGGATCATCGGCTGCGGGCGGCGACGATTTGGCTCGCGACGCTGCCTGAGCAGGCCTTTGTATCTATTGGATGAACATCAACGAGGCCGATCCGAAATTCCGGATCGGCCTCGTTTGTGGTTGGGTAAGACGCAAAACAATGCCCATCGAGATGGATCGAGCCTGGGACATGGCGACCGGACTCCCCTGTGGTAGCCTTGGATTTCTCAAGGAGTTCAGGATCGATGACGACGCAAGATGATCGAAACACGCAGGCTTCGCTCGACCGCCAATTCTCGTTGGCAGGTCGGACCGCGTTGGTCACGGGGTCTTCGGCCGGGCTTGGCAAGGCGATCGCGATGAGCCTTGGAGCGGCGGGTGCGAAAGTCGCGATCAATTACGCGAATAATCAGGCTCGGGCGGAGACGGCCTTCGCCGAATTCATCGCCGCAGGCCATGAGGGCTGTTTGGTTCGAGGCTCGGTGATCGAAGAGGCCGATGTCGAACGAATCGTGGCCGAGGTCGAGCATCAAATTGGTGGGGTCGACATCTTGGTGGTCAATGCCACGCCCGACCAGCCGCACCTGCCGATCGAGGAATACGACTGGGATTTCTATCAGTCCATGCTCGATTTTTTCATCAAGAGCCCATTTCTGCTTTCGCGTGCGGTCTTGCCTCACATGAAGAAGCAGGGCTGGGGACGAATCATCAACATCGGCAGCGAAGTGGTCGCGCTCGGGGTAGGCAACTTCAGTGCCTACGTCGCGGCGAAGGGTGGTCAGAACGGCTGGAATCGTTCGATGGCGACAGAATTGGCACCCTCCAAAATCACCGTCAACATGGTCTCGCCCGGCTGGATCCCCGTGGAACGCCATGAGACGGACCCACAGGAAGAGAAGGACGCCTACCGGGCGGGTATTCCCATGGGACGTTGGGGCGTTCCGGCCGACGTCGGTGGCGCGGTGGCATTCCTGGCGGGCGATGCGGCCGCCTTCATGACTGGGCAGCATCTTCACGTGAATGGTGGACTCACCGTCGCCTGATGGCGAGATGAAGGCGATCTGCAGAAGATCATCGCGACGGCGGTGCAGAGGAACGAGACAATCGGCAAGTCGGAATTCGCACCGGCGGCCCTTCAAACAAAGATGGAGACTTCGATGATTCAACGCATTCTGCTCGGTTCCACACTGTTGGTCGCGCTTTTCGCTTTGACAAGCTGTGACGATGCTGGGCCAAGTTCGGCCGTCGCAGGGAAGGGTGACCTCAGAATTGCGTACGTCACCAATGGCGTGGCCGACTTCTGGACCATCGCCAAATCCGGCGCCAACGCCGCGGGCGATGATTTCGACGTGACCGTGGACGTGCTCATGCCGACGGGCGGGGTCACTGATCAGAAGCGGATGATCGAGGACCTCGTCACCAGGCAGGTCGACGGCATCGCCATCAGTCCGATCGATCCGGGGAATCAGATTGATGTCATCGATGCCGCGGCAGCGAAGACGCCCGTGATCACCCACGATTCTGATGCGCCTGGCTCCGCACGCCGGTGTTACATCGGCATGGATAACTACGACGCCGGTCGCATGTGCGGCAAGTTGGTCAAGGAAGCCCTCCCGCAAGGCGGTGAGATCTTCATCTTCGTCGGTCGAATCGAGCAGGACAATGCAAGGCGACGCCGGCAGGGCGTTATCGACGAGCTCCTTGATCGGTCCGTCAACGCTGATCGCTTCGATGAACCAGGCACCGCGATCGTTGGCGACAAGTACACCGTGCTCGGCACGCTCACCGACCAATTCGATCGGGCGAAGGCGAAGGCAAACGTTGAGGACGTTCTCAGCAAGCATCCCGACGTGGACGGGCTCGTTGGGCTCTTCGCCTACAACCCGCCGCTCATTCTCGAAGCCCTCGAAGGTGCCGGGAAGGTCGGCAAGATCGAAGTGATCGCTTTTGACGAGGACGCAGAGACCCTGCAGGGCATCATCGATGGATCAGTGGCGGGGACGGTGGTTCAGAATCCGTACATGTACGGTTATAAATCCGTCGAGGTGCTCGCCAAGATCGCTCGTGGTGAGGATGCGGGCATTCCGGAAAATGGCATGATCGCCATTCCCGCGCGGACGATCCGCAAGGGCGACGTGAACGCGTTCTGGACCGACCTCAAGAAGAAGACCGGCAAGGAATGATCGGTCGGTCGGCCGAAACGGAGCCCGAGTGCCCCTTTGATTCTTCAGGCTCGAAACATCGTCAAAAGATTCCCCGGCGTGCTCGCGCTCGACGGGGTTGATCTCGACGTCTCCGCGGGGGAGATTCTGGCGGTGGTCGGCGAGAACGGTGCCGGCAAGAGCACGCTTATGAAGATTCTGGCGGGTGACCTTCGGCCCGACGAAGGCCAGCTCTTAATCGATGGATCGCCGCTTCGTCTCCGCTCTCCCCGAGAGGCCATGCTGGCGGGTGTCTCCTTGATTCATCAGGAGTTGAGCCTCGCCGACAACCTCGATGTGGGGGCGAACATCCTGCTTGGCCGTGAACCCCGGATTGGCCCATTCCTCCGACGAGACGCGGCCCGTGCGGAGGCGAACGTGGCGTTGATGTCGGCGGGTCTCGACATTGACCCCGCGGCCTCGGTGGCAGATCTCGGAATGGGATCGCGGCAGTTGGTCGAGATTGCGAAAGCACTCTCAACGAAGGCTCGGGTGCTCATCATGGACGAGCCGACGTCCAGTCTTACCGCGGTCGAAGCGGATCGACTCTTCGAGACGATCGAACGGCTCCGTGATCAAGGCACCGCCATCATCTACATCTCGCATCGACTCGGAGAGATCGAGCGTCTTGCGGATCGAGTCGAAGTCCTTCGAGACGGAAAGCATGTGGGAAGCCTGGTCGGATCGGAAATCACTCGGGACAAGATCGTGTCACGAATGGTCGGCCGAGATCTGGATCGTACTCGTGGTCTCCGCGGTGAAGTCGACCTCGAGTTCGGGACGAACCCGCCGATGCTTGAGGTGCGTGGGCTTCGAACCTCGCGATTTCCAGAATCTTCCATCGATCTCATCGTGCGGCGTGGCGAGATTGTGGCGATGGCGGGATTGGTTGGCGCCGGTCGAACCGAGTTACTCCGAGCGATCTTTGGCATCGATCGGCCGGTCGCGGGGTTGATCTCCGTCGAAGGCGAGGACGTTCGAGTCGAGCATCCGGCGGATGCGGCCGCCGCGGGCATCGCCTTTGTTCCGGAGGATCGAAAGGCCGATGGCCTGTTGCTCGAGGAGCCCATCGGCGAAAACATGACCCTTCCGAATCTGTCGGTGCATGCGAGGGTGGGCGTCATTCGTCATCGGCGTCGAGAGCGAGCAGTCGCCAGAGAACTCATCCATCAAATGGACGTTCGACCGGCCGAACCCGACTTGATCGCCGGTGGTTTGAGCGGTGGAAACCAACAGAAGGTCGCCGTGGGTCGATGGGTTGGCTGTGAACCTCGGGTCTTTCTGCTCGACGAGCCCACACGGGGCGTGGACGTGGCAGCGAAGGCCGAGATTCACGTGCTGCTTGATCGGCTCGCCCGAAGCGGGGTGGCGATCTTGGCCGCGAGCAGCGAGATGGAGGAGCTCTTGGCGGTCTCTGACCGGGTCATCGTGATGCATGAAGGTCGTATTGCCGGTGATCTGGCTCGGCACGAAGTGTCCGAGGCTGCCATCATGCGGCTGGCGACCGGCGGTGACCGGGAAGGGGCAACGTCTCGATGAACGGAGCGAAGAAGATTGTCGGCGTATTCAGCTTGCTGTTGGTCACGTGTGTTGCGACCTCGGCGTTGAGTCCCTATTTTCTCACCTCGTACAACCTCGAGAATCTGCTGCGAAGAACCTCGCTCTTTGGCGTCATCTCAATCGGCGCTGCATTCGTCATCATCGTGGGTGGAATCGATCTCTCCATCGGCTCCGTCATCGCATTGGTCGGTTGTCTGCTTCCCTGGCTGCTGGTCGAGCACGGCGTCTCGGTTTGGATGGCAGTCCCGGGGGTACTCGGGCTGGGTCTCGTACTCGGCCTCTGTCATGGCCTCCTCGTTCAGCGGCTTCGATTACAACCGTTCATCGTCACCCTCTGCGGCTTACTCATTTATCGCGGGCTTGCTCGCGGGATCACCGGTGATCAGACCGTCGGTTTTCAAAATGAATTCAAGGGGCTTCGAAGCCTCGTCAAGACCCGCTTCCCGCTCCCGGGATTCGAAGATTTTGCCATCCCTTCGACGTTCGTCATCCTCCTGATCGTCTCGACCCTTGCGATCATTTTTCTTCGGTTCACGGTCTGGGGGCGACATCTGCTCGCCACCGGACGCAACGAATCGGCGGCGCGGCACGGTGGCATCCGCACTGGCCGATACATCGTGCTGGCCTACATGATCTCCGCCGGACTCGCGGGCTTCGGCGGCATGCTCTTTATTCTGGATGTGGGCAGCGCCCAGCCGGCGGATTTCGGGAATTTCTACGAGTTATTCGCGATTGCTGCGGCGGTCCTTGGTGGATGCAGTCTTCGCGGTGGGGAGGGTTCCGTGGTCGGGGTGATCATCGGCGCCGCGTTGATGCAAGTACTCCAGAATGCGATCACCCTGATCGACTGGATCCCTGACAACATCCAATACGCGGTGATCGGAGCGGTGATCATCGCCGGTGCCATCTCCGACGAAGGTTTTCGACGTATCGTCTCTCATCGTCGGCTCAGATCGCCATGACTTACCGGCTCGCCCAGACCGAACTGGAACACGCTTGAATGGAGTTTCTCGTATGCGACACCCGCTTTCTCTTGTCCTTCTCTGCCTTGCCGTCGGCGGTTCCGTCGGTTGCCAGAGTGGTGGTTCGATGAATTCCACGAGCGTTGAAGTCGAAACTTGGGGTGAACTCGACGGTGATCGTGTTCAGCGATTCACCCTGCGCAACGGAAACGGCATGGAAGTCGATCTGTCTGACTACGGTGCCATGGTCACCAGGGTGCAAGTTGTCGACCGAAATGGTCGAGCCGTCGATGTCGTTCTCGGATTCGACTCGATCGCAGAATATCCCGAGAAGAGCCAATACTTCGGTTGTACCGTGGGCCGCGTCGGTAATCGGATCGCCGGAGACGGCTTCGATCTCGACGGCCAGTCCTACCAGCTGGCCATCAATAACGGCCCAAATCACTTGCATGGTGGCGAGCGGGGATTCGATAAGTATGTGTGGAAATCCACAGAAATCCTGACTTCACGGGGGCCGGGGGTTCGCTTCACCCGGACCAGTCCGGCGGGTGAAGAGGGGTACCCTGGGACGCTCGAGGCTCAGGCAACCTACATCCTCACCGAAGAGGACGAATTGGTGATTCAGATGTCCGCCACCACTGATGCGGCGACGCCTTGCAACATCGTGCATCACACCTACTGGAACCTCGGGGGCCACGGCTCTGGAACGGTCCTCGATGAGATGTTGGAGATCGACGCCGATCGATATACGCCAGTCGACGCGACTTTCATACCGACCGGTGAGCTCGCCTCAGTTGACGGAACACCGCTCGACTTCCGGAACGGGAAAACGATCGGTTCGGATTTTGGGGCCTTTCCGGGGAACGGAGATGATCCCGGAGGATTCGATCACAACCTATGCCTGAACGGCGAAGTCGGTGTACTTCGCGAAGTCGCCACGCTCTCTGATTCGAAGACGGGCATCGTTATGACGATCTCAACCGACCAGCCGGGAATTCAGTTCTACACGGGTAATTTCCTGAATGGAATGACCGGCAAGGGTGGTGCCGAGTACCAGAAGAATGGTGCTTTGTGTTTGGAGACGCAGGCGTTCCCGGATTCGATTCATCATCAAGGCGAGCCCGGTTGGCCCGACGTCGTACTGAAGCCTGAAAATACCTATGGCCACGTGATGGTCCATCGATTCTCCACCGAGGGAATAGCGACCAGCGAATCAGAATGAACGTCAGACCCCGAGGCCGTCGTCGTCAATACAGAATCGCGGCGTCGTTGATCTGCTACCTCGTTGGTTCGGCGGTGGGGGCCGTGATCTTGGGCATGGGCATTGCCATCTTTGCGGCGGACTCTTCTTTGGTCGTTCGCTTGCAATCAACGGAGGCGGCGGATCGGTCATGGTGGAAGTCAGAGGTTCCGACGAAGGAACGGATCGACTGGCGGCTTCGAGGTCGACGAAAGCAGACGACGTTTCCCGGGCTCGAGATCATTGAATACAAGGCTGGTGCTTTTTCTCTCGAGACTGGTCAACCAGAGACCGCCACCGCCACCCGCGTCGATGCTGGTTGGCCTTTTTTCTGTCTCACCGGCTCCTCTTGGTATCTGATGACCGCCAGCAGTCCGCCAGGCTCCCCGATCATCCTTGAGTCGAGTGCTTTTCGTTTCGAGACGGCGTCTGGTTCTCGGATCGTTCCGTGGCGACTTCGCCCGTTCGGGTTGTTGCTCAACGCGGTTGTGATGGGCTTGCTGGTGGCGATTGGTCCCACCATCTGGTTGCTCGCCCGTCGGATTGAACGCCGAATGAGAGGAAAATGCCCTGCTTGCGGCTATCCCACGGTCGGCGTTCGGTGTTCGGAATGTGGTCGCATCGGCCGGCATCGGCATCTTGTTCCGGATGAACCTGATCGGCCGATGTTGACCCGGGAACCCTGACCGACGACGATCGTGGTGTTCTCTTCATCCGGCGCTCGCACGTCGGTTCACCGCCCCTCCGAGCGATGCATGACCACGCGAACTTTTCAGGCCCCGAAGGGCACTCGAGATTTCTACCCCGAGGACATGGCTGTCCGTCGCCGGATCGAATCGGCGTGGCGGGATGCCTCGGTACTCCATGGGTTCGAGGAGATCGAAGGTCCGACTTTCGAGAACCTCGATCTGTATACGGTCAAGAGCGGTGAAGGCATCGTGAGTGAACTTTTCTCCTTCCGACGAGCGGGGGGGTCCGACGACTATGCGCTTCGGCCGGAATTCACACCGACGCTCGCCCGCATGGTGGCGGCCAAAGGTGGAAGTTTGCAGCGCCCCGTCAAATGGTTTGCCATCCCCTCGCATTTTCGCGCGGAACGACCACAACGCGGCCGGTTACGAGAGTTCGTTCAATGGAACGTCGACATGCTCGGGCTTGATGCACCTTCCGCTGATGCGGAGGTCTTGGCGACCGGACTCGCCGCCATCGAAGCCCTGGGTCTTCGACCTGACGTGGCGACGGTTCGAGTCAGTCACCGTGACGCGGTGAGCCGGGCGCTGGGTTCGTTGGGGGTGCGGGAGGATTCGATGCAGGCGGCGTTTCAGTTGCTCGATCGCCGCGACAAACTACCGCCTGAGATTTTCGGTGAGCGAGCCTCCGCACTTGGCCTCGACGCCGACGGACTGGCTGCCTTCGATCGACTCGCGCGAACGCGCCGACCGCTGACCGCTGATCTTCGGGAATTGGCGTCGGAGACTGGCGTGCCAGAGGAGGCTTTTCGGCCAATGGCAGATTTGCGAGACGCGCTCGAAGACGCGGGAATTGCCGATTGGTGTGAGTGGGACCTCGGGATCGTCCGCGGGCTCGCGTATTACACCGGCACGGTCTTCGAAGTCCACGAGACGGGTGGAGCGGAGCGTGCGATCGCCGGTGGGGGTCGTTACGACGGACTGGTTGAGCTGATGGGTGGCCCACCGACCAGCGCCGTGGGATTCGGCATGGGAGACGTGGTCTTGGGTCTCGTACTCCGAGATCGTGGATTACTCGAAGGGATCGCGCCCCCGAAACCGTTGGTGTTCGTCATCGCGGCGGCCGAAGAGAGTGATCGGCCGGTGGATCGGATCTTGGGGACTCTTCGGAAAGCCGGCGTGCATGCGAGGCGCAGCTACCGGAGTACGCGAAACGTTGGAAAACTTCTCTCAGAGGCAGGACGCAGCGGTGCGATGTACGCCGTGATCATTGGCCGAGAATTCGCAGAGGGAAACGTGGTGATCAAGGATCTTGAAGGCGGGACGCAAGAGATCGTTCCGATCAATGAGATGGTCTCGCAATTTCAAAGGAACGCCTCATGAGTACCCGCGTCGCATTCGTGGTTTTTCTTGCTCTGCTCTGGTCGCTCAACCTCGCGGCCGGGAATGATCCACCCGATGCGATTGCCGGCGACGACTTCGTGACCCAACCGGCATTCGAGGCCAACGACGCAGATCCAAATGATGGGGTTCGGATGCCGCCCCAGGTGGCGTCCCGGACTGGAGTCACCGCGGCCTTGTCGACCCTTGATGCGCCGCCTCCAGGCTTCGATGGAAAATCTGTGATGCTCGTGGTGCCGGGTCGTTCTTTGACCCTCTGGAAATCGGCCTCCGAAGCAGAAACCGCGGACGACTGGACCGTCGATCAGAAAGGGAATGTCCGGGCGGGCCGGCATGATCTGGCGACGATCGATCCGTATCGTGATTTTCAATTGCACTTGGAGTACTCCCTTCCGAGGACGCCCGGTCGGATCGGCATCAAGGCGGCTTCCACTGGCGTTCGGGTGCACGATCTATACGACATTGAGTTTCGAAATGACTACGGGCGACCACCAAAAATCACCAGCACGGGTGCGGTGTTAGGCATCGTGCCACCCGTGGCGAACGCCGTGCTCCCCGCGCCGGGCTGGCAGGCCGTGGATATCTATTTCCGCGCCCCTCGGATCGAATCGGGCGTGGTTCGAGAAGCCGCGCGACTCTCCATGATGATCAATGGCGTGTTGGTTCAGAACAATGCCATGCTCGACCCCAACGTCGGTGAGGGTAAAGAAAACCAACCTCCAGCGGATGGGCCCATCATCCTTGAGGGCGCCAACGAGACCGTGTACTTCCGGAATATCTGGATTCGACCGTCATGATCGATCGATCTCGAATTCTCGTGGTCGCCGCGACCGATCGGGAAGCGGACTGTTTTCGGGGATCTGGATTAAGGGTGATTGTGTCGGGGGTCGGGCGAACCAACGCGGCCGTCGCCACGACCCTAGCGGTCGCCGGTCGCACAGATTCTCCACTCGTGATCTCGGCCGGAATTGCCGGATCGTTGCCGGTCGGTGAGAACACGCCGAAGATCGGATCGCTGGTACTCGGAACGGCAGCCTGTTACGCGGAAGAGGGTTTGATGACTGCGGAGGGATTCACATCCATCGCGGAGATGGGATTCCCGTTGGCCGCCTTTGCCGAGGGTAATTCGATCACCGCTGACTCCGGGCTCTTTGAAGCATTGCGCGGCGCGTTTCCGGAAGTGGCGACCGGTCCGATTGCCACGGTCGCGACTTGTTCTGGCACGGATGGGCTTGCCGCCGAGATCGCCTTGCGGACCGGTGCAATCGCAGAAGCCATGGAAGGGGCCGCCGTCCTTCACGCCGCACGGCTTCTGGGGGCCGGTGCGGTCGAGCTTCGGTCGATCTCAAATCGCACCGGAGATCGTGAACGGCAAGATTGGCGGCTTCCCGAGGCTTTTGAGGCCCTCCGATCGGCGGCCGCGGCGTTGTCGTTGATCTGACCGGAGACGGTTGATTCCCGGACCTGCCTTCACAGGCCGCATCACTCTGAACATCCTGTTGGACGTCTTGCGTCAACCATCCGGCATGGACTCAATAGGAGTCCCGGTCCGGTCGATGCCAGTTCAAGAACGGATTCGTTCCATCGATCCGGACTGGAGAAGACTCGCATGCGCATTCCGAGAATATTCTCGAAAACGGTTTCGCCCGTGGTGGCGGACTTTGGTGCCTCGTCGGTGAAGTTGCTTCAACTCACTGGCGACGAGACGCCGCGAATTGTCGCTGCTGCGGAAATCGATATTCCCGATGAGGCGAGAGGCAACGTCGACCGGCGATTTGCGTTCCTCGCCGAGGAACTCCCTGGTGCGCTCCGAAAGGGTGGTTTCGAGGGAAAACGTGTGATGTGTTCGCCTGCGAGCTCACACTTCATTGTGCAGCAGACGCGAATTGACGAGTCGAGTCCGTTGTCCGCCGACGATCAGGTCAGCGCCGAAGTCGCCGGCCGTATGAACTGTCTTCCCACCGCCGTCATTGCGAGGTCATTCCCTACTCCGGGTAACAGTCGGGATCACGTGGTTCTTGCGATCGCCCGCGATGATGTGATGCGCCATGTGGATCTCTTCAAGCGATGCCGGTTCGATCTTGTGGGCGTTCAGCCGGATCATATTCCGATGCTTCACGCGTTCAATCACCTGCATCGCCGTTCCGAGGATCGATCGGTCAGCACGATGTACGTCGATGCCGGATGGGGGTCCGTCAAGGTCGCGGTCGCCCGCGGAACGGATTTGGTCTTCGCCCGCATCATCCAAATCGGCGGACGGCAGTTTGACGAAATCTCGGCGGCGGCCTGGGGTTGTACCAACTCTGCGGCGAGAATTCGTCGAATTCAGGAAGAATCGGCGCAGGCGGCACCGAAACCGATGCGGTCGGCTCAAGCGATCAACGAAGATGAATCAGGTTCAGTTTTACTTCGAGTCGGCATGGCGAAGGCTGATACACAGGCGGAAGGCCACCGATCTGAGACGGTGGCCGATGCGATGCTGGCCGAAGATCGGCGCATCGGTGTCGAACCGACAACCCTGACCGGTGTGTCGACGGCCTACCCTCAGCCGGACTTCATCGAGGTCCATGAAACCATTGCCGATGAACTTTCGATGTGCGCCCGATACGCCCAGGCATCTCTGGGAAGCCCGATCGATCGCATCGTGATGTTAGGCGGCGAGTCGCACAGCCGCCGCTTCGC
>CAJQQE010000060.1 GCA_905480395.1 uncultured Phycisphaerales bacterium
CAACTCCGACGAAACGAACACGCTCGATCCGTCGCCGGATACATCGACCGCCAACTGGCTTCGGATCCTGGCGTCCCCGGCGGATGGATGCTTCCGAAGACGGACGTCTCCGCCTGGCCGACCGTTGAACTTCCGCGTCTCTGGAAGGCGACTGACAATTCTTTGGCGGCTTTCGATGGTTCTGTCTGGTACCGAAGACAGATCGAGATTCCGGATGACTGGGCGGGGCGCAATCTCCTCATGGAACTTGGCCCAATCGACGACAGCGACATCGTCTGGTTCAACGGCGCCCGAATTGCCTCCAGCGTCGAAGCGTGGCCGCAACCCCGGAAGTACCGAGTGCCATCCGGGCTCGTCAAGAAGGGACCTGCGACGATCGTCGTGATGGTGATCGACTCGGGCGGCGCCGGCGGATGGGGTGGCCGGGCCGCCGACCTGAAGCTCGGGGTCATGGATCGCAAGGCGGCCGACCCCGCGTCGATGCCGCTGGCTGGGGCGTGGAAGTGGAAGCAGGGCGCCGCGCATGAAGGCGGCCGGCCCACCGCGGCTCCTGGGGACGTTCGAGAACCAGGACTGCAACCCACCGATTACGCCGCGCTCTACAACGGCATGATCGCGCCGTTCGCGCCTTATTCGGTTCGCGGCGCAATCTGGTATCAGGGCGAATCCAACGCTGGCGAGCCGGAGCGGTATCAAGAATTCATGCCGATGCTGATCAAGGATTGGCAAGCAACCTTCGAACGAGACGAGTTTCCGTTCGGCATCGTGCAGTTAGCCGCATTCATGGCCGTACGCGACGATCTCCCCGCGGAGGGCAACTGGGCGCTCCTCCGCGAGGCCCAATCGATGACCGCACGCGATCTGCCCGATGTCGGCATCGTGATCACGACGGACATCGGTGATGCACGCGACATTCACCCTCGCAACAAGCGAGAGGTCGGCAGGCGAATGGGCCTCTGGGCGCTCGCCGAAGTCTACGGTCGCCCAACCGAAGGGTATGAAAGCCCGTCATTAAAGAACGTCGAGCGAGTCGACGGCCCTGACGGTGGCAACGCGCTTCGAATCACTTTCAATCAGACTGGAACGGGCCTGAAGACTCGCGACGGCAAGGAACCCGGCGGATTTGCACTACGGGGACCGGCCGGCAAGTTCGAGTGGGCAGAAGCAAGGATCGAAGACGGTGGCCGCTCGGTCGTCGTCTGGTCGGCCGGTATTCCGAATCCGACTGAAGTCTGTTTCGCATGGCAGAACAACCCCGTCCGAGCGAATCTCGTCAACAGCGCCGGGCTACCGGCTGATCCGTTCCGAGCCGCACCGAACTGATCCCTGCGGTCAATCAGACCGGCAGACTCCCGGAGATCTATCTCCAAGAGAATCGTCTTCCGATCACGAATTCAAAGTGATGATCTACGATCACTCGGACGGCCCAAGCTTGCGTCCGACCGCCCCTCTGGTCCATTCATTCCTTCTCTGCCAGAGACACGACCAGTTGTTGCCGATTGGTCGTCTACGGATTCCGTTTCGGATCGAGACGACGATGCTCCGCAGCAGGATGCCGAATCGCATCGTGAGAAAGGCAAAGCGAAAACCAAGATCCGAAAAGTGTCTTCGAAACAAACGGACATTGGCATCGTGGAGCCGAACCATCTTGTCAACTTGGATCGGCTCGCTGGCACCTCCGTGATGGATGATCGTGGCATTGGGCGTGACGATCGGCCGCATGCCTCTGCGAATCCCCCGCATGCAAAGATCGGCCTCTTCGCCATACATGAAGAATTCTGGATCAAACCCACCAAGGGCATTCCAGTCTTCGATCCGCATCAGGAAGAAACAACCTGTCACGATTCCTACTTCACGGATGCTGTCCCGCTGCCATCTTCCGTAACTCCGAGGATTGAAAATCAAGGATTCGGGGAACATCGCTCGCAGGCCAAACGATCTACAGAACTCCGACCAAAGCGTGAAGGGACCCCAACAGCTCGTTGGATTCAAAGACCCGTCGGCGAAGACGGTTCGTCCTCCCCATATTCCGTTCTTCGGATTTTCCTCGGCGAACTCCAGCAACTCTTCGATCGCTCGATCAAGGACGACCGTATCTGGATTGAGCAGGAGGAGGTACTTGCCCTTCGCCGATTCCGCCAGGACGTTGTTGGCTCCGGCGAATCCAAGGTTCTCGTCAGCTAGAACAAGATAAAAACGTGAATCGTCCCCAAATTCATCGTGCACCGCGTCGAAGGATCCATCGGTCGAGCAGTTATCGATGAACAGTACTTCGTATTCGACTTGCGTCGTTTCGGCGATAATCGAACGCAGACACTCGAGCGTCATTTCGCGAGTGTTGTAACTCACCACGATGATCGATACATCGATCGATGAACGAGGAGATTGAGAGGCGTCTCTCAAGTCGCCGCCAGCGCCTTCGTTTCGATCGTCTTGGATCGAGCTGAAGGATCCTGGATTTTCGTCAGAGTGCATCTTGAAGTCATCGGATCAAACGGGAAGTGAAATTCAACCGGATCCGGGATAACGAGCGATCTCTGCTAGTTCTAGGGGCTGACGAAATAGTGGCCGTCGAGGCAATGATGTCAGGACCGAGTCATTCGCCGGCGGACCCACCACGCCAAGCCCAGACCGGTTCCCGCCGCAAGCAAGGGTGCTGGCAGGGGCACGAGGATCGGTTCCTGGATCTCATCATTGGTACTCGCGGTCTGCAATCCGATGGCCGACGAATTGATCCCGAGGTTGGAATCGTCCCAGATCGAGACTTGAACAGTGCCTTCGGAGCCTCTGCTTGCTGGCTCATCAGCCATCGAGGTGGAGCAGCACAGTAGGAGACCGAGGGTCACGGTCAGCATTGATACACAGTTAGAACAAACATCTCGTCTCATCTCCATCTCTCAGGCTCCCGCTTCAACAAACACGCGAATCTCGAACTGATCACTGATACTTACGGGCGCCACATTCGACTTTTACGAAGGACTTCGTGAGCGTTCCGAAAATCCCGACTGACTTATCGTCGAACCTGACGTCATGGGTCGTTCTCCGACATCAGGCCGCAAGTCTGATCACGCTCTCGCGACGCTTCAAGCCGTATGTTGAACCTTTTTGGAGAGGCATGATACCCATTGGACTACCTCAATATGACACACTGAAGGCTCTTTCCAAAGACCATTTCGTCCATAAAAAGGTGCGAAGAACTAATGGTGATCGAAGGTCCAAGAAAACCGCCTACCAGTGGCGGATAGCGGGCAATCTCTGGTTGCTTCCAAACAAAAAAGATGCCAAGGTTTTTTATTCTCGGACCTTCATCCACTCTAGAAAGCGGACAAGCCGCTCTTCAAGAATCACGCTCACCCGGCTTAAGTTCCGTTCGAACGCCGAAGCTTCCGGCTCTGGGTGGTCCACAAGGTCAGTGACCGCCTTCAGTGCGAGGAAGTGGATCCCCAGATCTCGTGCCAGGCTCGCCAGCGAGGCGGCCTCCATCTCCTTGCAAGTGACCCGCTCGCGTTCGAAGAACACCAGCTCTTCCGCGGTTGGGGCGAAAGAGTCTCCAGTCGAGATAATCCCCGTTTCGGCCCCTAATGCCGCCCTCATGGGCTCATCGAGAATCGCGGGGATCCGACCGACGCCGAACGCTTCGAAATTCGGCAGCGGGATCCGGCGATCATGGAAGAGGAAGTCACCTCCTGCCACGTAGACGGCTCCAATCGAGGCCCCTGCTCGCTGGAACCCACCACAAGTGCCCGCGTTGACGAGAAGATCCGGACGAAATCGGCGACACAGAAGATACGCCGCCAAGGTGGCCGGCACCGTCCCAATCCGATCACAGGCGTGGTACGGATCCTCGCCCGCGAAGGCGATTGCGATCTCGAGATCTCGCTCGCCCGAACCACCCTCGACTCGACCGGAGAACCAACAGGCCGGCAAATCAGGGTCGAGCGGTGCCTGCTCCGTGAGCCCGAGTCGATCGACCAATCCCTGGCCTTCGGCCCGCATGGCGAAGACGAACCCAATTCGCTGGACGTCCGCAGGCAGTCGTTGAGTTTCCGGCCGATGGTCTGGTGTCATCACCTACAGAGGCTATCGCAACCCCTGATCCACGATCAAACAGGCCTTCCACTTTCCCCGTGAAATCTCACGATCGACGATCCGTTCAAGATTCGAGGGCCCCGTTCGTGATTGAGCCACCATCCGCTACTACACTCGACAGGGCGGAAACGCCGCCTCTGAATCGCAGGGTTCACCCCGCTTCTCGGTCCCACCCCCCGGCCTCCATCATGTCTCACGCCGTCAGAACATCATCTTTGGCACGACTCCCCGGACGGTTGCTCCGAGCGACCCTGCTCATCGGACTGGTGGCATGGACGCAGGGCCAAGTGGATGACGCCTCGGCATCGATGACATCTGCAAGGCCGACGACGCGTGCCGATAAAACTGATCTCGCGGCCATCGAGAAGCAGGCGATTCAGGCCATTGATCGAGTCGCCGAGGCGACGGTCCTCGTGACCTTCCGCGGACGGGCTGGGTCGTCCGCGAGTGGCGTCATCATCAACTCCAAAGGATTGATCCTCACCGCCGGACATGTTGGTGATCAAGCGGGACGCCGCGGCGTCATCACATTGCCGGATGGCCGCGATTTCAGAGGTATCACCCTCGGCCAGATCTTCGAGGGTGACGTCGACCTCGGTCTCATCCAGATCCAAAATCTCGCCGACGACGAAATACTTCCCACCGTCGAACTCGCCCCAAAGAACAAGATTCAGGCGGGCGACTGGGTTCTGACGCTTGGGTACGCGGCCGCCATCTCGGAAACACGACAACCACAACCAGCAGCGCGAATCGGACGCATCGTCGCCATCGACGGTGGCGAGATCGCCGTTGACAGTCCATTTGATGCGGGCGATTCCGGTGGGCCGATCATCGATCTCGACGGACGACTCGTCGGAATCGTCAGCCGGTGCGGCCACGAGTCGTGGCAGAACATTGGTACCGGCATCGGGGCGATTCATGCGTTCCTGCCTCGGCTTGAGTCAGAGGATCTCACCGATCTCGATACGGATCTAGAAGACTGGAACGGCAATACTGGCCGCCGCAGCGCCAGAGACACCAAACGCGATCCGCGATTTCTCGCGACGCTCGATCCATTGACCGCACCGACCGCACTTGGCATCGTCGAACTGCGCAACGAAGATCGCTTGGTCACTTATGGAACCGTGGTGGGAGAGAACCGGGTGATCGCCAAGGCGTCTCTCTTCGCTCGTCAATCGCGGAATGCCCTCGCGGTCTTTACCAGTCCGAACACAGGCAGAACTGTTGCCGAGGCCGTAAGACCACTTGCCATCGATGCGGAACTCGACCTCGTGCTTCTGGAGATCCCCGGCGTCTCGATGCCGGAATCGTTTCAGAAGGTCCGCGTCGATCCGGTCGAGTCAGGAACCCTGCTGGTCATGGCTGACGACGATGGCGATGCCGCCGCGTTTGGAATCGTGGCCCGCGACGAAGATGCACTCACCAACGAGAACGCGGTCGAAGATCGACCATTCATCGGCATCGCATATGAGACGAATCGTCGCCCAACCGGGCTTCGAATTACTCAGGTGGTTCCAAGTTCGAGCGCCGCTCGGGGTGGATTGGCCGTCAATGATGTACTGCTCACGATCGATGACCGCCCCGTTCAAAGTCGTCGCGGACTGTTCGCGGAGATCGGGGACGCGGCGATCGGAGACCGCACCACGTTGGCCGTCGACCGCGGCGGTGATCGGCTCGACATCGAACTCGAACTCGGCATCCGCCCGGGTGCCAGCACGCGTGGTCTGCCCGGCAACACCTCGACTGGCGTGAGCCGATTGAGCGGCGGATTCGGCGATATCTTCCTCATCGACGCCGATGTACCCGCCCACGAAATTGGGGTCCCGGTGGTCGATCTCAACGGTGACATCGTGGGATGGACCGTGGCGAAGCGATCCCGCACCTCCCTGGTGGTGATTCCTTGGAGAAGAGTGCTTGAATCGCTGGAGCGACTTGAGCCTGATACAGAAGATGCCTCGCGACGACTCTGCGCCTATCAAGTGCTGGTCACCGAAGGACGCGACGGATCGTTTGAGCTTGAATCTGACGATGCGTTTCCCGTGGGCGACGAGATCCGGCGTGAGAAACTCGCGACGGAGGGCGGGACGACCTGGGGCTCTTGGACAGATGCAGATGACGCGCTTGAATGGACGATCCGAGTTGATCAACCCGGCCGGTTTCAAGTGACTCTTGAACAGGCATGCCCACGCCGAGACTCCGGAACACCCATTCGACTGACGATTGGCGACCAAGCGCTCGACGGCCGAGTCGAATCAACCGCGGGTTGGAGTGAGTTCGCTGGATTCTCGCTGGGCGAAATTGAGATCCGCCAGATCGGTCGTGTGCTCGCGGTGCTCAAGCCCCTCGCCTCTCCCCGAGGCTCCGTCATGAACTTTTCGCGACTTCGACTCGACCGACTACAAGAACCGCCCACCCTTGGAATATCTCCGCTGGCGATCCCGAAAGAAAACAATCCTTCTCCAGACTCCGAATCACCGTCTCGAGCGGAACCATGAAACAGGCCATTCTTGAGACCGCCGGCCGGACCTTTGTCACTGCAGATACCCACTTCGGCCAAACCGATGCATGTGCCAGTTTCGACCGTCCGTTCCAAGACACCGCTGCCATGCAGGACGAGATCGTGGCTCGCTTCAACGCCGTCGTGGGCCCCAACGATCTGCTGCTTCACCTCGGGGACTTCGTCGGTGATCGAGGTTCGACAAAGGAAAAAACTCGACTCGCCACATCGGTCCGAGACCGACTCCACGCTGGCCGGATCATCCTCGTCCGCGGAAACCACGACCCCGATCGATCGAGATATCGGGAAGTCTTCGATGCGGTCTATGACCTGCTGGATTTTCGCATCGGCGGTGATGAGCATCGTGTCATCTGCAGCCACTATCCAATGCGGGCTTGGCGTGGGAATCGGAACGGCTCACTCCACCTCTACGGTCATACCCACGGTCGACTCGAAGAGGCCGGACGGTCCACGGACGTTGGCGTCGATTGCTGGGGCTACCGACCGATCCTTCTCGATGATCTCGTCTCGATGCTGTTGGCCAGAAAAATCCTGTCGCTCCCCGAGAAGCGAGCGCCAGTGCAGCCCACCCGGGACGGCTTTGGCGGCTGAGTTCTTGGCCCTGATCCGGAACCGTCGGGCCTCCAGATCCTCTGACCGCGATTTGAACCGGACTTCCGGAACGGAATCGACGATCAACGCTCGTGTTTTGACGCTTGCCTCTTACAATCGACCAAGGTTCCGACTCACCCTCCTAGGCGCGTTCGACCCATGTTCAGACCATCACCAAGAACTGATTCCTCATTCGCTCGCCAGACCCGTCTGACCGCGGGCGCGATTTTCGCGGCGACGTGCCTCTCCCCCGTGGCGGTGGCCCAACATGAAGATGTCGTCCGAAGATCGGGGTTCTTCGAAACACAGGCGTGGCCGATCATCGAACGAGAATGCCTGCGTTGCCATGGCGGCGAAGGAAGACCAAAGGGCGGACTCCGCCTCGACTCACGGGGAGCAATGCTCCGAGGCGGTGATCGAGGACCGGCGATCGACGAAACCCGTCCCGAGCAGAGTCTGATCCTCGAGATGATCTCTTGGAAGAGCGACGAGTACGCGATGCCGCCGACCGGCCAGCTTCCCGAAGCAGACTTGGCGATTCTCACGGAATGGGTTCTCGAAGGCGGAACCTGGGCCGAGGGCGTCGGCGCTGATCCAAGTGCCGCATCACTCGAAGAGATGGAGATTCCCCTCGGCGGCGACTGGTGGGCCTGGCAACCGCTCGAACGTCCGGCGATCCCTGAAGTCTCCAACCAATCTTGGGTTCGCAATCCGATCGACGCCTTCGTACTGTCGGGGCTTGAAGCCGCTGGTCTATCGCCCGCCCCGGAAGCCGATCCGCACGTACTCATCCGACGCGTCGCGCTGGATCTCACAGGCCTCCCCCCAACACCCGAAGACGTCACCACCTTCATCGAAGATGACTCACCGAACGCCTACGAGAAGATGGTTGATCGATACCTCACCTCGCCACAACACGGTGTGAAGTGGGCCCGGCACTGGCTCGATGCGGTTCGATACGCCGACACCGACGGATACGAAAGGGACCGAACCAAACCATCTGCATGGCGATATCGCGACTGGGTAGTCAATGCGATCAACCAAGACAAGCCGATCAATGACTTCTTCATTGACCAACTGGCTGGCGACGAAATCGAAAACCGGGATCTGGAATCGCTGATCGCCACCGGTTTTTATCGACTCGGGATCTGGGATGACGAGCCGACCGACGTCAAGTTGGCGCAGTTCGATGATCTGGATTCAATCATTGACGTGGTCTCCCGAAACATGATGGGGATGTCGATCGCCTGCGCCCGGTGCCATGCACATAAGCGGGACCCCATTCTGCAAGGCGACTACTACCGACTCGCCGCGATTTTTCGTGACCTCCGCCCCTACAAAACGAACGCCGGGAACTCAATCGAAGGAAACAACGTGACCCGCACCGTGCCAGCCTTTTTTGGCCGCGGCGAAGACGAGTATCAGATTGCTCGGCGACGATTTGCTGCCGAGATGTCCGACACGGTCTCCGCACTAAAGTCGATCGCATCCGAGGCAACGATCACCGATCCTCCGGCCCAAGACGCGGGGCTCGTCTCGCACTATCCGTTTGAAGACTCACGAAGTGCCTCCGCCGTCGACATCGTGGGCGGACACGATGGGCAGATCAACGACGTTGGATTCGACGCGGAAGGGCGCCACGGCCGTGGCTTCCGATTCGACGGTGGTGATGACGGCATTCGAATTCCGCATGTCGCCAAAGAGTCGTTCACGATCTCGTTCTGGGTTCGCACGTCGGCCCAGAGCCGAGGCAACGACAATGATCCTCGCTGGTTCCTTGGTGACGGACTCGTCGACGGCGAGGTCTCCGGCGTGGTGAACGACCTCGGAATTTCTATGGTCGGCTCAGGGATCATCTCTGCCGGCATCGGAAATCCCGAGACCTTCGTCAACTCGCCGCCAGGATTCAACGACGGTGCGTGGCATCATGTCGCCCTCACCCGAAACCACGAAGACGGCCGCGCCGTCCTTTACGTCGACGGCATCGAAGTCGGCCAAGCCATCGGCGGCACCCAACCCCTCGACCGCGTCGAGGAACTTTCGGTCGGTCGCATGCTGCCCGGTCATGGCGCTTTCAACGGCGACCTTGATGAGCTGAAAATCCACAACCGACCATTGAGCCCGGAAGAAGTTGCCGGCGCCGCCCACGGGCTCCGGCTTGACGAAGCCTTTGCGCTCGCCATCGCCAAAACCTCTGGAGAAGACACCGCCGAAGCGTTTCGCCGCCACCGCGATTCGCTCCTGGGAATGCGCCCGCCCGGCCTCAAGACCACCCTCGTTCTTTGCGCTCGGTCCAATGGAACCACGCCACCCGACACCCATATCCTCATCCGAGGAAACGCCCATTCGGAAGGCCGACGCGTCAACCCCGGCGTTCCACAAGTACTCGGTGCAGATGAGTTTTCTCCTGGATCAACGGCCCACGGCGAGTCGAGCGGACTTCGACTCGCGTTTGCAGAATGGCTGACCGAGTCTGACAATCCAACCAGCACACGGGTCGCCGCCAATCGAATCTGGCAGCATCACTTCGGGCGTGGTCTGGTTCGATCGAGTGATGACTTCGGTTTCCTTGGTACGCGGCCAACCCATCCGCAACTTCTCGACTGGCTCGCCACCGAACTCCCTCGGCTCGACTGGTCGCGTCGCGAGTTGAACCGCCTGATCATGAATTCCAGTACGTATCGCCAGTCAAGCCGGGTCGACCCCGCGGCGGCGAACCTCGATCCGCTCAACGATCTCCTTTGGAAGTTTGACCTTCGCCGACTCACCGCCGAGGAGGTCCGGGATGCGGTCCTCGCGGTTTCCGGAAATCTCAACCCAACCCTCGGCGGCGAAGGCGTCTACCCTCCCCTTCCTCGCGCGGTTCTTGAAACCGCATCCCGTCCCGACGCCGCGTGGGGCCAAGCGACTCCCGAGCAAGCCGGACGCCGCAGCCTCTACATCTTTCTCAAGCGTTCACTCCGGCATCCTCTGCTGGAGGGCTTCGATCAACCCGACACCGATCGCGCCTGCTCCGTGAGGTTCGCAACCACGGTCCCGACCCAATCCTTGATGATGATGAACTCGGACTTTATCGATCGCCAAGCCGCCATTTTCGCGGCTCGCCTGCAGCGAGAACGTCCAAGTGGCCGGCGAGCACAGATCGTGCGGGGATTAGAACTGGCACTCTGCCGGCCTCCAAGTGAGGCCGAGATCAATGAGCTCCTGTCGCTCTATGCAGAGCTCCAGGAACTTGACGAACTCGACGAGGCCGAAGCCTTCGAGGCCACCTGCGTCCTAATGTTGAATTTGAATGAGTTCCTTCACGTGGGATAAAAACGGCCTCCGACCACGAACCAACTGCGAACCGCACGCCTACGATCAGAAAGACGACATGCCTCACCACAAGGACCAACCAATCAATACGTTCTGCGGGCAGACCCGGCGCGAGTTCCTTTGGGAAGCCGGCGGCGGCTTCACCAGCGTGGCCCTTGCAAGCATGCTGGCCAGCGACGGATTCCTCTCGAAGCAGGCGACCGCTGCGGACGGCGTCACCCCCCTCAATACCGGCGGGAATCCGCTCGCGCCGATCGCCCCGCATTTTGCGCCGAAGGCGAAGACGGTCATCTTCCTCTTCATGTACGGAGGCCCGAGCCAAGTCGATACGTTCGACTACAAGCCCAAGCTCTACGGCCTCGACGGAAAGACAATCGACGTCAAGGTCAAAGGCCGTGGGGGCGAACGAAGCCAGGGCCGGGTGGTCGGTCCGAAGTGGGACTTCAAGCAGCACGGCGAATCGGGCGCCTGGGTCAGCGAACTCTTCCCCAACGTCGCGACTTGCGTTGATGACATTGC
>CAJQQE010000061.1 GCA_905480395.1 uncultured Phycisphaerales bacterium
TTTCGTCCCTTGTGCTCTCCGCCTTCTCCGCCGAACTGACCGCCCCAGGAATTGGTCCGGGCCTTGGTGAAGGCGAAGTTGCCGGTGTCGGAGCCCGCGAGGTCGGTCGGGAACTCCCAGTCGATCTCGGTGTTCCGCCGCGGATTGGGCTCGTGCCAGTATTCCGCCTCGCCCATGCGGTGATCGATGTAGTGGAAGGGCCAGAAGGCGGTGCAGGTTCCGTATTCCGGGGCGACGCGGGCGCGGACCTCGTACCGGCCGGACGCGTAGTACGAGCGGGTCGCGATCGCGGCCCCGACCCGGGTGGTTCGGCCGTTGTGTTCGAGATCGCCGGAATAGAGGTCCCCGTGGGCTTCGAGGCGGAGCGCGACGATCGGTTCACCGTCGTCGAAGTCCTCGACCAGGATGACGTTGTCGGGTGCGACACCGCCGTTGTCACCACCCCATGCCTTGCCGGAGATCAGCCAGCGATCGGGATCGAGCGTGCCGTCGGAGAAGTCGTCGAAGAAGACCTCGGAAGTCCGCGCGGGCGGTGACTCGACGGTCGGCGACCATTCGTCGCCCCGGGCGGTGAACCGGACGTCGCGAAACCACGCGGATCCCGGTTGGTTCTTCCAGTTCTCGAGCGTGAGCTTCCCCTGTCGCAGCCATTGGTCGTTCGTCCGGATGTCGAGTTCGATGGTCTCCCACTCGGAATTCGAGAAGGAGCGGGTGACGAGAAACTCGTCGGCACCCGTGAAGTAGACCGTTCCCACGACGTCCGGATCCGTTCGGACGTCCACGGAGAGCAGCCACTCGCCTTCGGGTGGGAGCAGGACGTCCAGCGGTTGGGACGCTCTTGACGTATCCGCGGTCGACAGCAACTGGAGCGTCGGTGTCGCATCGATTTCCTGAATTGATGCGTTGATTCCCAGCGCCCAGGCGCCGCCGTCGGGATCATCGAATGACGGGTTCCGCAACAAGGAATCACCCGCGTCGGGAACGATCGTGATCACGGGCGCCTCCGCCCAGGGAGGCTCGCCGGGAGCTGCTTCCGGAGGCGGTTGCCGACCTTCCCAGGCCCGCACCGAATCGAATTCGACGATGGCGTCGCGATCGGTCTGCCAACCCTGGAGGTACACCTCGAATGCCGTGGCGTCCTCGTCGACGTGGACCTCGAATCGGCGTTCGAGCCATCGGTTTTCGTCGTCAATCGCGACCCAGCCGTGCGCCTTCCCGATCTGAGCGCCGTTTCGGACCCCGAGGATCGGCGGTACGAGTCGATCCGTGGTCCGAATGCGGGCGGCGATCGTGTAGCGCCCGCGGGGCGTGAGATCTTCGATCCACTGCGAGAGTTCGGCGGTCTGATTGGATCGGGGTTCGAGACGGGCCGAGTTGGAGCCCTCGTGGGCGTCGCTCCCGATCGAGACCGGTCCGGTGGTGGTCCAGCCGTCGAATCCCGACTCGAACGAGCCGTTTTCGATGAGATCGCCACCGGCTTGAACCGCGGCGACGGTCGTCGCGAGGGTGGTCAGCAGGACCATCCCCACGCGGCGTGGGGTGGGGTGTGTGTCGGTTCTTCCAAGCATGTCGTCGCTCCTTGTAAGACGCCCGAATCTCGCTCGCATGGGCCGAGCGGGGATCGGTCGTCGAATATGCCCCGCGACGGGATACGCAAGCTTTACCGAGGCGGTTCGCCGCGGACTTCAAATCGAGAAACATGCGCCGCGGCGGAGACCAGCGCCGTGCGATCGGCACTGGCGATGACGGGTGGGGGCGGTGGTCGTCGAGCGATGGCCATCGTCGGTCGGAATAAAGAGACGACCCCGGCCGGAGCCGGGGTCGTCGTCGATCTTGATGTCCGTCCGCGATGAAGCGAGCCAGCGGGGAACGGGGGTCACTTGGACCAGGCGGCCAGCATCAGGCCGAGATCAGCGCCGCCGACGATGTCGTCGCCGTTCAGGTCACCAGTGCCCGGCTGTCCCCAGTTTGCGAGCAGGAGTCCGAGGTCGGCGCCGTTCACGGCGTTATCGCCGTTGAGGTCGGCGGGATCGGTGAAGACGCAGTCGCAGGATTCGTCCACGCATCCACTCACGACGGTGAGCGTGCCCGAGCCGTAGATCTGCGATGAGTCCGGACCGCCCGGGGCGACGTTTCCACAGATCCGACTGTTGTTGAGCACCACCTCACCCGAGGAGCTGAGTCCAAAGCCGCCGCCCGCGGATTGAGCCGAGTTGCCACTGACTTCACTGTCGACGAGCGTCACGACACCTTCCGAGATCCAGGCCGCGCCGCCCTGGCCCAGCGATTCGAACCTCGGATGCGCCGCCGTGTTCCCCGAAATATCGCATCCGATGAAGGTGGGCGAGGCGTCACCATTCAGGAACATGGCGCCGCCCTGGATGTCGGCGTGGTTTCCACTGATCACGCAGTTCTCGAAGACGGGCGCGCCGCCCCTGAGGAACATCCCCCCGCCGTACTCGGCGAAGCCGTTGGTGATCACGACGTTCTCGACCCGAGGGGTCGATCCCGGAAGCAGCAGCATGCTCAGAACCTGCCTGGATCCCTGACCGTCGAGAATCGTCGCCGGCCGGCCCTTGCCATCCACGGCACCAAGAATGTCGACGGAAGGTCCGTAGAGGGAAATCGTCTCGTCGAGCAGGTAGGTTCCTGCCGCGATCTCAATTACGTCGCCATCGGCTGCCGCTTGGACGGCCGCGGCGGGGTCGGTGAAATCGCACGAGCCGTCGAGGCAGACGGTGATCGTCTCGGCGTTCGAAGTCGAAGCCAGGATGACTCCAAGAAAGATTGAACTCGCCGTGGCGAGCGTGGTCGGTGAACTCATTTGCCTGACTCCATTGGTCTTTGAGTGGTCTTTTAGTCTTTGGAATCCCGCGGCAACCAATCGCTTGTCACCGTCGGGCTCTCAGAGAGTAGCCGTCGTTCGGGTCATGCCAAGCGATATCACCACGGAAACCACGGATTTGGACCGCCTGGGGTGAGATTCCGTCGCCGATCACCCATTCACGCGACGAGTTGCGGAGAAGTGGGACGGTCGTCGAACCGTCCAGATCGCGCTCGGTCATCCCCTTCGATGTGGCGTTCACCCGGATGAGCGTGGATCGCGCGGCTGGGTTGGGCACACTTGGCGTCTACCGGAAACCGGCAGGTCCGCATCGCCTGTGGGATACTCCATTCATGCCTGTTTCAATGACGCTCGATGCCGGAGACCCCGGTGTGCTCGAACTTTTCGCCGAACCGCGGACGCTGCGAACCTGGGAATTCATCCGAATCTCGAAGGCGGCTACGACGATTTCGGATCTCGTGACGGCGACGGGGACGGAGCGTACCGAGGTCCATCGGCAGGTGGATAGTCTGGTCGCGCAGGGACTGCTCCGCGTGCTGCGGGCGCGGAAGCCTCGCCGTGAATTCGGGTATCGCGCCACGTGCGCTCAGATCATCGTGTCCTTCGATGACCATGACGAAGAAGTGGTCGCGCGACTCATCGCGACCGGTGACGCGGTCGATCGCGACTACATAGACTGCGTCGAGCGGCATGCCGATCCCGAGTTTCATTCTCAGGCCGGGTTTCGATTTCGGATGTCGGGCATGTATCAACTTTCGCAAGAGGAACTCGCCGAGCTTCGACGAAGGGTGCTCGCGGTGGTTTCGTTTTTGAACATGCCAAAGAAGGGCGGCCAGGGATCAAAATCCGTGAGCGAGGGGGCCGACGAACCCCAAGGGTGTAACCAGGCGATCAGCATCACGCTCGACCCGCTCGTCGGGGGACTGATTCCCTCTCCAACCATCATCACGTCGCCTCGTTCGAAGCTCGATCAGTGGGACGGATCCACGGCCGATGCGGCGGGGCTCCCGGGGCTCACGCCTCGGGAACGCGAGGTGGCGTTGGCGCTCGCGGACGGTCTGTCGCGTGCTCAGGTCGCCGATCGACTAAGGCTGTCGGTGCATACCATCTCGACGTTCGTCCGTCGGGCGTATCGCAAGCTCGGGGTCACGAGTCAGGCCGAGCTCACCGCGCGACTGAACGGGCACGATCGCGAGGTTCCCGGCGATACCTAGTCCGTGCTTCGACGTGCACACGGGGTTCGGAACCGGTCGCACCAGCACCACTGAAAGCCGCACGGCCCAAGCGATCGAAAACGGAAGCATGTCGGCTGGGCGATCGCGAAAAGCGGGGAACTCCTTGATGATCTCTTCATTTCGGGCGTCCGGTGGTAGAGTCAATTTCTATGGATGACGATCTCCGACCAGACTACCGTGGGGAGACCCGCTGGAGCCGGCGTGGTTTCCTCAACTCGGCCGCCCTTGCGTCGTTGGTGTTAACGCTGCCTCGGGGGGCGATGGCCGCGATTCAGAGATTGAAGAAGCCAGTCCAGATTGGCGTGATCGCCGATTTGCATCACGATGTGATGCACGATGGCGCCGACCGCCTGGGCGCATTTTTGAAGCGGATGTCCGAGGTGCAGCCGGACGCCATTTTGCAACTGGGCGATTTCGCGTATCCGAGTCCGGAGAATCGTGGCATCATCCGTCAGTTCAATGACGCGCATTCGCGACCGCTGCACGTGATCGGTAATCACGATCTGGATATGGGTCTGACGACAGCGCAGTGCGTCGAAGAGTTCAGGATGCCCGGGCGTTATTACGCCCAGCACATCGAAGGGCTTCAACTTTTAGTTCTGGATGGGAACGATCGCGAGTCACCGAGCTACAAAGGCGGCTATCCGTCATACGTCGGTGCGGAGCAGGTGACTTGGTTGAAGGCGCAATTGGCAACCCTTGAGGGGCCAATCATCGTCGCATGCCACCAGCCGCTTGCCGGGCCCTTTGCCGTCGACAATGCGAACGAGATACAAGAAATTCTCGGGAGCGCGTCGGACAAAGTGATTCTGGTGATCAATGGACATTCACATATCGATGAGGTCGTTCGAGTGAAAGACGTCACGTATCTGCATGTCAACTCTGCGTCGTATCAATGGGTCGGGAGCGATCATCGGCACCAGAGTTACGCCGAAGACGTCCACGAGAAACATCCTTGGATCTCGTGCACTTGTCCCTATCGAGATTGCCTGTTCACCACCCTGACGGTCGACCCAGAGAACCTGACCGTGCAGGTCGAGGGCGTTCGGAGCAGCTGGGTGGGCGCGTCGCCGGCAGAACTTGGCGTGGATGTCCATCCTTCACTGACCGTCGGTGAGGAGATTGCGCCGAGGATTCGAGACCGACGGCTCATGAAGGTCATCAAGGTCACGAAGAACCAGCCATAACATCGTCGATCGGGTTCAATTCCTCACCCATGAAGAATGACGACGCGGCCCCGGAGTGATCGTGGGGTATCTCATTTTGCTCACGGACATCCGCCCCAGGCGCCAATCAACAGGCCGAGATCGGCGCCGTCTACCTGGCCATCCTGATTGAAATCTCGAAGTGGGTCACCGTTTCCCCAAGCCGCAAGCAACAGTCCCAAGTCGGCGGCGTCGACGATGAGATCTCCATTGATGTCGGCGGGGCAGGTATCGCAGTGCGCCGAGAATTCGCGGAAGTAGAAAAGACTGTCCGCGCCGCCGTCATCGACGGTGAGCAAGATCTCGCGTTTCCCATCCGTGCAGTCGGCACCGGGACTGATCGCCATGCCCTCGGTCGACCCGTTGAATGGTGCGTCGTAGAGGGCGAGGTGATCAAACCGTCTTCCACCGCTGGGATCAAGCGACGATCCGAGTCGGAGGACTTCGAGTTCGTCGTGGCCGGCGTCGTGCCAGGCATACAACAGGCCAGTGCTGGAATCGAATTCAAGCCCGCAGGTTTCGTCTCTTGAGGTCGCGTAGCGGCCGACCAAATGGACGGCCCCGGTTTTTCGGTCGAGGTCAAAGGCGTAGATTGGTCCGCCCTGTTGATGGGCGACGAACATCAGGCCGCCGAGGTCTCCGTTGCTGATCCGAGGGAGGCCGCCGCCGTCGACAAAACCGTGGTCAGAGAGTGCGGTGTTGGGTACGAAGGCGATGCCTTCGGCGCCGTATCCGCCTTGGGCATCGGTCCAAGGGCTGATGTCCCATTCGTGCAGCGTCTCGGCCTGTCCCGGCGTCGAGAGGTCGTACTCGCGGATTCGATCCGGTCCCTCGATCACGCCGAACACGCGGCTTGTTCCGGGTTCCGCCACGGTGAGGCCTTCAAGATCGGCGAAGCCCGTCCATTCGCATCGGAGGCCAGCGCGGTATTCAATCTCCCACGATCCGTCACCGGTTCGTACCAACGACCAGATCTTGCTGTCAGGCCACGGGCCGTTGCGACAGATCCAGGTTCGCTCGGCGACTTGGTCATACGACGCGCCGCTGAGATCGTTGTAGAAGTCGTTGCTTCCCGGTCCTTCCACCGAGGTGAGGTTGATCGCTTGGCTCGTCGGTTCGGCAGGCCAAGGATCCTGTGCAGTGGCTGAAGCGCTTGATCCGAGGAGGAAGAATATCGCTAGTAGTCGTGGCGTCGGTTGAATGATTTTCGTGTTGAAGTGCATCGATATTGACTCACGTGGCCTTGGCGACCACGCCACCCCCAGAATCCCCTTGGTCTGGCTTTACGCATTCAGTTTCGATGGGTTCTTTCTTTCGCCGGTTTGCCCGCAGACTGATCAGGCGAAGTCAGGGCGTGTTTTGAGGTCATCGGAGCGGTCGGGGCGATCCTGCTCGCCGCTCGACGCCCGTGAAGATCCATACAAGGATGCCTCTCGGTGATTCGAGCAGACGATCACTTTCGCCGGCGGAACGACAAGGCGTTTTCTAAGGCTTTGACCTCAACGCGGTGCTCGGTACGAGGTTCCATCAATTCGTCGTAGAACGACTTCGCTCGATGACGAATTCATCACGGCGTGATTCGGTCGATCGAGGCGATTTGGCATGATCTGGCATCATCTTGGAGATCGATGCGTCGCCACGATGACTGGTTGGAACCCGCATTCTCCTCGGAGCGATGCTCGAGGGGCTCATCGGATTGGTGCTTGATCTGGTGCGCGGGGTGGTTGGCGCTCGAGAGATCAGTTGGGACAATGGGACCCAAAGCCATGGTGGGGTACGGAGGCGGTTCATGACTCGGCTTGACATCAATCCCGATTCGCCAAGGGCGCTCGATGTGGCGCAGCTTTTGGAGGCCCACCGGATTTTCGCCGTCACGTGGTCGCAGCCCGGTGTTGGTCATGCCCTCGATGTGGGCCAACTGGCCGCCGATGGCATCTCATTATTCTCGGCTCGGCACTCGGGAAAGCTCGTTGGGACCGGTGCTCTACAACATCTCGATGCCGCCCACGTCGAGATTAAATCGATGCACACCGCAGAAGAAGCTCGCGGCCGGGGGGTCGGGCGGGCCATGCTTCAGCACCTGCTGAATACCGCCAGCGATCGGGGCTATCGTCGGGTGAGTCTGGAAACTGGGACGGGAGACGCGTTCGCGCCCGCTCGGGCGCTGTATCGAGGTCTTGGATTCGAGACGTGTCCGCCCTTCGGCAGTTATCAAAGTCACGAAGACAGTATCTGCCTGTCATTGAAGCTCGAGTGAAGGCGATCCGTCCGCGGTATTGTTTCGCAGTCCGCCGGTTTTCGGGGGTTTGAACGTTTGGAAATCACATCGCCGGGGGTGCGTGGTGTGACGCTCAAGACCCCAAGGGACGAAGTCCTCTCGAGAAGTCGGTGGTACGTTCCCCTTCGCCTGGTCCATGAACGCTCGGAGTCAGACCCATGCCACATTTTCACGAGGGTGACGCCACCCACTGGTACTGTCACGTGGAGATGGATGTCATCGACGCCGTCGCCGCTCGCGAACATCTGCGCGAGCAGACCATGATCGAGGAACGTAATGGCATGCATTCGTTCGAGTTCTTCGTGGACGACTACGAGAAGCCGACCCGGGCCGTGCTGTTGGAGTGCTTCCGCGATGACGCCAGCCAGGCCGCCCACCTCGAGAACTTTCGGGTCGAGCAATTCGCCAAGGCCTTCACGAACTTCCGGATCAGCGTGTATGGAAACCCGCCGCAGTCGGCGAGGGACCGCATGCTCGCCAACGGCTTCTGGCCACCCGCCTTCGAAGGCGAGTTCCGGCACATGCCGTACTTCGTTGGTTTCCGCAGCTGAGCAATGCCGTGGGCGAGGGTCGTCGAGGTCCAACGCCGAGCCGTTGTAGGCGACTAAAACGGCTGTTATTGGCATCAGTCGATGGGTGTCCACAACTTCTGAGCCATTGGCATCATTCGATGGGTGTCCACAACTTCCGAGCCGTTCCAGGCTTCGACAAGGGCGGTCATTGGCATCGGTCGACGATGGGTGTCCACAACCTCCGAGCCGTTCCAGGCTTCCACAAGGGCGGTCATTGGCATCAGTCGATGGGTGTCCACAACCTCCGAGCCGTTCCAGGCTTCGACAAGGGCGGTCATTGGCATCGGTCGATGGGTGTCCACAACTTCCTACACACCGGTCGATGGGTGTCCACAACTTCCTACACACCGGTCGATGGGTGTCCACAACTCCCTACCACAACTCCCTAAAACTTCCTTCCCGGTGCTTACGAGGCCGTCCGGGCAATCGGGGGGATTCTGGAATCGCGGAAGGAAACTGAAGCGAAAGGATGAGGGAATGTCGGCGCGGTCTTGGTTCGGAACAGCCTTTCGAGGCCGGTGACGATCGCGTGGTTCGTCGAGCGCCTGGAGAGTGCGTTATGTCATGATGCGACCGACGCGAGGCATGTGGTTCATCGGCGGAGCGAACTCCCGCCAGAAAACGCCGGGGATCTTTTCGAGCGTATGGTCGTTTCCCCCCCTCAAAAAAAAGGTATGAAGACGTTGATGCACGCGCTGCTTATATTTCCGCACCAGTTGTTCGACGAGCACCCGGGGCTCGCCTCGTCTCCAGACCAAGTGATTCTCGTCGAAGACGATTTGTTCTTTGGTGATCATGTCTACCCGGCCGCGTTTCACAAACAAAAGCTGTGGCTGCATCGATCCAGCATGAAGCGGTATGAGCAACTGCTCCAAGGCCGCGGACTTTCCGTCGAGTACGTGGATCATCTTGCAACCGATCCGGCCCTCGACCGCGTGTTTGAGGCGCTGGTGAGTGCGGGATTGACGCGTGTGGAAGTGTTGGATCCCCACGATGACATGCTCTCGAAGCGTCTGCGTCGCGGATGCGAGCAGCGGACGATCGAACTTCGGTTTCTTGAGACGCCGATGTTCCTCAATTCGCCGGAGGAGAACCGCGAATACCGGTCCGGTCGGAAGCGATGGTTCATGGCCGACTTCTACCGGCACCAGCGGCAACGATTGGAAGTCATGGTCGAGGATGGTGAGCCGGTGGGGGGGCGATGGAGTTTCGACGAAGAAAACCGCAAGAAAGTACCGCGGAAGATGCTCGCGGAGATTCCCAGCCTTCCAGTGGCTGCTCCTGATGCCCAAGACGATTTTGACGAGTCCGCAAGATCGCACGTCATGACCCACTACGGCGACAACCCGGGAGGTCTGGACGAACTGATCTATCCCACATCGCACGCCGGCGCGGAACGCTGGCTGGCGTGTTTCCTCGACCAGCGATTCAGTCTGTTCGGCGACTATGAGGATGCGATGGTCAAGGGTGAACGATGGCTCTGGCATGGCGTCTTAACGCCAATGCTCAACATCGGGTTGCTGACGCCACGACAAGTGCTGGATGCGGCGTTGATTCATGCCGCGAAGCATGACGTCCCCATCAATTCACTGGAGGGGTTCGTTCGGCAGCTCATCGGCTGGCGGGAGTTCATGCGGGCGACCTACGAGGATCTTGGCGTCGACATGCGAACCAGCAATCACTGGGGGCATGTCCGCCCCATGCCAGCCAGTTTCTACGATGGGACCACGGGCATTGATCCGGTTGATGATGTCATCGGCCGAGTTTTGGAAACGGGATACTGCCATCACATCGAGCGTCTGATGGTGCTGGGTGGATTCATGTTTTTGTGCGAGATCCATCCCGACGCGATCTATCGATGGTTCATGGAATTGTTCGTGGACAGTTACGACTGGGTCATGGTGCCCAACGTGTATGCGATGAGCCAGCATGCCGACGGTGGATCAATCACCACGAAGCCTTATTTTTCAGGGTCGTCATACGTTCGAAAAATGAGCAACCATCCGCCGGGCGATTGGACGGCGATCTGGGACGGCCTCTACTGGCGATGGATCTGGAACCACGTCGAGGAGCTGGGTCGAAACCCTCGCTGGGCGATGATGTGTGCGATGGCGAAAAAAATGGATCCGGCGAAGCGAGACGAACATATTCGAATCGCAGAAGCGTTCCTCGCCCGGCTGTGATGGAATGCTCGGCATTCACCATTGGGCACACCGTGGGAACGCGGGTCCATCGAGATCGCCGTTGGTCCTCGAGGCATCCGGAGCGCACCTTTGTGGTGTGATCCTCGCGTTGCTCCCGACGACGGGCCTTGGGCGAGACTCGCCACGTCGTCCGCACGCTTGGGGAGGAACTTGACGATGGCCGCGGCATCGTGACAATCGTAGAATTCTCAGATTGGAGATTGAGCATGAACGACACGAATGAAATCCGATCCTGCGTCGAGCGGTACTACGAGAGCCTTCGCGGCTCGGACCCCGCGATGGTCCGCGAGGTCTTCCACGACAACGCGAAGATCACCGGCTACCTCCCGGACGGGCTTCACGAGATGAGCGTCGAGGACTTCGCCGGATTCGTTGAGGCTCAGCAGCCGTCACCCGATGCGTCGGGCGAGCCGCGGATGCTGGAGATCCTTTCCTGCGAGGTTGCGGGCGAGACGGCGGCGGTGCGTCTCCGCGAGTCCTACCTCGGCATGACCTTCCTCGACACCTTCGGGATGCTCCGGGTCGACGGCCGCTGGACGATCTACAACAAGCTCTTCCACGTCGAGTCTTGAATTCGTCGCGATCCGATGATCACCGCCGTTCGGTGCGACGACTTCGCGAGCCGTGCCGCCGGTAGACGCGGGACGCCTCCTGCCTGGCCCGGCTCGTGCCGCGGGCGTCGAAGATCCGCTCTTTCGCCGCGCGGTACGCCGTTTCGTGATCGACGACGGGCGCGGGATACGTCTCGCCGACGAGGCATCCGGCCATGTGCTGGGTGAGCGGGGGCATCTCCTCCGGTCGCGCGATGTGTTCGTCCGGCACGTCGGCGAGTTCGGGGACCCAGCGCCGGATGAACCGTCCGTCGGGATCTTGGTCGGCCGCCTGCTTCACCGGGGAGTAGATGCGGACGGTGTTGATCCCGGTCACCCCCGACTGCATCTGGCACTGGGAGTAGTGGATCCCGGCTTCGAAGTCGAGGAAACGGGTGGCGAGGTGCTCGGCCACCGGCTTCCAGTGCAGCCAGAGGTGATACGCGGCGAACGAGACCAGCATCGCCCGCATGCGGAAGTTGATCCATCCGGTGCGATCGAGGCATCGCATGCACGCGTCGACCAGCGGATAGCCGGTTCGCCCGCCGACCCAGGCGTCGAATCGCCGCTGTTCCTCCGTGGTCCAGCAGGACCGGTCTTCCTGCCGCAGGCCGTCGAAGGCGCGGTTGAAGTTGCGGAATTCGATCTCGGGCTCGTCCTCGAGCTTCTGGATGAAGTGGCAGTGCCACCGCAGTCGTTTCTCGTAGCTCGCGAGCGATCGTCGCCACTGGCCGGTATTCGGCTCCTCGCGAAGCGATTCGATCCGGTCGCGGGTGGCATGGTGCACGGTTCGAATGGAGAGCGAGCCATACGCGAGATGCGGGCTCAGTCGGCTGCACGCCGTCCAGCCTTCGATGGGAGTCGACATCGCTCGCTGGTAGTGCTCGCCACGTTCGTGAAGGAACGAGTGCAGAACCAGGTTCGCGTCGGTCTCGCCGCCGGACTGGCCGTCAATCATCGGATTCGGGGCATTGCCGCGGACGTCGCTCGCCGAGACGTCTTCGGCCGCGAGGAAGGTCATCTCGTCGGCGGTCGGCCCCGTGAGCGACGTCGGTGTGGGAAGTGGCGGGGGAGCCATTCTTCGTCGCCAGTGACCCGCCCATCCGTCGCGGGAGGCGAGTGGTCGGACCACGCCATGCTGGGGTCGTTCCGTCCAGCGGACGCCCCGGCGCCGGCACCACCCCGCAACGCGTCGATCGCGGGCGTAGGTGATCGCAAGCCCGGTCTCTTCGTGGCTCCAGAGTTCTCCGAACCGCCATTGATCGTGCAGGCGGTCGAGCGTGTCCGGCATCGCGCCGTGCCGCACCAGCAGGATCGAGCCGAGCGAGGCGAGTCGCGCCCGGAGCTCGGCGAGGCAGTCCTCGATGAAGGCAAGGTGCCCGGGCGACCACTCTGGAGATGCCAGCACTTCAGGCTCGTGGACATACAGACCGACCACCGGTCCGCGTTCTGCGGCTTCGACCAGGGGTGCATGATCCGCGACCCGTAGGTCGCGCTTGAACCAGACGACGGCGGGTGGCATTTGCGTGGTTTCGCGACCGGCGAGGGTGCGGATTCGATGGTATTCATCCCGCCCACGGAGCTGGGGATCGGGACCAAGAACACCCGCGAGGCGGGGGCCGTGATTCGCGGCACCGGCGATCGCGCCAGCAAACGCGAACGCGGCTACTCGACCGTGAACAGGGCCGACTCGAACTCGACCGCGACGCCCGGGACGGAGACGTTCGCGGCCACACGCCATCCTCCTCACAGAGCCGACGAATCGTGCGATCGACGGTGCAGTGAGGGGACGTGGTCGCTGGCGGTGGCGTGGATCTCCTCGATGGAGAGTGACCGTCCGGTCTCATCGATCACGGCCTTATCGCTTCCGTTGTTTGGTGTTGCTTCGGGTCGTCATGTCCAGATTTTGCACCGCTGCCCGCACGGGTCGATTGGGGATGCCACAAATGACGATTCTAAATGGCAATATATTGTCATTACCTATTGACTTCGTCATGTCATTAGGGAATCATGCCTTTGAAGTCCCGTTATTCGGCCAAGGGAGCCCGTCATGAACCCCAGACATCAAGCGAGTGCATCTCGACACCGACCTGATTCGCCCTCGCATCGTGGCTTCACGCTGGTCGAGATCCTGGTCGTGCTCGGGGTGATCATCGCGTTGATGGGTATCGCGATTCCGACCCTCCGCTCGGCCCGGCTGGTATCGCTCAACACCCTCGATCGGTCCCAATTACGTCAGCTCGGGGTGGCGCACCTTGCCTATCAGGCAACGAACACAGATTATTTCGTGGACGTTGGACTTCCGCACGGTGGCTACGGAAACGAGGCCGCCAGTTTCGCGGAGGTCCTCGGCCGCTACACCGACGACGTCATCATGAAGTCCCCGCTGGACGACAGCCCCCACTGGCCTTCGGAGGTCGGTGGAGAGGGCAGGGGCGTGGCCGAGGACGGCACCGGACCCCTGCGTCGGACCAGTTACGGGATGAACAACTACCTCTCGAGGAACTACTCGCCGACGGTCGCGCTGTACGGCCCCGGTCATGCCGCCGACCGCGTCGCCAAGGTGCGCCGCCCCGAACAAATCGTGTGCTTTCTCCACATGACCGGAAAAGGCGACTTCGCGGTGAGCGACCATCCGCACATCGAGTCTTGGGACGCGGGCGACGAGCCGTGGCGACTGGCGAGTCGGCAGGTTGCGATCTCGGCCGCCGAAGGTGACGAAGTGGTCGATGCACTCGCGACCTCCAATTATGGAATGTTGGACGGCTCCACCACCACAGCCTACTTCAGTGACCTCTACGAATCTGCGCAACGAAACGCCTTCGATCCCACGGTCCCGCTTCCGGATTCAAGCGGCTGATCCGCCCGCGATCCCATCTGCAAGGAATCATGCTCATGGCCCAGCCATCCACAAGAAACCCCGTCGGTCGCCTGGCCGTGCTTCTCCTTCCGCTGCTTCTCTTTGCCGCGGAATCAGTGGCGCAGCACCCGGGTGACATCGGACTCCGCGTCTCGGACGATCGCCTCGTGGTCGAGGGCCCGATCGGTGGCGAGGCCACCAACGGCGTGTTCTACGGCGTCTTCGGCGACACTGGTTTTCCAGGCTACACGTCGAATCCGGGATTCGACGCCTTCGCCGGAACCTTCCCGCCGGGACGCATCGGATTCGACGTACTGGCGGGACTGCAGCGGTGGGATGCGGAGCTCGGTTCCTGGGCGGCGCCCGATTCGGTGCTCGAACGCATGAGTATCTCCTTCATCACGCTTGAAGTGGTGGTAGAGGATGAACCCGTCGAAGGCTTCGATCTCGCGGTTCAGCCGGATGGTGGCTGGCATCGGCACCTCGACTTCGAGATCCTCGGCGATGCTTCCGGATCCCGACGACCCGGCGTGTACCGGCTCGATCTCTCCCTCTACGCCAACATGGGGATCGCCCCCAGCGAGCCCTTCACCATTCTCTTCAACTACGACGCCTCGCAGGCCGACGTCGAGGCGGCGATCGAATCGTTCGATCCGTCCCCGCCATGCGTCGGCGATTTTGACGGCAACGGCGTCGTAGACGGTGCCGACTTCGGAATCATGCTGGCGGCCTTCGGGACGAAGGTGGTTGAACTGGATCTCGACGCCGACGGAATCGTCGCCGGTGGGGACGTCGGACTGCTGCTCGCGTCGTGGGGGGGCTGCCCCTGATCTGGTGGACGAGTGATTGGAGTGACGTGCTCGCCGCTTCGTCCTCGACTTCCTCAGTTTTTTGGTTTTCTTCCTGTTTCAAAATTCTTCATGGCATTTCTTTACGAGAGGTACAACGAGATGACGCTGTTTTCTTCAATGAATCGTTCGAGGGCCGCGAGGTCGATCCTCGTGGCTTCCCTTCCCCTGGCGGTCTCCGCGATGACGTTCGCGGACACCGAGGGTGAAGAGCACTTCGATATCGGTATCTGGAACGACGGTGGGGTTCTCCGCACCGGCGGTTGGGATCACGACACCGAGTCCCTCGAGGTCGCCAACCTTCGGGTCTACGAGGCGCACTTCGGCGAGGACCCCGACTTTCCCTTTGCGATCGACGAGCCGGGGATCGGTGGCGTCGCGGCCGATCTCGGACTTCCGGTCGGCGCCACGCTCGGTTTGAACATGCTTTCGGGGCTGCGGGTCTGGAACGGCGATGGTTTCGACACCACTTTCGGTTCGACGATGTTCATCGACTACGGACCATCGTCAATCAATTCCAAGACCGGTGGCCTGATCAACTTTCTCATCTCGGATGACTACGACCTGCATCCGATCTATTCGATCAACCCTGACTCCGAGGCCGGCTCGTACCTTCTGGAGTTCAACGTCTCCATGGCGGGCTTCGAAACGAGCGACTCGTTCTGGATCGCCTTCAACTACGGGCTGGATGACGAAGACTTCGAGACGTCCGTCGAGTGGGTCGAAGGCAATCTCGTTCCGGCGCCGGGCGTGCTTGGTGTGCTTGCGATGGCGGGTCTCACCTCCCGTCGTCGACGGTCCTGAGTGGCCCGTCTCGATGGCCAGATGTTCGCCGAGGCGGATGCGGAGATTCTCCGCATCCGCCTCGCTTCGTTGGGACCGGATGTTCGGCCGAACAACCGCGATTCGTCGAATTCCCGTTGTGGGATCGGTCTGATTCGCATGCTTGGGCGTTCGTTCGATCAGGGATCCAACGCGGCCGATTCCGGGGCAAGGTCGATCGACTTCGACCAGTAGCGCGGCCAGCGCCGGGCGTCATCGGAGCACCGTTCGATCACCCGGTCTCCCCGACCACCGACTTGATCCGGCCCGGCCGACCGTCGGTGAACGAGGCTTCCCACGCGACGATTTCGTTTGCCAGCGCTCGCTGGGGTTTTTCGCAGATCGGGGTAACCGTCATGGCCTTCCACTCGTGACTCTGGTCCCGAAAGCCAAGGTGCCTCGCCTCGTGCGTTTCGAGACTCATCAGTTGGCCATTCGGAATGAGGATCCCCGGATTAGAGGAAGCACGGCTCGATCTCTTGCAAGGGTGCATGGGATCGGGTCAGTTCCCAGAACGCATGGCCGAGATTCATGACATCTTGAGACGTGATCATGTTGGGACGATCGCACGCTCGCGGTCGGTTTCGGCGGCCTCGTTCAGGCGCAGGCGGCGCAGAGTCCGGAGAGCGTCAGGTCGTGGTGTTCAAGCACGAACCCCTTGGGGACCATTTTCTTGAGTCCACCCGGGCATCCATCGACGTCGAAGAATCGGTCGCAGGCCTTGCAATGGAAGTGGTGATGGTGCTTGGACGCGATGCTCGCCAGCTCGTACCGATCGCTCCCGTTGGGTACTGAGACACCGACGATCATTCCTTCATCCTGCAGTTGTCGAACCACGCGATAGACCGTTCGCTGGCCCAGGGTCTCGACCGTACGGGAGGCGACGTCATGGATTTCTTCGATGGAAAGGGGCCGGCCTGCGGAATCGATGGCCTTCCTAATGGCTTCGAATTGCTTCGTGGTTCTTTGTTGGCTCATGGCGTTCGGTCCTCAAGTGATCGGTCGGCTGAAATCCGATGACCAATGGTACTGTATTGGCAATTTGTTGCTAATAACTGTTGACAATTGATTGCCGTCACGGAATACTCTTCGCCGACTCTGATTGCATTCCAGTATCACTTGCGGAGATGAACTTGGCCATGCGTACGACAAACGTTTTTTTTCCGAGATCCCTTTGGACTTCCTGCAGCCGTGCTGGCGAAGGGCGAGTTTCGATTCTCGCCGTGCTCGGCGTGTTTACTTTTGGATTGCATGGCGCCGGGGCTGAAACGCCCGGGGAGTTGCGGGTCGCCCCTGGCCCGGTCGGAAACGCAGTGATCGAGGACTCGGACGACGAATCGTCGGCCGTGGAGATCGACGCGCACGATCACGCCGGGCACGTCGATCGGCCAGCGCCGTTGGGATTCAGCTTGACCGAAGGCTGGTTGGATGAGTGGGTCCATTCCGACTATTCCTCGGCGGGGACGCCGTACGTTCACGCCTTCGGCATCGAACCGGCGTTCCTCTGCCGTGACCTGTTGGTGAGCGGGGCGTTCATCGATGGTGCCGAGGGGTCGGAATACGAAGTCGAAGCCGAATTGGAACTCGCCCTCACCAGACGAATCGGTCTGGTCGTCGAAGGTGGCTACGCGTGGCTTGACCCGACGGACGAATCTCGAGCGGACGGCATCGGTGACATCGGCGTGGCCGCCCGATTCCTGATGGTGGAATGCGAGACGTTCCTCCTGTCGGTCAACACCGGCTTCGAGTTTCCGACCGGCGACGAGGATCGTGATCTCGGGGCGGGTGAGACGATCTTCGTACCGTCGATCGCGACCTGGCTCGACCTTGGCCGCAACGTGACGCTTCAGAACGTCGTCGGTCTCGAGCATGGATTCACTTCGAAAGATGACGTCTTCTACTGGGGAGGGGCGCTCATCTGGTCGCTCTACACCGAAGGCGGCGGTTCTGGCAGTGGTGGTGGGGTTCGCGCCCACATGCCGCGGGGGATGCTCAACCTGATCGCGGAGATCGGTGGTGAACTGGCGATCAACGGTGATGACCGGGGTGCCGGAACCGGCGAATGGTTGTTCGGTGTCTCCTACTCGGTCAGCTCGCAGATGGAGATCCGCGCCGCCATTTCAGTGCCCGCGTGGAATCCGCGAGCGTTCGAAAACGCGGTCACGCTGGGTCTGATTTATCACTTTTAGAGCCCGGATGACGAGGTGATTCAATCCCTGTCGTCGCGGGCGTGGCGACATCGCGCCGTTGGGGTGAGTGAGTCGGTTGCAAGGTCGTCTTCTTTTCGAATCGACAACTTACGGAGACTGAACCTTCTGAAGCATCTTGTCATTGGAATGATCGCCGTCAGTTCGCTGGCTCTTTCCGCGACCGCGACCGCGGTCTCGACGGAGGTGGCGGCGCTTCCTGGAAGCATGAACGAATTCGTCAATTGG
>CAJQQE010000062.1 GCA_905480395.1 uncultured Phycisphaerales bacterium
TGGCCAGGGCCGAGATTCGGCATTCACGATGTAAAGAAAACCGACGGCGAGGCGGGTGCCTTGCCGTCGGTGGTTTGTCGACTCATGTCCTGCGGATGACGTCGGTGTGCCGATCCGCGTGGTCGGTCAGTTTCCGTTCGCGGCGGCCACGGTTTCGACATGGTCCTGGAAGCGGCCGATGTCGAAGAAGACCACCTCTTCGACGATCTGGTCGTTCTCCCAGCGATGGGCGGTGTGCACCACGAACACCGCGGGTTCGCCGGTCGCCTTGTTCACGCCGTTCCACTCGAGCCACGACGTGGTCCACATCTTGCCGTCGGGGTACTGGCCGGTCTGTACGTAGAGGTCGTCCAGCCGGATGTCCTTGAAGGTGTCGTGATGGACGCCGAGGCCGGCCCGCCACGTCGCCTTGTCGGCGGGCGCGGTGGGATCGCCCCACTTGTAGACGCAGTCGTCGGCGAAGTGAGGCTCGAGGGCGTCGAGGTTCCCGGTTTCGTAGTTCCGGTGGATGTTTCGCACGGTCTCCGACATCCGGTCGGTGTTGGTGGCGGTCATTGCCAGGCTCATCCGCATCGGGTCATCGCCCGCGGCGGCTTCGTAGGTTCGAACCACCTCATCGCCGGACTCGTCGGTCATGGTCGCGATCATGAGGTCGTCCCGCTCCCGGACGATCTCGACCACGCCGGTTCCCTCGGTCCCGTCGGCGGTCCGCATCCGGTAGGTGCCGTGCATCGCGCGGCTGTGGGGGAATTCTTTGCATTCGAAGGCGAAGCTCGCGCCGTTCGATCCGTACTCGTTCGACGTGAGGACGCCGGTGTGCGGGTTCCAGCCGACCATCTGGATGCTTCGCACGCCCTCCGCGTTGATCCATTCACCCATCACCATGTCGACGCCCGGCATGGGCGTGGTCCAGTTGACCATGGCCTCGGGCATGTCGCCGCCGCTGGCCCGCCAGTAGCCGGTCACCCATTCCCAGGGAGATGTCGCGTCGGCCGCGAATCGATCGCCGAGGGAGGTCTCCATCTCCGCTTCGAACGGGCTGGCGTCGAAGTACTGGAACGCCTCGGTCACGTGGTCGCCGTCCCACTGGTAGGCCAAATGCACCATCGACTCGAACGGCTTGTCGGTGGCGCGGTTGATCCCTCGCCAGCTCAACCAGGCATGGGTCCAGCGCTCACCGTTCGAGTATTCACTGGTCTGGATGAACATCGGCTCGACGGTGATGTCGCGGAACGCCTCGTGGTGCATCTTGACGAACTCGTACCACTGGTCGAGGCCGAAGCTGTCCGCCTCGGCCTTGGAGTTGGGGTGGAACCGGACGCCCTCCGCGAAGAAGTCAGCGGCAGGCTTGAAGTCGCCTTCGGCGTACGCCCGCAGGAACGCGGCGGTCTGTGCGGTCCGAGCGTCGTCGATCGTGCTGGTGGGATTCTCGAGCGGGGCGTGGGCGTGGCCATCCCCGTGATCGTGATCGTGATGACCGTCGTGCGTCGTCGGTCCGGTATGGCAGCCGACGAGCGCGGTGAGGGCGCCGGTGGCAAGGAGGGTGGAGATGAGGCTTGATCTGAACATGAGAGTCGGTTCCGAATCGAGGGCGATCGTGAATGAAGGGGTTCGAGACACGGGCCGTCTGGGTGAGATGTTCACGCGAGTTCGTGTCTGGCGAGGCGGGCGGGGTCGGACCGAAGTTCAATTTCGCCAGAAGACGGTTGAATTCTACGGTGAAATCCCGATCTTGCTCGAAGTGGCCGGGCTCCGGCTGAGTCGCGGTCATCGTCGCGCGGCGTTCGTCGAGAACTCCACCCGGCCCGCTCGCACGGAATGAGTTCGATGGTCGTGCGGCGATCCAGCCTCCCGTGCCTGATGATCGTCTTGGTCGTCGGAAAGACCGGGTTCACGGCGAGATTCGGCGTGCGAATTCCAGTTTTCAGGTTGACGAGCATTCGACGTTTTCGATCGGGTTGGGGCGGCTGGTCGGCCGTTCCCTCCGGCCCGGGATCGACTCACGCATCATGTTCCGGTGTGGTGGCGGTGGGGAACAAGCGCTCCCGAAGCGACTCGATGATCACGTAGAGCAAGGGGACAATCAGGAGGCTGAGGAATGTCGCGGCGATCATGCCGCCGACGACCGTGGTGCCGATCGAATGCCTCGCACTCGCCCCGGCCCCATCGGCCAGCACCAGTGGCATCACCCCAAAGATGAAGGCAAACGCGGTCATGAGAATCGGACGAAGCCGCAGGCGGGCCGCTTCCATGGCCGACTCGATGATGCTGTGCCCTTCGGTACGGAGCCGCGTCGCGAACTCAACGATCAAGATCGCGTTCTTGGCCGCGAGCCCAATAAGCATCAGGAGTCCGATCTGGCCGTAGACATCTAACGCGAGGCCTCGCCATTCCAGGGCCAACACCGCACCGAGAATCGCGATCGGCACCGAGAGGATGATGATGAGCGGGATCGTCCAACTTTCGTAGAGCGCCGACAGCACCAAGAAGGTCACGATCAACGAGAGCAGGAAGATGTACGGCTGGACGTTTCCGGCCTTGATCGCCTCGTACACCGTGCCGGTCCACTCGTGTTTGAATCCCTCCGGCCTCAGGACGATGGCCGCGACTTCTTCCATCGCAAGCTGGGCCTGACCGCTCGAAAAACCGGCCGCGGGTTTGCCGACGACCATCGCGGCGTGATTGATGTTGTAGTGAGGAATGTTGTTGGTCGAGATGATCTCTTTGACCGTCGTGAACTGTCCGACCGGCACGGAGTCGCCATCACGATTGATGATCCGCAGGCGACCGATGTCATCCGGATTCATTCGATCGATCCCCTCCGCCTGGAGGATCACCTGATAGACCTGGTCGTACTTGTTCCAGTTGTTGACATAGAGCGAGCCGAGATACACCTGAAGCGTCTTCCAGACATCCTCCATCGCCAGACCCAGTCGTTGAGCCTCTACTCGGTCGATGTCCAAGAACAACTGCGGAATATCATTTCGAAGATCGGTGGCGACCGACGCGATCTCCGGCCGGGCTCTTGCCGCGACTAAGAATTGGTCGGTGATCGCTGCCAGTGCTGCGGTGCCTTGGCTCTGGTGGTCAAGAATCTCGAATTGGAAACCACCGACCGCGCCCAGCCCGGGAATCGGCGGGGGCGTCAGAGGATGACAGGCGACCCCGGGGACGGTTCTGGCGTCGGCCAACAGCATGTCCACGATCCTCGGCATCTTCGACTCAGGAGTGGTGCGTTCGGACCAAGGCTTGAGCGTGACCACCACGAAGCCCGCGGAGGGGTCCGCGTACTTGTCGAGGAAGTCCATGCCCGCAATGGCATTGGCGTACCGAACATTCGGATTCTCCTTCACGATGGTGGCGATCGCGGTGCACGCGTCATCAGTGCGAGAAAGCGACGCGCCGCCGGGAAGCTCCACGGCGATGAAGAAGAAACCCTGATCCTCGTCGGGGACGAATCCGATCGGGATCGTGGCCACACGCTGATAGGTGAGGGCGAGGAGCACGCCGAAGAGAATGACCACCAGCCACGCCAGACGGCGGCTCAGGGTGCCGACCAGTCGGCCAAACCCGTTGCCCAAGTGATCGAAGGTCTGATTGAAAACTCGGAACGGCGCGATTCGATCCGCTCGATTGGTGTGTTTGAGGAAGACCGATGCGAGGGCGGGCGAGAGGGAAAGCGAGTTGAACGAAGAGATCAGCACCGAGAACGCAATGGTCAACGCAAACTGGTTGTAGAGCTGCCCGGTGATGCCCGGGCTAAACGCGCTGGGAATGAAGACTGCCATCAGCACCGCGGTGGTCGCGATGATCGGAGACGTGACCTCCTTCATCGCCTTGAGGGTGGCGTCCTTCCGGGAGAGGCCGGCTTCGAGCTGTCGCTCGACGTTCTCGACCACCACGATCGCATCATCCACCACGAGGCCGACCGCGAGGACCAGGCCCAAGAGGGTGAGGGTGTTGATGGAGAATCCAAACACCGCGAGGGCGGCAAAGGTCGCCACCAACGAGACGGGAATCGCGATCACCGGGATAAGTGTGGTTCGCCAGTTCTGGAGAAAGACGAAGACCACGATCACCACCAAGACAATCGCTTCGAGCAACGTATACACCAGCTCGATCATGCTGGTGGTCACAAAGTCGTTGTTGTTGTGGGTGATCGTAAACTCGACGCCTTCGGGCAGCATCGGCGTCAATTCGGCGAGGAGATCTTGGACATCTTGGGAGAGTTTGAGGGCGTTGGTGCCGGGACGCTGGAAGACCATGATGGTGGCGGTGGAGTCGCCGTCGAGTTTGGTGGTCTTCTGGTAATCGACCGCCCCTAGCTCCGCCCGGCCAATGTCCTTGATCTGCACCATCTGTCCGTCGTCGCCCACCCGGACCACGATCTCGTCGAACATCTCGACTTCCGGCAACTGGCCGAGTGCGTTGAGTTGGTACTGGAACGCGGCGTCGCCGGGCAGCGGGGGCGATCCAATGATCCCGACCGCACTGTCGTAATTCTGGTACTCCACCGCGTTGATGACTTCGGTGACCGGAATGCCCAAGGCCGCCAGTTTTGGCTCGTCCAGCCAGATTCGCACCGAGTAGAAGAGCCCGCCGACGTTGTTGACCGAGCCGACGCCGTCGAGGCGGTAGAGCGGGTCAATCAGATTGATCTGCGCCCAGTTATCCAGATATTTGTCGTCGTACTCGCCCGTGGTGTCATGGATGTTGATCACCATGTTGATGTCGGGCGACGCTTCGTTGATCGTGACGCCGATCTTCTGCGTGGTCTCCGGGAGCTGCGAGAGTGCAGCCTGCACCCGATTCAGCACGCCAACCGCACCGATGTCGACGGGGTATCCAATGTCGAACGTGACGGTGATGCTGCTCGAACCGTTCGAACTGGAGTTGCTCGACATGTAGGTCATGCCGTTCACGCCGTTGATTTGTTGCTCAAGGGGCGTGGTCACGGTGTCCGAGACCACCTTGGCGCTGGCGCCGGGGAACGAACTCTGGATGGTGACCGTGCCGGGAACAATTTCGGGGTATTGAGAGATCGGCAAGGTCAGAATGGCGACAACGCCCGCCACCACCATGAGGAGCGCAACCGAACAGGCGAAGATGGGGCGGGAGACAAAGAACCGAATCATCGGCGTCGGCCTCCGTGGGCGCGGGTGTTCTTCACGACGCGGCTCCCGTCACCAGGCCGGTCTTCTGCTCAGTCTTGGCCTCGGTCTTGGTCTTGGCCTCGGTCTTGACTTTGACTTTGGCTTTGGCTTTGGCCTTTTCCCATCCGGAGAGCGTGTCGACCGAAGCGTGAACCTCGACGCCCTCCTTCAAGCGTGTTGGATCACCGGAGATCACCACGACGGTACCGGGGTCGATTCCCTCCACCACTCTGAGACCATCCCAAAGCACCCCGACGGTGACGTTGTTTCGGTGAGCCTTGGCGTCCTTGATCGACCACACGAAGTTGTATTGGGTGTCCCTGAAGATGGCCTCATCGGGAACGACCACTTGATTGGGGAGCGTGCCGAGACGGACGACGACGGGCGCGTACGTGCCAGGCAGGATGCGGCCGGTCTGATTTGGAAACTCCGCCCGCACGACGAAGGTCGAGGTGGAGGGGTCGACGGTGTTGTTGACCAAATCGACCTCGCCTTCGAGCGTGCCGTCGTGAGTACTGGACGAACCGGCCGCGTGGGCGACCGTCAGGGTGATCGGGATCGATCCTTTTTGCCAGGCGGCGAGGAAGGCGGCGCTCTCTGTGGCTGGGGGGTCGAAGATGATTCGCATGGGGTCGACGGTGACCAGCTCGGCGAGATTCTTGTTTGATTCTGGGCCCACCAGATTGCCGACATCGACGAATCGCTGGCCGATCCGCCCAGAAAACGGTGCCTTGACCGTGGTATAGGACAAGTTGATCTGCGCGACGTCGAGCGCTCCGGCCGCGGCTTCGAGCAAGCCCTCGGCTTCGGCGACGGCGGCCACGATCTGATCCCACTCGGAGCCCGAGATGGCGCCCGATTCGCCAAGCGGCTGATTGCGTTCGAATTCAATGCGGGCATAAGTGGCTTGGGCCACGGCGTCGTTGAAGTGGCCTTGGGCACTGGTCACGGCGGCTTCGAAAGGGGCTTGTTCAATGGTGAAGAGCGGATCGCCCTCACTGACCATGGTCCCTTCCTTGAAGTGGCGTGCGTCGAGGTACCCCGTCACTCGGGCGACGATCATCACCCGGCGGACCGCTTGAGTGGTCCCCGGATACTGTCGAAGGTCCGGCACGGCACGACGTTCGGCGGTGATCGCCTCGGCGGCCATCGGTGTTTTCTCTGGCGGCTTGGTGGCGGTCTCACCGCAGCCGCAGAGCGACATGGCCGCGAAGGTCAGCATCAGAGCGGTGCCGCCACCGCGGATTGGTCGGGCCAGAATTCGTTGGTAAGGCATCAGGATGGCTCCCCATCGGGCAAGGTTTGTTCTTCGTCGTCGACGACTTGGGCGCCGGCGGTGTGCTCGGTCATGACATCCCAGCCGCCGCCGAGCGCTTTGTAAAGCAACACGGCATTCGCGGCGACCTGGCCGTCCGCGACGGCGAGTGCTTGGCGAGCGGCGAGCAGATCGCGTTCGGCCGCGAGAAGCGTGCCGAGGTTGTCGATGCCTCGGCGGAACCGGTCGGTCGCGAAGTCCATGACTCGAGCGTACGCAACTTCAGTGCGCTGGACGGCCGCCTGTTCGAGTTGAGATTCCAGATGGTCAGACAGGGCATTCTCGACGTCTGCGACGGCGTCGATCATGGTCGACTGGAGTGCGAGAAGAGCCTGGCGGGCCTGCTCGTTGCGAAGGTCGACGACCGCTTCCAGCCGGCCGGCGGTGAAGATCGGCCAGCTGAAATCAATGCCAACCATGCTGCCGAGTTGGCCGCTGTCAAAGAGTCCGGTGATCTGCTGCGAAGAGAACCCGCCAGCGCCGTTGATCTGGAGTGCGGGATACAGCGATGCTTCCGCAACGCCGATCAAGGCACTGGCGGCGGCGAGTCGGCGTTCGGCTTCGCGCACGTCGGGACGTCGGCGAATGACGTCCGCGGGAATTCCGGCGCCGATGTTGGCGGGCGGTCGTGGTACGGGCTGCGTCACTGCCAGCTGGCGTGCCAACCCCCCGGGATATTCGCCGATGAGCGAGCCGAGGCGATTGATGGCTTTGTTGATCGCGTCGCGAAGGGGCGGCCGTTGCGCGGTGAGTCGGGCAAGGTTGGCATCCGCGGCCGCCAGTTCGATCTCGTTGGCCTCGCCCCGGGCATAGGTCTGCGCCACGAGTTCGAAAGTCTGTTGATACGAGACAATGGTGTCTTCCAGTGCGTCGATCTGTGCTTGGTACGACCGGATCTCGATATAGGAAGCGGCCACCTCGGCTCGGATGGTGATCAGAATATCTCGCCAGGCTTCGATCTCTGCTTCGAGGTCTGCTTCCTGCGATTCCATCGACCGACGGACCCGACCCCAAAGATCAATCTCCCAGGCGAGGTCCATGGTGAACTGATACGCGGAATCAGATCCGTTGTTGTTCGCGTTGTTCAAGCCCACGCCGGGCTCCGCGTTGCCGTCTGAGAATCCTGCTTCTGGTTCAAGGGAGAGCTGCGGATAGAGATTGGCCGCCGCGATGCCGTACTCGGATCGGGCTTGCCGAATCGAACTGGTGGCGATTCGAAGGTCAAAGTTTCGTTGGTCCGCCAGCGCGATCAATTCGACCATGGTCGGATCATCAAACGCGGCCCACCAGTCACCGGGCGCTGCGGTCTCGGTGGTGACACCCTCGACCACGGCGACGTGCCAAGCGTCAGGTACTTGGATCTGGGGCCGCTGATAGTCGGGGCCGACGGTACAACTTCCCAGAGTGAAGAACCCCGTCAAAATCAGCCAGCAGAATTGGTGGGAGAGGCATCGGCGATGCCGGAGTTTGGTCATTGTCGCAGGGTATACGGGAATGGCTTTAGTAACCCGCGGTGAGTGCCTATCCTGAAGGCACGGAGATCATGTATGACGGAGAATCCCGCAATGCCCGATTTGAGTTTTCGCCTCAGCCACCGACGTTCTGGCTGGGCCAAAGGGGTCGGCTTGATCATTCTCGCCATGGCCGTGGTCAACACGCGGAACGCACTGGCACTCGATGATCCCGCAACGCCACCCAAGGCCGCGGTTGCCAGCGATCTCGAGTCTCGCATTGATGCGGCGCGGACGTTCGGTCCCTACGGCGTCGAGCGGATCCGAGAGCGGGACGGCCTTCGCAACGGACCAAAGTACGCCGGGGCAACGATCTACTACCCGGTGATCAAAGCGGTCAATCGTGATCAGGATCCGAGTGTTCAAGGGGGGAAAGAGGATGCGGTCGATGGCGAGATCGCAGGAGACAAAGTGAAGACACCGGAGCTCACCGGGCTTTCGAGCGTGGTCCTGATCCCTGGATTCATGGGACCAGAGCGAAGCATGTCGCGGTGGGGGCCGTACTTGGCGTCGCATGGGATTGTCGTAATGACCATCGGTACCAACAACCTGGGCGTGAATCCTGATGCTCGAGGCGAGGCCTTGGTCGATGGTCTGGTCACCATTCGCGCCGAAAACGAACGCGAAGGCTCACCCCTCCTTGGCCGGCTCGATCCCGAGTCCGTGGCGGTTGGTGGCTGGTCAATGGGTGGCGGCGGGGCGCAAGTCGCGGCGACGCTCGACCCTTCCATCAAAGCGGTGCTCGCCTTGTGTCCCTGGAAGCCCCGGCCATACCTGTCGCATGACGTGCCGGTGTTCTTCTTGGGCGGCGAACGCGACGGCCCGGCGCCGGTGAAGAAACATGCGCTTAAACACTACGACGCGCTTCCCGATCGCACGCCGAAACTTCTCTACGAGGTCCGGGGCGGTGGGCACAGCCTGCCGTTGAATCCAAAATATGCCGCCGGTGATGTCGGTCGGTTTTCTCTGGCATGGTTGAAGGTCTATCTCGACGACGATGATTCGTGGCGGCCAATCCTCGAAGCGAGGCCCGACAACGCCTCTCGCTTTCTGATCGAACTCCCGGAAGCGGAAGAGGCGGAAGCGACTGAAGACGATCGGGAATCAGACAAGGTGAAGAAAGCCGCGTGATTCAGGCTTCAGATCGCGGATGAGAAGGATGGCTGGGGTCGAAGATCGATCAAGGGACCCTTTGTCCCGGATCAACGCGCTCTTCGCCAGGGCTTCCTTGCGGGCGTTATTTTGCCGAGGTCGGCCGCGATAGAACCGCCGCAATCATGCTGCCTCGTCATGCTTGGTCATGCCTCGTCAAGCCAACCGGCAAAGCTTGATTCGAGGATCGGGGTGTCCATCCACGATTGATCGGGCATTGGATCGGCCAGGCAATCCTCGATGGTGCGAAGTCTTGGCATGCGCACGCTGGAGGTGGAACCGCGCTGGGTCACCCACCGAACTTCACCCGCGTCGATGATCGCCTGGGCGATGGCCGCAGTGAGTCGAACATCGCCCATGACGTAATCGAAGACGGCTTGGTGCTCGCCAGCCATCCAACGCTTGGGCGCGTCCGCGCCGTCCATGAGTTTGGACATTCGGATCCCCATGCCTTGGCCGGCCTTGGCGAGCCCGATCGGGAATCCCTTGAGTTTGAAGAATTGAAACATAGGGTCGTACAGCTGAAGCGCGACCCGTCGAGCGGTTGCCATGTCTCCGGCCGCATGCCCGATCCAACGAAGGTCAAACGAGAGACCGTTCCACGCGACCAACGCATGGCCTTGCGTCTGGAGCGTCTCAAGATATTCGAGCATCCGCCCCGCATCATCGGCGGTGAGATTGGTCGCCGGCGTCCCATCCGGCAACTTCGAGTACCAGTGTTGCTCTTGCCCACCGGCAATATGGGTCGCCGCGACTGAGATATCGAAGGGGGCATGTTTCACAAGATCCTCGCCTGGGCCAAGATCGAAGATGTTGGAAATTTCGATATCAAACGTGGCGAGTTTCATGCGGGATACCTTGGCGTTGGGAAGGTGCGTACGTTTTCTTCGGTAGAGAAGTGTGGTTGAGGCGGTGAAGCTCTGGAATCGATGGCTCGGTCTCTCCGCCGCAGGGTCGGCCTGAAGCATGCCGGTCGCGGATTGAAGTTGTGATCCCTAGCGAATCGCCCCTGGGGCATCGAGAATCTGTGAGTTCGGAACGCTGTTGCCGAAGCGATCGAACTGGTCGAAGGTCCAGATGACTTTCTTGGTCGTCGGATCGAGTTCGATCAGGAGCGGCTGGCCCGGTCCCGCGTGGCAGTTGCCGATCATGTAATGCCCGTTGGGCAGAACTTCCAGCGTGGTGACCCAGGCCAGTCGAATGTTCGGAAGCTCGTCTTGCGTCACACTCCACACGATTTTTTTCGCCGGTGTGACTTCGATCACGCTGTGGCCATTGCCCGTCGCAATCAGCGTGTTGCCGTTGGCAAGTCGAACGGCTCCGAAGCACTTGTTCCCAAAGGCATCCGGGCCGTGGCCGCCCTTGGCCTCGCCGGTGCCGTCGTTAACCCTCATCGGAACGTCATAGTCCCAGACCACCTCGCCGGTGCCTTGGGCATACTCGCGAACCGCGCCGTCGCCTTCATGGCAGACGAGGTAGCGGTCCTTTGAAATCTTGCGGACCAGTCGCGTGTCCATGTGAGGGTGCGGGTTCTTGACGGTCATGGGTGTGGTGGCGTGAATCGCGCCGGCCCGATCGACTTCGATGATCCGCGCCGGTCCGCTCTCGGCGATCATCAATCGCCAAGTGTCAGTTGGGTTGAATGCCGACTTCGGCGGGAGCGGTTGGAAGGCATGGACTTCGACGGCCTTTCCATCGTTACCGTTCTTCACCCGACTGTCGTAGGACCAGACAACTTGCTTCGTCTTTGGATCGATTTCGACGACTTCTGAGGCGCCCCGCTGCACCATGATGTGGCCGTCGGGCAACATGTGAATGTCGTGAATGCCACCCCAAGGCATTTCCCATTCGACGATTCCCTTGGCATCGACGATCGCGAGGGTGTTTTTGCCTTGGGTAATCAGTCGATGCTGGGCAGTCGCACCTCCGGTGATCACCAGCATCGGGGCGAGCGCTGCCATCGCAATGAGGCATCGGCGGGTTTTGGATTGTCGTGACATGGTGGATTCTCGCGAGTAGAAAAGGGGATGGCGGAGTATCGCGAAAATCCGATTGGCTCGTGAACCAGCGCCGCGCCGGGATGGCGTTGTGCGACGAAGGCTGCTGCTGGCGCCCCTCCAGATCATATTTTGGCGGTGGTAGCGTCGTGCTGACGGAAAGACCCCGAAGAAACAACTCTCCGGGGTCTGGATAGACATGACGTGATTTTGATGGACGTGTTCTCAGTCAATCAGCCAGATGTGATGTTGATACCAGCCGCTGGGGAGACGCGTGCTGACGACCTGGCCGCGGGCACTGATGAAGCGGCCGGTTCCTCCGAGAATTCCTCGAATAATCGGCGTCGCGGTTTCGGTGGGACTTGAGGGATAGGTTTGAGATCCGCCGGCCACGAGAGAATCGTCACTTTCTTTCCAGTTGAACCCAATCATGGTCATCCGGTGTTCGGTGTCTTTCTCAAGTCGAGTGACCTGGATGGTGCCGTTGCAAGTGCCAATGGTCGTTGCGTCGGAGCCTTCGGCGTCATCGAGCGCTGCATGCCAGCCGACGACCGAATTGACGCCGGCATCCCGCTTCTGGGCTTCGGTCTGAAGAATGACCGGAGGTTTGCTGTAGACGGTCATGGTCGGAGCGCCGAGCGATTTTTCCTCCGCGGATGTTTTCGTGATCGTCGGGCTGGTCCTGCAGCCCGCCGTGGCGATGAGGGCGAAAACGATTGCAAAAAAGTTGGCTTGAAGGCCGGAAGTGATGTTGTCACGACGCACGACGAGTCCTTGGGTTAAAGATGAGCAACCGCCGGGCGGCGAACGAGTGAGTTCAGTCGAGGAGATAGAGGTCGACGCGGAACCAGTCGTCGCCCTCGGCGGTCACGATCGCTTCGCCGGCTCGGCCGAGAAACTGCCCGGTCCCTCCGGTGATGGGTCGTTGAACCTGATTTGTAAGTTGGCCGACGGCTTCTTCGTAGCGATGTATCCCACTGCACACGATGGAATCGTTTGAATCGAGCAGTTTGAGAGTGAAGTTGGAGACACGGAATTCGAAGCCGTCCTTATCGCCAAGATCCTTGCTCGGGCCGGTGGTGATCATGAAGCCGCTTGCGATGCCGACGAGGGTGGTGTCTTTCGGGTTCTTACTCGTCGGCATCGACGAGTAGACATTGGCCCACCAAGTGGTGAGGTCTCCGTGGGTAGAACCTTCGGAGCCGAGGTCCGTTTTCATCAGCGAGCCCTCCAGGCAGAAGACCGTCATGGTCGGAGTGGCGGGAATCGCGCGTTGGTTTGACGTGGAACAGCCGGTACCCATGGCCATGGTCAGCGCCAGGCCAATGACGAGAATGAGTGGATTTCGGTATGTCATAAGGCGTTTTCCAAGATGGAGATTGATGTGAATGACGAGGTGCGAGGTTAACCACTCGAGCAGCCGGAAGACGGCCGGCGAATCTCTGCAGCGGGCTTACCGTCGCTTCTGGAACTGTTTGCGATAGAGGTCGCGAATGACCGCCGCCTGTTTCGCCGAGAATGGCGAGGCGCCCGTGGCGGCGGCACCCGCCTGGTCGATGCGCTCGACCCATGCTCGCTGGCTTTCGGTGAGCTTGGGCATGACCGTGTAGAGGGCCTGAATCATGTCGCCGATCTCAGTCGCGCCGCCTGCGATGGCGGTGGCGGTACGAGCCGCGTCGGCCGAGGCAAGGGTGACCTTCTTTCCCGCCTTGACTCGGGCATCGGTGTGTTGGCGATATCGTCGGCGATCGTCTTCTCCCAGCCGGTTGAGGACCCGATTGCGATCGAGCCGGTCAAGGCGGTCAAGCCATTCGTACCGAGTGGCTCGATCCGGGAGAGATTTCAGATGCTGGAGCGGGTCGTCGAGCGGGTTCATACCGGAGTTGATACCTGATCTGAGACCATCGCGGGGCGTGGCGGGCCTCCTGCCATCGCACGGCTCGAGGGAGATTCAGCGTTCCAGGGTGGAAGTCAGGCGCTCGATGGATTGAGGACCGGCCAGTTCGGGAAGGCTGGTTCTGGCCAGGGACTGGAGCACGTGCGGCGGGGAGATATTCGGCATGAGTTCGAGCCACGCTTCGGTGTTCCGAGCCGCGTCGATCGCCAGCCCGCAAACCTGAAGCACCTCAGGCTCCGACAAACCTTGCACGTAGGTCCAGGCACGAGCGTCCGGCGGCGGAAGATGACCTGGCTGGATGCCCATGGCTCGAAGGAAGAGTGCGGCGTCAAATCGGCCAAACGCCGCCAGAAAACCCATGCTGTCGGCGATGATCTCGTCATGCAGGTTCAGACGCATGTTCTGGAAGAGACGCCTGGTCGCATAGTGAGCGAACTCATGGTGATGACGAATGGTCCTCGACTTCTCAAGCCAGGTGGCGGAGTCAAGCGGGGGGGTCAGACTGCTTGCGTCCAGGCCGGCATAGACGTCGTCGTGCACGATGAGTAACCGGTCTCGAAACCGCGTCGGGTCGGCCTTGTCGAGCAACGGCATCGCCTGGTTCCATTGATCGATGCCAGTGACCGCAGGATCGTCGCGGAGTTCGCCCGCGTCCCACGCTTCGTGGGTGGCGGTAACTCGACCGGGCGCGATGAGTCCGGTGATCAGTAAGGCGTGGACCTGCGGCGAGATCGGCACGGGCTCGCAGCGAGCGCCGAGCGTCCGGAACATCCACTCGAAGAGGTTTCGATCGTGGGTTCCCACCACGGGAAGGTGCCCGGCGAAGTCGGCCTGAACCGAGAAGTCGAGCCTTCCTTCCGGGAGCGTGGGGTTCGAGGGGATCGCCGTGGCATCCGCGGAGAGGATGGCCGCGCGGTACGCGGGGCTCTTGGCCATGCCGGCTTCAATGGCAAAGGCGGCTTGCGGCATGCGTTCGGCAAGTTCTGCCGGCGTCACGGGTCCGTCCGGTCGCCAAGACCTCCAGCCGGCGACGTGCGATTCGTCCGGAAGCGGAAGGGTCGGAAGCGGCTCGCTCGCGGCAGGGAGAAAGGGGTTCGCGAGGTATGCGGAGAGGTCGACGGGGTCACTCATCGGTCGTTGCCGGCGCGGGGGCGGCGGTCGCCGAAGGCGTCGCTTCCTTCGCCGCGGTGTCCGCTGGCGGCGGGTCAGCGACGTCGAAGGGAATCGGGGGCGAAAGGATCTGGGGGTTTTCGAGCAGATCAAGCCGGCTCACGTCGCCCCACTCCACGCCCGCGTGACCGAGTAAGCAGCCGGTCGTATTCGCGAGATTCGCGAGGTCGATCTGGTAACTGGCGTCCTGAGTCACGCTATTGATCCGAGCCCCAGCAAGCAGATTGATCGCATTCGCAAGATCGGTACTGGTCCGTTGCCCCAACTGAAACAAAGTCTTCATGGCTTCCAGATTGCGTTTGGCCGCCGCGACCTCGTATCGGGCGATCAGGATCTGTTGCCAGCCAAACTCAAGGCTGTCGATGGCGTCTAAGACTTCGGTCGCGACGGTGATTTCCTGCTGCCGGGTGTTGGCGATCGCCTGTAGCCGGGAGAGCAGGGCGGACTGGTAGTTGGCATCCGCGGCTTCGTTTCCGAGGGGCACGCTCGCGGTCAATCCAAGCGAGAATCCAACCGGATTCGTGGTTCGGAGACCGTCGAAGAGGTTGCTTCGAGCAGAGTTGAGTGAACGCTCATTGCTGTCGAAGCCGTTGACGGTGTAGCTTCCGACAAAGTCCAGCTCGGGGAGGAGTTGGTTCTTGGCGGCGAGAACTTCAATGGTGGCCGCGATCTGTTCCGCTTCGAGTTCGAGCAAGTCGGCCCGATTGCGAACGGCGGCATCCACCAGCAGTGTCGTATCGAACTCGTATGCTCGGAGGATCGGCTTCGTTGTCGCGGTGATCGCCACGGAACCGTCCAACGAAATCCCGGGGTCTTGCATCGTCGACTTGAGATTCCGAATGGCCATCGCCAGATTGTCTTCCGCGGTGAGCAGGTTCGACACCGTGCTCGAAAGCGTGACTTCAAAGTTGTAGACCGAAGAAATCGATCCGAACCCGGCATTGACCTGTATTCGAGTGTCGTCGAGCGTCTTCTTGGTGTAGTTGTAAATATCTTCTTGGACCGCGAGTGTCTCGGCAGCTTGGTACAGAGTCCAATACGCCGTTTCTGCCGCGAGCAACGTGCTGAGAATCGAATATTGGGTTGCCGCTTCAGCTTCAGCCTCTTGCGCCTTCGCAATCACGATTGACGACTCGTTGTAGTCGTACCCGGCGTTGCGCAGAATCGGTTGGGTAATCGAGACGGAAGGTTGGATGATCGCAAGTCCCGAACTCGAATCGTTGGTGGTGTTTAGGGAAGATTCGGTGGTCCAGTCGATGGACAAATCTCCGCCGCTTCTGAGGGGTACGGTGACCGAGGGGACCGCGACGAAGTAATCGGTTTCGGTGGTGGGGTTGCCTTGAGAGGCACTGTTGTAGCCCGGGGCGACCGTGCGCGACTGGGTCACGCTGAGACTAAAGGTGCTTTCGAATTTCGCCTGTTGCAGGCGGATCGCCTGCTTGGCGATGGAGGGGTTCAGGAGGACAGCCTGAATCGAAAGATTGTTCTGGAGGGTCTGTCGCCGGGTTTCCTGAAGCGTGAAATCGATGGTCTTGCCAGGTTTGACGAGTTCCGCGATCCGTGCGAGTCGCTTTTCGATTTCGAGCCGGTCGTCCGCCGTCTGCTTTTCCTTCAATTTGGCCGCGGCAAGGATTGATTCGAGCGTCTCGCCTTCGGTCAAGCCGCGTGCCTGGTCAAGGTTTTGGATCGTCCCAAGCTGCTCCTTGATCGACGCGACATCGCGATGATCGGTATCGAGGGGTGAGGCGCAACCGGCGATGCCGGTGAACAGCATCAAGAGGGCGATCCGGTCGCGTCTGGAACGGAGCATGTCGACGTGCGAGTTGATCACAGTTGCTGGTTCTCCACCAATTCGCGGAAGAGGCCCGGAACCGTGCTGAGTTCCTCGAAAGTACCGGTCTGAACCACGCTTCCCTTATCGAGGACGTAGATTCGATCGGCCTCCAAAATGGTGCTGAGGCGATGTGCAATGATGATTCGCGTCGCACCCAGTTTCATGATGCTCTCGGTGACCGCGGCCTGGGACTTGTCATCCAGGGCGCTGGTGGCTTCGTCAAGTAGCAGAATCCGAGGATTGCCGACGAGCGATCGGGCGATGAGGAGACGTTGGGCCTGGCCGCCGGAGAGCGAGCCAGCCGAGACCATGGTGAGCATGCCCATCGGCATGTCGTCGATCTCCTGCTCCATCTGCACGAGGCGGGCCGCATCCCAAGCAACCTCCATTGATTTGTCTGTTCCGAGGCCGAGGATCGTACTTCGGACGTTGCCTCCGGTCAGCGTATTGGACTGCATGACCACGCCGAGTTGGGAGCGGACCTGGGCGGCATCTACGCTCTTCAGATCGATGCCGTCGAAGAAGACGGATCCCTCTTCAGCCTTTTCCAGACCAAGGATGATCTTCATCAGCGTCGACTTGCCGCATCCGGTCTGGCCAACGATCGCGATGCACTCGCCTGGTTCCGCTCGGATGTCGACGCGGTCGAGGATGAGTGGGAGATCTTTGTCGTATCGGAAGGTGATATTGCGGAGCTCGATCTGCCCTTCGAGTCGGCCCGGGGAGGGCATGTTCTCGGCGATCTCCGGAACGGCCTCCATCAAAGGTCGGAGCCGCTGGTACATCGGGATAATCGATACCAACGAATTGAAGGTCATCCCGATCAGCGTGGTACTGGCGAAGAAACCGCCAAGTGCGGCGTTGAAACCAAGAAATTGTGCGTCGGTGATCACTTTTCCGTCGCCGTTTTGCATTCCGTAGGCAAAGGCGGCAAAGATCACGACGGTCGCGACGAGTGGGTAGACCCTCGTGAAGAGGGTCAGAATAGCGCTGAGGATCTGCGTGATATAGGCCTGCCGGGCAACATCGCCAAGTCGCTCCAGCAGTTTTGAGATCATCCTGGCCGCCGATCCCTGCAGTCGAACTTGTCGGACGCCAGTGATCAGGTCGAGGGCGGTCGCATCGAGCTCGCCCTTACTGACCGATTCGATGTACTCGCGCCGGGCCAGCAGGACTCCGATCGTGACCAGGCCAACGATCAGACCGAGGACCAGCCCGGTGGCATACAGCGCGAGGGTGGTGTCATAGGTGAACATGAGCGCGACGTAGGAGAAACCCGATACAAAGCTGGTGAGGCTCATGATCACCGACTGCGTGAGCTTGCTTCGGATCTGCTCGATGGCCATCACCCGTTGCGAAAGGTCACCGGAGTTGGTTTCTCGGAAGAATGTTGATGGCAGTTGGAGGGTTCGATCGACGAACGCGGCCAGCAGGAAGTAGCCTGACCGACTCTCCACGCGGAGGAACGCGAGTCCGGAGACGACGCCGATCAGGGCCGTAGAGATGGCCGCGAGGAGGAGGCCAAGCCCGAGTGCGTAGGCCAGGTCGATATCGGCCAGTGGTACCACGGTGCTGGTGATGAGTGCGATGACCAGTGGTGTCACGAGATTCAAGAGCGAGATCGAAATGGTCGCGGCGAGGGTTTTGAGCAGGTCGGGCCGACTACCTCGGAACGCCAGCTTGAGGAGATCTCGAGCCTTGATGGCCCGCGCTGGAAGGGATGGATAGAAGGTGACGCTTCGGGTCGAAAGGCGAGCGGCAAAGGCGGCATCGACGCGAGTTCTCTCGACGCGACCGTCCTCGTGATGTACATACGCCAGATACCCGCGACGATCGCTGATCAACGCGACGGGGGTTCGAGTCTCGTCGACCCAGCCGAGTAGATGACCGCATTCACTCCTCCACCACCCGGTCTCGAGTGTGACCTCTCGCGTCTGGACCCGTGCGGCTCTGGCGAATTGCTCGATGGGTGACCGTGCGGTGTTCTGCTGATAGACGATCTTTTGCTGGATCGTGACGCCCATCTCTACGACGACGCGACGGCATGCGGCATCGAAGCCCGAGCTGGCGTTGGTCGCGATGGGGGCGACGTGGCCCATCCTGATCCCATCGGCCACCGCAAAGGCCGTGGTATCGATCCTTGCGGTGTCGGCCCGTTCGCCGGCGAGCACTCTTTGCCCAAAGGTGAGGTCATCAAGCTGTAGGCGTTGATCTGCGAATTCGAGGCAGAGTCTGGAGAGGGCTTCGGCCATTCCAGCCGGCGTCATCTGTGCGACGGCGTTTGGCGTGTCGAATGGCATCGCTCGAAGGGGGCCCGCGATGGTCAGTGCGGCGCAAGCGGTGATCGGCCGACCGATGAGGCCGCGTTCTTCTTCGAAGAGCCACGTCACGGGTTGGTCGGCTGATGTGGCCACCGATGAATCACCCGATTCGAGCTCAAGCTCGATGCCAATTGCTGCGACCGTCGGTTCGCCGGTATCGGGTGTGGTCTCGGAGGATTGGTTGGTGAGCGTGTCGCACAGGGCATTGATGCATGCGGTGCCGTCGGCCGATGCGAGCAGCGCTTCCGTGGCATCTTGGCCCAGCCCGCGGGCCTTGGTCGAACTTGAACCGGCGATCCGGAATTGGATCGAAGCGTCCGAACGATCAGGGAGGACCAGTATGGAATCCGCCGTGAGTTCGAGAATGCAGGACTGCGCCGAATAATCTGACTCGCGACGGCGGCGTGCGAAGACGTACACCACGCCGGCCTGTACGGAGATGGCCCGCACGCTCGCCGGGAACTCGTGCGCAGACGCAAAAACCTCGAGTGCGGCGCCGAGGCTCGCTGAATCGAATGATGATTGGTCGGGCGTACTCATGCGTTCGCGCCTCCGACCAGTTGGCGATAGGCGCCATCAAGGGCAAGGAGTTCTTCGTGGGTGCCTCGCTCGGCGATCCCGCCGTCGCCGAGGACCAAGATTTCGTCGGCATCTCGAATCGAGTTGACACGATTGGAGACGATCAAGGAAGTGCATCCGCGGGCGCGAAGCCGTTCTTCGATATGCGATTCCGTCTTCGAATCAAGGGCGGAAGTCGCGCCGTCAAGCACGAGGATGGTGGGGTTTCGGGCGAGGCATCGAGCGATTTCAAGCCGTTGTTTCTGACCGCCGCTGAGGTTCCGGCCGCCTTCTTGCAGGTCGGCATCGAGGCCGCCTGGGCGTTCGATGAGTTCGCTGCACGAAGCGTCGTGGATGGCTCGGAGCACCAAGTCGTCGGAAATGGTCGAGTCCCACATCGTGACGTTGTCGCGGATCGACCCGCGGAAGAGGGTGACTTCCTGATTAACGCCAGAGATGGAATTGACTCGTTGCAGTGCGGGAACTTCGGCGAGCGGGGTTCCGTCTAAGAGAATCTCACCCGACCAAGGAAGGTTCAAGCCCAAGAGCATGTTTGCAATCGAAGATTTTCCAGATCCCGTTCCGCCGACCACCGCGATTCGAGCTCCGGAATCTACTTCGAAGGAGAGGTCGTCGAGAATTGCGGGGGCGGTACGGTCATATCCGAACTGGACTGATCGGAACTCCACCCTTCCGGCCAGTCGTTCAGGCAGGGTTGTTTCATCGGAATTTTCTCTCGGTTTGACCTCGGCACCGATCTGGAGAGTGGGGTCCTCGGGATAATGGAGGACGTCCGACACACGGGCGAGATCGGCGCGGGTGGTCTGGAGGGTCCTCGCGAGCAGCACGATCTGCTGGACGGGAACGATCAGCAGTCCGCCGAGCATCTGCATGGCGATCAACCCGCCCAGCGTCAGGTCGCCTTCGATCACCTGCAAGGAGCCGTAGGTAAGAATGATGACGTTGAGCAGGATGCCGTTGACCAGCGTCGGGCAGGCGTCCAGCCAGGCGGTGATCATGCCGAGGTGTTGTTGTGCATTGCTGCTCTTGGCTTGGTAGCCCGACCAGTTGGCGAAGACATCGGTTTCCCGACTGGTCGCCTTAATCTCCGGGATCTCTCTCAGCATCATCATCAACGCACCATACTGGTGGCCGATCTCCTGTTGGAGTGAGTTGTTGCTGTCGATCACCTTGCGGTTGGTGAATCTCACGGCGGCGATGAGAATGGTCGTGGCCGCGATCGAGAGGACGCCGATCTTCCAGTCGTAGGCCAGCATCGCCATCGCATAGATGATGGCCGTGGTGATCTGGATAATCCCGTTCGAGATGCCGCCCGCCAGATTCTGGGCGATGGTCTGGTTGGAAACGAATCGGGAAACCAGATCGCCGGGGAATCTCTGCTGGAAGAAGAGCATGGGCAAGCGAACGATGTGTTCGCACATTTCCAGAGAATGCTGCAGGAACATCCGTATCTGAACCCGTGCAAGCGTGATTTGTTGGAGCCAGGTGAGTACGCCCATCAGCAGGATGGCGATTCCCATCACCAACAGGATCGAACCGGCCCAGAGGGGTTCGGAGCCGACCACGACATCATTAATGAACACGCTGGTCAGGCCTGGGATGAGCAGGCCGGGAATCGCGAGGATCGCACCGCAAAGCATCGGGAAGAGAATTCCCGCCCGATTGCCCTTCGTCCAAGCGAGGAAACCCGAGAACAGCGAGATCGGATGACCTTCAGGCTGGAAGTCTTTTCCTGGTGTGAACTCAAGCACGATGCCGGTGAATGATTTGCTGAAATCTTCTTCGGAGACCAGCTTTCGGCCGCCGGCAGGATCGTTGATGCGAAACTTGCCGCCTTTCATCCCCTCGAACACCACGAAGTGTCCGAATCCCCAGAAGAGGATCGACGGGCGAAGAGACTGCGTCTGAAGTTCTTCGATACTCCGCCGCATGCCCTTGGCCTCAAGCCCGTGCATCTTGGCGGCGATGATGATTCGGTTCGCCTTGGATCCGTCTCGCGAAACGCCACAGTCGACTCGTAATTTCTCAAGCGGTATGAACCGCTTGTAGTACGCAAGGATCATCGCAAGCGACGCCGCACCGCATTCGACCGCTTCCATTTGGAGAACGGTCGGGGTCGTGGCGAGGTTCTTGCGTGGTTGCGGAATTCGAGTCATGCGAAAGGCTGGTCTTGAGGGAAGCGGAGGTTGCTCAGCCTCCGGAAGCTGCTCCTGCGGCGGGACCGGTATCGACGTCGATGCCAAGAATCTGTTTGAACCACGGAAGAACAAGATCGATGGGCTTATCTTCGCTCGTAAAGATCTTGATGTCGCATTCGGACATTCGTGGGAGCGCCGATGGGAAACCTTCCCGCGAAGTCCACGCTAAACCGCTCGCCGTGTTTTCATCGGGGGTGAGATCGATAATGATTTGGAGGGCAACCCCTCCGGTGGAGTCCTGAACGATCTTTGTCAGGGCCCCGCTGCCCAGTGTTGTCGTGATAGAAGTTTCGCTGGAGGCATATGTCGCCACCTCCCGAACGATCCCCTTGATAAAGCCGTACTGCGTCGAAGTCGCGAAGGGAAGGGCGATTTCCGCCGCCATCCCCGGCTTCACCTGGACGCCTTTGGCGAATGGGATGAATCCAATGGCATGGTCGACAACGCCGCTGCTCGTCGGCTGGCCATCTTTCGACGGTGACTTGTAAATCACGGCGCCAATCGGCTCCCCAGGCGTGACGAACTGCCCGGGGATCACAAGGACCTCGAGTACTTCACATCGCATCGGCGCGAGAATTTTCTCGTTGGAATCACTTGCCTGCTGGGCGGTGGCGAGCGCTGCTTCGGCATTTGAGATGGCAGTTCGACGGCTTGACCGGGCTGATTCGATCTGGGTCTGGCTTTGTTGTAGCGTCGACTGATACCCAGCGATTTGGGCGGCGAGGCTCGCTTGCAGTTCTTGGGTATTGAAGAGGGTCGATTGGTCGCTGATGAGCTGGCTCTTCGGAACCAGCTTCTGTTCGCTCAGGGTCTTGCTGTTTTCGACCTGCTTTTCGTACAACGCGATGAGAATCTTGTTGCTCTCGAGGCTGCGATTCGCGGCGGTCGCCTGAAGTTTTGTTGAATCGGTGAGTGTTTTCAGCGATTTTTCTTCAGCGGCCGTGGAGACCTTGTCGGCCTTCACGAGTGAATCGACATTGGCTTGGGCCTGGACGATGGCTTGGGTCACCCGTGGGCTTCCAATCGTGGCGATCGTGGCGCCGGCTTCGAGAATCTCTCCCGGCTTGATGGAAACGCTGAGAACGGCGCCCGTGATGTCGGCGTTCTCGATGACGATCGGGAGGCTCCCGCTGGCGGTGATTCCAATGCCGTCAATTTCTCGGGGAATTCGACCGACGAATCCCCAGGTCAGCCCGGCGGCGAGAATCGCGACGATGACCGCCAGAAGGATCCACGACCGTCCCTTGACGACCACCATTGCCTGGTCGAGCAACTCTGCCGAGGAAAGATGGGCCTGGGCCTCGGCTCTCGTAATGGCCTGGATTTTTCGTTGCGACATCGTGGGTCCCTCCCATGGGGATGGAATGAGCGATTCTGGGATCGAGAGTTTACCCCTTTCAAGAGCTCTCTTGAGGACCGTCTTGGTCCATGGAACGCTTCAGATCCGATAATCATAAAGCGCGAACGAGGGTGGTGGCAACGTCTCTTGCCTTTCAAAGCGTGAGTCAGCGATCGAACGCTCGAAGGTAGCGGTCATGCACCCGTTGGATTTCTGGAGCCGCTCCGGCGACATCTTGTTTCTCGGCGGAATCAGCTCGAAATCGGTTCTGGGGGTTCTTGCTGTTGAATTCGGCGACCCGGAGCATCCTCGAACGAGTCGCCTCGTCCACGTCGTAGCCGAAGTACTCCGGAAGATCGCCATCGATGAAACGCGAGATGATCTCTGGATACTTGACGATCCGGCAGCGGCCCTCCTGTTCGAGGCGTCGGGCGGCCAGGAGGAAATCGCGGAGTCGGATGGCGATCCGTTCGATTGGATTCTCTGCATGCTCGAGTTCGGGCGAGTTCATGCCCCCCGGAAAGCCTTCGCCCCAGCCAGGCGTGCGACTGAGAGACACGAGAACCTCAAGCGAGTGGCGTTGGATGAACACCAGCGGCAAGCCGGGGAAAGAAGCGAGGATTCGGTCCGCGGCGAGCACATTCCAACTGGTGCACTTCAGATAGCTTCGTTGGAGTCGATCGCCATCGGGGCGAAGGAACGCCGAAAATATCGGTTGGAGCGACTGGTTGGTGAACTGGGCAATCGCGGAATTGATCAGGCCCGCCTCCGACATCACCAGCGACCGATCGGTGGCGCCGAGTAGGTTTCGGGCAAGCGTGCTTCCGCAACGAGACATGTGGAGGATCGCGCCTCGCAAGGGCACGCCAGGGGATCGAAAGGCATATGGAAGGATGGCGTCGGGCAACGAGACAAACCAACGGGCATTCGCAAGCCGGTTTGTCAGATCCTGATCGAAGAACGGACTCGAGAAAGGCCCGTGCCCGATTTCTGCCCAGAGCACTCGCAAGGGCGATCCGGCACTTTCATTCGGAGGCAGAATTGAGATCGGCGTGAATGTGTCCTGCACGCTCAGCTCCGCAACGCCCTGCCAATGAGTTAACTGTAGTTCCGGGTTCATCATTTGGAGGAGGATACTACTCCAGAGGGGCTCCAAAAAAGCGGGATTTGATAGGCTACAGTCGGCGGGACTGCTCGTCTTTTTTCTGGAAAATCCGTGAGACGTTCTGGAGTTCTTGATGACGATTCAATCAGCGGAGAGCATGTTTGCCCCAATTGGAGTCGCTGGCTTCATCTCGGACTATCTGGAACGCGATGTATTGCATCTAGAACGTAAGGACCCGATGCTCGTCCAGGGCCTTTTTGATCTCGAGTCGATGGCCCATTGCATTCGGTACATGAAGCCGCAGGCCCGCGGTTCGGTTCGAGTCGTCCCCAAAGGTGAAGATCCAGAGGAAACGATTCAGCTGAACGCGATGGCGGCGTCGGCGGATGACCACGGCGAAAATTTTCTCACGTCCGGATTCTCGGCGGGGAAGACGATCATCTTCAACTCGGCAGAATCGTATTGGCCGCCGGTAGAACGAGTCGTCGATGAACTGAAAGAGTCGCTCGCGTGTGACATCAAGTGCAACGTCTATTGCACACCGCCACAATCACAGGGCTTCGATACTCATGTCGACGGCCACGATGTATTGGTTCTGCAAACTGACGGTTCGAAGACTTGGCGGCTTCACGAAGTGGACAGCACGCTACCCCTTGAGAGCACGCCGCTCGCGGCCGAGATGTTCTCAAGACTTGGAGCCTCCAAGCCTAATTACGGCGATCCGGTTCGAGAGGTGACGCTGCATCCGGGCGATCTGCTCTACCTGCCGCGAGGTGTGCCGCATTCGGCGGCATCGACGACCGAACACTCGATTCATTTTACGATCGGGCTCTTTCCACTTCGGCGGCATGAGTTTCTGGCAAGGCTGGTCGACTTACTTGCCTTCGAGGATGAGGGGCTTCGTCGCCGAGTTTCGACGGCGGTCATGAAGGGTGAGGAGAAAGTCACTTCCGCGGGCGACATGTTCCGGGAACTGGCCGCCATCGCGGATGGTCTCGAGACGCCGATCGACGTCGATCGGCTCGTGGCAATCAGTTCGGAATCCTATGCGCGAGCAGCCGGTACCACCGGCTCGTTCGAATCGGCGATCGGTGTGGAATCGATGGGCCTCGAGACCGTGATCGAACGACCGGAGGGGTGCTCATGGATTGTCCGCAGAACACCGATGGATTATCGAATTCGTTGTGGCGGAAGCATGTCGGTCCCGCTCAAGCTCGACCCGGTGATGGACTTCTTCGAGAAGAATCCGGTCTTCCGAATCGGGGATGCGCCCGATCTCATGGCGGATGACGCGAAGTTGACGCTCTGCCGGAATCTGGTGCGGAATGGCGTGATGAGAATCTCGAAGAAACCCGCGCCGGAGATTCAGAAGCCCGTTCCGGCGGCGGCATCGGGGACCAACTTGTCCTGGCTCCTACCGAACGCCGGTTTCTAAGAAGACGCGGGTGTGATGCAACTCTGCGGTCAGGGGCCAAGTTTGAGCAGACGGATCGTCGCCTTGCCGAGCCCGTCGCCGACGAGGAAATAACTGGCGGCGTTTCCGTACCAGTGATGGCCGTGTCCCTGATTGGGCGAATCTTCCGGATTTCGAAGGAAGGACCTTGTCGCCACGAACGCCGAGGGTGTTGGAATGCGTTCGGTTCCGAGCCGCTGCTGCTTACGAAAGCGGTCGTTCCCGGCATTCCCGGTCTCGCCCACCACGATTGGCAGGTTGGGATTGTCGAAGTGTTGACGCAGGTCCGCCGCAAGGTGCACGAGGTTCGCGGGATACGCCTCAATTCCGCCGTCGACGTACATGTCGTTCCAACCCTGAAACCAGATGAAACCGGCGAGTTCCGGCTCCCGTCCGCGCAACGCGGGGAATCGCCGCCGGGCGTCCTGAACGCCTTGGGCGTACTCCTTGAGCATTCGCGTGTAGTACGGGCCGACGTCTCCGCCGGCGGACGGTGGCCGAAAGTCAACGTGCAGGTTCTTTCCGCCCCAAGCGGTCTTGATCAGCAGCACGGGTTCTACGAAGGCGTCCGCGAGCAGATGTCCGATTTGAAGTTCGGGGCCGAAGTGATCTTGGCCGGGATAGCCGGCGAATCCGATCGAGAGCGGGCCCGCCTTGAGTTCGCCGCCGTCGGTCTGATACCAGCAGAACGCGTCGTCGCGGACCGCCCAGTCGCCGTCTGCGTCGCGAAGGTGACGCAGGCGCTTCGCGAGCGTCGGATCCTTCATCGTGTTCACGAGGTTGCCGCGGCCCCCGTTGTAGTGCTCGGGGTGATCGAGCGCGACGACACCCTGCCCCTCCATGTTGCTCTGCCCGGCGAGCAGGAACACCTTGAAGGTCGGCGTGAGACTCGGCCGCGTGGGCGAGGTCGTGGGCGAGGTGGCGGTGAGGGCGATACCGATGGCGGCGAGCGTGGACAGCATGCTCGACATGATCAACATGATCAACATGATCAGGCGCCTTCCTTCTTCAGGGCGTCCTTGGTCGCACGGGCGTCCTTGGCGTCCTTGGCGTCACGGGCGTCACGGGCGGCCTTCGCCGCGGCTTCTCGTGCGGTTCGATTCGCGACCAGCGACTTGGAAATCGCGGCGATGTCATCCTTGGTGAAGGTGGGATCAGCCGTCTTCAGAGCGGACGTGAACGCGGCGATCTCGCCGTCGGTCGACGGGAAGCCAACGTTGCCGTCTGGGCCGTCGCTGGTGGCCAAGGTGCT
>CAJQQE010000063.1 GCA_905480395.1 uncultured Phycisphaerales bacterium
GCGGTCTCTCGCAAGGACGAATATCGAGACACCTTGGTCAGACGCGGCGCCACGCTCGGCGCCAATTGCACCATCGTGTGCGGCGTTGAAATCGGGGAATACGCGTTCGTGGGCGCCGGCGCCGTGATCAATCGGGATGTCCCCGCCTACGCCTTGATGGTCGGGGTGCCTGCTCGGCAGATTGGATGGATGAGCAAGGCGGGTGAGAGACTGCCCCTCCCCGTGGACGGTGAGGGCCAAGCAAATTGTCCGATAACAAGTGATAACTACGAGCTTTCTAACGGCGAGCTAAGGTGTACTTAGGTCAGTTTCTGGCCTGTGACGTCCCATGACGAAGCACCCTGGGAAGTAATCTTTGCAATTGAACGTTCGACGAAGAGAACAGATCGCGATCACCGCGTTGGATGCGGGCGTCTTCGCGGCCGCATTCTGGATGGCGGTGGCGATCCGTTACGGAACGCTCACCCCACCACCGGCGACGGTCTGGGCACTGGTCGTGGCCCCCTTGGTAGGGGTGCTCTGCCTCCTGCCCTTCCGCTTCTATCACGAGGTCCTGCGTTACGTCGGGCCCAACGTCCTCTACCGATGCGGCATGGGTGTCTCGCTGACGACCCTTGTGCTCTTATCGATCAGCTTCCTCCGAGGCGATCAACCCTCGATCTCAAGACTCGTCTTCCTGCCCTTCTGGATGGGGTCCGTTCTGGGCCTGACCGGCATTCGGCTGGCTGGGAAGTTCATCCTCCAGCGGGCGTTCGGCGGGAGGGCAGGTCTTGAAAAAAGAAGAGTCTTGATCTACGGGGCAGGTCAAGCCGGGGTCGGGCTCTCCTCGATGCTCGGCCAAGACGGATCGATTTTGGTCCAGTGCTTTGTCGACGACGACCGCCGACTCACCGGACGGGATATTCGCGGCATCCGAGTCCGACATTCCGAGTCGATCGGCAAGCTCCTCAAGAAGTACGACATCAACACCGTGATGCTCGCGCTTCCCTCGGCCAGCCGAAAGCGACGACGCGAGGTCATCGAGCAGCTGCAAGATTTCAAGGTCGAGATCCTCACAGTTCCGGACATGCAGGAACTCGACAGTGGCCTGGCCACCTTCACCGATCTTCGCCCCATCAACATCGCGGACCTGCTTGGACGCGAATCCGTCACCACCGATTCTTCGCTGCTTTGGTCGAAGATTAAGGGGCGAGTAGTCTTGGTCACCGGAGCTGGCGGCACGATCGGCAGCGAGCTTTGCCGCCAAATCGGCGAGTGTGCCCCAGCCCGCCTGATCTTGGTCGACAACAGCGAGTTCAACCTCTACCAGATCGAAGCCGAACTCCGCGCCGCACAATCTTCGGGCGTGACGATCGTCCCGATTCTCGGAGACGTGTGTAACGGCCTCCAGATGCGTCAGGTGATGACCCAGTACATGGTCGACACCGTCTACCACGCCGCCGCCTACAAACATGTCCCAATCGTTGAAGACAACGCCATCGTGGGCGTCGCGAACAACGTCCTGGGAACCCTCCGAACCGCCGAGGCGGCGAGGGACGCGCAGGTGAGGGACTTCGTTCTGGTCTCCACCGACAAGGCTGTGCGACCCACCAGCGTCATGGGGGCCAGCAAGCGAATGGCCGAGCTGGTCCTGCAAGCGATTCACGAAGACAGCGATCCAGATACGAGGACGCAATTCTGCATGGTCCGCTTCGGGAACGTCCTAGGGTCTTCCGGTTCCGCGGTACCCAAATTCGCCGAACAGATCGAGGCCGGCGGCCCGGTCACGGTGACCCACCCGGAAGTCACTCGATTCTTCATGACTATTCATGAGGCTGCCAACCTCGTGATCCAGGCTGGATCATTGGCTCAGGGCGGCGACGTCTTCGTGCTCGACATGGGCCAGCCGGTTCGAATCATCGATCTCGCGACGCGAATGATCGAGCTCTCCGGTTCCACCGTGCGGTCAGAGACGAATCCGACCGGCGACATCGAAATCAAGTTCACCGGACTCCGGCCGGGCGAAAAACTCTATGAAGAGCTCCTGATCGACGGTGACCTCGAAGCCACCGACCATCCAAAGGTCATGCGGTCAGCCGAGTCATTTCTGCTCTGGGCGGACCTCTCGAAGATCCTTCAGCGGCTCGAGGCCGCCATTGATCGACGAGACGAGGAAACGGTGCTTCAGATCCTGCAGCAGAACGTTGCTGGGTATCGCGGCCGCTCAACCATCTCGACCAACCCGACCACGTTGCCAGACAAGAGATCCGTCTGATTTCAGCCGCCTGATCGCCGGGGCTCGCTAGGCTGGCCAACATGACCGTCTGGCGACAATCGGGGCTGGTGTGGTTTGGTGCGTTGATCGCGGCCGGCATGGCCTTGCTAACCCAGATCCTCTTGGCCCGTCACTTTGACACCGCCTTGTTCGGTGCCCTCTCCTACGCCTACGCGATCGCGATCCTCATCTCGACCTTCGCGTTTCAAGGGATCGGAGAAGTCGCCATCCGTCATGGTGGCCGGCTCGACCCACGCCACTGCCTTCGTTCTGCCGCCGGATTTTTCGCAGTGGCCACACTTGGTGCTTTGGCTTGGATCCTGGCCGTCGGAAACCCCGAGACGAAACCGGTCCTGCTGGGTTCGTTCCTTCCATTCGCCGTCGTCCAGATCGGCCTGATCGCGGGGATGATTGCGTTTCAGATCGATCGCAAGACCATCGGGATCGCCCTTTGGCCGGTCGGATTCCAAAGCGTGCGGCTCACGGTGGTGATTGGCATCGTCCTTCTGGGCGGGGCGGCGATTACCGTGCCGATCGGTTGGACGATCGGCCTGGTGCCGTTGGCCATCTTCGGCCTTTGCCGACTCCGACAGGCCGGCGAATGGCGAACCCGTGAAGATAAGGCCCCGCGGGCCTCCATCACACGATCCGCGTTTCCTTTTTCTGCCACCCGACTTCTTGAGTTTGCCGAGATTCAGATGCCCATCGTGCTCGCCATGCCGCTGCTCGGGGCGGCGGAGACCGGTCGAATCACCGCATCGCTGGCCATCATTCAAGGGCTCCTGCTCCTTCCCATTGCGATCTTTCAGCGACTTCTCCGACCACGATTCCACGAGTGGGCGCGGGATGACCCGGGACGACTTCGCCGATCGGCATTGATCGGAACCGGCTCGATGCTGGCGATCGGAGCCGGCCTCGGCCTCCTTGCCCGGCCATTCGCGCCCGAGATTCTGGCCCGCCTCTTCGGACCGGAATTTGCCACCGCGGCCAGTTTCTTGGATTCAATCCTCCTCCTACTGCCGATCTGGTTCGCGTCGATCGCCATCAACGCGACGCTCGTCTCCCGCCGGCTCGCCGATCTCCGACTTGGTACCCAAGTTGTCGGCGTGGCGATCCTTGTGATGACGCCGTTGATCATGGGACCCTCCCTCGGCACGAGCGGGATCATCTGGGGGATGGTGGGTAGTCAGTGCTTCCTGCTGGTTTCCGGCGTCACCCTGCTCTTCTTTGACCAACCCAAAAAATGACGCTCCCAACTCCCCCGCTATAGTCAGCATCTCCCGTTCCGGTGGTCACCTCATGTGCGGATTCGCAGGCTTCATCGATCGACCGAATCGAATCGCGGATCCCGCGAGCGCGATGGCGTTGATGAGCGACGCCATCCGTCACCGCGGCCCCGATGGCGAGGGCCAGTCCTTTGATGCGTCAAGGCGAATCGGCTTGGTCCATCGCCGGCTGGCCATTCAGGATCCCAGCGAGGCCGGGGCCCAGCCGATGCGCTCGGCGAGCGATCGCTTTGAACTCGTCTACAACGGGGAGATCTACGATTTTCTTGAACTCCGGGCGGAGCTTGAGACAGCCGGGCATCGATTCCGCGGCAAGAGTGATACCGAAGTCCTGCTGGCCGGCTTTGATGCCTGGGGCATCGAGCCAACGCTCAAACGGGTGGATGGCATGTTCGCGTTTGCGGTCATCGACCGGCGTGAAGGGCGGCTCATCCTCGCGCGAGACCAAGCCGGCCAGAAACCACTGCTCCTCGCGGTCGCCGGCAAGTGCATCGCGTTTGCCAGCGATCTGAGAGCCCTCGAAGCCTTGCCCGCGCCTTTCGCCCGCCAGTTATCTGGGATCAACGAAAACGCCTTTCGGTGGTACCTCGCCAACGGCGCGGTCCCTTGGCCGTTCTCAATCCGACCGGGCGTCGAACATGTTCCACCCGGCGGCTTGATCGAGATCGACCTCGAAGGCGGTCGAATTGATCGACGTCGTTGGTGGACGCCTCCAACCGAGTTCCTCGATGACGCTGACGACCAATCGGGCGCGGAAGACGACACGAATCAGGTACTCGAGGCGCTGCGATCCAGTGTCCATCGCCAGTGCCGGTCGGATCGACCGATCGGAGTCTTCCTTTCCGCGGGGCTGGATTCGAGAATCGTTGCCGCGTTGGCTGCGGAGGTCCGGCCCGAACTGCCGGCGTTCACGCTGGGAATGCCTGGCCCCTTCGACGAGACTGGGGCGGCCGCAACGATCGCCGCGAGGCTCGGGCTCCCCCACCGGATCATCCGACCCCGCGAGGACGAGACGATCGAAGCCGCTCGATCACTGTGCTCAGTCGCCGACGAACCCTTCGCAGACTCCTCCTTGCTCGCCACCGTCCTGCTGAGTCGAGCGGCGAGTCCGGAGATTGCGGTCGCACTCGGCGGTGATGGCGGCGATGAGCTCTTCGGCGGATACCGCCGACACCTGGCCGCCGCGCGGTGGCGTGGATTCAAACCTTGGGCCATGCGACAAATCGCGGGCATTGGCCACCGCCTCCCCGACTCGATCAGCGGGAAGATCAAGGTGGGCCGCGGGACCCTCCGAGAAGCGTCATATCGGCTCAAGAACATCGAGCTCGGACATGAAGGCTACCTGCGGCTTCGCGGCACCCAAGGCGATGCGGCCGAACTGTTCGAATCTGGCCCGCTGTCTGCGAGCGCGATCTCTCGCCGGAATCCGTGGGATGGACTCGCCCCCGAGTGGAGCGGTGTTCGCAGCATGATGGCCGCGGACTTTCGAACCTATCTCCCAGATGACCCACTGGTCAAAGTGGACCGCGGGACGATGTCCTGCGGGATGGAGTACCGATCACCGATGCTTGGTCGCGACGTCATCTCAACCGCATGGAATCTTGGAACGAACCGACTCTTCGACGCTCGAGGGGGTAGAGCTCCGATCCGAGCCGCCCTTCGGTCGCTCGGCCTGCCCACTGGTGGCCCCAAACGTGGTTTCGCGATCCCGCTGTCTGACTGGCTTCGCGGCCCGCTTCATGGCTGGGCGGAATCTTTGATCCTTGCCGATTTCGAAGACCCCATCGACCAGACGGCGCTTCGAAACGACTGGCGCCGCCACGAAGGAGGTCGTTCGGATCTCGCCGTACGAATCTGGACCATCGCGTGCTGGCGAGCCTGGCTCACGTCTCGGCATTGATCATCTTGGGTCGCGGTATCGAGAAGACCACCAGCACCGCCACAAGGCTCATGGTGAATCCACTGAGTTGCAACGAATTCGGAATGCCATAGATCAATAGTACGAGCCAGCCACCCATGAGTCCCGCGAGGGCCGGGTTTCGCTTTGACGCCCGCCAAGCTCCGTGGATTCCAAGCACGAAGATCGAACCCCAGAGCAGAAGGCCAACGGTTCCGCGTTCCACCATCTCCAATGCGATCGTGGAGTGTGGATTGTCGCAGTAAGCTCTTCTCGGAAAATCGGAATCATCTTTTTGTGCATCAAGATGTTCCTCAAATTCAAGTCGAAACGAACCACTGCCGTGACCGACGATCGGATTGCTCGCCACCATTTCGGCGGTCTCGCGTAACCAGAAGAGACGAAGGCCTGAGCTTGTATTGAAATCCTGATCGACCAGCGCCTTCTCCAACTCGGAGATCATGGCGGAGAGGCGTTTCACTGGAAGGCTGGACGGCGCCACCACGGGCAATGCCAACATTCCAAGAAAACCCAGGATGAGCCCTCCGAGCGTGATGAGCTTCACTCGTCGAGATGCTCCGTGATACGCGTTCAAGAGAAGCTGCGGCACAATCGCAATCGGAAATGCCATCAGTAACGTGCGGCTGCCAGCGAGAACCATGCCGACGATGCAACATACTGCTAACACCATCGCCCAACATCGTCCACGGACCGGCTTCACGGCGATACTGAGCATCAAACACGCCGATACCGATGCCCAGACCGCGGTGTTCCCCGTGTGCTTCGAAAATCCACCGGTCATTGTCCATGCTGAATGCGTCTCGTTGAAATTCTCCATCACCCCGACGTACATCAGGAGCTGAAACACCATTTGTACTGCGGATCCGGCCGCCAAGCCAAAGACGATCGGCCGCCACCGATCCAGAATCGGCCAAGACGCCGTGATCAACAGGATCACTCGCAGGGCCCCGGCGTTATCAATTCCCTGTTCCGGATCCGAAGACCAGCTGATCGCCAGCAAGGTCCAAAGAGCCATGGCGATCCAGGCGACCATCAAGGGCATCCGCAGAAGGAGCGGAAGGCATCGCCAGGTCGCGTGAAGGCGGAGTACCGCGTATCCCGCGAGGATCACAAGGCCGATCCACGCTGCGACCGGAGTTAGTGGTTGCAGACCGAATGCCAGACCCGCGATCCAAGCATGAACCACGTCTCCGCGAGGGTCTTTTTCCCGTCCATACGCGAGTAGATCTGCAAAACGAGGATCGTCCAGCCGTGGAAGAGGAAGAACCGCCGGCGGCCCAGCCTGATGATCAGCACCATTCATGGGTCGGATCCTAACCGCTCATCTGATCACGAGATCCACCAGTTTCTTGAAGCAGTGCCGCCATCTTGTGCAATTCTCTCCCTGCCCCGTCCGATGGCCGATGTTGATTCATGACCCCTGGAGTTTGGAATGCGATCGATTGAGAATCTCCTCATCACCCCAAACCGGAGTCTTCGCGACGCGCTCGCCGCCATGTCTGATGGCGCGTGCAATGTTCTCCTTTTAATCGACGGCGCCGGACGGCTTCGGCGGACGGTCACCGACGGCGATCTTCGACGCGCGCTCCTCGCGGGACATGACCTCGATGCCGATCTCGGCGTTCTACCTGACCAGCCACCGAAGGCCGTCGAGTCGGAATCGTCTTCCGCGGCAGTGCTCGCGTTGATGAATGCTCACGGAATCGATCAAGTCCCCGTCGTCAACCAAGATCGCCGGCCGGTCGCGCTTCATCTGCGCCGCGATCTGGATCAGCCGATCCTCCTTTCCACGCCCCATCTCGCCGAACACGAACGGGACTTCGTCGAACAAGCGTTTCGTACGAACTGGATCGCCCCGGTTGGCCCGAACGTCGACGCCTTCGAGTCCGAATTGGCATCCAAGGTTGGCATGGGTCATGCCGCAGCGCTTTCAAGCGGGACCGCCGCGATTCACCTCGGCCTCCACCTTCTGGGCGTCGAACCCGGTGACCGCGTGTTCTGCTCATCGCTCACCTTTGTCGCGACCGCCAATCCAATCCGGTATCTCGGCGGCGAGCCGGTCTTCATCGACTCCGAGCCAGGAACCTGGAACATGTCACCGGCCGCACTCTCCAGAGCGCTCGCCGCAGCCGACGCGGAAGGGCGTCTGCCCAAGGTGATCATGCCCGTCGGTTTGTACGGTCAGAGCCCAGACATGGAACCGATCATCGATCTGTGCCGCCGCTACGACGTACCGATTCTCGAGGATGCCGCCGAAAGCCTCGGGGCTTCCTACCGCGGGCGGGCCGCCGGCACCTTCGGCCGATTGGGGATCTACTCGTTCAACGGAAACAAGATCATCACCACCTCCGGTGGCGGCATGCTGGTCGGTGACGACCCAGAGTTGATCGAACGAGCCCGTTTCCTCGCGACCCAATCGCGGGAGCCCGCCGGCCACTACGAACATCGAGAGACCGGGTTCAACTACCGGATGAGTAACATCCTTGCCGGCATCGGCCGAGGCCAGTTAGAGGTCTTGGATGAACGAGTCCGACAACGACGAGCGGTCTTCCAACGTTATGCCGAAGGGCTCGACGGGCTGGCAGGCCTCGACTGGATGCCCGAGCCCGCGGCGTTCCACTCGACTCGATGGCTGACCGCGATGACCATCGATCCGAACCGGTTCGGGGGAACCGCCGAGGATCTCATCGTCCGACTAGCCGAGGCCCGAATCGAGGCACGGCGAGTCTGGAAGCCGATGCATCGCCAACCGCTCTTCGAAGCCGCTGCCTACTGGCCGCACCATGAAAAAGAATCCGTCTCGGACCAACTCTTTGCGACCGGAGTCTGCCTCCCCAGCGGTTCCAACCTCGATCTGGCACCGCAGAGCCGGGTGATCGAGCGGATTCGGGAGGGTGCCGGACGAGTTGAGACCGTCTGGTCGAGTTCCACCCTCTCGCTTGGTTGAGCGGAGCCTCCGAAGTACTCGCAACTCGTTTTGGTGGTTTACCTCAAAAAACCACCTTCATGAGGCTCAAACGCCGATGATTCCTATCGATGTTGACCGTCACCGTCATCCTCTTGGTGTTCGTCCTTGCGGTCGTGCTGACCACGGCACCACTCGACCTCGCGATGGTCGGCACCCTGATCCTCCTCGTCTTAACCGGCCAAGTCGATGCCTCGGAGGCCTTCTTAGGCTTCTCGAATCCCGCTGTCCTGATGATCGCCGCGCTCTTCGTGGTCGCAAGCGGTCTTCGCCAGACCGGTGCCATTGACCGACTGGCCCCGATGCTCATCGGTCGCCCGGCCAGCGTTCGCGGGACCATCGGTCGTCTCTGTATCCCCGTGGCAGCGCTCTCGGGATTCATGAACAACACCCCGCTGATCGCCATGTTTCTTCCGGTCGCGATGGATCAGGCACGACGACTCAAGGTGAGCCCTAGCCGACTTCTGATTCCCCTGAGCTTCGCTGGAATACTCGGCGGCCAACTCACGCTGGTCGGAACGTCGTCCAACCTGCTCGTTGATGGGTTGTACTCGGACCAGATCGCCACGTGGACATCCGAGGGCATCGAGGTGAACCCAGCCTGGATTCTCTCCGATACCTTGCGGTTTCTGGCGGTCGGAGTTGCCGGTGGCGTCACGGCAGTGGTCGGGCTCGCGTTCCTATTGATCGCAGCGCCGTGGTTACTCCCCGATCGAGGGTTCGCCAAGAACGAAGAGGACCCCGAGCGATATGAACTTCGATTCGAAGTCATCGCCGAAGGGCCCATCGTCGGCAAGACGATTGAACAAGCTGGCCTTCGACATCTTCCCGATCTTTTTCTTTCGGGAATCGATCGCGGCGACCGTCACCTCGGCGCGGTGGCGCGAGACGAGACCCTTGAAGCCGGCGACATCCTCTGCTTCGTGGGGAACACCTCGGGCGCCAAAGAGCTCCGCCGGGTTGCCGGGCTGCGGCCCGAAGATGCCCAGACAACAAAGGTGAATGCACCGCCGGCAATTCGGACCCTCGTCGAAGCCGTGGTAGCGCCTTCGGCGGCGTTCGTGGGCCGAACCGTTCGGGAGAGTCAGTTCCGGACGATCTACAACGCCGCGATTCTTGCGGTCCACCGCCGGGGCACCAAGGTTCAGGGGCGGATCGGCGACATCGAAATCAATGCGGGGGACGTTCTCCTGCTCGAGACCAACAAGGGTTTCCTCTCATCGCATGGCCGAGGGAACGCGTTCTATCTGGCGACTTCGGTCAGCGACGCGCAATTCCCGCGGCATGAGCGAGCGTGGATCGCCGGTACGATTCTCTTGGCCATGGTCGCCTTGCTTGCCACGGGCGTGCTCGCTCCGGTCATCGCAACTTGGCTCGCCGCCATCTTGATGATCGGACTCCGCTGTGTGAACGCCGCCACCGCACGGAAGTCCATCGATTTCTCGGTACTCATCACGATTGGCGCGGCCATCGGCGTCGGCGCTGCCGTCTCGAACAGCGGGCTCGGCGAGAGGATTGCTGAGGTCTTCGTCAACGGCGCTTCGGCGGTCGGGGGCGGAGACCACCTACTCCTTGCCGCCATCATTCTCGGAACAGCGTTGGTTGCCCAGATTGCGACGAACTACGGCGCTGCCGTGGTCATTTTTCCCATCGCCATGAGCACCGCGATGGGCGTCGGTGCGAGCCCGCTGCCTTTCATTCTCGGTGTGATGGCTGGTGCCGGAAGCAGTTATCTGACTCCGTTTGCCTATCAGACAAATCTCATGGTCTACGGGCCCGGCCGATACCGATTCGGCGACTTCGCCCGCCTCGGCGTCCCCCTGCTGCTCATCGTCGTGGCCATCGCCGTGGTCATGATTCCACTGGTTTTTCCGTTCCGCTGACCGAAGCCGATGCGGACGACGGCCTCATCGCCACCTGGATCCATCCGAGAATCCAAGAGACTCCGGGAGATGTACTCATCCGTCGCCGAGGAGCCCCTGCGCGTTGAGCAGGGTGATGACGGCCGCGGCCGACTCCTCCACCGAGCAATTCGCGGTGTGCACCACGAGCTCGGGCGACTCCGGCATTTCGTAGGGCTGATCGATTCCGGTGAAGCCACGGATCTCCCCGGCTCTCGCTTTCCGATAAAGCCCCTTCGGATCCCGAGATTCCGCCACTTCCAGCGGCACTTCGACATAGACCTCAAAGAACGGCATGGATGCGGATCGGTGCATGGCACGGACCTGATCTCGGTCCGCTTTGAATGGACTCACGAAACTCGCCAGAACGATCATCCCCGCATCCACCAGTAGCCGACAGACCTCGCCGGTCCGTCGGATGTTCTCGCCCCGATCAGCCTCGCTGAATCCGAGATCGCCGTTGAGCCCGTGCCGGAGATTGTCGCCGTCCAATCGGTAGCAAAGCCGCCCAGCCGCCGCGAGTTGACGCTCGACCTCGACGGCAACCGTGCTCTTACCGCTCCCCGAGAGCCCCGTAAACCAGATCGTGCCCGCTCGCTGTCCAAGGAGACCCTCTCGGGACGATCGATCAACCGCTCCGGAGTGCCAAACGACGTTATCGCTCGCCGAGACATCTGAATGAGATTTGGCCATTTTCCTGCTCCTCTTAAACTACACGATCAAAGGGTTCGATCTCACTGGAACTGCATCGGTCCATTCCTTCGCCAGCCTGCTACTCTTCGGCTCCTATGACCCTCGTTCACGACCAACTTTCTCATCTCCAGTCGCTCGAAGCAGAGTCGATCGACATCATCCGTGAAGTCGCGTCGAGCTTTCAGCGACCAGTGATGATGTACTCCATCGGCAAAGATTCGAGCGTCATGCTCCACTTGGCCCGGAAGGCATTCCATCCGGGCCCAATCCCCTTTCCGATGCTCCACGTCGATACCACGTGGAAATTTCGCGAGATGATCGCCTTTCGAGATCGGATCGCGGCGGAGTTGGGGCTGGATCTCATCGTCCATTCGAACCCCGAAGGAATCGCCCAGGGAATGAGCCCCTTCAAGCATGGCAGTCGGGTCTACACCGACGTCATGAAGACGCAGGCCCTCAAACAGGCGCTCTCCGCCGGCCAGTTCGACTGTGCGATCGGCGGCGCCAGACGGGACGAGGAGAAGAGTCGGGCGAAGGAACGAATTTTTAGTTTTCGAGATCGAAATCATCGATGGGATCCCAAGACCCAGCGTCCCGAACTCTGGAATCTTTGGAACACTCGAATCGGTCCGGGCGAGAGCGTGCGGGCCTTCCCGCTTTCGAATTGGACCGAACTCGACATCTGGACCTACATCCACCTCGAGAAGATCGACGTGGTCCCGCTTTATCTCGCCGCGGAACGGCCGGTCGTCGAACGTGACGGCACGCTGATCATGGTCGACGACGACCGGATCCCGTTGGAAGCCGGAGAAATCCCCGAGATGAAGAAGGTGCGATTCCGAACCCTTGGCTGCTACCCGCTCACTGGTGCCGTCGAAAGTGAAGCCGCGACCCTCGCCGAAGTCATCACCGAGATGCTTATCGCCCGCACCAGCGAGCGACAGGGCCGAGTGATCGACCACGACGGCGACGGCAGCATGGAAGATAAGAAGAAAGAAGGGTATTTCTGATGGACCCTCGCTTCGACGCCAATACCGAGACCATCGACGAGTACCTGCTTCGCCACGAGCGCAAGCAGTTGCTTCGCTTCCTCACCTGTGGCAGCGTGGATGACGGAAAAAGCACCCTCATCGGACGACTCCTCCACGACACCAAAGGGATCTATGAGGATCAACTCGCGGCCGTCGAGGGCGCGTCAAAGAAGTACGGAACTCAAGCCGGCCATGCGGATCTCGCGCTACTGGTCGACGGACTTCGCAGTGAACGCGAACAGGGCATCACGATCGACGTCGCCTATCGATACTTTTCGACGGAACATCGAAAATTCATCGTGGCCGATACCCCTGGGCATGAGCAGTACACCCGGAACATGGCCACCGGCGCCAGCACCTGTGACCTCGCCGTCCTACTGGTCGATGCCCGACACGGCGTGAGCGTGCAGACCCGACGGCACTGCGTGATCACCTCGCTCTTGGGCATTCCCAAGATCATCGTGGCCATCAACAAGATGGACATCGTCGACTGGGATCAGTCCGTTTACGATCGGATCAAGGCGGATTTCGAAGCGTTCTCCTCGAAACTCCCGGGTCGAGACCAGACCTTCGTGCCGATGTCGGCACTCGAAGGCGACTACGTGGCCGAACGGTCCGACAAGGCGCCGTGGTACGAAGGCCCCTGCCTGCTCGAGCTTCTGGAGACGCTCGATATCGGAGGCGACGAGCAGCAAACGCCGTTCAGGCTTCCGGTGAACCACGTCATCCGACCGGATCTCGACTTCCGCGGCTTTGGTGGCCGGATCGAATCCGGCGTCGTTCGGCCAGGTGATCGGGTTGCGGTCCTGCCGGCGGGAACTGAGAGCACCGTCTCCCGGATCGCGACCTTCGACGGCGATCTCGAAATGGCCGGGGCCCCCAGAAGTGTGGCGATCGTGCTTGAAGATGAAATCGATGCCAGCCGCGGCGACATGATCGTTGCCCTACAGGATCAACCGACGGTCGCCGATCGGATGACCGCCGACCTCGTGTGGATGCATGAGGAACCGCTCCAACCCGGACGGGAGTTCATCCTCCGGCACGGAACCAGAGTCACCCCCTGTCGAGTCCGACGGATTAACCATCGCCTCGATATCGACACCCTCGAGACGGTCGCGTGCGACGGACTGGCCCTGAATGAAATCGGACGGGTCGAGCTTGAGACCGATGTACCGTTGGTCTTCGATGCGTACGAGAAGATTCGAGGAACTGGAAGCTTGATTCTGGTTGATCGAATTGGAAACTGGACCATGGCCGCTGGCATGATTCGGGGGAAGTCCTCGGACCTTCGCTGGACCGCGTCCCCGGCCTCCGGAACCAGTCGGCACGGCGACGAGGGCCTGGTCACCCCCCAGGAACGAGAAACCAGATTCGGACAGAAGCCCGTCACCATCCTCCTGACGGGACTCGCCGGAAGTGGCAAGACCCGAATCGCGGCGATGCTCGAACGGGCTCTCTTCGACCTCGGCCGAGTCGCCATTCGCTTCGACGGCACCACCATGCGGCAAGGATTGAACCGAGACCTCGGCTTTTCCGCCGAAGACCGGTCTGAGAATCTTCGACGCTCCATGGAGACGGCGAAGCTCGTCAATGACGAAGGAATCATCTGCGTGGCGGCGTTCGTGGCACCTCGGGCGGCGACTCGAGAAAAGGCGGCGGTACTGGTCGGCCCCGAGCGATTCCTCACCGTGCATTGCGCTGCCCCGCTGGAGTACTGCCAGGCATTGGATCCGACTGGGCTCTACGCGGATGCCCAAGCTCGATCGCTGGAGGGTATCCCTGGCATCTCATTCGACTACGAGACGCCAGAGAATCCGGATTTGAGCCTCCCCAGCCATGAGATTGACCCCGAAGAAAGCGTGAACCGGATCCTCGCCCTGCTCAAAAAGCGCGACTTTCTTCGTTGACCTCTGGGGCGCGGATTCCGCGCCGCTGATCCTAAAATCAAATTCATCCCCGACCCTCGTTCACGATCTGATCGGGGGTCGTATCATCTGCGGCCATGGCATCGGTCTGTTTCTACTTTCAAGTTCACCAGCCCTTCCGACTTCGCCGGTACTCCGTTTTTGATACGGACCCGTTCTACTTCGACGAGACGTCGAACAGCGAAATCATGCAGAAGGTCGCAGACAAATGCTACCGACCGGCCACCGCGAAGATCCTCGACCTCGTCAAGAGACATGAGGGCCGATTCCGCGTGAGCTATGCGATCAGCGGTGTCTGTCTCGAGCAGTTTGAGAAATGGGCTCCGGACGTGATCGAGATGTTCAAAGAACTGGCGGACACCGGGGCCTGCGAATTCATCGGCGAGACCAGTCACCACTCCCCGAGTTTTCTGTTTAGCCGAGATGAGTTCGATCTCCAAGTCGACGCGCATCGGGACAAGGTCAAGGAGCTCTTCGGCCAGACGCCTACGATCTTCCGAAACACCGAATTGATGTATCACGATGATCTCGCTTGGCATATCGCCAAGCGTGGCGAACATCGGGCGATCCTCTGCGAAGGTGTCGATCGCCTGCTGAAGTTTCGCTCGCCAAACTACTGCTACGTCCCGCCCCGCTTCGAGGGACAACCAGAGGCTCTCAACGAACGACCAGTCAAACTCCTCTTGAAGAACTACCGACTCTCGGACGACGTCGCGTTCCGCTTCGGGAACCGTGACTGGAAAGAATATCCGTTAAGCGCTGAGAAGTTCGCCAAGTGGGTGAACGACATCAATGGTGACGGAAACTGCTGCAATCTGTTCATGGACTACGAGACCATCGGCGAGCACCAGTGGGCCGACACGGGAATCTTTGAGTTTCTGGATGCACTCCCAGAGAAGATCTACGACGTCAATCCCGGCCAGAATGATTTTCTGACGCCGTCTCAGGTCCTTGATTCCTTTGAGCCGGTCGGTGAATATGCCGCGCCAAACTGGGTGAGCTGGGCGGATACCGAACGCGACCTCTCCGCATGGCTTGGGAATCCACTTCAGGACAACGCCGTCGAGGAGCTCTACGCGGTTCGAGACGCCGTGTACGCGAGGAACGAGAACCCTCGAAACGAGAGCGACGAACATGTCCTCGAAGACTGGCGCAAGCTCACCACCAGCGACCATGTCTACTACATGTGCACCAAGAATTGGTCAGATGGAAACGTCCACAAGTACTTCAGCCCGTATGACAGTCCGTACGACGCGTACATCAACTTTATGAACGTGCTCGACAACGTCAAACAACGAATCGAAGACTGACCTTGATCGCGGGTAAAATCGTGGTTGGGATCCGCTTCAAAAACCTGATCAACCGGGCGGAAGCTCGAGCTTCTTGGCTTCCTGCTCGAACAGCGCCACGATGTATTCACGGACCGCGGTTCCCGCCCGAACGAGGGATTCATTCCCCGACGAAGTGGCGACCGTAATCGGCCGCGCAGATGGTGAATCGGCGTAGCGCGCAAGCGCCACGAATATCGCCGAGGGATCGCCCCGATCGAGCACGATCTCGATGAACGGATCCACCAAAAGCGCACTGCTCTTGGGAATCACCGCGAGGAACCAAGCTTGCGATGCTGGCGGAAGTTGCCGGAAAGAGGTGAGCACCGCCTCGTAGATCTTCGCTTTCTCCTGTCGACTCCCCATGTCAGTGGACACTTCGAGATTCGACAAGATGAGCCGACCAAACAGTGCCGTCAGTGCTTTCAGATCCTCCACCGTCTTGGGAACCAGAAGTCCCGATTCATCGCCCGCGTTGGATTCCTCGCTCAACATCCGCCGGGAAGACTGCTTGATGATGAAGAACGGCGGGGAATTTTTTTCCCGGCCAAAGAGGGAAGTCGCGAGGTTCAAATCGCTCCGAGCGGCGAAGTTGCTCGCAACTCGAACGGCAAGTCCGCCGCCGAAGAGCGCGCCGCGTTCCAGAATCGGGGCCATCCAAGTCGTGGACAGATTGAAAGAACAAGTCATCGACTGTTGCGCCGCGAGTTGAAGTCGTTGCTGGATCGAAACGATCAACTGCTTGTTGGCGCCCTCCATCCCCGGAATGGTCACACTGATCGGCGAAATGGCGATTCTTGGGGACAACGGCCCACCAGGTTCGATCGCAAGATCGATCCCCGATAGATTCGTGATCTTGACGTCGATGATGACCGGCTCAAACGGCTCAAAGCGAAGTTTACTCGGCTGGACCTCCAGCGCGATCACGCCCCGCTCACCATCCCGAACCGCCATTCCGACTGCTTGAGGCAGCGTTGCATCGATGGCCGCTTGGACCGGCGCCGCTGAGGGCGGAGCTGGAATGTCGGTCTCCAGAATCTTGGAAAGCCGACTCCGACACCACAGTCCGATCAATTCGCCAGGACGGCCGTAGTAGACATCGCGATAGCCGCGTGCCGCTTTTTGTGTCTCTCCCACAAGCTCATCGATCAAGGCAATCCCGGCGGCGGCGTACACCGAAATCTCCGCACTCGGCGCCAGGATCAATCGCGCTTCATCGAATCGTTTTTCTGAAATCGCGGCCCAACCCTCGATGATGACCCCTTGGTCTGGCTTCAGCGAGCCAAATTCCATCGACAATTCAAGGAGTTCCTCGAGCGAAGGCCGTGATACGGCTTCTTCCGTCGCCGCGGGTGGAGACCATCCAAACCAAGACCGCGCCCATGCTTCATCCGCCCAAAGAGACGCGAGTTGTAACCGAAGGGCACGCAGATTGACGGCGATCTGCTCCTTCGCGTTCGCACGGGCCTGCTCATCGATTTCATCACTGCTGTCCGCGTCGATTTCTTCCAACTTGCGATTCAAAATCTGGCGTCGTCGAGCATTCTCGAAAGTGGCGAAATCGAAAGCTCGAAAAAGTGACTCGATGGCTTCGTCCCGAGTATTTTCCGTGCCCTGGTGGGCGATGATCACCGTTCGAAGCAACGCCAGGCCGGGTGGTGGCGGAAAATCCATCGCATTCACTTCGTCACGCTGAACCTGATCGAGATCCTCTTGACGAATACGGACCTGCTTGAGTACTTGGTTGATCGCCCTGGCTCGCGTCGCGATCTGCCGGAGCGCCACTTCTGGCTTCCCCTCGCCCCACCACGCCAGCGCTTCATCCATGGCCAGACGTAGGTACCCGGACTGACTTGGATGGCTAAGCAGAATCGCCGACTCCAACACCCCCGATGCCGCGGAATAGGCGCCTTGCTCCAGCGCGAGTGAACCCAATGAACTCGCCACGGTCCCGTTCCGCGGGTCCGCGGTGAACGTCGCCGCAAGCAACTCTGCGTTCGCGGCCGGACTTTGAAACTCACCCCCGAACATTTCCAACGCCTGGTCCATGGCCTCTGGAAATGCCGGATCGAGCGTGATCGCCTCGGCAAGCCAGCGTGACGCCGCATCCAATCGACCAGACATCGTCTCGAGTCTCGCAAGATCCAGCGCGATTCGAGCGGCCGCCGGCGCTCCGAGGCGTTTGATGTTCTCGGGTCGCAGCAACGCCTCGCAGGCGTTGATTCTGGACTGCACCGTCTCTCGTGACTCGATTCGATCGACCAACAGGAGAAGGCGAGCCACTTCATCGTCCGGATCGAGTCGCACCAGCGCTTCGATCGACTCACGTTTCATGGTTTCTGCGACCGGCAAGTCATCAGACAGGCTGGAGGAGAGCTCTAGCATCCATCGCCACGCAAAAATCGAATCGGGATCACTTCGCACAGCCGCAATCGCCAATTCCAGAGCCATCCTGACCTCAGCACTCGAGACCGAGTTCTTTGCCTGAAGCAGACTGGAGGAGAATGAGGCGAAACTAGAAGCCAGTTGCTGCTGACTCCAGAGCTCGAGATCCGAATTTTCCACTTCTTGGCCTTGCGCCATCGCCTTGGAGTGCCCAAGACCGCAGATCGCGATCGCGAGGAACAGGACGACGGAGACACGACGCCCAAATCCAACTGCCGAGCGGCCGAATGCCCTGAAATCTCCGGATGACTCTGGTCCGCTATCGCCCATGAGTGGATGGGGAAGCCTTCTTGGAGCCTTCCCCCCTCCTTGGAGATGATGGGGCTGGCCTTGGCTCAAGTGGGTCCAAGAGGCGGCAACGCTATGAGGATGGTTATTCATCAGTTGGGAGTGTATCCAACCCAACGCCTTCTCCGTTGACGCTCACGCGGCAAGTGAGGTACCGTTCCGTGTCCCGAACCACGGTCCCGTTCCGTTGGTTCCTCAGACTGGTATCAGATCACTGGCACCAGAACGCCCCCCCTTCCGCCTCTATAGGCGGAATGAGACCGGAATTCCGATGCGGCTGGCACTGCGAATCGCGGCTTTTATTCTTCCCTCCACCATGGTGACGCTGGCGATCGGCCAGACGACGCTCCCGCAGGACATCGTCGGGTCGACCCGACCACTGTCCAGTGAACAGCGATCAGCAGTTGAGGAATTTGCGTCCGACCAGATGAAGGAGATGGCCAACGGCGATCCGACTCAGGTCGTCGCGGCGAGGAACACTTTGATCCAGACGGCTCGACGAGCTGGCGTCACTGGCGTCTTCCTCCGCGCCTACTCCAACGCCATTATTCCACAGGTCACGGCCGTTCTCGCTGGCGCTGAACCCATGCGAGCAGAGAATACGCTTCGAGTTCTCGCGTTCCTCCGAACGCCAGAATCCGTCGGAATTCTCGTCGCCGCGACCGATCCGTTGAAGATTGATGACGAAGGCCACCGACTCGTCGCGGCCGGACTCCTGAAGGTCGCCGTCCAGGGCGGTGACAAATCCGCCCTCGATTCCGCGGTACTCACCTCGACCGCACGAAGCATTGCCGAGAATCTCGATAACGACAACAGTTGGATTGTCGTTCTCGAAGAGCTCCGAGCGTTGAATACGATCGCGCTGTCCTCTTCTCTATCGAAGGAAAACCGAAACGAACTCCGGAGTATTCAATTCGGCGCCTTCCAACAGCTCTCGAACAGAATCGAGGCTTCTAACGAACCAAGCCAACTCACCCAGGCCGTGTATCGAGCGATGCTCGGACTGCGAGAAAAACTGCTCGACAAGAGTAGTGCGGGCGATGTGAGCAACAAAGAAATCGCCAACACCCTCCGAATGATGCTCAAGAACGTCGCCGACGCCGCAATCAAGCAGTGGAGCGGCCTGCAAGCAAATCGCCGGGATTTTTTGGCCTATGAAGGCGTGCTCCGAGTGGGCTCGCAACTACTGTCCCTCCTCGACGGCCGGCCGGACGCCAAGGCGGAAGCCCTCCGGGAAGGCATCGAGAAGGGAAGAACCGAACTCGCGGCGGCCGTACGGAACTTCCAGTCCTGATCCGCGTCTCGCTCGCTGATCGAGATCATCAAGATCATCAAGATCATCGAGATCATCGATCAGCCTTTACTTTCTCCAGCCAGACTCCCCGGCAGCCCGATTCGGCATAGTGTTCCGAAGGCATGCTGAAGATTCTCCTCCCAATCCTGGTTCTTGCCGGCCTCGTCGGCCTCGTCGTTTCTCTCGATGACGAACGCCCACGAGCGGACGTGGTATTGGTTCATGCGACCGATCTCTTCACGCTGGACCCCCAGAAGATGAGTTACCTGCATGACCTCCGGGCATCGCGCGCCCTGTACGAAACATTGGCCACGATCATGCCGGATGGTTCGGTGGGACCGGCGGCCGCCGAGTCATGGGAAGTCTCCGAAGACGGCACCCGGTATGTCTTCAACCTGCGGGCGGGGCTGAAATTCAGCAATGGTGATCCGGTCACCGCCGAGGACTTCAAGTACGCCTGGCGACGAGCGATCCTGCCCGACACCGCCGCGACGTACTCCAGTCTCTTCATGGACATCGCTGGGGCCGAGGCTTTCTTCAAATGGAGGTCGAATCTGCTCGCCCTCCGAACCGACCCCGACCTTCGCGAAGAGATGATCGTGAGCGGCGCGTTCTCATCGATCGATGCCGAGGCGATTCTGGCCGAAGATGAGAAAGCCTCGCACCAGAGAACCCTCGACCGCTTCGATTCGATGGTGGGAATCACCGCCATCGACGATCGAACCCTCGCCGTCGATCTCGAACGCCCGCTCTTGTACTTTCTCGACTTAGCGGCGTTCGGAACATTTAGCCCCGTTCATCGCCCGACGCTCGAAGCCGCCACCACGCTGGAGACGGGTTCCGGCCGGATCAAGGAAGACCCCGGTTGGACCAAGCCCGGGCGGCTGGTTGGCAATGGCCCCTTCGAGCTGACCAGATGGCGATACCAGCGAGATTGCCGCTTCGAGCGGAATCCCTACTACTGGAATACCGAGAACGTCCCCTCCGACAGCATCGAAGCGATCGTCATCGAGGACCCCAACACGGCGATCATGGCGTTCGAGGCCGGCGAAGCTGATTGGCTGCCCGATGTCCTTGCGGATTTCCGGGCTGACATGATCGAAGAACGGATCGTCTACGAGACCAAACATCGAACGGCCATCGATACCGCACTTGAGGCCGGCCGTGAGATCGACGACATTCTGGCCTCGCTGCCCCAACCGTTAGAGGGGGAACGCCGCAACATCCACATCGTCGATGCCTTCGGCACCGACTTCTTCCACGTGAACTGCCGGAAGCTTCTAGTCAATGGCGAACCGAATCCGTGTGCCGATCCGCGGGTCCGTCGCGCGATTGCGCTGACCATTGACAAGCAGGCACTGGTCGAACGCGTCACCAGACTCAACGAACGAACCAGCGGTTCCTTCGTCCCTGAAGGAAGCATCCCCGGCTACCAGCCGCCGGCCGGACTGCCGTTCGATCCAGACCGAGGACGAGCCGAACTCGACGCTGCTGGCTGGGCACTGGGCGACGATGGCGTTCGACGCAATGCTGAGGGCAAGCCCTTCCCGACCCTCGAAATCCTTTTTTCTACCGGCAGCCCTCGGTACAAGGATCTGTCCTTGGCCCTCCGGGACATGTGGCGACGAGAGCTTCGGATCCCCTGCGAAATCGGGGGGAGACCGGGAAACGAATATCGCGCCCAGCTGGAGAAGGGAAACTTCATGGTCGCCCGCGGGGGTTGGTACGGCGACTACGGTGATCCAACCACGTTCCTCGACCTCAACCGAACTGAGGATGGAAACAACCATCGGGGATATTCCAATCCGGCCTATGACGACCTGCTCCAACAGGCCGCCGTCGAACCAAACCCAGACCGCCGCATGCGACTCCTGGAGGAGGCTGAGGTGATTCTGGTCGAGCAGGATCTTCCCATTCTTCCACTCTGTACCTACGTCACCTTGTACATGTACGAACCCGGTCGGCTGACGGGCCTGACCAAGCATCCCCGCCTCGACCAAAATCCCCGCCGATGGGCCATTCGTCCCTGAAGCGTTCTCGTTCAGGCGATCAGGCAACGTCATCACGGCTCGACCATCCCAGTCACCACCGGAGTACCGTTGAGCGATGCCTGCGGATTCCGAACGCATTCTTGAACACCCTGAGCGAAGTCCGCTGGGGGCACTGGTGTCGGACTTCATCCTGATCCAGCTCCCAATGGCGGCCAGCGCCGCCGCCCTGCTCTTCGCGACCGCCAGACTCCTTGGACGCCCGCTCGATGGCGCGTGGTACGCCGCCGCCTTTCTCGGAACCTGGTGCGTCTATCTCCGCGATTCCGCCGCCTCCTGCGATGCCGAAGACCGGCTCAGCCAACCCCGTCGAGCCGCCATTTTTCGATCGAGCCGCCTGCTGCGAACCGGACTTCCGATTCTGACCGCACTTTTGGGTCTCGGTGTGCTGTTCTGGGTCCAACCCGGGCGACTCACCATGGGGTTACTACTGGCCGTCGCATTCTTAGGCCTCCTGCACGCGATCCCCTTCGGCGGCGGCCTCGGGACACGTCGTTTCCGTTTCGATTTCAAACAACTTGCGGTGGTAAAATCGCCGCTGGTCTCGATCGCCTGGGCCGTGGCCGCCGTGGCACTGCCATTGCTCGAAGGCGCGGGTGACACGGCCGCCGCCACCGACTGGCTCATTGGCCTCTGGCTGGTCGGCCTCTTGGTCCCGATTCTCCTCGCAGATTCCCTCTTACTCGACGTCCGAGACCTCGAGGCAGATCGAGCGTACGGGCTCCGGACGATCGCCGTTCGCGTCGGGCCCAAACGCGTTCATCTACTTCTGGGGATCCTCGTCGCCGCCTCGGTGACCGTGGCACTTCTGGGTACCGGCCGCATCGAGACGCCTTCGGGCTGGATGACCTTCTGCATGACCGCCGGCCTCGGGCTCGGTCTCGGCTGGGCATGTTGGCCGTGGGTTGGGCATCGGGAAGCTGCCATCACCTTGTCGATGATGGGCTGGCGCTTCCTCCTCCTCATCCCGGTGATGCTCCGCTGACCCGCGGATGAAACCGCGCCCCCGACTCCGAATCGTCAGAGGGGGGTAGACTCGCGTCATGCTTGGCCTTATCGCTCGGCGGTTGATCCAACTGCCGGTGATCATCTTCGTCGTCTACACCGTCACGTTCGTGCTCGCTTGGCTCGTCCCCGGGAATCCCCTTGAATCCCCCGACGGCCGGCGCCCCGATCAGGCTGTGGTCGACGCGATGCTCGCGCAATACAAGTTGGACGATCCAGTCGCGTTCTACTTCGACTACCTCGGTAAGGCGACGGGGATTTCGTATGTCTTCGGCGATGCACCGTATCCCTTCGATCTCGGTCCGAGTCTCAGTCATTCCGACTGGTCGGTGAACGAGATTCTCGCCGCCGGACTCCCGGTCTCGGTCGCTTTAGGTCTCTCGGCGATCCTCATCGCGCTGGTGCTCGGTCTCATCGCCGGGGTGATTGGAGGTTTGAAACCCAATACCCCACTGGACGCCGGTACCCAAGTGCTGGCGGTGGTGGGTATCTCGCTCCCGACCTTCGTGATCGGGGCGATCCTCCTGATCCTCTTTGCCGTGAAGTTGCCCCTGTTCCCCATCGGTGGCTGGGGCGATCTCCAACACGTGGTGCTTCCCGCATTTGCACTTTCGCTCCCATTCGCCGCATACATCGCCCGCCTCACTCGGTTTGGAATGATCGACGAGATGCGCAAGGACTACATCCGAACCGCGCGAGCCAAAGGGCTCCCCGAACATCGGGTCGCGCTCGGCCACGCCCTCCGGAATGCATTCCTTCCGGTGCTGAGCTACCTCGGACCAGCGACCGCCATCGCCATGACCGGCTCGTTCGTAGTTGAGAAAGTGTTTGCCGTCCCCGGCATCGGACGAAATTTCGTGGATGCCGTGATGTCCAAGGACATCACCCTGATCATGGGCGTCGTCCTCGTCTACTCGACGTTGCTGGTGCTGTTCAACCTGGTCGTGGACGTTCTCTACAGTTGGATCGATCCACGAATTTCGCTCTGATCACGAAAGTCTGAATCAGGCGCCGGCCAGTGACTCTTGAACCTCGGCGAGCAGTCGACGCTCCATCGCCTGATCGCGGCCGACCGGCGTCCAGAGCGCGGGGCTTCGAGTCGTTCCGTCATCCGGCGAGATCGTCTCGAGGGGATTGGTGCTGTAAGAACGACCCGCACGGCTCCACGTATTTGATCGGACCCCTGATCGATGGGCCCGCTCGACGTACACCCAAACCCGAAGTTCGACCGGCCCCTCGAACGTTGTGAGATCCGTTAATCGCATCTCCCCTTCGATCGATCCGGGCAACGGCGCGCCCACGAGCTCTTCGCCGCCATCCGGCTCCGGGGGGATGAAGTCGACGGGCAGAAATTCGAATCTCACCCGACGCCGCTGCTTGTTGATCGTGTTCTCACCCCACTGCCCAAGACTGGAATTATCGATTCGCCAAGGCTCGATCACACTTCCCGCCAGTCGAGGTCTTCCCTCGATCACGCCGCCGACCCGATCCGACAACAAGGGCGGCATTCCGACCTGGCGGGCCGCGTCTCCAGCCGCATCGAAGGCGTGGTCGTACTGACCGGATTGGAGTTCGAGACGATCTGGCCCTTTCGTCGAGCATCCAGCCGACAATCCCACCATGGCGGCCATGATCACCATCATCGCCCGAACCAATACAGAGCGGAGGGGCGGGGACTGGCGACGAATCATGAGCGAGGGGGAAGATCCTGAGGGCATGTTGAGCAGATTATCGCGCCTGGACCTTCGCCGGAGGATCGAAACCACCCGTATCACGCGAAACCGAAAGCGGTTCTTCGACGAACTTCATATTACGAAGAACAGATTCCCCTCTTCTCGCGTCGAAAGAAGTGGTTCAATCGATCCACTTCTTTTGGACTGATAATGGTTATCGGGTCAAGTATTCCAACTGACTCCCTTGACCGACAGGCCCCTTGATCTACCCTCTCTACAGGGTGTCGCGCTTCGGTCTGACGAGGCCCCGCAGACTCCGATTCAGCACTCACCGCACAGAACAGTGATCAGAAACCATGATGAGAAGATCTACCAAAGGCAACCGTCAACCCCGGCTGCTGGCATCCATCCTCCTCGGCTCGATCGCCGTCACCGCCTTGGTGGTCCCGCTGGCGATCGCGGAGAAGGGTGGTGGAGACGATCAGCAGAAGACCCTTCCGACCTCCCTCGAAGACTTCATGGCCCCTGGGACTCAGCCCAACCCTGATTCGACGGAGTTTCGTCGAATCGTCTCGTCAGCGAACTGCATGTTCTGCCACGCGGACTATGGCCTCGAAACGCCCCCATACGACACCTGGGTCGTCAGCCTGATGGCCCAGTCAGCGCGGGACCCCGTCTTCCACGCCGCCTTCACCATCGCCAACCAAGACGCCGACAAGGCCGGTGCATTTTGCATTCGTTGCCATGTTCCGGCCGCCCACTATGGCGGCCAAGGCGATTCTGCCGAGATCCCAGATTTTGACGTCGAGCTGATGGATGGCATCAACTGCCACTTCTGCCACCGGGTGGTCAGTCCCGCTGGCGGCGCCATTGAATACGCTGGCGACGTCGCCAATCCTGACGCACCGATCCTCAAGGAACTCGCGGCCGCCGGTCACTTCCCCGTCTCGGTCGGCAATGCTCAGCACATCGTCGATCCAGCCGATGTCCGTCGCGGACCGTATGACGACGTCCCGGCCAACTATCACGGGTACGACGAAGCCGGCGAACAAGTCCGGATCATCACGTCACCATTCCATCGCGACAGCGCGTTCTGCGGAACCTGTCATGACGTGAGTAATCCCGTCTTCGTCCTCGACGAAAAAACTGGCGAAGGCCAGCTCTCGGTGATGGGAACGGAACACCCCACCCACGACATCTACGACATGGTCGCAGAGCAGCGAACCTACTCCGAGTGGCTCAACAGTGATTTCGCCAATGGCGGCGTGGTCTTCGAAGACGGTCGTTTCGGCGGCGCGCTTCCCGATGATTCCGCCATCTCCAGTTGCCAGAACTGCCACATGCCGATTCAGGTCGGCGGCGCGTGCAGTTTCTACGAGGGGCCTCCCTTCTTTGAACGTCCCGATGTGGGCGCCCACTCGTTCGCCGGTGGGAACACCTGGGTCCTTGATGCCATCCAAGAAGCGGCGGGGATGGACGCGGACTACTACGGTCTCACTGACGAGCGAGTCGAAGCGGCGAACGCACGGACCGAGCAGATGCTCCGTGATGCCAGCGACATGGAACTCACCGTCAATGGCGAGATGCTCGACGTCCGAATCATCAACCAAGGCGGACACAAACTGCCCACCGGCTACAGCGAAGGCCGCCGGATGTGGCTCAATATTCGCTTCCTAGACGCCAACGGCGATCTGGTCGCGGAGCGTGGCGCGTACGACTTGGACGCCGCAGAGCTGCACGAAGAAGACACCAAGGTCTACAAGAAGACGATGGGCATCACCGCCGAAGTGGCGAAGATCGCCAACCTGCCCGCTGGCGAATCGACCCACCTCGCTCTGAACAACGAAGTGCTCTTCGACAACCGAATCCCGGCCCGTGGATTTACCAATGCCGCGTATGCCGCGTTCGGCGGCGCCCCCAAGGGCGCGGTCTACGAAGATGGCCAGTTCTGGGATGACACTTCCTTTGAGATTCCCGACGGCGCCGTCGAGGCCGTGGCGAGCCTCTACTTCCAGACCAGTACCCGCGAGTACATGGAGTTCCTGCGAGATACCAACGTCACCAATGACCGCGGCCAGATCGCTTATGACCTCTGGGTCTCGAACGGCAAGAGCGCCCCGTTTGCGATGGACATGATGAGCGTCGCCCTCGTGGCCAGCGTGCCCGGCGACCTCAACGGCGATGGCGTCGTTTCCGGCGCCGACGTTGGCTTGCTCCTGATCCAATGGGGACCGTGCAAGGGTTGCAGCGCTGACTTCAACGGCGACGGCATCGTGGACGGCGGTGACTTCGGCATCCTCTTGATCTATTGGTTCGGTTGATCCGACCGACAAATGCAACCGGCCTCGACTTCTCATTGATTGAGATGTCGAGGCCGATTGTTTTGCCTTCGACGGCAAACGCGTTGCCACGATGACCGGACTTCGGATTCAGCGAGTCCCCGCAAGTCTGCGGACGGTCATCATGAACGACCGCTTCATACTCGCGTGCATTCCAAACACGATGAAACCGTAAATCGTTGCCGCGACGACGGCGCCGATCAACATCGAAAAGCCTTCGAGATCCCCTTCGAGAACCGTTTGGGAAATCGTTGTCTCGGGTAGGAATGCCGCACCCACCAAGTTAAAAGGACTAATGGCGGAAACGGCCGAGCCCAGGAATGGGATCCCGTTTCCGCTGGCAATACCGCAAAGCCCGATCACGCCCGTCACGGTGAAGACGACCATCACCGCTGCCACCACCGAGCCGATCGTCCCCTTACTTCGAATTGACCATTGCAATCCGACCATCACCGCAAAGGCGACAAAAGCCGGCATCAGCAATGTCATGCCAACGACAGCGCCCCAGTTCAGCAATGGCACCGACTTGGACACGGTGCCCACGGCCACGACCGCAAGCGTCGCTTCCGGCCTGGCCAAGCCGTAGATCCACGCGATGAGCATGCAGACCACCGGAACGACCAACATCGGGAGCAAGTACTGGATGAGACCCCGAAGTTTCCCCGCGATGTAGGGACCGGGTTGGATGGGCGTCGTAAGAATCAGATCGAGGGTTCCATCCTCACGCTCTCGGCTCACCGAGGTCGCACTCATGTTGACCGCCGCTAAGACCACGATGGTGATCTCCGCGGCGACGATCGCAAGGAGCGTCACCCGAAGGTCCATGAGCGTCATCGCGCCAACATGAAAGACCCAAAGCGCTGCCAGAGTCGCCAACGCACCGGCGGCGATGAATCCCCACCGTCCAACCACGCCCGCCAAAGACAGGGTGCGCGAACTCGTCTCCCGCCAGGCGATCGGATTGTGGCTCGGCACTCGTGGCGCCCGGCCTTCACCCTCCGAACCACCCAGTCGGAACATCTTTCGATGCCAAGGAACCTGTCCGGTCTTCGCGCCGATCACCCGCAGTCGCAACGTGGAATACACCACCAGCAATACGCTCAAGAGGACCGACGTCCAGACAAAGGCGCTCACCGGCGACCCGAGCCACCAACGGCGGAGCGCCGACCCAGCACCGTCTGCCTCGACCGAGACGTAACTGTTACTCAGCAACAGACTCTCGAGTGCGAGAAACGGATTCAGCGGCGTCATGATCGTGGTGGCGGAAGCAAGGCTCCCGACTGAGACGGGCGTGCGGAGTCGATTGTCAATCAGCCAGGTGAGAAACAAGTAGATGACAACCGAGACGTAGAAGGCGAACACCGCCCGCCGACCTGCGGTCCGAGTCACGCTGAGCGTGACGGCGACGGCCGCCACGACCAGCGCACTGCACCCCGCAACGAGATAACTCAGCACGATCGAGTCGCCGGGGACCCCGCCAAAAGATTGAATGAAGAGGAACAACGGAAGCGAGGAAAAGAGCAACGCCAGAATGAAGAAGAGCCGCCCGAATAAATTACCCAAGACGATCTGCAGTGAATTCAATGGCGTGGTCAGAAGGATGTCCCAGGTCCGCGGGTTCGCTTCCTGCGCGATCGCGCCGGCCATGAATACTGGGGTCAAGAGACAGATCAGTAAGACCTGCCCGAACGCCACGATCGTGAACGCGGACGCGCCGCGTTGCGCCAATTCCCGGAGACTGGCCGCCGGGCCGATCAGCGCCAAGAGCAGAGACGCGATCAGAATCGCGAGATAGCCACTCCGCAAGTAGAGATGCCGGCTTCGGGTCGATCCACCTTGGATGAGCCGAACGCAGATGGGGTTGGTCAAAAGGAGGCTGAGAAACCACTCAATGGGAGCTGGCATGGCGACGCGATCCTTGGATCT
>CAJQQE010000064.1 GCA_905480395.1 uncultured Phycisphaerales bacterium
TCTGGTGATGGGTCGCACCGGCGGTGACGACGAGCCTTCTGTGGTGCGAATGAACGCGGCGATCCATGAGTTTGTAGAGATCACGCCGGAGAACGTCGCGGACTTTCACTTTCACGGCGAGACGGTGGACCTACCGGTCAACGCGGCGATCGTGCTGCCTCGGACTGACAAAGCAGGAACGATTCTCTTCGCGCGGGCGGAGACGGGGCGAGTCCCGGTCCAGCTGGTGAGGGCGTCGAAAGTGGTCGATCGACTGCTGGTTGAGGTGTTCCGAGTCCGGCGGATCCTGCTTTCCGTACTGGGCGTGGTGGCCGTCGCGACGGTGCTCTTGATCGCGGTGGTCATTGCCTTGTCGATTCGCATTCGCGCCGCCGAGATCGAAACCATGCACCTGATCGGCTGCACGCCTTCGCGGGTGCCCTTGATCATCGCCACCGAAGTGGTGATTCTGGTGATTTCCAGCGGTCTGGCCGCGAGCCTCGCCGGGTTTGGGGTGACCGCCTTGGTGCCGGCGGTCGAACGACTTCTGCTTGGTTGACCACCGCGTCGCGGTTGGCGACGTCGGTCGGGCCAGAGTTTCAGGAAGATCTGGCTCGGCGCGTTGGTCAGGGTTCGAGCGCGGGTTGGATGATCGAAATCCGAACCGATTTGACCAGTCGCCCGGCTTCCGCGAGGGCCACCGAACCCGCACCAAGATAAAGGTCGACTCGTCGGCCCTTGATCGCGCCGCCAATATCGACGGCCACCGCGATGACCGGCGTGGCACCGAGATCCTCGATCATCACCACACTCCCTAAGGGAATGACCTGTGGATCAACCGCGAGGGCATGTCGAGGGATCAATCGAACGCCGGTGGACGCTCGGGGCCATCGATGGGCCGGGATGACTTCGAAGAAGACAACGCGATCGTTGTCGAGCATGAGTCGCTCGACGGTCTCGGGATCCGCATCATGGAGCGTGCGAATGACGTCGAGGTCGATGGTGGCGAGATCGGCGAGTTGTTCGTCTACCAATCGCCGCCCCAAGCTGGTGTATTCGCGTTCGTTGGTTCGCACCCACGCCAGGCATTCGATCTCGCCGTCGGGGAATCGCAATGCGGTGGATCCGTTGACTTCGGCGAGATAGGCGTCGAGTCCATTCGAGACCCATCCAAGCACGTGGTTGAACGGAACCGATCCGTCGTCAAGCTGTCGCCGCGTCGGAAGGTCTTCGGGTTCGACTTCCGAGGGTGGCGCCGCGAGAATCGCGTGCCGATGGATCTGGTCGGATTCACGTCGGGCATCGAGGATCGGAGCGGCATAGGCGGTGATCTTAAAAGTGCCCGGGATCGGCCGAATCTCCATCGGTTCGGTGACGCCCAGAATCGACTCGTGGCGGGGGTTGATCTCGATCCAATGTTGCCACCGCGCGGCGGCGTCGGGATCAGTTTTTTGAAGGATGGGAATGGCGCTGCCGACGGCCTCGACGATCCGCACATTCGGTGCCGAAGCGCCTTCGAGGTCGACGGGGTGGGCGGCGCAGCTCGAAAGTAAGCCGACGGTGAACATGCACAGAAATGAAGGACAGGCGTATCCGATGGGAATCACTCCGAAAGAGTCTCGGTTCGGGGTCGGCGTTTGGCGGTCTTACCGTTCTGGAAGGCGAGGGTACCGCGGGTCGAACAACGTGAGGCAAGGAGTCCCCCGATCCAACGGGCAGGCCGACTACCTCGACTCAAGCCATCTGGCCAATCGTGTGGAAGCGATGGTCGCGTCCGCGATGGCGCCGGCATCATTGGCCAGACGGACCACTTGCAGAAGATGGGCATGGTCACGAGATCGCTGCTCGTGATTGACCAGCATGGCGTTCGGTTGAAACCCGTTGAGCCAAGCGAGGAAGGCGAGGCCGGTCTTGTAGTGGCGAGTTGGGGATTCGAAGATCTTCTGGCCGAGCAGTTCACACGGCGCCATGATCTCATCGAATCCCGCTCGATCACCGATCGCCAGTCGCCGCATGGCCAGGGCCGCGGGTGAGGCGATCGCATCGAAGATCCCGAGCAGGGCGTGGCTGAAATCGCCGAGCTCGATCATTCGGCCATCAAATTCCGTGGTGCCGGTTGATTCGACGATTGATGATGACTCCCCGGCGATTAAGCCCCCGAAGTGAAAATCGTCGCCGGTCAACATGATCTGATCGCGTTGGAGAAGATCGCGTCGCAGTCGAACCTCGAGAGCGTGATCCAGCATCGAGAGTTTGGCGGCTCGATAGCGTTCGGGGTTCGCCCGCATGATGCGAAGGAATGACTCCCCGGGAAAGTAGCCTTGGAGCGAAGGCAGGAACATGGGCCCGAGCCAGTGCACGATCAGCGGGCCATCGCCGGCGCCCCGGGCGATTTCTCCGTAGACCTCGACAAAGCCGTCCTCGTCGAGATCGAGTTCGCAGAGCCTTGGCATGGGCAGTATCACGGCGACGCCACCGGCAGCGCGGATCACGCCGATCTGTTCGACCACACCGTCAATGATCTCGGTGGTCGTCTCGCTCCTGGTGAGGTGATCGGTACTGGCGCCAGCGCAGAATCCTCCCGGGAGTTGGAGTTTTCCGGTTCGCTCAATGAGTTGACGCGCCGCATCCCAACCGAGCGCAAACCGTTGGGCGGTATCCATCGCCTCCGCGATCCCCATGCCCGTGGTGCCGATTCGTCTTCGAATGGCCATGGTCGCGTCCCAGTCGAGGTGGGCGGCAATCTCTGCCGCAGACCCCGGGCGATCGTTCGAGTGGTTGATGCCGCCGTAATCGGCATCCATCACCACGTGGGCCGCCGCGTAACAAAGCCGGGGAAGCGACGCGGCGGAACCCGAATCGTCGAGAGATTCAGGCCAGCGAGCGTCGTTGAGTTCCAACGGCCCGTCGGGGAGTTCGACGACAGTCCTCATCCCGCGAATCCCAAGAGCCGCTCCACGAAGCTCGGTCCTTGCTTGACCACCACCGTGGCGAGAAACACCGTTAACACGATGGTCCCGAGCAGCATGCCGGAGATCCACCAGGTCGCCAGGGGGTTTCGAGGCGTGTCCTCGGCGAGGAAGACTCGGTTCCGTTGGAGGAGCGTGAACCCGAAGTACGAGGCGGGCAGGAAGAGGCCGCAGATCACGTTGGTGGGAACGGCCACCCACGGTGCGATGTCCGACCAGAAGATGGCCCCGAGTACGCCGATCGCGGGCAACAGGATGAATACTTTATGACCCACGGAGTCTTCGCGGAACCCGAAGAGTTTCACCCCGGCAAACCCCGAGGCGAGCATCTGCATGGTGATCGAGGAGAGGGCCATCGCCAGAATTCCCAAGCCAAAGATCCACAGGCCGATCACCGGACCGAGTCGTTCGGGCGATGCGAAAATCTCGGCGGCTTTGGCGGGGTGGATCTTCGATCCGGTGAATCCGCCATCTCCGTAATGGAAGACCGATGCGCTCGCGATCACCATCAGGGTGACGGCGATGGTGAAGGGGATGAACATGCCGAAGATGAGGTCGTAACGGGCGAGCCGGCGGTGGCTTCGGCCCCAACCGTTCTTGCGGAGGGTGTACGGGTAGACAAAGAGCATGTTCGCCCCGACCGCCGCCGCGAGTCCGGAGACGATCAGCGTGAGACCAGCAATGGGAGGTGGGTCACCCTCGATCCCGACGCCAGTCCAGTCGGTGGGGATTGACGGGATGAACCCGGAAAGAACCTGCGAAGGCTCGGGAATACCGGATTGGAAGACGACCACCGCCATCGCGACGACGATGAACCAGACCATCACGGTCAGGATCACTTCGTAAGAACGAATAAAGAGACGAGCTCGGCCATGAAGCAGGCCGACCGCGACGCACCACGCGAGGGCGAGGAAGCCTCCGACCATGGGCGAGACGTCGAAGAGCAAGGCGATCATGGCGCCGGCGAGGGCATACTGGGCGAACTGCCAGATGATCGAACTGAGCAGGCCGCCCCACGCGAAGGCCCATGCAAAGACGGGGTGGACGTGTTTCTTCAAGGCGTCATAGGGATCGACGCCGGTCGAAAGGGTCTGCCAGGCAATGGCGCTCATCACGATGACGCCGAGGAGCATGGCGGCGGGGGCGACCCAAAGGAGTTGGTAGCCGAACGCGGCGCCGCTGAAGAGGGCGGCGAAGGCGCTGCCGCCCCCGAGGGTCATCGCGGATTGAAGGTAACCCGGTCCCATGAACTTCAGGTAGCCGGCGATACGCGGAACCATTGGCTTGGCATCAAGTTCGGCGAAGCGGGCGAGGTCTTGGTGACTTGGTTCGTTCATGCTTGAGAGGCCTTTTTGCGGAGCACCTTGAGTTCGACGGCCTGAGGCATCGCCTTGTAGTGCTCGTCCAGTGGATAACAGCCGGAGATCATGCCGTTCCGCGGCGCGGTGGTGCAGTCACTGAAAGTTCGACAAAGAAACTTCTTCTGAAGCGGGCGGCCCGCGACGACGTCTGCGGGGAGCGTGGGGTAGGAAAGCATCGATCGACCGAGGCCAACCATGTCGACCATGTTGAGTCGGACCTCATGTTGGGCCACCGCGGGAAGCCACTCCTGCAGATATGACCATCCACTGCCCACCAAGGGGAGATCCGGTACCAGGGCGCGGATGGTGCGAACGACCTGAAGATGACGTTGCACTTCACAGAGTGGATCGCGGGGTGGAAGGTAGCCATCGCTGGGGGGGTAGGCCGCGGGTCGCTGGAGATGCGGGCAGTAATAAGGACTGCCAACCGTGAGGTTCGCCATGAACACGCCGAGGTCGCGACAGAGTTCGAGAAACCGTTGCGGCTCCGCGAAATCACTCTCGGTCGGATCGTGCGTGTTGACGCCGAAACCGTGTCGCCACGGAAGGTGATTCTCCACCCCTTTGGGGTAACCGATCGCATCACCGTCTCGACGAAAAAGCGGATACGTGTCAGTGATCGAGACGCGGCAGCCGATCATCAGGCGAGGCCGCGCCGCCTTGATCGCCTCGACGGTTTCGCGGAAGAGTCTGGTTCGATTCTCGAAAGCGCCGCCAAATTCGCCGGATCGGGTGTGGGCACCGAGCAGCTCGTGAAGCAGGTAGCCGTGACAGCATTTGACGTCTACAAAATCGAATCCGACATCCGCGGCGAGACAGGCGGCCTTGACCATGTTGTCCGAGATCTCGCGGAGTTCTCGATCGGTGAGAATGTGGACGCTGGCATCAAGCCCATATTTTTCCGAGAGCACCGGATTGAGTTCGGCGATGCGAGGGCTCATGGTCGTGCCGTGAGGCCGGCTGAAGCGTCCGGAGTGGGTCAGTTGGAGTCCGACCAGCAGGTCGTCCGTCGTTGAATGGTGTTCGAGATGCGTCGATTTCAGGGCGTCGAGCAGACGGGCCAGATTGGCGGCGTTGTCCACGCCGGGATCTGGATTCAGGTGGAGTTGGTTGGGGTTTGCCCGACCATCGGGCTGGACCGCGTAGGCCTCTCCGCCCCAGATCAACTTCGCCCCGCTCTGGCCGAAGTGACGCCATCTGCGGAGCGTGTTCTCGGTGGGGCCGCCATCTTCGGTGCCGTCCCATCCCTCCATGGGATGGACGCAGAAGCGATTCCCGATTGATCTCGTGCCACCGTCGCGGTCGGAAACGAACAAGGGCCGAGCCAGCGGGCCGTCGGGGCCCTCGACCTCAAGATCGCAACCAAGGCTCGGATCGAGGGTCGTCCAGTGCTCGCGGAACTGTTCGGTTGATTTGAATCGGCCGGGAGGCGTGAATTCCATGTCTGCTTTTCCACGAGTGGGGTCATGGGACCGGATCGGCCGAGGACTCCTTGGTCATTGAAACGGAAACCAGCGGTTCGTGCTGAGACCCTGGCGGTTGGGCCGTCGCAACTTCCTGATTTTTTATTGCGATCGAGTTCGAGAATCAGTCGGCATCCTCGTGGCAAGCCAGCGAACCCAGCGGTCCACCGAAGCCGGTCCCATCGACCAATCCATCGAGCCGAAGCCGGCCTCCCTCGATTCGAAGCCGAACGCGACCTTCGGAATCTCGCGCATAAAGATGGGGAAGTTCTCGACTCAATCGCAGGCTGGTCTCGGGAGCGAGGTGATCGAGTCCACGGAAGTAGTGATGGCCGTTCCGTTCCACGTCCGCCACGCCGAGTTGGGCCTGAAGACAGAGGTCCTGCTGGAGGGGGATGCTGCCGAGGTTGGTGAGATCCTCCCCGCTCTGGAAGAGACCCACGGCGCCCGCAGCGCGGCGATGTTCGAGCAATCCACGATTGGCGATCGCACGGAAGACGCCCTTGCACGCCTTGACGCTGACCCCGGCGTACCCAAGATCGATGGCACGACGAAATGCATCGCGATCCGTGTCCGCCTCGTCGATGATCACCGGTGCGATCCGGCTGAGGCGTGCGAGGCCGGGCCTCTGCGATTCTTCGAACGTCTCGTGTCGCGGAAGGGGCTGTTCGATCAGGGCGAGACGCTCGATCATCGGCGAGGTCGCGGGATCGCGCTGGAGATCTTCCAGCAGGCCGGCGAGGCCTTCGAGATCGACGCATTGTTCGTTGCCATCGAGGGTAAAGATCGCCTCGGGGCCGACCGAATCGCCGACCACCGCGGCGACGGCGCGAAGACGCGCTTCGTTTGCCGAGTGGTCGCCACCGATTTTCACTTTGAATCGTTGCAGACCGTAGACCACGATGTCTTCTTCAAGGGCTTGCGGCAGTCCATCGTCGATCCGCTCGTCCGCCCTGACTTCGCCCATCGTCAAGGGATCCAGCATTCCGACGGTATGGCGAACCGCCATCGAGGTCGCGGTGGCGGGAAGAGACGACGGTGACCAGTCGCCCACCTCTGGGATCAGCCGCGATGCGCTGAATCCGAATAGATTTTGTCGGAGCGCCGCGTCGAAGGAGAGACCGGCGAGTCGGCAGGCGGCGTCGATCAAGGCCCGCTCAAGCATCGCCACCCCAAAGCCTCGAACCAAGACATCGGCATCCGAATGGTTTCGGCTGCCGACCAGCTCGAGGCGCGCGATCTCTGCGATATCAAAGACGGGGTGTGCCCCGGCGGTGCGGGTTGCCATTTCGGCGACCTCGACTGCGGTCTGGACGCTCTTTGCCAATGCGGCGGAGTCGGCTTCGGGGGTGGTCTCGGGGTTTTTCTCAAACCACTTGGGGACCAGCAGATCAGAAGATTGTCCGATAACGCGAGACCCATCGGCCGTCGCCACGGTGATGCGGAGCTCGGCGAGCGCGACCTTTCGAAGCACTTGCACGCCAAACTTGAATGGTAAGCGAGTCTGGACGAGTTGCTGACGCAGTCGATGGTCTACGAGTTCGAGGTGCACAGAAGCAGTTTACGGATTTAGACCGCATGAGCAACGGTTCTGGAATCACCCCGAAACGATCATCTCGTGCAGAAAGGGATGCAGATTGGTCGCCGTGCCCACAACCAAGGAATCGGGCGAAAGGCGGTGATTGACATTTTCTGAGGGATCACTCAATCAAGCGGTTGCGCCTCAATGTTGATCTCGAATCTCAGTGATCTCGCCGAAATTCACGTCAAAGTCCAGATTGGGGAGGATTTTCATGTACTCTCAACGGAACCGGTTTCCCCCCGGCTTGGCTTCCCAAAGCCGTTCCCGCTTCCGCCAAGATCTGGTTGCCATCTCCCATGGTCTTTCCTATCTGGCACAGACAAGACGTATTTAGGAGAAATGCAAATGGTCCCCTCCAGACTCTCAACGTATCGGTTAATCGCCGCCGCGCCATTGGCAGCAATGGCATCCGGCGCCGCGGCCGACATCGTCTACACCGAAATGGACTACCAAATCGGTGGTCCGGGTGAAGCACCGTTCATTGGTGGCATCCAGATTGGGACCATCGGCAGTCTGGGTCTCACGGCCGGTTCAAATTCCAAGGGACCTGAGCGACTCTTCTTTGCCAACGCGAAGAATTCTCCCAACATGGCCCTGATGAACACCTTTGGCGCACCGTTGAACGGAAAGTCGAAGTCTGGAAATCTCGCTCGATTCCAAGCCGGTGATCTGATTCAACTCGATCTCGGCATCCAGCTCGCCGGCAAGGGCGTTGGCTCTCTCGGATCGTCCAAAAGCGGTGGTAAGGGAACCGGCAACTTCGTGGTGATGAACGGTGAAACGGAGTCGGGTTACCTGGGATTCACCTTCGAGAACCTGGGCGTGAATGGCGTTCCGTCGCTGAACTACGGCTGGGTCTCTGTCTCATGGGACGGGACCTACCTGAGTATTGACGGCTACGCCTACGAGACGGACGCCGACACCGGAATCGTCGCGGGAGCCATCCCGGCACCTGGCGCCATCGGCCTTCTGGGGCTCGCCGCTGGTGCGGCGGGCATCCGTCGTAAGCGACAGGCCTGAGGAGCGGTCGAAGCAGAAAGACGAATGAAACGCCCTCGTGCCTCTATCGGCACGAGGGCGTTATTCTTGTAGCTCGCCACCATGACGACACCACCAGGCACCATTTCCGAGTCGCTCTTCCGTGACGCCGTTGCATCGGATGCGATCTCGGTGACCCGGCTCGGGCGGGATGACCGCCCAGAACGTGTGCTTCGTCGGGGTTCGTTGTTGTTCGAAGTCGAGAAGCTTGCTGGTCGGCTGGCGTCGCGAGGTTTCGCCGGGCGTCCTGTCCTGATTCCGGAACGAAATGGTCTGGAGTACGTGGTCGCGTTTCTGGCCTGTCTTCGCGCCGGATGCATGGCGGTCACCGCGCATCCCCCTCGATCCGGCGGAGGAGGCGAGCGACTGGCGGCGATCGTTCGGAACAGTCGGCCGGCCGCGGTCATCGCCGGGGCGGCGATTCTCGAGTCGATCGATCGACTTGCTCCGGATCTGCTCGAGGGCGTTGATCGGATCGATTGCGCGAAGATCGGCACGCCGGCAGCCGAGGATTCGACCGACGCGTCGATGTTTGCGCCTGATCCTGACCGCTCGATCCCCTGGCCCGATCCCGCGAGCATCGCCCTCCTTCAGTACACGTCAGGATCGACGCGGGATCCGGCGCCGGTGGCCCTCACCCAAGCAAATCTCCTCGCCAACGGGCTCGCGATGAGAGATCTCTTTCAACGTCATGGTCCTTCGGGCGGCACGGTCTGCTGGATGCCGCTCTACCACGACATGGGGCTGATCGGCTTGCTGGTCTCCTCGCTTCTGGTGAAAGTGCCACTGCATCTCATGGATCCAGAAGCGTTTGCGATGCGTCCGATCCGCTGGCTGCGGGCGATGTCGAACACCGCTGCGACCTATAGCGGCGGTCCGTGTTTCGCCTACGACCTCTGCGTCGATCGCACGACCGCGGAAGACCGCTCGGCCTTGGATCTCTCAGCGTGGAAATTTGCCTTCAACGGCGCCGAACCAATCCGTCCCGCATCGCTCGCCCGGTTCCAAGCCGCGTTCGGGCCGTGTGGATTCGACGGCATGATGCCGTGCTACGGACTTGCCGAGCACACGCTTCTGGTTTCGGTTCGACGAGACGGTGAACCAGTCCATTTTCGAATCGCCGATCGAACCGCGCTCGACCATGGACGTTTGGAAGCTCGGCGGACGGTCGAGGTCGATGCGACGACGACCGTCGCGGTCGAAACTGGCGAGGTCGCCGTGGCGAGTTGCGGGCGGGGCCTTCCGGGACACGAGATCGTGATTCGCGATCCGAAGACTGGCGAGCGTCTCGCCGACGCGATGGTGGGCGAGATCACCCTCAAAGGTCCGAGCGTAGCGCTTGCGTACCACCAACGCCCCGACGCCACGGCAGAGGTTTTTCCCGCCCGGTTGGGCGGCGATGAAGGCCCCTGGCTGCGGACGGGGGATCTCGGTTCCCTGCTCGACGGTGAACTCCATGTTCTGGGACGGCTGAAAGACCTTCTGATCGTCGATGGCCGAAACGTACATCCGGCGGACGTTGAAGCATCGCTCGAAGGATGTCATCCGGCGTTGTCGGGCGGCCGGGTCGCGGTCTTCGCGAGCGGCGGGGTCCTTGAAGGTTCGGCGGAGACCGTGTCGGTCGTGGTGGAACTTTCCCGAGACGCCCATCGTGGCGTCCGCCGGGATCCGATCGCGGCGGCCGGCTTGGCGGCCGATCTTGATCGAGACGTCAAGGCTGAAGCGTCGATGCGGCATGGGATCAGGCTGTCTCAATTGGTGGTGGTGAGTCCCGGAAAAATTCCGCGCACGACCAGTGGAAAGACTCGGAGGGCGGCGACTCGCGCGGCGGTCATGGCCGGCGAACTGAGACCGCTCGGATCGGAGGTCGAGTCATGTTGATCCTTCGATCCGAAATCGACGGGACACGGGTTCGGGCGATCGACGAACTCGTGGCGCGAGGGGCGCGAGGTCCATCTGGTCGACCGGTGACCTTCGTCGAAGATCCGTCGCATGCCGAAGTCGTTCTGCATCGACCGGAATTCGATCGCGGGCGGCTCGCCCGTTCGTTCTGCGGCAACGGCATTTTGTTCTCCGATGGCGAACATTGGCGTGAACGTCGTCGGATTATGCAACCAAGTTTTCCTCCCCGCGACCCGGATCACCATCTGCAGGATGTGATGTGGGCGATACCGGGCTTCGTCCGTAGATTCGAAGCGGCGGCGGCGTCGGGGGCGACGCTGGGCGTCGTGGAGGAAACTGTTCGTTACACGGTGCGGGTCCTGTATCGCAGCGTCTTCGGTCAGGAGCTTCCCGAGGATCACGATCGCGTCAAGGTGATTCTCGATTACTTCGACTCCATCGGAGGCGTCCTTGCAGCGACGATCTTCCCGGAGTTGAAGTTGGACGGTCGATCGATGTCGGAAATCAGAATGAAGGCATCCGCGATGGATGCCGAGGTGGATCGATTGATCGAAGTGCGGCGAGCGGGGGCGGCGGCCGCGGTGGAGAAGGGGAACGATGCCCTTGGTCGGATCATCGAACAAGTGGGGGATGCCGATGGCGGAGTCGGAGTGCGCGATGAAGTCCGCAGTCTGCTCGTCGCCGGTGCGGAGACGAGCTCCAACACCCTCGGTTTCCTCCTGCTCATGCTTGCGGCGCACCCGGAGGCCCGCACTCGACTGGAGCGCGAAATCGACGCGGGTTCGAACGGCGCATCGCCTTTCCTCGACGCCGTCATCTTCGAGACGCTTCGTCTGTTTCCGCCGGTTTGGTTCCAGACCCGGGAAACGACGGCGCCGGTCACCCTTGGCGACCGTCGTCTCGAGAAGGATGAGATGGTGTTCGTCTCGACGGCGCTCATCCATCGCCATCCGGACCTCTGGTCCGAACCCGATTCATTCATGCCCGAGCGGTTTCTTCCGCGATCAGAGGGTGCGTGGCAGCCTCCGCATCGGTACGCGTTCTTCCCGTTCGGAGGTGGACGGCATCTCTGTCTCGGGCGGCATGTTGCCATGCACGAACTCCGGATCGCGGCGCGAGAGATCGTGGGGCGATTCCAAGTGGACCTTGTCGAGTCGACGCCGCTCGCTGCAGAGCTGGGGGTGGTACTCAAGCCAGACCGGAAAATCCGAGTGCGAGTCGTCGAGCGAGAGAGGACACCACGTTGAGATCGACGGTGGTTCGACAATTGGTTGAGGTGCATGGTGCCGATCCCCGGCCGGAGTCGCCGGGGCGGCGGCTCTTGGTGCTCGATCCGGACGAGGTTGGGGCGATCCTTCACTCCAAAAACTTCCGCCGGACGGATTTCGTCCGACAACTTTCCGGATCCGGACTCCTCGCGACCGACGGCACGTTTTGGCGGGAGCGCCGTCGAATTGTGCAGCCGTCCTTCCCCGTTCGGGAGCCCGAAGCACATCTGGAGAGCATCGAATGGGCGATGCCGGGTTTTGTCAAACGTCTCGGTCGCGCTGCGGACGAGGACCGGGCCATTTGCCTGCTCGACGAGATGATGCGGGTGATTAGCCGCATCGTCTACCGTGCGGTCTTCGGCGTGGAACTCGGCCCGGACGAAGATCGCGTCTCAACTTTTCAGCCGATGATGGAAGCAGTGGGCGCCGTGCACTGGTCACTTGTGGCGCCCGGCGGAAAAATTGACGCCGGAGCGATCTCGCGGCTCGAGCAGACTCGGGCCCTTGCCGACGAGGAGATCGCATGGATTCTCGAACGCCGACGCTCGGTCGACGTCGGTGTCGATGATGCGCTCGGACGACTCCTCGCGGCGCAAGCCGACGGTCAGATCGACGAGAAGGGCATCCACGACGAGGTTCGATCGCTGGTGCTTGCCGCGACGGAAACCAGTGCCAACAGCCTGGTCTGGTGCCTTCTGCTTCTCGACGATCACCCTGAGATCGCCGAATCGATCGACGCAGAACTCAAGGCCGGCCTGGGTGACGCCGCCATCGACGCCGCCATCTGGGAAACGCTCCGCCTCTATCCGCCGGTCTGGGCAAACGAACGCCAGGCCATCGAGAACACCGTGCAGGGTGAGCGGACTTGGGAACTTGGCGATCGGGCCGTCATCTCTGCGTATCGACTCCATCGCGATCCGAAATATTGGAACGAGCCGGATCTGTTCAAGCCCGAGCGGTTCGCGGCATCGCCTGATGGTCGATGGCAGCCTCCGCACCGGTTTTCCTACATGCCATTTGGGGCGGGACCTCACCTGTGCATCGGACGGAATTTGGCTTTGCTCGAAATGCGACGAATCATTCGGGAAATCCTCTCCGGATTTCGACTCGAGTTCGAGGCGCCGATCGAGATTGAACCGATACTAGGAATCGTGATGCGACCTTCATCGCCGGTGACGGTCCGAATCCGAAGGCCAGGGGCGGACGCGACGGCCTGAGCGTTCACGCTATTGAATGAGACCTTTGAGGTCGACGTGAGGAACCAACGTGGTAAGCATGAACAGCAACGAGATTTCAGTGTGGATTCGCGAGCGGATCGCCAAAGACTTGGGGAGTGAGGCCTCGGCCATCGATCCCGAGGTGACCTTCGACCGAATTGGCCTCGACTCTCTGGCCCTGCTCGGCGTTCTGGGAGATCTTGCGAGCGAACTCGACATCGAGATCGAGACCTCGGTGCTGTTCGATCATCCGACGATCTCGGGCCTCGCGGCCCATCTCGCCACCGCGTGAGATCGCCGCCGGATCCCGCCCCTTGGGTGCGATCTCCATTCTGAACCGATCCGCCGGACTCAAGTCTGATGCGTGGTGGGATCGCCGCCGAGTTGTCGACGGAGGTGCAGCCGCTGGTTCAGGGAGTTGATTCGGTTTCGGCGAACCATTGCTCGGGTGTTCGGCTGACGACTGCCGGCTTCGAATCGGATGGTGTGGATTCCGGCCGCCTCTGCACGTTCGTACATGGTCGACGCGAGTCGGCCGTGCAACGGATCTAAGCGGAATCGGGGATCGATGCCTTCACCCTCGATCTTCAGCACGCCAGGCTCGACGATTCGCGTGCAGCAGAATCCCACCACGGCCTGCTCATGCGTCACGACGAGTTGAAGGCCGCGTTCGGGATCATTTGGCTTGTGGGAAGAGAATCGACGTCGCATGTCGAAGATACCGCGGTTGACGGATCCGCCGATCCATGCCGACCAGGCGGCCGCGACGGTATCGAGGTGGATTTGTTCAATCTCGACGATGTCAGCCTGAAAGCGACTCTTGATCCGATCGCCCATGCGTTGCCGGACTTTGGTGAGCCGGTCCTGCAGCATGCTTCGGGGGGCTTCGAACGTATCGAACGTCTCGTGGGTTTCGAAACCTCGGGATCGCAGGAGTTCGGAGTGCTTTAGGGATGCGGTTGAATCCACGTCGGCATCGAGGATGATTGCCCCGCAGGTTTGTGCCGCGTCGAGGACCTGGTCGACCAGTGGACCCCCAGCTGCCGCGACCGCCGCGGCATCGCACCCATCAAATTCCATCGACGCGGTTCCGTCAGGGAGGACCTCCAGCATCGCGGCCGCGATCACCTCTCCGCCTTCGATGGCGCACCATGATTGTGTCGGCAAATGATGTTGGAACCAGCGGGGCGAGAGTCGGCAGAGCACGGGGCGATCGGCCTCCCCAGCCTCCGCGATCTGGATCTTTCCGTGGTCTTCCATTCCCACAGGGTATCTTCCAAGGGCATGACCATCTCACACCGGAAACATGGCCCGCTCATCTTTCTTGTCGCCCCGGTCCTTCCGGGTTCGACGCTCGAAGAGGCTGACCTCGCTCGGGAGGCCTATCGGTTCGCCGGTGTGCCGCATTCGGGGCAGGCGTCACTGGCCGCCACGATCGCGACGGGCGTGTGGCCGGAGTCACATGGGGTGGTCTCGCGGTTGCAACCGCACCCGGATCGTCTTGGTTACGAAATCGTCCGGCCGGATCGCGCGACCGGTGGGACGACTTGGTCGCAGGCGGTCGGTTCGGGGCGGATCGTGGGTCTTTGCAATTGGCCCCACGAATCCATGCGCGCGGCCGAAGGTGATGGGCGGCTCGATCGGATTGGCATGGCCGCCATTGCGGGACTTTCGGGTGAGGTCGGAGGCGTGCTTCCCCCGGATTCCTTTGCACCGTCGTCGATGAGCGTGGTGCTCCGTGAGTCGGCGCGGCCACAGCAATTCGACACGGTATTTGCCGGACTGGAGTTGCTGGCGGATCGCGGACCAGACTTGCTGATGGGATGGCTTCCGGAATCTTCAGCTGGGACGACGGAGCGACTTGAAGGGATCGAGGGAATACGGGCGAGGCTAAGCGACGCGGCATCCCGGGAGGCCACCGTGCTCATCCTCGAGCAGCCTGCGGTCGCTGATTCGATATTTCAACAGTGCAGAGGTGGCCCGTCGCCTCGATTGCTGGTGACCGGTCCGCAAACACTGCCGATCAGCGGAAGGCCACGGGTAGATTCGTTGCACGGAATTCTCGGTGCCCTGCTCGAGACGGAAGGCGCCGCCCCACGGGTCGAACCGATTCCACGCGTCGCTGGTGAGGGCAGACTCGACGGTGCTGGGGTCTCGGTTCAGACTCGGCTCTCGAGTTTTGATCTCAAGCAGTTCGAACACACGCGATCTCGTGAAATCGGAGCCTCGCTGATGGCCCGAGGTCGGCACACGGAGGCGGAGGCCTGGCTGGTCGGCGCTCTCCAGACCCAGCACGGCGTGATCGACGCGCCGGTGGTTGGTTTGCTGGTCGCACTGCTTCGTCGACGGCAGGGCGTGGACGCCGCGACGCGACTGCTGGCGAGCGTGCAGGGTCGGATTCCCGAGGCGATCGCCGACGGGCTGGTCGCCTTCCTCGATGCACGGTTGGTCGACCTCGACGCCTCCGGCCATCTCCCCGAACTCTCTCGACTCGGCCCTTTCGTCATGCAGACCCTTCTGATCGACCTGCATCGACGCGGGCTTCTCAAGAAGGGCGGACCGTGGAATTCGAATAGTCCAGGCGGGCCTGGTTCATCATCGACACCGGAAGCCTGACTCCCGGAATCGACGGGAAGACCACGCTCGACATCGCAGACTTCCGTCGCGGGCTTCCGTCGCAGGCGCCGGAGCCGTGGGTCGTGCAACGGGATTCTCGTCCCAGCGGCTCGTGCTCAGGCGGGTGTCGACGGGTCGGAGACCTCAGGTACTTCGGAATCTGCGTCTGCATCGCGGAAGATCCACGAACTGAGCGAGGTCGCATCCTCGATCACCACGTAGAGGGCCGGGACCAGTAGCAGAATGATAAAGGTTGAGAACATCACGCCGAACGCGATCGAGATCGCCATGGGGATCAGGAATCTCGCCTGCATCGAGGTCTCGAGCACCATGGGCATCAGGCCGAAGAACGTGGTGACGCTGGTGAGCAGAATCGGCCGGAAACGTCGGCGGCCGGCGCCCACCACGATTTCCAGCAGGCTGGCCCCGGGGCGTGCCTTCCGCATTTCATTGGTGGTCACGACGAGAACGAGTGAGTCGTTCACCACGACGCCGGAAAGCGCCACGATGCCAAAGATCGAGATGATGCTAAATCCGAATCCCATCACGAAGTGCCCGATCACCGCGCCAATGATCCCGAACGGGATTGCCGCCATCACCACCAGCGGCTGAATCCAGCTCCGGAAGGGGATCGCGAGTAAGGCGTAGATGACGAAGAGGGCTGCGATGAATCCGGTGGTAAGGCTGTCTAACGATTCTGCCTGAGCATTCTGTTCGCCTTCGAAACTCCAGGTCAGACCGGGAAACTCTCGTTTCAATCGCGGAAGGACTTCGGCGTCGAGCACCGCGTTTACTTCATTGCCATTCGCAATATTCGTATCGAGGTCGGCGGTCACCGAATTGACGCGACGTCCGTCGGTTCGTTTGATGCTGGTGTAGGCGCGGCCTTCAGTGGAGACGGCCGCCTCAGAGAACGGAATCTCTGTACCTTCCGGGGTTCGAAGAACTGCTTTTTCGACCGTGTTGAGCGTTCGTCGCTCCGCTTCGGGGAGGCGGACCATGACTCGAACCTCGTTGCGTCCGCGTTGTTGCCGCAAGGCCTCCACGCCATAAAAGTAGCCTCTGGTCTGGCGGGCGAGATCAGTGGCGGTGAGGCCGAGGCTTCGGGCTTCCGGCGTCAGTTCGAGATTGAACTGAGGTTTTCCGAGCGAGACGCCGGAATCAATGTCGGTCACGCCGGCGAACACGCGAATTCGTTCCGCAAGGGCAAGGCTGGCCGCATCGAGCACCGCGGTGTCTCGATGGCTCAGTTGCACGTCGATGGCGGCGCCGCTGGATCGGCCGGTCTCGCTCTTGAAGGAGATGGTCTCGATGCCCGCGATCTCACCGGTGTTTTCCCTCCATCGACGCGAGAACTCCGTCGCGGAGATGGAACGCTGGTCTTGCGGGCTGAGCGAAGCCTGAATTCCCAGGAGGTGCGATCCGTTCGAAGAGGCCCGTTGAACCGGTCCGAATCCGCCGACGCTCCCACCGAGGACTCCGTAGACGTTGTCGATGATGGTGGGGCCACCGGATTCGTCCACCGTTTTGGCCAGCGACGCCATCAGCCGTTCTTGTACTGCCGAAGTTCGATCGACGGGAACGCCGAGCGGGAGGGTGGCATTCACCACCACGAAGTCCGCGTCGATTTTGGGCAAGAAGGTGAACGGTAATCGGCCACTGACGAGGGTGGCGATGGTCACCGTGAGCATCGCGAGCGCTACGGCGATGGTTCCATAGCGTTGTCGAACCGCGAAGCCCGCAATGGGGGCGTAGATTTGGCGAATGAACCAGAACAGCCCCCGTTCGAAGTACCGACTCGGGATCGAGATCACTTTCCAGAACACCGTTTGTCTTGGATTGTGCGAGAGGTGAGCCGGAAGCACGAACAGTGATTCGATCAGGGAAACCGCGAAGACGCTGATCGCGACGGCGGGAATCTGCATGAAGAGTTTGCCGCTCGCGCCCGGGACAAACAACATCGGCGCGAAGGCAACCATATTGGTGAGGACCGCAAAAGTCACCGGGCCGGAGATCTGTCGGGCGCCGGCAATGGCCGCCTCGAGGGCTGGCATGCCCTCGGCCCGCTTCTCAAAGATGTTCTCTCCAACCACCACCGCATCGTCGACAATGATGCCGAGGGTCACGATGAAGGCAAAGAGCGAGATCATGTTGATCGACGCATTGGTCTGGGAGAGGAAGAGAAACGACCCCAAGATCGAGATCGGAATGCCCAGCGTGACCCAGAATGCGAGTCGCGGTTCGAGGAAAAGGCCGAGCATGAGGAGCACGAGCCCGAGACCGATCGCCGCGTTTCGAACCAGCAGTTCCACGCGCTCCCGATACGAGGTTGAGTCGTCACGGACTCTCTGGACGGCCAAGCCTTCCGGCAGTTCGGGTCGTAACTCGTCGAGATAACGGATGACTTCATCGGACACGGAAATCGGAGTCTCGTCGCCGACTCGATAGACCTCAACGGTGGCCGCGGGCAGGCCGTCGAGATTGGGCTGAAGATCGATGTCCGCAAAGCCATCGGTGATGATGGCGATCTCGCCGAGTTTTAAGGTCGAACCGTCGGGGCGAGAAATGACAGGAATGTCTGCGAATTCGCGGCCAAAGTCGCGGCGCTCGGTGGTGCGGAAGAGAATTTCTCCGGCATCGGTCTTGAGGCTGCCCGCGGGGAGATCGATCGCCGCGCGACGAATCTCACCGGCCACCCGTTCGAGGGTCAGATTGTGGGCTCGGAGAGCGGCTTCGGGGATCTCGATGGCGATTTCAAGCGGTTTGGCGGCGCCGAGTTGGACCAGGGTGATCCCCTCGCGAATCGCGAGTTCGTCTCGGATTCGTTCGGCCGTCTCTCGAAGAACTTTCTCCGAGAAATCTCCGGCGACCGCGATGTTCACCACGAGGTTGCGATTCTCGAGCAAACTCACCGTCGGACGTTCCACATCTTCGGGAAGCGTGGCAATTCGGTCGACGGCGTTTTTGACGTTCTGCAGGACGCGGTCCGCCACCGCGTTGAGTTGGAGCTCCACGCTGACTGAGCCACGGCCTTCGCTCGCGGTACTGGTGATCCGCTTGACCCCGTCGATTCCCCGGACCGCATCCTCCACCACGCTGATGATCCCGCGTTCGACTTCTTCGGGACTGGCGCCGGGGTAGGGGACGGAGATGCCGATGATGTCCAGCGAGAATTCCGGGAAGACTTCCTGGCGCACCCGGAGGGCGGACATGATGCCACCAATGAGCAGGGCTGCCATGAGTAGATTGGCGGCCACTGGATGACCGGCCATCCACGCGACCGGGCCGCCACTTCGGGGGGTCTTGATCATGGCGTGGCCTTCCCTTCATCCGCATCGTCAATCACGACTTCGGCGGACCCGCCCGAGACGCCCGCGGCGTCGAGGCGTTCTAGCGGCATGCCGGGAATCGCGGCGGGAAGCGGGCTGGTGATGATCTCGTCTCCGGGTTCAAGCGCGACTTTGGCGAGCACGGTGTTTGGCCGCCCCACGATGGCTCGCAACTTTCGAAAACGAAGTTTGGAATCGGCATCCATCACCCAGACGTTCTGATCGTTGCGGATCACCGAACGGGGGAGTTCGAGTACGTCACTCACCACCGGGCCAGCGATTTCCACTCGAACGTAGGAACCGAGCAGCAGTGGTTCGACCGAGTCTGTTGGTTCGGCCGCAAGTCCAAGAGGATCTTCGACCAGAATCCGAACTCGGGCGAGACGTCCGGCGCGTTCGACTTCGCCCAGCAGGCGATCGACTCGACCCGTTCGCGTGATGCGGCGGCCGTCGCCCAATTCCAGAATCACATTCGCGATGGAATTTCCCGTGGGATTCGCCGAATCCACAGTCAGCCATTCCAACTTATCGAGCGGGATCGCCACCATCACATCGAATCGATCGGTGCCGACGATCGAGGCGATTCTGGCCTGAGGACTCACGACTTGTCCGATCTCCACGTCGTCCTCACGCACCAGTCCATTAAACGGTGCGCTGATCACCGTGCGTTCCAGATTGAGCTCGGCCGCATCGAGCCGACTTGTGGCCGCCAGAAGCATCGCTTCCTTTTCGAGTCGTTGGGGACCGCGGCGTGCGAGATCGCGGCCGATGTCAGAGCTTTCTACGGAATCGCCGAGTAACTCCCACTCGCGCTCGGCGACGTGTCGGCGAGCCCCTTCGAGTTGCAAGGCAACGGAGGCGTTGGCCACGTCTGCCTCGCGTTGGCGAACCAAGAGTTGGTAGTCGCGATCGTCGATGGTGAGGAGTCGTTCACCCGCCTTGACGATGCCACCGGGCTGTAACGCGTCATTGAGCCCGACCACCAGTCCACCCACCTGGGTCTGAAGCGTGAGCACGCGATTGGGTTCCACCGTTCCGTACGCGATGATTTCAGCCGTGCCGTCGCCGGGCGTCGGGACAATGGTCTCGACCAACGTGGCGATGGCCTCGACTTGCGTCCGAGTCGGTTCGGGTTTTCGAGCGAGGAGAATCATCGCGCCGTACGCGCCAAGCGCGATCACCGCCAGAGGGACGGCGACCCGTAAGAGGGCGACGAACCATCGCACTACCCGAGGTGGCGGGGCGGGGCGATCAGAGGTCGACAGAGGCGTCGGATCGTGAGTCATGCGTGGGGGTTCCGGAGCGAACGATTTTCGGCGGCGACGGTGTCGTCGTCATCGGAGGGTGTGGTCTGAGGATCGGAGGCAGACTCTTCGGTGGCCGGGGGAGCGAGTGATCGAGTCCAATCGCCACCCAGGGCGAGCAGAAGCGAGGCACGATTCGCGAGGACCGATCGTTGCACGCTCACATCGCGGCGCTGCAGGTCCTGCAAAGCGCGGATCGAGGTGATCACATCGAGGTATTCGATCTGTCCGTTGGCGAAGAGGAGACGGCTTTCGGTCAGTGTCTTCTCGGCGAGATCAACTTGGATTCTGGTTTGTTCCAACAGGTCGACAAGATTCCGTTCGCGATCGATGGCATCTTCGACTTCTCGCAGGGCGATGAGGAAGCGTTCCGTGAAGGCATCGAGTCGTTCGTTGAGAATCGCTCGACGTCGATCCGCTTCCGCCCCGCGGCGGTCTCCATCGAAAACCGGTTGGAGCAGACTGCCCGTGATGCTGCCGACCGTGCTCTCGAAGAGGCTTGAAAGTTGATCGCTGGTGAAATTACCCGCGAGTGAGAGCCGAATCGCGGGGAGCATATTGGCCATGGCGACCGCCACTTCGAGGTCCGCCGCGGCCACCCGGTCGTAGGCGGCTCGAAGGTCGGGGCGTTGATCAAGCAAATCTCGGGGCGTGGGCAGCGTTGGAAAGGGGGGCAATTCCGGAAGGACCGCCGCGATGGCGATCGTTGGGTCAGCGTCCAAATTCTCCGGGGCGCGGGCGAGCAAGACCGCCAACTGGTTTCGGCTGGTCTCGAGCGTGCTTCGGATATCGGGGAGTGCGGAGATGACAGACTGGAGTTGGAGCCGCTGCTGCAGGACCTGGAGCGCATCGCCGACGCCTTGTCCGTACCGGAGTTCGGTGAGTTCCAGGAGGGTGCGACTCAGTTCGATCTGTTCGGCGAGCAGCGATAGAAGTTGTTGTTTTTCCTGAATCGTGAACCAGAGGTCGACCACGGAGCCGGAGAGGAGCAATGCGGTCTGTTCAGCATCGGCTCGGCTGGCGCGGGCGACCAATGATGCGGCATCGGCGCGATTGGCGATTTTTTTCCAGAGATCGATTTCCCAAGAGAGGCCGAGCCCGATGGTGAATCGATCGGTCGAATTGGCGGGGGATCCCGCGGGATCTACCCGCGTCCGACCGGCACTCGCATCGAGATTGACATCCGGGTAAAGGAAGGCACCGGCGATCGTGGCCTGCGCGTTGGCCTGATCGAGTCTGGACCAGGCTTGCCGAAGGCCGAGGTTTGCCTCGAAGGCCCTTTGCATGGTGCGATCGAGGCCCGGTTCATCGAAACTATTCCACCAGGCGTCCGGGGCTTCGACCGTCGGGCCGGCTGGAGCCTCGAAGGATGGAGGGATCTCGGTGTCGGGCAGATCCGAATCGCGCATGGTGTGCGGACTGCAACCGATGCCACACGCGAGTGCCAGAATAAGTGGGATCCGGAGCGGATCGGCGATCTTCACGAGGCGGGCCCCAGATTGCGTTCAGTGGTTGCGGCGGCCTGAAGGACCGCCATGGTGTGCTCGATCACTTCTTCGGCGAAGTCCGCCATCCGGATGTACTTCGTCGGCCGTTCGACTGGAGATTGATCGAGGGCAGCAGGTGGAAATTGTGGAGGAGATGACGTGAGGAGCGGGGCCATGCGCATCAGGGTATCGGTGGCGGGGATCAGATTGGTGGGTGGAGCAGGAAAAAAGAACTCCCCGCCTGCGTGAGCAGGCGGGGAGGGTGTCGGATGTTGAAGTCTAGGTGGCCTTTGGTCAGAAGGTAATGGTGACCCCAAAGCCCAAGGACACGTTGTAGAGCGCCTCGAGCTTGTCGTCTCCGAAATCGCCGCCGGCGCCGCCGCCGGTGACGGTCGCCGTTCCGAGACTCACGGAGCTGGTACCCGAGAAGAGGACCCCGCCACCGATTCGAACGTTGTGGGCGATTTGATTGGCAAGTTGGAATCCAACCTCCCAACGGAAGGCGGTGGAGGTGTGATCGTAGGACCCGAAGGAACTCTGAACGCCGGGCGACGAAACCTCGATGTTACTGGCGTTAAAATCCGTCCATTGAATGCCAACGCCGGCTTTGAGGCCGATCGAGAGCTTCTCGCTGATCGGGATCGAGTAGATCAGACTGGCCATCAGCGGGATCTGGTAGACGTCGCCGTCACCTCCGGTGATATTTTCGATCATGCTGGTCTCGTTAAACCCCTTGATCTCGTTCCACAACACGCCCGAGCGAACTTCCACGGCCAAGGTCTCGCAGAGTTGATAGCCCACACCGATGTTCAGGCCGATACCGTTTTTGAACTTGAACTCGATGCCGTCCGCGTCCTTGATCTTGGCATCCATGAGGAAGTTGCCGCCGAATGCGGCGGCCGCGTACCAAGGGTTTGCCGCCGCGGTTTCGGTGGGTGGTGGCGGGGTCTTCTCATCGGCGTCTTGAGTGATGAGGGCGAGGGCATCGGCGGACACCATCGAGGAGAGGGTCAGGGCGGCCGCGGCGGCGATCATAGATTTTTTCATTATTGGCGTTTCCTACTGGATGAGATTTGAGTCACTCAGAAGGTGCGATCAAAGATTTTAGAATTGATGAGGCGTCTTGGACTTCGGGAATGCTACTCGAATGCAGGGCGGTGTCTTGGAGTCTTGGACGCGAAGCGAGCATGGAAAATCGGACCTGTCTTGCGGGTGGCTCAGCTCATTATCACCGAGCGTGATCGGGATTCGCCCGTCGAGCCACATTGACCCCTGCGGGCTCGGGTCCGGATTTGTGTTTTCTGAACAATCTGATCAGCTCTTGGCTCGAAAAACGGGGCCGAGGGGGTATCTTGAGGGCTTCTAAGATCGTCCCTGCGAGGGGCCGTGACGGGCCGCGATGTCTGCTGGTTGATATGCGGCGAACAGACTTTGAGGAGTTTTTTCAGATGTTGAATCATGTCTCGGGACCGTTGTGTGCGACTCTGATTTTGTCGGGCCCGCTACTCGCTTCGGCCGTGTACGGCGGCGATCCCACCCAGGTGGAATTCGATGTCACGGGTGTGTCGTATGGTGCCGTGGCGGATGGTTGGCTCGACCCGGCAAGTCCGAACTACAACGCCGTCGAGATGGCTGCGGAAGCCGGTCGTCGTGTGATTTCCGCCGACTGGATCGGCGTGACGGCCGAGGTCTGTTTCAATGATGGGGCCACCGCATCCAATTGGGCGAACGAGATCCGATTGGCGATTCGTTTCCAGGGTGGCGGCGGTGACCTGTTCTACGACATTGGACAACCCTTCCCGGCCGACAATTCCGGCGGCGAGAACCCCGGTGAATGTTCAATTTTCGGCCCGTCGGATGGTTCGGCACCCTTCGCGCCCGGTTCCGCGTTCGTCGCTTCCGACGGCATGATCTCGGTCGCGACGTATTCAACGTGGGACGACGGAACCGACCTGCCTGCTGGTGTCCTCGTGTCCGGCGAAGTCTTGGTCACCCTCGGTGCGGCGATTCCCGCGTCCTGTGGGGCTCCGGGAACATCCCCGTGTCAGGAAGCGTCCTCCGTTCCAGGATGCAGCGACGCGATCTGCTGTGCTTCAATCTGTGACATCGACCCATTCTGCTGCGAAGCGGTCTGGGATACCAGTTGCGCGGGGATGGCGATCGATCTCTGCGGCCCAGCGTCACCGAGCAACGACAACTGTTCGAATGCCGTCGAGATCTTCTTTGGATCCACGGAATTCTCGACCATCGACGCGACCGACGACGGACCAGAACTCCCCGGCGATTGCGACGAAGGCTTTGGAACCGCCTTCGGTTCGGACATCTGGTTCACGCTCACGGCCGATCAGTCGGATGGCATCGTGGTCTCGACTTGCGACGCGGCTAACTTTGACACCCGGCTCGCGGTCTACACCGAATGCGACGGGGCCTTGATCGCCTGTAATGACGACGGCGCGGACTGCGTTGATTTCACCTCCCGAATGATTTTCGGAGGCGTCGAGGGAGAGACGTATCTGCTTCGAGTCGGGGGTTATAACGGCGCCAGCGGCACCGGAACGATCACCGTCGAGTACGGCGAACTGCCTCCCGAGTATCCGATTGAAGTGGTCGCCGAGTGGAAGATTGAAGATGGCGGTAACGGGCACTTTTATGCCGTCAAATGGCTCGGGCAAGGGAGCAGTTTCGCCACGGCCGATGCCGAGGCCACCCTGCTCGGCGGGTACCCCGCCACCCTGACGTCTCCCGAGGAGACCGCATTTGCGATGAGCTTTGTCGGGGTCGGATCGCCGGCGGTGTATGCCCGGTGCGCGTTTGGGCTTGTGCAAAGTGATAAGGGCCCGGAACCCGCGGGGGGCTGGGGCTGGGTCACCGGCGAACCACTCGATTGGACGAATTGGACCCCGGGTGAACCGAACGACAATCCGGCCCCGGAAGACTTCGGGCAGATCTACCCGGCCGGAAACTGGAACGATTGCTTTGATAATGATTTCAGTTCGGTGCTGATCGAGTTTGACCGCGATCCCGGCATCAATACCGGAGTCACTTGGAGTACTGCCGAGGGTGGCAACGGCCACGGTTACCAAGGCGTGATCGTCTCTCCTCCGGTCGACTGGAATACCGCTCGGGCGTTGGCGGAAGAAGCTGGCGGTCATCTCGTTACTTTCGAGACCTATGACGAGGCGTTCTGGGTCAACCGCAACCTCGGCGCATTCACGTCGCTTTGGACCCAGCCGGATACCGCCACTGGAAACGGCGGTCCGTTCATTGGTCTCGAGGATCTGGGTGGCGAGTGGGTCTGGATCACCGGAGACTCGCTCACTTATGACAACTGGTACCCCGGCGAGCCAAGTGGCGACGGCACGGTTGGCCGTTTGTTCAGTGTGGCCAGTGGACCGAGTGATCAATTCAACGATGTTCCGATCACCAGTACCGCAAAGAGCTTCATCATCGAGTTTGATGATGGTGGGGGCGGTGGTGGCGGATGTCCAGCCGACTTCAACAATGATGGCGTGGTCGACGGCGTCGACTTCGGTTCGTTGCTCAGTGCCTGGGGCACCTGCGTTGGCTGTCAGCAGGATCTGAACGATGATGGCGAGGTCGGCGGCCCCGACGTCGGCCTGCTCCTCGTTGGTTGGGGACCTTGTCCCTGATTTGGACCCGCGTATAGCGCTCAATAATGACTCGCCAAGGGGCGGGACCGTGTCTCAGACGCGTTCCCGCCCCTTTTTCTGTCTCAAAGCCGCGGGTGAGCAACGGATGCAGATTGGTGGTGTGGAGGGAATGGCGGGGCTGATACGATTCGGTCCATGATCATCACGCCATCGATCGTCCTCTCGCTTTTCCTCTCCGCCGCCATCGCTCAGGACCCGCCCGTGCCAGACGTGGCGGAGGTTGAGATCGCCTCGGCGACGGCGCCGGAGTTGCTCCCTGATTTGAACAGCGTGACGGAGCACGAGATCACCGTCGACGGAAAAGTGCTCCGCTACCAGGCGACTGCGGGAACGTTGCCGCTCTTCGACGAGTCGACCGGTGATGTGGAGGCGAGGATCTTCTTTGTCTCCTACGAACGCCTCGAACCGGAACCGTCGTCGTCGCTCGCACAAGGGGCGCCCGAGAAGTGGGTGGCCGCTGACCCGACGACCCGGCCCGTCACCTTCTGCTTCAACGGTGGCCCCGGCTCAAGTTCGGTGTGGCTTCATCTCGGTGCTTGGGGTCCGAAGCGGGTCGCGATGGGCGATGCCGGTGCTTTGCTGCCGCCACCCTGGCAGCTGGTCGACAACGACACCACCTTGCTCGACCGAACCGACCTCGTTTTTATCGATCCGGTCACCACCGGATTCAGCCGCGCTGCGGAGGGCGTGGACGATGGCGACTATCACGGCCTCGAAAAGGACGGGCGTGCGGTGGCAGAGTTCATCCGACTTTGGACGACGAGGAACGGCCGCTGGCCCAGCCCAAAGTTCATCGCTGGCGAGAGTTACGGAACGACCCGGGCCGCCTGGCTCGCCGACGAATTGCAGGATCGGCAGGGCATGTTCTTGAACGGGGTGATCCTGATCTCCAGCGTGCTCGATTTTTCGACCGTCCGCTTCGGTCGCAACAATCTCCTTCCCGATGTGCTCTATCTTCCGACTTATGCCGCCACCGGGTGGTATCACGGAAAGGTTGATCGAGAACGATTTCCTACCGTCGAATCGGTGGTGGATGCGGCGGAGATTTTCGCCATCGAGCGATATCTCCCGGCGCTGGCGGCTGGAACCTCGATCTCGGAAGGCGATCAAGCCGCGGTGGTCTCCGGTCTATCGCGGCTCACCGGACTCGATCCCGTGTTTATCGAACAACGAAATCTCCGCTTGAGCGGTGGGGCGGTGCAGAAAGAACTTCTGCGCGACGATCGTGTCACGGTTGGTCGTCTGGATTCCCGATTCACTGGACGAGACGCCGACGCAGGGGGAACTCGCACCGAGTTTGACCCGAGTTACGCGGCCATTCAAGGGCCATACACCGCGACGCTCAACGACTACGTGCGACGCGAGCTCGGCTACTCGTCGGACATCCCCTACGAAATCCTGACCGGGCGGGTGCGCCCGTGGGACTATTCGAGATACGAGAATCGGTACGTCGACGTGGCGGGACGCCTTCGCGCGGCGATGGTTCAGAATCCTGATCTTCGGGTGTTCAACGCGGCGGGGTATTACGACATGGCGACGCCGCACTTCGCCGCAGACTGGGTCATCAACCACCTCGAACTCGAACCAGATTTTCAAGACCACGTGACTCGAACCTACTACCCCGCGGGGCACATGATGTACGTGCACGACGAGAGTCGAGAAGCGCTCGATCGAGACCTCGAAGCGTTCTACGACGCGACGCTTCGTCGCTGAAATATTCTCTGGAGTGTGCCCGGTTCCGCGATGAGTCGCACCGAGCTCCGGGGGCGTGTTGAATTGTGAAGTCGTGGTCCTCGAAAGAGGCGAGCGGCTGCTTGCTCGACCAGCCACGCTTTGGTCGAGCGGAGGCTGGCGTTGATTTCGTCATCTACGTCGCGACGTCAAAGAAAGAGATGACGGCCCCGCGATCGCCGGTCCTGGCGGGGGGCGTTTTCCACTGGCACTTGTGCGGCGCGAAAGACGGGTGCCGAAACCTCGCGGTATCAGGATCCTCATG
>CAJQQE010000065.1 GCA_905480395.1 uncultured Phycisphaerales bacterium
GCGTGTTCAACGTGCGCCTCCATCGTCTCGATGGTCACCGGCTCGGCTTCTCATGATTCGGAGCAGGCGAGTGATGCCACGACGACCGCAACGACGGTCGCGGACGAAACCTCGACTTCGACCATCGTGGCACAAGGCATGTTCGCCGTGCCGCTGATCGATCTCCAGGGCAATCAGACGACGCTCGCGGCGTACGCGGGGCGTCCGATGCTCGTCGAGGTATGGGCGACTTGGTGTGGGCCTTGCCGCAAGGTTCGGTCCATCCTCAAGGAAAACGAAGCCGAACTCTCGAAGATCGCGACCGTGGTCGGCGTCAGTGTCGACCAGGGAGGCGCTGCCGCCGTGACTCGATACCTCGAAAAATCGCCCAGTCCGGGCATCCTTGAGTTTATGGTCACCCCGCAATTCAGAGCGGCGATCGCGCCGTTCGATACCCAGAACACGATCCCGAAACTCCTCTATGTCCGACCCGACGGACAAGTTTCCAATCTCTCGTATGGTGCGAATTCGCCAAAGTTCATGATGGCTCTACTGCAGAATCTGGCGAAGAAAACGCCTCCCTCCAACTCGAACCCGGCCGGCTGATTTTGATGCCGCGTCCCATCGACGCCGCCTATCTTGCCGCGGCAATCCTCGCGAGCCCCGTGTGGCTTCCTCGCATGATCAGCACCGGCAAGATACGGACCGACTGGCCCGCCCGATTCGGACGTGGCGAGGTTCTCCCGAAGGCTTCTCGCCGACGGGTTCTTCTGCACGCCGTCTCGGTGGGTGAGGTCAATGCCACGGATCTCTTAGTCGATCAATTGCAGGACCACGAGACTGAGATCGAACCGGTGGTCGCCACCACGACCGATACAGGTTTTGCCAGAGCGAAGGCGCTCTTCGATGGACGGTGCGAGGTCGTCCGGTATCCATTCGATACCAGCGGCGCCGTCCGTCGACTCTTCGATCGCGTTCGACCCGATGCCATCGGCCTCGTTGAACTCGAAGTCTGGCCAAACTTCTTGAGAGAAGCGGCGAAGCGTCACATTCCCGTCGCCGTCGTCAACGGTCGGCTCAGCGAACGAAGCCATCGGCGATACGCGAGAATCACGCCGATCGCGAGACGACTGTTCGATCGACTTGCCATCGCGGCGGTTCAGGACGAGACATACGCCGCTCGCTTCCGCTCGATGGGGGTCGGCCCGAATCGCCTCGAGATCACGGGGAATATGAAATGGGATACCGCCAGAATCTCGGATGAAGTGCCGGGCGCCGCCGAGTTCGCGGCGTCCATGGGGATCGATCGGAATCGGCCCCTGGTGGTGGCTGGAAGCACGGCACCAATCGAACATGCCATGCTTCACCAGGCGGTGGGGGACGGCGTGCAACTGCTTTGTGCCCCCCGAAAACCCGAATGGTTCGACGACGCCGCGGGAGCGCTTCCCGGATGCGCTCGAAGGAGCCACCGCGACACAGGAAGCCGAAGCGGTCGTTTTCTCCTCGACACCATCGGCGAGCTCAGACTGGCCTACGCACTGGCAGATGTGGTGGTGATCGGACGGACGTTCGGCGATCTGGGTGGCTCCGACATGATCGAACCAATCGCCCTTGGAAAACCGACCATCATCGGCCCGGATGTGACCAACTTCGCCGCGATCGCCACGGATCTACTGGAGGCCGGCGGCCTGATTCAGACGACCCCCGAGCAATTGCCACACGAAATCAAGGCCTTGCTCACGGATACTTCGCGGGCCCAACGATTGGTGCGTGATGGACGAAGTTTCATCCGGACCCGTCAGGGCGCCACCACCCGACACGCCGAAATCCTCCGCGAACTCGCCACCCGCAAGGCCGACTCATGACCGATCAGCCGCTTTCCGAATCGGTACTTCACGCACGGTTCGATCATCTCGGACGCGGTCTCTCGGATCGAGTTCTGCTCTCGCCCGGAGACGACATGGCGATGCTTCGCCTGGACGACTCCGGACACCTACTCGTCGCGGCCGATCAGGTGGTCATCGGCCGCCACGTTCGACTCGACGAAGATCCGCACGCCATTGGTCGCAAGGCAGTCCTTCGCAACTTGAGTGACGTGGCCGCCATGGCGGCAAGACCAATTGCCACCATCGCCGCCGCGACGCTCTCGCCGCGACGGAGTCACGGATGGGCGGAACAACTTCATGCCGGCCTTCACGAGACCGGGCTCGCGTTCGACGCGCCCCTCATCGGAGGCGACCTTGCGACGCATATCAGTGAGGATTCTGCCGACGTCATTGCGGTCACGATCTTGGCGATCCCGGCCTTGCCGGCGAACCGAGTCATCTCTCGCAAAGGCGCGGAAGCCGGCGATCTCCTCGCGGTCACCGGACGGCTCGGGGGAAGTCTCGATTCGACGGGCGGCGGACGGCACCTCGACTTCCCGCCCCGACTCGAGGAAGCGATCCAACTCGCCGAATTGCTGGGTCCGGATCTGGTGGCGATGCTCGATGTGTCCGACGGAGTCGCCCGCGATGCCGGCCGCCTCGCCGCGGCGGGCGGCCTCGATGCTCGCATCACGGCTGCAACGCTCCCCTGCAACCCCGGATGCGGCTGGAAGGAAGCGGTCGGGGACGGGGAGGATTATGAACTCCTCTTCGCGTGCCGACGTCAACCACCAGCGATGCTCAACGGAGTCCCCGTGACGGTGATCGGACGATTCGTTGAAACCGCGAACCCGCCGGGGGCCGTGAAAATCGAAGTCGATGGCATCATCCGGAGCATCAGCGATCTCGGCTGGGAGCATGCGGGGTTCTAATGGCCCTCGGGCGTTACACTCCCTCCCATATGTCCCGATCCGAACGATTCATCCGCATCGAAACCCATGACGAGGACGGAACCGAACGACTTGGCGAAGTCATCGCCGAGACGTGTCCGCGTCCGGTTTTTCTGGCGCTGGACGGGGATCTTGGATCGGGTAAAACTCGGCTGGCCCGAGGGCTGGCCCGAGGGCTCGGTCTGGACCCGAACGACATCGCATCGCCCACGTTCGTCATTCATGTTGAACATCGTGGGAACGATGTTTCGTTCTCGCATCTCGATGCGTATCGACTGAAGACTGACGAGGAACTCGAAGGAATCGGCTTCCAAGAACTGCTCGCCGATCCGAACCGACTGGTCGCGGTGGAGTGGGCGAGCCGCATTGAATCGGCGCTTCCATCAGAACGAATCGATATTCGCCTTGATCACCGGGGCGAGGACCTGCGCGGATTCACCATCTTCGATCGTCGTCAAGACGAATCAGCTCGCCGTCGACTCGAAGCGGCCATCGAGGCGCGTTGCGATGGGCGGACGATCCCGATCGCTCAGGATCTGCATTGCCCAACCTGCGATCGCATCGTCGAGGATGATGCGACTCGACCTTTTTGCTCCGCGAAATGTCGGCTGGCGGATCTCGCACAGTGGTTCGGCGGCCATTACACCATTTCTCGTCCGATCGAACTCGACGACGAGTTGATGGACTAACCACGGTGTGACCAGGACGATCGAGGCGGCCGGAGCCATCTCGCGATCATTCCGTTTCCGAAGATTCCTCGGACTCCAATTCCTTGTCCGGGCTCATGGCAAAGATCTGAAAGCGATGGCCGACCGGCTTCCATCCAAGTTCGGCGCAGATCCGATCCCTCAAGGCGGCCAGATCGGGACTTTGAAAATCGATCGTCCGACCACTCCGCAGGCACACCATGACGTCCTGAGGTTGCTTGCCATAGATGAGTTGAAAATGAGACTGTTTGGAATCGAAGAGGGCCTGAGTAATGATGCCCGCCTCTTGAAGAAGGCGAAGGGTTCGATAGATCGTCGCCTTGGAAACCCGATGGCCCAGATGTCGCATTTCAAGGAGCAACTCTTCGGCTTCGAACGGCCCATCGTGATCGATGATCGCCTGCAGAACGTCCGCTCGTTCCTTGGTGTACTTGAGCCCTTGACTCCGTAGAAAGCGTCGAAAGACGGAACACAGGGGCATCAGGATCTCAGGCGTTGTTTCCGGCATCCCTCCAGTATATGGAGAGCCTGTCCGTCGATCGAGTTTCTAACGCAGTGCAATAGGCCGATCCTTCATCAGAGATTGGGATTCGATCCCCGGGACCTCGCCGCGCTGCGTGTGAAGCGTCCTACCCAATAGCCATTCCCGCTTCGAGACCCGACATAGACTTCACGGATGCCCACCCGGATACTCGCCTTTCAGCCATGGGATGCTGGCTCTCATCGCTCGATGAGACAGTCGATCCAACGGCACGGATCCATGGACTGGTCTTTTCGAACGATGCCTGGCCGTGGCCCCCGATGGCGTCTTCGACAATCCGGCTTGCTCTTTGCGGCGGACGAACGAACCCACATGAAGGGAGCGGGGGAGGCGTATCGCCCTGCCGATGCCATCTTTGCCACCAGCATGCTCGCACTGGCGGATCTTCGAGCGGCCCTTCCGGACGGGCTTCGATCGAAACCGCACGTTCTCTATATGCACGAGAACCAAGTGGCTTACCCCTCGTCGGATCGCGTCGAACCCGAAGCCCGCGATCGCGACGCGCATCTGGCCTTCACGAATCTGGCGTCGGTTGAGGCCGCCGATCGAGTGCTCTGGAACTCCGCATGGAATCGAGATTCATTCATCGACGGAATGACCGAAGTCTTGGCTCATGCACCGGAGCGTTCGGCAGACTGCTGGCAAGATCGGCTCCTTGGTAAGAGCGTGATCGCACCGCCGCCGATCGAAATGTCCATCGCCGCGACCAACCCGGCCAACGAGCCGAGCCCCGATGAAGATGCCGAGGCCGATCCGAGTCCGAGCCGGCACGGGGTGGATGCAGAAGTTTTACATAACACCGAACTCGCCAGTTATCCAGACGTAGTCCGGGTTGTCTGGCCGCATCGGTGGGAACACGACAAAGGTTGCGACGAGCTTCTGGCCATCGCCCGAGAGGCCAGACGTCGCGAGTCGGCGGGCGGCCCTCGAATCCATTGGATTGTCTTGGGGGAACGATTTGACCGGGTACCGGCGTCGATGACGCTCTTTTTGTCTGAGCAACACGATCGGATTGAACATGCCGGACCGCTTCCCGCCAATGCCTACCGAGCGATGCTTGATCGCGCCGATTGGGTACTTTCGACCGCGCGACATGAGTTCTTCGGGATGGCCGTGGCCGAAGCCTTATTGGCTGGTTGCTTGCCGTGGCTTCCAAACCGATTGAGCTACCCAGAACTCATACCAGCCGAGTACTTCGAGCTCGACCCGTGGAAGATGGCTTCCAGAAGCGCCGGACCCCAAGGGAATCACGCCGATTTCCTCGCCGGTGTCCGAGCTTCGATTCGTCGTCAGTTGGAGCCAGCCGTGGCCGATGCGGCGGTCCGGCGAATCGAACAGGAGATTGACGCGGCGATCAATCTTTGAGCCAAGCCACGGTGCAAGTCCTTCGAACTTGAGTTCCAATTGAATTCCGCCGGTGATGGCCACAAGCCGGCCAACGTGCCAGCGCGAACCTGAGCCCGACCACCAGCAGCCATTGCCAACGGCACCAGGGGAACATTCACCGACCGGTCGAGCGTGCGAAGACCACCGACCAGACAACAGTCGCCGAAACGTTCAGAAGTAACACCCGGCGACGGGGATCATTCGGAATGGCCCGGATCACTGGCCGGATCGCAGCCCTCGAGCACCCAGAGCCGATCTTCCTCTGTTGTGCCGATAATCAGTGTTATGTAAAACAACAGGCCTCAGCCGTCCGGGGGTTGATCCCCTCCCATGGACTTCCATGGTCGAAGCCCGATCGCGGGTGTCGAGTCAACCGGGTTGACGGGTCATTCTTGTTCTTGATCCGCCAGACCAAGGATAGGCCCGTCTTGCGGATCTCGATCGAGCCCGAACGCCTCGTGAACGACCGCGAGCGCCGCGTCCCCTCGATCTTGCGGGACCAGACACGAGATCCGGATTTCGCTGGTGGTGATATTCAGGATCGGAATTTCTGCGAGCGACAAGGCTTGGAACATTCGTCCGGCCACGCCAATCGAGCTCCGCATACCCGAGCCGACCGCGGAAACCTTGGCCAGTCCGATTTCGACATCAACGCCGATCGAGTCGTCGCCCGGTGCCATTCGATCGATGGCGGCCCGAACCACATCCCGGGCTTCCGCAAGCGCTGCGTGTTCGACGGTGAATGCCAGCGAGATCCCGCCATCACCATCGGTCTGGACAATGTCGTCAACCATCACTCCGGCGTCTGCGAGCGCCGAAAAAATCACCGCCTGGCCATGATGGCCGCGCTGAAGTCCAGAGATCCCGACCCGGCCGAGTTCGCGTCGCAGCGCACATCCGACAACTGAATTCCGTTCCATACTCGAAGTCTCCCGAAGAACCAACGTGCCTGGACCAGGCTTCTGACTATGAAGCACCCTCAAGGGAACATTGAATCGGCGGGCAAAGATCACGGCCCGCTCTTGAATCACGCCAGCCCCGACCGCGGCGAGCTCCAACATCTCCTCTGAGCCAATCTCCGAGAGCCGCCGTGCCTTCGGAATGATCCGAGGATCAGCGGTGTGAATCCCGTCGACGTCGGTGTGGATCTCGCATCCGCCGCCGGAACTGCCAGCACCCAGCGCGGCCGCAAGTGCCACTGCAGTCGTATCCGATCCACCGCGACCAATCGTCGTGACTTCACCGATCGGCGAGACGCCCTGGAATCCAGCCACCACCGGGACGCAGCCTTCGTTGATCAAATCGTGAAGGCGGGTTGACTCGATGTCGAGAATTCTGGCCCGACCGTGCGATTGGTCAGTGCGAATCCCCGCTTCACGGCCGCCCAGCGGAACCGCGGAAATGCCGCGATTCTTAAGGGCAATCGTCATCATGGCGGTGCTGGCAAGTTCGCCGGTGGCCAAAAGCAGATCCACCGCGCGGGGATCCGGATTCGAGCCGAGCGAGTGGGCGAGTTCGACCAGTTGATCGGTCGTCTTCCCCATCGCGGAAACCACCACGACCACCCGGTGACCCGCACCAACTGCTTGCGCCACGCGATCCGCACAATTCGACAGCCGTGCCGAATCCGACAGCGACGTTCCACCAAATTTCTGGACCAAGATCGGCCCGCCTGAGGACGCCATCGTCACCCCCTATGGCCAAAGCTTCTATCGGAGCCTATCTCGCGGCATTTGCCGTCTGTTGTCGCTGGCTCCGCTGGGCTCGCTTTCGATCGACTTCCTTCAGCACCAGCTTTCGCATTCGGATCGCATTGGGCGTGATCTCGACCGCTTCGTCGACGGCGATGTACTCCAGAGCCATCTCGAGGGTCATCTTTCGCGGCGCCTTCATCACGACCGTTGCTTCCTTGTTGGATTCACGAACGTTGCTGAATGCCTTTGCCCTCGCCGGGTTCACATCGAGGTCATTTTCACGGCTGTTTTCGCCGACCACCATGCCTTCGTACACGTCGTCACCGGGCTCGACGAACATGACGGCTCGCTCGGAGAGGGAAAGCAGCGAGTATGGCGTCGCCCGTCCAGCCTCCATGGAGATCATCACGCCGTTACCTCGATCGCGTCGAGAAGGCCCCGCTGGACGCCAGTCCTCAAAGGTGTGGTGCAGAATGGCCTCGCCACCAGAAGCGTTCAACAACCGGGTTCGCAGCCCGATGAGACCACGGCTCGGCATCACGCCTTCAAGGCGGGATTGACTCCCGCGACTCTCCATCGATTGAATCTCTCCACCCCGGCTACCGATCATCTCGATGGCGGCGCCGGCGGATTGCGGAGGTGCGTCCACACTCACGCGTTCCCATGGCTCGTGCAGTTTTCCATCGATCTTTCGGAGCACCACCTCTGGTCTTCCGACCACGATTTCGTAGCCTTCCCGGCGCATTTGCTCCAGCAGGATGCCCAGGTGAAGAAGCCCACGGCCCGAGACCCGAAAACTATCGGCACCATCGCCCGGTTCCACACGAAGTGCGACGTTTGCTTCCAGTTCTCGATCAAGTCGATCACGAATTTGCCGCGTGGTGACGAATTTTCCATCCCGCCCCGCCAGTGGCCCGTCGTTGATACGAAAGACCATATGGAGTGTCGGCTCGTCAACGAAGACTCTGGGAAGCGGTTCGGGGTTCTCGCGGTCAGCGATGGTGTCGCCGATACCCGCCATCTCGAGCCCTTCAATCGCACAGAGATCACCCGCCATCACGGAGTCAACTTCGCGACGGCCAAGTCCTTCAAACGCAAGTACTCGACCAATCCGAGCCTGCACGTTTCGCTCGGGACAGCAGACGGTCACGGAGGTGCCGGTCTTCACGACGCCTCGGGTGACCCGGCCAATGACGATTCGACCGACAAAGTCGTTTCGATCGAGCGAGGTAATGCGCATCTGCAGCGTGCCGTCGACATCGGCTTCCGGTTCGGGAACCTCCGCTCGGATCACTTCAAGCAACGGCGAAACGCCGGACTCGCGACTTGCGGGATCTTCATGCGACAGTCCTGCCCAGCCATCGCGACCGGATGCATAGAGCACGGGAAAATCGAGTGCTCGGTCGTCCGCTCCCAGATCAACCAGGAGATCGAAGACCTCGTCGACCACCGACTCGCATCGAGCCTCAACCTTGTCACATTTGTTGACCACGACAATCGGCCGAAGACCAATTGAGAGCGCCTTACCAAGCACGAAGCGAGTCTGGGGCATCGGGCCTTCTGCAGCATCCACCAGCAGAAGCACCCCGTCCGCCATCTTGAGCACTCGCTCGACTTCACCGCCAAAGTCGGCGTGACCCGGGGTGTCAATGACGTTCACCCGAATCGTCTCGCCGTCTTCGAAGGTCCAATCGACCGCGCAATTCTTCGAGAGAATGGTGATGCCACGCTCCCGCTCCAGCGGGTTGGAATCGAGGATGCATTCCTCGCGGGCCGCATTCTCCCGAAGTGTTCCGGACTGAGTGAGAATCGCGTCGACGAGCGTGGTCTTGCCGTGGTCAACGTGGGCGATGATGGCGATGTTACGGATGGATCGGGGCGCTGACATGTGAACTCCTGCGGAGAGTAGACCCGCGTTTGATTGAGCCCCTCAGTGTACCTAAACCCGGCCGATCTTCGGTGAAATCTGAGAATCGGCGGACTCCCCCCCTTTGCCCTCAGATGCCGTACAAGGGCCGAAACTTGCCCTCGAGGTATCTCATCAGAGGATCCGAGGAAATGGGTTTGCCGGTAATCCGTTCGCAGAGCTGTTCCGGCGAGTACCGCCGCCCGTGCACATGGATGTTCGACCGGAGCCAGTCGAGCAGCCCCGAGAAACGGCCATCGGCGAATCCATCGACCAAGCCCGGCATTTCCTGGCACGCGGTTTCAAAGATCTGCGCGCAGTAGAGGTTGCCGAGCGTGTAGGTCGGGAAGTACCCCATCGCTCCCATGGACCAATGAACATCTTGGAGACAGCCTCGACGATCGTCGGGAACCTCAAGACCAAGAAAATTACGATACGCGGCGTTCCAGGCGGCCGGAAGATCGGCAGGCGAGAGGTCGCCAGTGAGCATCGCCCGCTCCAGTTCGAAGCGGATCATGACGTGCATGTTGTAGGTCGCCTCATCGGCTTCGACCCGGATGAACCCAGGGGCCACGCGATTCGCACTCTCGTAGGCCGCCCGGGCATCGACGCCGGAGACCGCAGCACCGAAGTGACGCTCGAGAAGCGGGGTTGCGAACTCCCAGAACGACTCGCTCCGACCGACCTGGTTTTCCCACATTCGACTCTGGCTTTCGTGGATGCCCAGTGAGACGGAATTGCCGCAGGGGGTACCGAACGCGGCATAGGGAAGCCCCTGCTCATACATCGCGTGGCCTGATTCATGCATGGTCGAACTGACCGCATCGGTGAGCATGTCGTCGTGAAATCGAGTCGTCATGCGGACGTCGTCACAGTGCGAACCACCACAGAACGGATGGGTCGAAACGTCCAAGCGGCCACGCGTCGCATCGAACCCGATCCGCTCCGCCACTTCACGACAGAATGCCATTTGTTCATCACGCGGCAGGTTGAGTTGGTCTAAGCGTGCATCGGGCGTCCGCCCAGAATTTGCGATTTCTGCCACCAGATCTCGCAGACGATCGCGCAACGGGACGAAGACGCTCGCCACCCCCGCCGCCGTACACCCGGGCTCATAGTCTTCGGCCAACGCATCCCACGGTTCGCCACCTTCGGCCCACCCAAAGCACTCGGCTTTGCGACGACAGATGTCGACCGTCTTCTCGAGCCACGGCAGGAAACGTTTGAAGTCGTTGTTCGCTCGGGCTTCCGCCCATTCGTGTTGGGCGGCGCTCGCGGTTTCGGCCGCTTCCTGAACCAACGCCGCCGGGAGTCGAACGGCTCGATCATGATCGTGCCGAATGGCCCGGACGTTCGCCGCCGCCTCCGTGTCCGCGCTCACGTCCATCTCACCTTCGCAGGTCAACAACGCCTCAGAAACCTCCGCAGAGGTCATTCGCTCGTGAGAGAGTCGAGCCAGAAGAGAGATTTGCTTCGCCCGATGAGCAGCCCCTTCCGTTGGCATCATCGTCTCCTGATCCCATCCAATCAGTCCACTGATCGAGTCAAGCACTGCCTCCTCGCGAAGAATCTCCAGCAAGCGGTCATACGCGTTCTGAGTGGCAGTGGTATTCATCATGAAGCGATCCGAATGCGAGTGACTCCCGGCTTTATGCCGCGGAGCCGCTCTGGGTGGAAAACAGCATGGTACGCGACCGAAGCACCCAATCGCCACCGGCCGAATGGCAACGCCCGCTCGCCGAGATACGGCGAGCGGGCGATCATGATCGTGAAATGAGATTGAGCGGTTCAGCCGCCGACGGCGGGTTTCGCATCCTTCACACTGGCGGGAACATTCGCCTGGAGGTATTCCATGACCTGCGTTCGATTGGCATCAGTCCGAGCTCGAGCGTGATCCAGCACCGTCCAGCCACGAACATCCTTGGTCGAGAGATCGGCGCCGGCGTCGGAGAGCATCTTGACCTTCTCGAGTGGCCCCTGTGAGGCTGCCATGATCACCGCGGTCTGACCAAGCATGTTCTTGATCTCGAGGTTGGCCTTGGCATCGAGGAGGATTCGGACGCTCGCGGGACTACCGATCCGAGCGGCACGCATCAACGCGGTTTCCTTCGCATGGATCTCGACGGCGTCGAGATCAGCGCCATTTTCGACCAGCAACGCGACTGACTCCGGCTGGCCGATTCCGGCTGCCCAGATGAGCGGGGTCATGCCGCTCTTATCGACCACGTTGACCGAAGCCCCCTGCTCAATCAAGTACTTCGCGGTCGCAGGATTCTTCGCGAGCGCGACGGCCCAGAGAAGCGGCGTACCACCGATTTGGTCTACGTGAGCGATGTCGCCACCCTTGCTCACCAAGAATTCGAGAACCTCAACCTGGCCGCTCTCCGCGGCGAGCGCCACTGGCGTCTTGCCAGCCTTGTTGGGCAGATTCGGGTTCGCAGACGCTCCAACCAGTGCGGCCACGACCTCCACGTTGCCCTCTCGAGCAGCCCAGTGCAGTGCCGACATGCCACCGATCGAAGGCTGGTCGATCTCTTCACCCGCGGCGATCGCCTTGTTGACGCCGTCGAGATCGCCGCTGCGAGCGGCCGTGACCAGACGGCCAGCGGCGGGAGTCGAGCCTCTGGGGCCCACGCTCGGTGCAGTTGGCTTACCCCGAGTGATCGATCGTCGCACGGTCACGCTGAGTTCAGGTGCGTTGGGGTGGTCAGTGATGACTTTCACGGTCGGGCGTCGGCCGGCAGCTTCCCAGTCTTCCCAATTCATCACCAGTTCGTGATCAAGCTGCTTTTCGCCGCCAATACCGCTGAATACCGCCGGCTCAACCGAGATGATCGAGAACGGAATCTTGTCCGCGGAAGAAAGGGCGACTGCCTGCTGGTCTGATTCTTCCTGCTTCCCCGCGTCGAGGAAATTGGGGGTCATCTTGACAAACAAACCGACTTCGCCTTCGACCGTAATGACCTGAGGAGCGCCATTCACCATCTGGAGCGTGACTCGCTTGCTGAGCTTGCTTCCCTGCTTGGTGGTCGGCTTCAGCGTAATTTCGATTTCGGCAGACTCACCAGGAGCGATGGGCTCTCGGGGCCAGACCGGTGTCGTACAACCGCAACTCGCAATGGCCTTTTTGATCTGAATCGGCTTGTCGCCATTGTTCGTGATCGTGACCGAGCCAGTCTTCGGGACACCTGGCTGCATAATTCCAAGCACGAGCTTGGAAGGCGTGAGCGTCAGGTCGAGCTTCTCTGCCAGATTGACCGCTTGGCTTCGCGGCCCGGGGACGATGGCGTCCTTGGTCGGCGCCGTCATGAACCCGCTCGGTGCCGCCGGAAGTACTTCTTTCGTTCCAGTGGCACTGGCCGTCGTGCTGATTGATGGCATCGTGGCCGGCTGGACCCTCGTCGGACTTGAGGTGTTTTTGGAGGGAGTCGCCGGGGCGGCGGCAACGGTTTCCGGCGGCGCGGGTGCCGGCGCCGTTCCACCGCTTTGATCGCACGCGGTGAGCGCGAGAACGATCGCCGCTGGCAGGATGGTTCGAAGGGTGCGGATGACAGTCGATTCTGGAGTATTCATCATCAGTTTGAGCCTCTGAGAAAACAAGTTCGAAATTCCGGAGAGGGCTCGAACGCCCTGCTTCCTATGACCAAATTTGGTGGACACCTAAGACTTAGGCGTTGCAACCACCCTCACGGTTCAATGATCTCATGGATCTCATGGATCTCATGGATCTCATGCATCCCAAGAAAACAAAAAGAACCTGTTTCCGCACCATCTTCCTCGGTTCCCTTCTGAGGAAGATCAAGAAAACTCGAAGAGTCCGTTCGATGATCCCTACCAGAAGGTTCCTCTGGGGTCCGAAAACCATTTTTTCGAGCACGTCATAGTATCCGGAAGAACGGCCCGAAGCCCAATTTTCGTGCTTGAAGAACTGATCGACCTTCCCTCGTTGGCTACACTCGCGGAATCATGTCTGAAGAACCAAAAACAATCCTCCCCCACGTGATCACCCCCCACGCTCGGCCCGTACAGCCAATGCCGGTTCAGAAGGAGGGAAAGCAGTTCGTGGCACTCCGCGACCCCTCGATGCTGATCCAGCAGACGATGGTGGTTCAGCCACAGGCCCTCGGCGTGATTCAGCTGTTCGACGGCGAACTCTCCTCCACTGAAATCGCCGCGAGAATCGTGGCCGAAGAGACACCAGAACGCGACTCCGTCCTCATCCAAGCGAAGGATCAGATCGAAAAGCTGGCGGAGCAGATGGATCAGTTTGGCCTCCTCTGGGGTCCGACCTTCGACGGCTATGAGAAACAGATGGCCGAGAATCTCCACAAGGCTGGCGCCTTTCCGATCCAGGCTTCAGCAAGCCTTGTCCAACTGGCCCATCAAGCCCAGGGTGGCGACTCAAAGCCTCCGGAAGACGTGGAAGCGCAGAAAGTCTGGGGCAAAGAGCTGGCGGTCGGGATGCTCGAAGGCTGGCTTCAGTCCGCGGAAGATCCGGAATTTGACTCGCCGGTGATCGGCCTCGTAGTCCCGCATCTCGACTACGTTCGAGGCGGCGAGGTCTACGCCAGCGGTTACCGCGCCTGGGTTGGTGCCAAGAAGCCCGATCGGGTCGTCATTCTCGGCACGAATCACTTCGGAATGGGCGACGGGGCCGTCATGAGCCGGCTCGATTTTGATACCCCGCTCGGCCGGGTTTCAGCCGATCAGGCCGTGATCAATGGGATGGCAGAGAAGCTCGGCGATCGCATCTTCAGGGACGAACTTGACCTCCTGCCGGAGCATTCTGCGGAACTTCATCTCCCCTTCATTCAGTATCTATTCGGAGATGTGCCGGTCGTCGTCGGACTGGTTCCTGATCCATTGATTCCCATGATCGAAGACGATGGAAAACGCGTCTCGACCGAAGAGCTCACCTCAGCGCTCCGCGAGGTCCTTGAAGAGGTCGGCGGCCTTACGTACTTCGTTTCCTCGGCAGACCTTTCCCACGTCGGCCCGCAATTTGGCGAACCAAAGCCCGTCGATGACGATCGAAAAATGGAAGTCGAGCGACACGATCGGGAGCACCTCGCAAAGTTCCTGGAGAACGACAGCAAGGGCTTCCTCGAAGCCATGGAATGGTGCAAGAACCAGACGAGATGGTGCTCAATCGGAAACATGTCCGCGATCGGGACGCTCGTTTCGGCCGATTCCATTGAGTTGATTGACTATCGGCAGGCCTCGGACGACCGAGGCGCCCAGATGGTCTCGGTGGCATCGATCGCATTCCTCGGAAAGTAATCCCTCCTCGGAGCGATCAAAATCATGAGAGCCGTCATCCAACGCGTCCGAGACGCGAGCGTCGAAGTTGATGGCGAGATCCTTGGTGACATCGGCATCGGCTTTCTGGTTCTGGCCGGTGCGGCCCGAGGGGATACCGAATCCGACGCGATCTGGCTCGCGCGAAAGATTGCTGGCCTCCGCGTTTTTCGGGACCACGAGGATCGGATGAATCTCAATCTGCAGGCCGTCGATGGAAGCGTTCTCCTCGTGAGCCAGTTCACGCTCCTCGCGGATTGCCGGCAAGGCAACCGGCCGAGTTTTACGAGGGCTGCTGACCCGGAAGAGGCCGCACCTTTGGTCGAGCTGGTCGTCGAACGACTTCGAAACCAACACGGGATTCGGGTAAAAACCGGCCGATTCGGGGCCGATATGAAGGTCGCCCTACTCAACGATGGTCCCGTGACCATCATTCTTGATTCGATCGAGGATCGTCAAGCGAGTTAATGCGATGGTCTAAACTTCTCGCTGCGCCAGATCACGAGCGAGCTGAAGATCGGCCCAAACCGCCGCACGCACCTCCGGTGTGTAACGCCTCAGCACATAGGCCGGGTGGTAGGTTGGCATCACTGGGATTTTTAAGGTTTCGACGTCGTACCGACCCCACGAACCCCGGAGTCGGGTGATTCCCGTGTCGGTACCGAGAATAAACTGGGACGCTGGTCCCCCGAGCGTGACCAGCACTTTTGGTCGAATGATCGCAATCTGGGACGCGAGCCAATGCCCGCACGCCTCCGTTTCCTCGGGACGTGGGGTGCCGCTTTCAGGCGGGCGGGTCTTGAGCACGTTGGTGATGTACACGTCATCACGCCCGAAGCCCATCGCCGTAATCATCTGATCGAGTTTTTCGCCCGCCGGCCCAACGAACGGACGACCGGTGAGATCCTCCTGCTCCCCAGGAACCTCACCAATAAACATCAACGAGGCTTCGGGACTCCCCTCCCCGAAAACGATGTTCCGATGAGCCGTCGATGCCATGCAGTGCACGCACTGGGTGGCATGGAGTTTCGCGAGTGTCTCAAGCTTTAATCGCGGAGAATCTCCGTCGATCGCCGAGCAGGCGATGGCTGGTTCGCCCCGCCCAAGAGGACCTCCCGCCGGCCCACCAACGCGTGGCATTTCCCTGCCTCCGCGAGCCGTCGTCGACGATTCCATCGCGACGCCAGTTTCTTCCGATTGATCGATCGCGATGGATGGCACGCCAACTCGGCCAAAGGGAACATCCGGTGTCCCCAGAATCGCATCGGTCTCGACCATCGCTCTGGCGGCTCGATATCTGGCAGACTCGTCCTTCATATCCATATGCTACCGGCCCACTCGGACCGACGATCTACCCCGTAGAACACGCCAATAGAACGCGGCGGCGAGCCCCGTGGGACAACGCCGCCGCGTGCGGTCGATCTTCTATAGAAACCAAGCCGGCCGAATTCGGCCGAACTGAGCATTCATTCTTCCTCTTCATCCACACCGAGACGGAACATCGACTGGGTGCGAAGAACCAACGCACAGTCGGAACGCAGGTGATACCCCTGAACATGAACCTCAGCCCGGTATCGCTGAATATCCAGTACGGACATCTCGGGGCGGGCGGCCGTTTGTTCGGGCTTGATCACCAGCGAGTTCGACTCCAACGCATGCTGGGTCATCTCTCGATACGTCGATTCGTAGAGATGATCCGAGAGCGTCTCGGTTTGCATGGTCGTCATGTAGGTGACGGCATCGCCAAACGTACTCTCAAAATCACGCTCGCCAGCGCACGGCAGATTGGCGACGAGCCCTTTTTCGGGCAAATTCTCGACTTCGTCGGTCACCACTTCACAAACGGTGATGCTCCCGGTCTGAAAACGTGAGACCTGCCCGCCGGGAAAAATCCATCCCTCGAACTCAAAGTCATCCTGCTGAATCTGCCGCCGGCCTTCGATCCCGAAGAACTCAGGGTGGAGGGGCTTTCGATAGACCAGCATGGTGTAGGACTGTAGTGACGTCGTCTTGCTTGATGCGATCGACATGGTGATGGATCCTTCCTGGCTCGATGCTCGAGCCTCGTTTCACCGGTCGTGCCGTCAGAGCCCGTTGCTCATCCAGCGTTACTCAGCCTTGGAGGGACGGAACGATCCGTGTCGTCCAACCAGAAGCCTGTTCCTCGAGTACGAATAAAGTTCGCACTCGAACGTTAGTGGCCGGGTGTGCCCGACCGAGTCACTGCCATGCATGCCATTGAACACATTGCATGCCCATCGCCTCCAACGATCTTGTTGAAGACTCATATCTGAGTTCCTGCCTTTCAACATCCTTGAAGCATTTACTCAAACATCATTAAAAACACGAACAATCTCAACGGTCTCAATGACCTCAATGACCTCAAT
>CAJQQE010000066.1 GCA_905480395.1 uncultured Phycisphaerales bacterium
GGATCGAACCCTTCCAAGGTCCCAACCTCTTCCGCGTCCGACTTCCCAGCGCGATTTCCGCCAGCCTTCAACTCGGAGAGTTCGAGGCGTCGGCGCTGGCTGAAGACCAGACGGATCGGAACTTCACTGTAGGGGAGTTCCTCATGCAACCGGTTCAGGATGTACCGCTCGTAGCCACCCTTGAATAAGTCTGGCTTGTTGACCACCAGAACGATCGTGGGGGGGTGAACCGCCACTTGGCTGACGTACAGGATCTTCGCGCGAGTTCCGAGCCGTGAACTCGGACCTCGACGGTCAAGGATCTCCTTGAAGACCGCATTCAATCGCCCCGTGGATTCCCGATGGCTGGCCTGTTCAAACAGGTTCAGAACCATCCGCAGGGCGGGGCGGACGCCTTCACCGTCGGTCGCGGTCATGCGGATGATCGGCGCATAGCCGAGGCCGGGCAGTTCCTGTTCTAGGTACTCGAGGTAGTCGTCAAGGACGATATCGTCCTTGGTGAGGTCCCATTTATTGAGAATGATCGCGACGGGCTTGAATCGGTCAACGATCTCCTTGGCGAGTTTCTTCTCGACCTGACTGATCGGCTCAGTGGCGTCGATCATCATGAAGACCACATTCGCACGATCAAGAGAATCGATGGTTCGCTGGTGCGCGTACGCCTCAATCTGATTCGACCAACTCTTCTTCTTGCGAAGACCAGCGGTGTCGATCACCGTCAGGGTTCGATCTCCGATACTGACCTGCACGTCGACGGCATCCCGGGTGGTCCCGGCGATCTCGCTGGTGATGACTCGCTCGTCACCGGCCATCGCGTTAACCAGCGTGCTCTTGCCGGCGTTTCGACGGCCGATGATCGCGAGCTTGATCTCCGGGTCGATGTGCAATGCTGACGCCGGGTCGATTTTGTTCCAGAGGAACTCGAAGAAAATTCGCTTCTTGTAGCCGGACTTCGCGCTGGTGATCTCGGGAATTCCGAGGCCAAGGGCCGCGAACTCCATGGCATCGGCTTCCCATGAATCGCTGTCGACCTTGTTGGCGACCACCACCACTTTCTCAGCTCGGCCCGAAGTTCGGAGCATGCCAGCGATCGTCTCATCGAGTCGGGTCGGGCCTGCTTGAGCGTCGACCACGAAGAGGATGAGATCACTCTCTTCGGCGGCGCGTTCGATCTGGGATTCGATGGCCTTGGTGAGCGTCGAGAGGTCGGCGCCGATGTCGTCAAATCTCGCGCCCTCGGCGCCATAAACACCGAACCCGCCGGTATCGACGATCTCTGCATAGCGGGAGACGGCACCCTCGAGTTCGACCGGCGGCCGAATCTCGACGAAGCGGCTCACTCGATCCCGAGTCACCCCGGGGGTCGGATCAACGATCGAGACTCGGGAGCCGGCGAGGCGATTAAAGAGGCTCGACTTGCCGACGTTTGGTCGGCCGACAATGGCGATTCGTGGAAGGGACATAGAAGAGAGATTGTATCCGCCCTTCGTGTCAGGATCGGTTTGTGCACCGATCAGGCCCCAACCGCCCCCCGTGACGCGATCAGGAGGGCATTCGAGGTCGTCAGCCCTTCGTCGTCGTCACTGGACTCGGTTCGAACGTCGAATCCCAGGCTTTGGAGTCGCTCACGAATTGGGTCGACCCACGGGTGGGGACCGCCATCTTCGGCGGTCATGATCACGGCGGGAAAGAGCCGGAGTTCGTGGCGGGTCACCCGGGCAAGCTCAGTCACCGCCTCAAGGTGGAAGGGAAGGTCGAGGGCCTCCGACGAGGCCACGAGGCCCCCATTTTCCACCGACGCGTCACTGAAGAGCAAGTGGGCGGAGAAGACCATGTCGAAGGACTGGTCCGCGAATGGCAGATTCGGAAGAGATGCCGCCACATACCGACCATCATCGGCGTCACCCCCAGGTCCGTGTTGGCGGAAATCATCGAGGAAGTGCTCAAGTGCCTGGTACTTCTCGGCCATCCATGTTTCGGGATCACTGCTCGCCAGACCGGATTGACTCGATTCGATCGCGGCCATTGTGTCCTCGATGTCCTTCTGGCCGGTACGCCGCATCTCATCGATCAGGCGTCCCATCATCGGATCAACCCCGATCGCGTTGATCCCCGCGTCGTGACAAGCCGCGATGAAACTCGCCGGACCGCAGGGGCAGTCCAGCACTTGCGATCCAGTGAGGTCCGCGAGCGAGAGGTTCCACATACGGGCGTACTCGTCTGCGGTGCGACCGAAGAAGACGATTCGTGGAAGACAAAGGCGAGGCATGGAGCAGTTTTTCCTCAGCAACCGACGCGGTCGGCGGCGGCTCGAATGGCATTGATGCAGCGGTCGATGTGTTCGGTCTGATCGACGCCGAGCGCTTCGATGCCGACTGCGATGTCGCTGCGGCTGACCGCCGCGGCAAACTTCTTGTCCTTGAGTTTCTTCTTCACGCTTTTGGATTTGAGGTCCCCGATGCCGTTCGGGCGAACTTTGGCGCAGGCGACGATGAAACCGGCGAGTTCATCACAGGCAAAGAGATTTTTGGCCATCGGCGTGTCCCGCTCCACTCCGGAATACAGGGCATGCCCGAGAATCGCCTGAAGAATCGGCTCGTTCACGTCCCCTCGCGAGCGAAGATATTCGACCCCGACAAAGGGATGCTCGGCCTCGGTCGGGTGCTTTTCGTAGTCAAAGTCGTGCAGCAATCCGGCGACCACCCAGTCATCGACCTCCTCGGGAGCATGGATCGCGGCATGGTCGGACATGCAGGCGGCGACGGCCTCCATATGGCCACGCAGCGATTCGCTGGCGACCCATTCGTGCATCAGGGTGCGGGCTTGGTCTGGCGTCATGCGGAAGATTCTAGTGGCGGATCGCGCCGACCATATATTTTCGAACTTGTTTCACTCGAGTGAGCCGGTCACCACGAACAGTCATCACCGGGGCTTGGACGAGGTGGCCCGACGGCAGAAGCAGATCGTTCAGTATTTGATCGACTCGACGCCGATTCGATTCATCGAGGTATCGAAACCCATCCGCTTGATTTCCGATGCCTTTCTCTATGGGAACGAACACCACCAGATCAGCGTTGGAGAGCGCGGTTTGGACTTTCGGCCGGAGTTCAGTGAGGAATGCCGGATCGACTTCGCCGCCGATCTCCATCGAGAGGATCGCATGGGCGTAGGCGTCAAGTGGCGATCGATCGAAGAGGACGCGATCACCGGCCTTGGCCGCGACCAGTCTTTGCAGCCCGTAATCAACGAGCCGGCGTTCCGCCTGTTGGGTTGGAATGGCCGGCGGTGGCTCACCGGTCGTACGGGCTACCGCGCGAATCGGTTCTTCCTCGATGCGAAACTCGGGGAAGGCGGCGTGCAGATCCTCGACCAGCGTGGTCTTTCCGACCGATTGGGTTCCCGCGAAGACGATTCGCATCGAATGGATCCTCAGCGAAAGAGATTTCGCCCGGTCATCGCAGGCGGTTGGGGAATCCCGAGCATGGCGAGTAACGTCGGCGCGATATCCGCGAGTCGTCCGTCGGCGGCGAGGCTCCGGTTCCGCCAAGGTTCGCCGATCACGTGGAGTGGAACGTCAAAGTTGGTGTGTGCCGTTTGTGGGCAGTTGGCCTCGAAGTTCCACATTTGTTCGGCATTGCCATGGTCGGCGGTCACGATCAAACCGCCACCGCGGGCGAGCGTCGCCTCGATGATCTGGCCGACGCATTCGTCGACCTTCTCACAAGCAGCGATCGCGGCATCAAGGTTGCCGGTGTGTCCGACCATATCGCTGTTGGCGAAGTTCACCACGATAAGCCGTTCGCAATCATCCGCGGCGAGTCGTTCGAGTACCGCTGACAAGACCCCGTCTGCGCTCATTTCTGGCTTCTGGTCGTAGGTGGTGACGTCGGTGGGGCTCTGAAGGATCATCCGGGTCTCGCCGGGAAAAGGTTGCTCCCGGTAATCATTGAAGAAGAAGGTGACGTGTGGGAATTTCTCCGTTTCGGCACAACGAAACTGTGAGAGTCCGGCGTTGGCGATTGCTTCGCCAAGAATGCCCGTCATCTGCGGCGGCTTCTCAAAGATCACCTCCATCGGCAGGCCGGATTCGTACCGGGTCATTCCGGTGAACCGAAGATTCTCCAGTCGCTTGCCGCGATCGAATCCGCCGCGGTCTACCTTTGACCAGGCATCGTCATCGAGCGTGAACGCCTTGGTGATCTCCCGGGGGCGGTCGCCTCTGAAGTTGAAAAAGATCACCGAATCACCATGGCCGATCCGGGTGGCGGCGATGTCCTCATCGCTCGGGCCGATGCCCGCTGGTTCGACGAATTCATCCCCGTGGCGGGATGGCTCACTTGGATTCGCGTAATACGCCGTGACCGCGGCTGCCGGGTCGTCGTATCGTCGCTCAGTCGGACTGGTCAGGCAGCGATAGGCCGGTTCAACGCGATCCCACCGATGATCTCGATCCATGGCCCAGAATCGCCCCATCACCGAGACCACGCGGCCGATCCCATGGGCGTCGATGCCTCGTTGAAGTTCCTCGAGGTATCCCAGACCGCCGGTGGGCGGGGTATCCCGACCATCGGTGATCGCATGGATGAGGACGCGATCCGAAGGAAATCCACGTCGCCCCGCGGCATCCAACAGGGCCACGAGATGGTTGAGATCGCTGTGGACGAGTCCATCACTCACCAGGCCGAGAAGGTGGACGTTCCCGCCGGTTGATTCCGCATGGGCGAAGGCGTCCAAGAGGGCGGCTCGCTCGAAAAACTCGTCTGATCGGATCGAATTGGTGATCCGCATCAGTTCCTGATCCACGATCCGGCCCGCGCCGATGTTCTGATGGCCGACCTCCGAGTTACCCATCACAGGGCCGTTTTCACCAACCGGAAGGCCCACATCCTCGCCACTGGTGCGAATGAGTACCGATGGCCAGGCCACTTCGATTTCGTCCGCGATCGGAGTCCTGGCTTGAAGGACGGCATTGAAGTCCGCTTGCTCGGGATGGGGATTGCGTCCCCATCCATCACGGATCACCAAGACCGCGGGCCCGTGCTGGGGAAGAATATCGAGGGGGTTCTGATCCATGCTTGGAGACTATCTCCGACCGGCAGATGCCGCCCAGAACATCCTCCGGAAGCCAACGGATCTCCTGATCGTGCTTGCGGTGGGACCGTTGCGATGGCTACCCTTCATCCATGCCCGCAGACGCCGCCCCCCGAACTGAGAATTCCCCGATGCTCAAGGATCGTTACGAGGACGTCCTCCGACGCGTCGGAGAGGCGGCCCGGAGATCCGGTCGTCGCCCCGAAGACATCATCGTGGTCGCGGTCACCAAGAAGGCCTCGATGGACCTGGTCCGCGAGTTGTTCGATCTTGGGCACCGGCATTTCGGCGAGAACCGGGTTCAACAACTGGCCGCTCGCGCCGCCCAGATCGAGGAATATCGCGAACGGATTGTCGAACATCCCGGATCCAGTGGCCGGTCGGCACCGGAAAGTCCGCTTTGGCACATGGTCGGCGCCTTGCAGCGAAACAAAGTCCGCAAGGCGACCGAGACCTGCCGATTGATTCACTCCGTCGATAGCCTGCGGCTCGCCGAGGAGATCCAGATCCAGTCGTCAAAGCGGGATCGAGTCACCGAGGTGCTCATCGAAGTCAATTTTGGCGAGGTACAGAAGAGCGGAATCGCCGCGCCGGCAGTTCGTCACTTGGTGGATCAGATGGGATCCATGCTCAACGTCCGGGTGCGAGGCCTCATGTGCATGGCGCCCGATACCGAAGACCAGGCGTTGGTCCAAAACACCTTCGAACGATGCCACGAAATCTTCGAGGACGTCCGAAAGTTCATTCGCGAGTCCGATCGGATCGACATTCTCTCGATGGGGATGAGTAACGATTTCGAGACCGCCATCGAATGTGGCTCCAACCTCGTGCGGATTGGCCACGCGATCGTGGGCGATCCGGTGGTGGAAAGCGGCGAAGACGAGCCGGATCTCGATTAAAGAAAAAGTCTGACTCGTGCCGTGACGCCCGGATTTTTCGGTGCTGTCCACGGCGAAGCAGCGGGAACCAAGAAGCAATGGGAAATCAAGAAGAACCGGAAGTGGCCAACGGCCACTTCCGGTTCTTTGTTCTTCCTGAGTGCGCTCGCGGCTTCAAAATCCGTACGAGAAGCCCATGGTGATCCACATGGAGTTCCATGTTCCCCCGGATCCGGGGGAACTGTCGTACTCGTCCCGGAGGGAGAAGTAGAGGTTCAGGTTCTCCATCATCTCCAGCGCGACATTGACTCGGAGCTCCAAGACCGCGAGATAGCTTTCGAAGTCCTTGAGGCTGTTCTGAATCTCGGCGGAGCCTTGGAAGTTGATTCCCTTTCGAATCTGCCACTTCCAGTTCGTGCCGGCGACCGATCGGGCCGTCCAGCCGTTCTCGGAGCCTTGATCGTCCCAAGTGGTACCGGCACCAGCCTTCAGGTTCCAGGTCAGCTCTTCGGTGCGGGAGATGAAGTAACCAGGGCCGGCGAATGCCTTGAGTCGTTGCCGATATGTTTCGGTTTCGTTGTACTGGTAACTGCCCTGGGCGAACCAGTTCCAAGCGCCGTCTTTCTGAAACAGCCGGTCGTATTCAGTCTGTGCGATGAAGAAATTGTCTTGGACCGAACCGTCATCTTCGTTGTAGATGTACTTGAGGTTCGAGTCCCAGTTGGACAGGTCGTCAGCCCGCGACGCACCGGCGTTGAAGTTGAAGCCGAGCGTATTCGTATCGGTTCGGCTTGCGGTCAGGCCCATGCCGACGGTGCCGGTCCAGAGGCTCTTCGCCTCGACGGCGGGCGCCGCGGCGTCAGCGTCCTGTGCAAGGCCGAGGATCAACGCCGTCGTGGTCGGGACAGTTGGGCTCGTTGGAACAAGGTCGGCCGCCGCGATCGGCGCCGGCGCCGTGAGAATGGCGGCGCAGGTGAGCAGTGAGAGAGGGTCCATGTGGGTCATCCGGAAGGAATTGAAAAGGAAACGACAGATTCTCGCGAGTCTCTGGCATTTGAAACCCATTCGACGAGATATCCACACGGGATTCTCTGGCGGGGTTTCAGAAGGAGTAATTGAGGCCCATGGTCAGCCAGACCTGGTTCCAGCTGTCGCCCGGTGACGGGTTGCTGTCGTACTCGTCGCGGATTGTGAGATAGAGCCCCAGGTTGTTGAGCCTGCTCACCGTGACGGTCAGCTTCAATTCGAGGACGACCAGATACTCCGAATAGGAGCCGATGTCGTTCTCGATCGAGCCGTCCGACGTCAGCCTCACCAGGTCGTTGATTGCCCAGTCGACGGAGTAGCCAAAGAGTGATCTCGGAATGACATCACTATTGCCGTTCCGGTCCTTAGAGGCACCGAAGCCGCCCTTCAAGAGCATCTTTAGATCGTCCGTTCGGGATGCCAAGAAGCCCAAGCCTCCGAAAGCCTTGGTTCTCGTCTTGTACGCTTCGGTCTCGTTGTACTGGAAGCTCGCCTGAGCGAACCAAAGCCAATCTGGATGCTTCTCGAGAAGCCGCTCGAAGCTGCTCTGGATCACCCCGAAGTTGTCCTTGACCTCTTGGTCGTCATAGTTGTAGATGTACTTGAGGCTGGTTTCCCACTTCGAATTCGAGTCGTTCCGGGCAAAGCTGCCGTTGAAGTTCGCGCCGAGGGTGACGTCATCGGTCTGGCTGTAGCTGAGCCCGGCGCCGATCGTGCTCGTCCAAGGAGATGGCGGTGTTGTGTCCCCTTCTGCCTCCAAAGGGGTCGCTTCCGTTTCGTCGTCAGCGACGATTCCCACGATGTTGGGGGCATCAAAGATCAGCGAGGAGATCGAGGGTACTTCTGCGTTGGCGTTTCCGGCGAAAAGAAGCGGCAGCAGCACGCCGAATGAACTCTGAAGCGAAGAATGAGGGAATTTCATTCGGTAAAATATAGCGAAAATCGCCGCTCTAGCTCGCGCCTCCGCGTCGACTTTCGTTCGAATTTGGGAAGCCGGAGATGACGGCTGCGAGGGTTCCTGTCAGGATGTCGATCATGAATCCACAGAAGCCCGACGAACGCCCCGAGCCGACGGAAGAGCCGAGTTCTGACGACGGAGCCTACGAGCTGGATCCGCAGTCTGCTGAGGACACGGCGGAGACGCCGGGGTCGGCTGCAGTTCCGATTGATGCGGCGGCTGAAATCCCGATCGAACAGCCAACGATGCCGGACGACCAGCACGCCGCTGATGAGATCGAGCTCGAGGCGGAAGAAGGGGCGGTGCCAGCGTCGCTCACCTGTCCGTCCTGCCGGGAACCCATGCCGGGGTCGGATCAGGTGGTCTGCTTGGCCTGTGGATACGACCTTGTTTCCAATACGCGTCTGGGTGATGCGAAGACGGAGAAGACCAGGAAGAAGGACAAGTCGAAGCACGGCGGAGACCGCTTCGCGATCGTCGATTCCGAGGAGGGGGCATCCGAAGAGGACGAGGGTGCGATCATGCCTCGATCAAACCACCGGCTCTGGTCGATCATCGCGGTGGTCGCGGCGGTGGTGATGATGTTCGCGTTGATCGCCGGTTGGTCGTCGCTCTTCCCGAGCAAGGACGGACTTTTTAGGAACAGCGACGGGTTGTTCACGCTGGACGCGCCGTCGGTCAAGGTTCGGTTGCTGGCGGCCATTCAATTCCTCGTGGCATCGGCCGTGGTCATCGGTTGTGGCATGGTCGCACTGCGTCTTGCCGCCTGGCTGGAGCGCCGACCACTTGGCTCGGTGATCGGCATTCTTTCGCGGATCACGGCAATCGTTGCGGTGGCGGCGTTAGCGAGGCTGATCCCAATCGAATCTGGTTGGCTTCAGACCATGACCCACCTGCTCGTTGGCGTGGGCGCGGTCGTCGGCGGAAGCATGTTGCTTCTGAATATTCGCGACCGAATCGCGCTCATCCATCTTGCGGCGTGGGCGCTGCTTCTCCTGATCATCGTTCCTGCCGCCAGGCTCGTCGCGTGGGCGATGCCGCTCGGATAAGGCGCGAGGATCGATCAAAGGCCGAGTTGCTCAGCGATTACGGGCGGGGTTTCCGAAGGCCCGAGCCCCATCCGAAAGATGGCCGGTGACCACGCTTCCGGCGCCGACCGTCGAATGATGCCCGACCGTGATCGCGGGGAGGATCGTGGCATTCGAACCGACCAGCACTCGATCACCGATGCCCGCATTCCCCAGCACGATCGCGCCCGGTGCGAGGTGGCAATACTCCCCGGTACGGGCGTCGTGTTCGAGAATGGCCGCGGTATTGATGATCGTGCCCGCGCCGATCACCGCCCGGGCATTCACGACAGCGCGGGGGCCGATGAAGACGCCTTTGCCAATGGTCGCGGATGGCGATACGACGGCCGTCGGGTGAACCACGCTGGCGGCATGCGTGAGGTGGGCGCCGAGCCATCGGCGTCGGATCCCTGCATCACCGATGGCGGCATGAATTCGAGCGCCACGGGCGAGTAGTTCTTCTAAGGAAGGATTTGGGTCCTCGGGTGATCCGAGCCAAGGCACCCCTCCGAAAGGGGGCCGCCCGTCGGCAATGGGACGCATGGCATCGACGACGCCGACCAGTACAAAGCCCATGGCGACGGCGGCGTCCGCCACGACGGCAGCGTGGCCTCCGGCGCCAAAGATGATGAGTTCACCGTGTTCGTTCATGACGTGCCTTCCCGGTCCTGGCGGCCGAGGCGATTGGAGTCGGCGGGATCCTCTTCGTTGACGATTTTCTCGGCGACGGCGGGATCCCAACCTCGGTGATATCGGGCAATCGGCAGGTTGCCGTAGATGGAACCGCATCGGTAGCAGACCAGGCGGGTTCGGGCGAAGACGAGGACGCCGATGTCGATCACCAGTACGACGATCAGCAGGTTGAGGATCCAGGTACTCGTCGCGAAGCCCAGCAAACTCACCGTCGCACCCGCGAGGGCGATCAAGGCGACAAAGGGCGTCACTTGGGGGAGCGATCGTGACCGATAGAGGTGGCGGTCGCCACAGGTGATGCAGGCCCGAAGGTGGCCGGCATCATCCACGGCGTTTTCCCATTCGAGGAAGGTGTCGCGGTCGGCATTGCCGGGACGGACGCGGATTGGTCGCGTCGCCTGATCGATCTTGACGCGACCGAGGCGGGTCCCGTCCTGAGTCCGGACATCCACGTGCATCGGACGGATGGTAGTCGTCGGAACGTCACGTCGCCCGTTCGCGGGTCAATCCACGACTTCTGTCGCCATCGGGCTTGCCGATTCTGGCATGGGGCGTCATATTTGGCCTCGATGCAAGACTGGACCAAACTTCTCGCCGGCCGTTTCATTGTCTTCGATGGTCCTGACGGATCAGGAAAGTCGACTCAACTGGCCAAGTTCACGAGTTTCTGCGGCGATCATGGTGTGATTCCGGTTGAAGTTCGAGAGCCCGGTGGGACGCCGATCGGCGAGGCGATCCGAGGGGTGCTGCTCGATCCTCGATACGAAGAGATGGATCTTCGGTGCGAGATGCTGCTCTACATGGCGAGCCGATCTCAGCTCATGGATGAGCGGATTCGCCCCGCACTGGCGGAAGGTCGATTCGTGCTCGCGGATCGGTTCATTTCCTCGACCTTGGCATATCAAGGGACGGCGGGCGGCCTTGATCCTGAAGAGATCATGGCGGTGGGCCACGTTGCCACCGGGGGATGTGAACCAGATTTGGTGGTGATCTTCGATGTTGATGAAGCCACGGCGGCGGGACGCCTCCCGGCCACGCTCGATCGCATGGAGCTAAAGGGGGCGGCGTTTCACCGTCGAGTCAGGCAGGGCTATCTGGCGCAGGCCAAACGAGCGCCGGATCGCCATCTTGTCGTTGATGCCACGGTTGACGAAGGGTCGGTGTTTCAGGCGCTGCTTGAAGGGCTCGAGTCCCACCTGAGCGCTCCCGCAGGCTGAATGAGGAGGCTCAGCGGCCCGAATTGGCTCGTTCCGCCAGCCGAGATTCGATCAGACCGACCGTCTCTTCGACCACTCGCTTCAATTCATCGTTGACCACGAACGCGTCATAGGCACCGCAGGTGCGTGCGGTCGCCATTTCGTGGCGAGCCTCGGCGAAGCGTCGCTCGATCGTCGCCTCGTCCTCGCGGCCTCTGGCTCGGAGGCGTCGCAGGAGTTCGTCTTCATCGGGGGGCAGAATAAATACGCCGAAGGCGTCGGGGGTGCTGGCCCGGACCTGAATCGCACCCTGGACATCGATATCCAAGACCACCAGCCGGCCTTCTCGGAGCCGATCTTCGACGGCATCTCTCGGGGTTCCGTACGAGGAGCGACCGAATACCTGTGCGAACTCGAGAAAACGATCCTCGTCAATCCAGCGTTGAAATGCGGCCTCATCGAGAAAGAAGTAGTCGACGCCATCGGTTTCGTGGCTCGAGCAGTCGCGGGTGGTCGCGGAGACGCTAAAAACTCCGTCAAAACGGTCAATGATCTGATGCACGATGGTCGTCTTGCCGACTCCAGAGGGTCCGCTGACCACCAGCAGCAGCCCGCGTCGAATGGGGGGCGCTTCTGGCGAGTTGCCCGAATCGGGCATCAAGGATTCCGGGGGTTCCGAGGGTGACGTCGCGGGCGGTCCCGACGACGCTCCGGGCAGCGGCGAGTTGGGTGGATCACTGGAGGTGGGTGGCAAGGGCGGAACCATGACGGAATCCTACCGAGGTGTCGAGGGGTTGTCGGGAGTTTCGACGGGTCATCCGCAAGCCTCAGGTCGATTTTGAGGCGAATCACCCCCGAGGTCAATCCATGGACCTGCCGGGTACAGTACGAATCCGATGAGTGAAACTTCTACGAAGCGAGAGACCGACATTCCCGAGACGATCCAGTCGCTGCTGGTGGCATTCGCGATTGCGCTTGCCTTCCGTGGATTTGTGATCGAGGGATTCGTCATTCCGACTGGATCGATGGCCCCCACCCTCATGGGCGAGCACGTTCGATTTCAGACGCCGGATACCGGATATGAATATGCCTTCGACCCGACGAATCTCCGTCGTGGGGTGAGTGAGAACCCCCAGAACACCCTGCCGATTTTCGATCCGATGATCAGCGAAGATCGGGCCATCGGGCTGATGCCCGGGAATCGCTTGCTGGGCAACATTCGGATGGGTGATCGGGTTCTGGTCCTCAAGTATCTCTACGAATTCTTCGAGCCGGATCGCTGGGACGTCGTGGTCTTCAAGAACCCCGTCGATCCGATCGGGCCGAGCCAGAATTACATCAAGAGGCTCGTCGGCCGTGGAGGCGAGCAGGTCCTGATCGCTGACGGAGACGTGTTCACCGCACCCCCTGACGGGGGCCCATCCGATTTTCGGATCGCCCGTCGACCGCGATACATCCAAGAGGCGGTCTGGCAACCGGTCTACGACTCCAATTACGTTCCGCTTGATGCTGGCGCGGTCGAGACCCGGATCAAACGCCGATTCGACGGCCCGCCATTCAAGCCATCGCAGGCGACGGCCTCCAATTGGGAGATCGCCGACACGCGAGCATGGTCGTTCACTGCTGAGACGCCCACTCGGCTCGACTGGGCGGAAGATCAACTCCCGATCGACGACTTCAACGCCTACAACGTCTACCGATATCCACCGCTCCGCGGTGAGCGTCGGCTGAGCCTTCGCGACGTGGACTCCGTCTCCGACCTTCGAGTCATGGCGGCGATCGTTCCAAACGAGGTCGACCAATTCAAGACCTCCTTGAACCTGACGACCCGCGGGCATCGATTTGTCTTCAGTCTGGATGGGGGAACGGCGAAGGTCGAGATGCTGGATAGCGACGGTCGTTCGGTCCAGGAGTCGGCCGGAGCGTACACCCCTGGCCCCGGCGGATTGCTCGACATTGAGTTCGCTCACATTGATCAGACGATGGTCATCGCGGTGGGGGGCGAAGACGTGGCGAGCCTCGACTACGAGTGGGATCCGATGACTCGCCTCGAGAATTCCTTTGACGCATTTGATCTTGAGCGATACCGGGCCAATCCCAAGGGCGCCGAAATCCGGCGACCTCGAATGACTTGGAACTTCGAAGGCTCGCCCTTCACGGTTCGCCGAGTCAGGGTTGACCGTGATCTCTACTACAAGGGGGGTCGCCTGGACACCCGGCAGCAGGCGGCAGCGAACGGCGAGCGCATCGACGGCATGCTCTTTGCCACCGATCCGCTTGAGCCGGCGAAGCTCGGCCCCGATCAGTTCCTCATGCTCGGAGACAACTCCGGCGCCAGCCGCGATTCTCGATTCTGGGGCCGGCCGCACCCGTTGGCGGTTGGGGCGACCGGCGACGACACCCCGTTCATCGTTCATCGCGATCTTCTAGTGGGGAAGGCGTGGTGTGTTTACTTCCCCGCCCCGAACCGCATCGAAGGAACTGGGTATTCCGTGGTGCCAGACATCGGCCGAATGCGGTTCATCCGTTAAACCGGTCTCGGTCGGGCACGGAAGCAGCAAACGGCGCCGCCACGACTCCGCCAGACTCTGGCGTCAAGGCATTGGCAATCTGCCATCGATCCATCGATCTATCCACCATCTAGCCATCCACATCCCCAACAAGGGTCTGAACTTATGAACCGCACAGAACAACGAATGGAAGCACTCGAGCAGCAAGTCCGTGGTCAGCGTCGTTGGAATCGAGCGCTGGGTGCGGTGATCGTTGTCGGTGGGCTCTTGGCCGCGACGAGTTCGCCGTCGGTTCCTGAGGTCGTTCAGGCGAAAAAATTCGAGGTGGTGAATGATCAGGGAAAAGTGATCGTGCGGATGAACGCGGTGAAGCATGACGGCGAGCAGTACGGTTTCATCACAACCCGCGGTCGCAATGGTCAGTCGCTGGTGGAAATAGGCGCCACGGTGAAGGGTGAAGGTCAGGTCAAGACGCAGAACGGTCGGGGTGGAACGCTCGTCACGCTGGCCGCAAATGCCGAGGGAAATGGTTTCATCAAGACTCAGAACGGCGAGGGTGGAACCATGGTCGCGATCGCCGCGACGGTGGGTGGCGAAGGGGTCATCAAGACCCAAAACGGCAACGGTCAGACGCTGGTGCAACTGGGTACGACCGTCGAGGGCGAAGGCATGATCAAGACTCAGAATGGCAAGGGCGGCACGCTGGTGAAGATCGGCACCTACAAAGGCAATCGCGGTGGCTACGTCGAGACGTTTGATCAGCGGGGTGCGCCAACCTCAGAGATCCCGGAAGACTCTTGATCGGTCGCTGAAATCAGTCTTTCGATCCTCTCCCGAGGCAGAAGCGTTCTTCTTGAAACAGCGCTTCACGCTCGCAAACCACAAGGCGTCACTTCCCACCCGGGAATTTCCGCATCGCTTCTTCGAGTGGCGTGTTCGACGCCCTACGCTGTTCCGTAGGGAAAGGTGGATTCGAACCGGAGCGAGATTTCCGAATCGAATTCGTCGGGGGCGCTTTCGCGAGGTCGTGCGATGATCAATCTACGTGGCGTGAATGGGATGCGGTGTCTCTTCGAGGAAGGCTCGCAGGCGAGTTGGAGTTCGGTACGCCGATCAACCGCTCGAGCGGTGGTCGGTGGTTTGGGGACGGTCTTGGTCGCGGGCATGGGCGGGTGCATGGTCGATTGCGAAGATTCCTACTGCGACGTCGTCCGCGCTGGCGGGACCGCGGTTGAAGCTTGGTATTTCCATTGTTGTCTTCATCCGGACGACCCATCCTGCGTCGATCTCCCCGATCGTATTGCGCGATTTTCATTCCTCGCCGCCGAGGCAAGGCTGGCGTGCGAGGCGAACAACTGGGATCGAATTCGAGAAATCTGGCGAGACTTCCGACAGGTGATCCCGTTGCAGTTCGTCTCGGTCGTTTGGAAAGAACTCTGCGATGAAGAGGTCGCCTGGGGTGAAAATGCCTGGTCCCCGTTTGGGGCGGGGACAGAGTTCGACTTCGCGGTGACGCTCGACGAAGTCACGGCGCCGCAAGTGGTGCTGTGGACCGGCGATCGGCCTGGCTCGGTGGAGATCAATCGGTCGTACCTGATCCGCGAAGGATCAAAGATCACCATCGGAACGAATCACAACTTCACCACGGCAAAGTTGCAGGGTCGACTGACGCTCGCGGAATCGGTGATCGCCAATGGTGATCTCGAAGACTGGTGCCGCCATCACCGCCCGGTCGAGCTCGCGTGGGCCATCGAGTCGGACGGTTGGTCTGGGACGATCGAGCTCGACCCTGATTTTCAAGGGAACCGAGTCCGATTCGACACGCCATCGAAGGGCGTCATCGGTGTCGCAGTTCGGTTGTCCGTGGGCCGAGCGGATCTGTCAGAGATCTCGACGGATGGTCTCTTTGAGCATGCGTACCTTGAACTACCGTTTCAGATAAACAAATCCGGCGAACTGAAGATTGCTCCAGATGGCCCTCTTGATGGTCTTGATCTCATCCCGCTCGATGAGCGATTGGAATGGTCCATGCGCTCCGGAGGGATGGGGGACGGTGACGGCGGGGATCAGGATGAATGCGCCGCGTTTGCCCGAGAACGATCCGAAGCATTCCTGGCCGCGCACCCCAACTGTGATGTTGGAATCTCCGTCGGAACCGCCCCCGAGAATTGAACGTCTCATTGTTCAATCGGAGGAACCAACGGACGGGCGGTGGCGTCAAGGAGTGAATGGCCATGATTGGAGTGGCCGCCATCACCGTCCGTTGGTTTCTGTGTTGGGTCCACAGCAGAGTTTGGTTCCAGCAGGCCAACAACGGGTCGAAGCCTCTTCTTCTCGGGTGCACGCCGTCCGGTAACCTCTAGATGTCAGTGCTGGAGCGTGGTTTCTCGTCCCTCGGCGTTGCTTATCGTTGCTTATCGTTGCGTCACCCCGAACGGGGGGTCAGGATTGGGTGCTCCGGTCGAATTTCTGATCAATCCGGTGTCCTTGCTCGCGTGCCTATTAGTTGGTCGATCGTCCCCATCGTTTAATCGTCACTCCTGGAGTTCCCGATGCGTCGCCTTTCTCTGATGATCGTTCCCGCCTGCGTTCTGATTGCCGCGTCTGCGGATGCCCAGCAGTTCATGGACGGGACCGCGGCCCGCTTTCCAACGCAGACGGACTACAGCAATCAGTTGTCGTTCTGCGATGTGGACAACGACGGCGATCTTGACATCGCCTTTGCCGACGGCCAGGGCTACTCCTCTGCCGGCGCCGCACTTCGCGCGAAAATCTACATCAACGACGGCGACGGCCACTTCACCGATGAATCGACAGCCCGTATTCCGACGATCGGTTGGTATCGCGGGGTTGAATTCGGCGACGTCGATCGGGACGGCGATCAGGACATGATTCTGGCCAACGATTTCTACCGAACTCCGGTCCTGCTCATTAACGATGGCAACGGTTTCTTCGACTACGACTTTTCCCGTCTCCCATCACAGAGGCTTTCTTCAGCACGCGGTCAGTTTGCGGATGTCGACGACGACGGTGATCTCGACATCGCTTTCTGCCACAGTGGTACCAGCAGCCGATTCGGGTCCAACGGCGCCCCCGTGCTCTACCTCAACGATGGCTCGGGCTTCTTCACCGATGCCACCGCGGAACTCACGCCGAACGCCGTCATTCGTGACCAACAGGATTGCCACTTCTTCGATGCCGACGGCGACCTCGATCTTGATCTCCACTTTGGAAGTCGAAGCACGATCAACGGTGGTAGTCAACTCTGGCTCAACGACGGCTCTGGGAGCTTCACCAGGCTCCTCTCTGGCCTCCCCACCGACGGTAGTTGCTACTCCTACGACACCGGCGATGTCAACGGTGACGGGGACCTCGACCTGCTCGGGGCGAACTCTGGTTCCAGCAACCGCGAACTGCTGCTCTTGAACGATGGCACCGGGACGGTCTGGACCGACATCTCCAGCCAGATCTCGCCCAACCCGACGTCCGACGACAACGACACCAAGTTCATCGATTTCGACATGGACGGCGACCTCGACTTCGTGGTGGCCGCGCTGTTCTCAAGCCAGGATCGCTTCTACCGAAACAATGGTCGGGCGTTCTTTACGCAGGCCACGAACATGATGAGTTCGATCAACGACGCGTCGCTCGACATCGGCTTCGCTGACGTCGACGGCGACGGGCGTCCGGATCTGGTCACCGCTCAGGGTGAGGGCGGCAACTTCCAGAATCGTCTTTACATGAACACCGGTCCGATCGACGACATCGATCCAGATGTCCGACGAACCAGCGTCGTCGTGCCGGTTGGTGACGAACTCGGCCCCTTCGTGGTCCGCACCGGAGTCTTCGACCAGTACACCTCGGATCGTGGCTTCTATCCGCGGTCGATTGAACTCGTCTACACGGTCGACGGCGGCCGCGAAGTCGCCATGGAAATGGACTGGTCCGGCAACTCGGTGTGGCGGGGTGAGATTCCCGCGGTCGATCCGTGCAGTCTCGTGACCTACTTCGTCCGGGCCGAGGACCGTGCGGGCAACGTCGGGGTCGGCGTGACGGTCGACTTCGAGACCGCCGGCACCTGCGGTTCGATCGCGGATCTCAACGGCGACGGCCTCGTGAACGGCGCCGACGTCGGACTTCTGCTCGCCCAGTGGGGCGGGCCCGGCACCGCCGACTTCAACGGTTCCGGCACCGTGAACGGCGCCGATCTCGGCATCATGCTCGTCGAGTGGACGGGCTGATCCCGAAGCCTCGGGATCAGCGTTCATCACGCGCGGGCTTCGATCAGCCCTGGTGAGGTCGATCGACGCTTCGAACGTCGCGAGCGAATTCCGCATTCGCCCGCTCGGCCATCCCGGGAATCAGAAACAGATCGATGATCTGGCCGATCAAGAACAGCCCGCCGGTGAGCAGCCAGATCACCCCGGTGATGATCCGCCCGTTGTAGAGCCGGTGGATGCCACAGACTCCGATGAGACAGAGCAGCCAGAGGAGATACGAGGTACCGGTGGATTTCATGGAGAGGGCTCCGAAGGGTGAATGGTGAGTTCGGCGTGTGGTGGTTGAGGCGATGCCATTTTGCCATCTTCTCGCCGAGCAGGTCGAGTTGGAAGCGTGCATGGGTGCTCCGGGTATCCTTGATCGCATGAAGCGACTCAACGCAGGCGGAGGATTCCCCGCCATCTGGTACACCGTCAAGAAGGGCCGGGAGGCTGGCGGTCTTTTCAAACTCTGGAAGGCGATGCGGACTCACAACGCCTGCAAGACCTGTGCCCTCGGAATGGGGGGGCAGGCCGGCGGCATGGTGAATGAGACGGGGCACTTCCCCGAGGTCTGCAAAAAGTCACTGCAGGCGATGGTCGCCGACATGGCGGGCCGCATCGAGCCGCGGTTCTTCGACGAGTACAACCACGAAAAACTCCGCTCGCTCTCTCCCCGCGA
>CAJQQE010000067.1 GCA_905480395.1 uncultured Phycisphaerales bacterium
TGTCATGTCATGTCATGGAAACGTCCATGATGCTCCGCGACAAGAACAATCGTTTGATCATTCAATAGGAGATTTCCCAGATTACCGCTCCGAGGATAGGAAAAAATATCCAAGCTGAGCGCATTTTAGTCCTATAATTTGCATCATATAAACGCATTAAAAGGGTTGCCTTGCTTATAGGATCAGACACCCACTAAAAAAACCTTCGGACATGCCCCCTCGCGACCGAGGGCCGTCGCGAAGATCGCCAACAATTAAGCAAGGGCGCGGGTTCGGTGCCGCATGGAACGACGCCTCGGCGGTTTTCCGTGCCGGGCGCATCTCGGTTCTCGAGGCGTCCTGCTCCATCGCGATAACGCACCGATCAACGAAATCACGCTTGAGACTCAGGATCGCGGCGAGCGAGTCGGGGTCCAGGAGCTTTCTCCGAGTGCCCAACCTCAAGCCGAATCGGACTGCCTGCCGATGATCCAATGGTCGCGGTGCGGTTGATGGGAATCGGCAGGAGGCCGAATCTCAATCTTCAGCCCGTTGCCGGAGAAGTTGAAGCCATGTCCGATGCCGAGATGCTCGATCAGAAAGAAGTCGACGTGTTGCTGGATGCCGTCGAGTCCGGCAGCCTGAATGATGAACAGCCGCCAGCGCGAATCTTCTCTCGTTTCCGTCGAGATCACGAGAAAGTCGAGATCCGGGTCTATGACTTCAAGAGACCGGAGCGGATTGGCAAGGACCAGATGCGGACGCTTCGCACCCTTCATGAAGCCTTCGCTCGAGGGTTCGGGGCCCAAATGTCGGGATTTCTCCGCTCGATCGTGGAAGTCCGGGTCGCCAGTGCCGAGCAGATGACCTACGCGGAATTCATCGGCAGCCTGCCCAACCCAACGTGTTTCACCCTGCTTGACTGTCCGCCGCTCGGCGGTCAGATCTGTCTGGAAATCAGCCCGCTCGTGGTCTATCCCTTGGTCGAGCGGCTGCTGGGCGGAACCAACCAGAACCTCCTGATCCCGCAGCGTCCGTTGACCGGCATCGAGACCCGGCTGATGCGGCGTGTGCTTGATCTGGGGATGAACGCGCTCACCGAGGCCTGGTCTGGTGTCCGGGAGATCGACTTCGGCGTCGCGGCCATGGAATCGAATCCGCAACTCGTGGAGATCGTTCCGCCCAATGAAGTCGTCGTGATGATTGGCTTCGAAATCCGGCTGGGAAGTCGGGTCGGAGACGGGGTTGGAACCATGAGCCTCTGCATCCCCTACAACGTCATTGAGCCGGTGATGGACGATCTCAGCACCGAGAACTGGTTCGTGGCAGGGGCGGACCGGGCCCACGAGGCCGAGGATGCCATCGTCTCCAAACTCCATGACTCAATGGTGCCAATCGAAGCGACGCTCGCCGAGACGTCGATTACCTTGTCTGACTTGGGCCGTCTTGAAGTTGGCGATCTCTTGACCACTGATCGGCGGGCGGATCAGCCAGTCCAGGTCAGTGTGGCCGGGTGTCCCAAGTTCGAGGCGACCCTTGGGCAGCACCGTGGAATGCGAGCTTTGCGGATCGTCGATCCCGCCAAAGTGGGGAATTCCGAGATTCCAACCCCTGATATGGCCTCATAACCCGGGGAATATCCTGAATTGGCGACCATGAACAGCGGTGGCCGGGTATCCTTCCCGATCGGCCTCGCGTTATCGAGGTCGTGATCCCGTCCGTCGTCCGACGCCGGGTAAGGATGATTCCCCGATGCTCAAAAACGCTACTGAATTGAGCGCATCGGACCGTCAATGCCTCGGGATTCGAGGGTGAGCCAGTTACTTGGCCATCACGTTTTTCGATTCGCACTTGTCGGCGCACGATCGAACCGGATTCACCGGTCCATCGTGGAGGCTCCGATGTCAGACGCTCCGGCGTCCTTCATCGGTTCCGGATCAGCCTTCTCTTTGCTGGAGATCGTCCCCATGAGGTGACGGTCTTCTTACAGGACGGCATCCGATCGCTCGCGATCGGCTCGACGGGCCACGCTTCCTTGATTGGAATGCGTGGCTCGCTTCGTGTGACCGAATCACGGCCGGAATAATCGAAGTTGAACAGTCTGGGACGTGGGTCGCTCGGCCACGGGGGTCGGCGGTGGTACATCTCAGTCGTTGGTCGTCAGTCGTTCTCAATAACTCGATAACCCGTTTTGACAACTCAAGGAGCGGCGGGCGAAGCCCGTCCGAAGTAGAAGAAATATGAATCCAGAAACCCTTCGAATCCTCGATTCCATCGCCCGTGACCGAAGCATCGATCGGGAACTCCTCATTGAGGATCTTGAGCAGGCCATGGTGAGCGCCGCTCGCAAGCACTTCAACTCCCTCGATACCGAGGAGTTCGGTTGTCAGATGGATCGAATCAGCGGTTCGATCAGGCTCTGGCGGAACATCGAAGGCGAAGGGGTCGAAGAGATTCCCCTTTCCGACATGGGTCGAATTCCCGCGCAGACGGCGAAGCAGGTGATGATTCAGCGGTTCCGAGAGGATGAACGAAACAGTCTCCTCGACGAGTTTGCGAAACGACAAGGCGAGGTGGTCACCGGTGCCGCGCAGCGATACGAGGGCGGCGCCCTCGTGGTTCAAATCGATCGAGCCGAGGGGTTCATGCCCCGAAGTGAACAGATTCCGGGCGAGCAGTTCCACCCTGGTGATCGCGTTCGCTGTTTGATCCTCGACGTCCGAGACGCGGGCAACCAAGTCAAGATCGTGTTGAGCCGTTCGCATCCGGACTTCATCCGCCGACTCTTCGAGCAGGAAGTTCCGGAAGTCAGTGAGCGGGTCATTGAGATCAAGGCGATGGCTCGGGAAGCTGGATTCCGCACCAAGCTGGCGGTCAGTTCGATCGACTCCAAGGTTGATGCGGTTGGAGCCTGTGTGGGCGTCCGCGGCAGTCGGATCAGGAATATTGTTGACGAGCTCAACGGTGAGAAGATCGACATCGTTCGCTGGAATGAATCGAGTCAGGTTCTCATTGCCAACGCGTTGAAGCCTGCCGAAGTCGAAGAAGTCAGCCTGTGCTTCGAGTTGGGGCGAGCCACGATCATTGTTCGCGAGGACCAGTTGTCTCTGGCGATCGGTCGTCGCGGCCAAAACGTCCGACTTGCCGCGAGATTGACCGGTTGGGATATCGACATTCTGACGCCCGAGGAATTCGCCAAGGGACTTGAGAATCTTGAAGTCACCGTTCGCGGCATCGAGGGAATCACGGATGTGATGCTCGATCGCATGGGTGCGTTGGGCATGATTAGCGTCTTTGACATTGAAGAAGTCGGTGAAGGCGTGCTCATCGAAGAGCTTGAACTCACCGACGAGTTGGCGGCCACCATTGTGGAACGAGCGGCGGCTCGGGCACATGAGGTCTCTGAGGAGCAAGCCAAGGCCAAGAAGGAAGCAGAAGCCAAGGCTGCCGAGGAGCAGTCGGCCGATGCCATCCTTTCGTCAACGGATTCGGATGCAGAATCGTCTGCGGCGTCGATTCTTGGCGGCGGTCCCGTCGAGCCAATCGCGCCGGCGTCGATGACTGAAGTGTCTTCAGTCGAGAAAGTTGAGACGACTGATGCCGCCGCGGAAGCCTCGGCGGATGCATTGCTCGGTGGAATGCCGGCGTCTGATGATGCCGGTACCACGAATCAAGAGGATTGACTGTCGAGACCCGAGAATGCTCGGGGTGAGCGCATTGATGATGTTGAATAACACCGGGTTGTGAATCACGGTGATGAGTTAGTGGAAAGTGTTCGAATGATGGATTGACTGACGGTCCGCGAATGCGGGAAACCCATTCGCGAGGAGAACCACGTGGCCAAGAAGAAGACGATCGCCCTAAGAGTGCACACGCTTGCCAAGGAACTTGGAGTGTCCAGCAAGGACATCGTTGCCAAGTGCGTGGCCGAGGATATCCCTGACATTACCAACCATATGTCAGCGGTTTCGGTCGGTCTCTCGCACACCGTGCGAGAGTGGTTCGGCAACGCTGATGGTGAGGCTTCGACGGCAGTCGAGACCTCGGCCAAGGTCGACGTTGTGAAGGCCCGGGCGAAGGTCAGAAAGACGACCAAGAAGGTCGTGGTTGAAGAACCGGTCGAACCGACGCCCGTCGCCACCGAGGTGATGGTCGCCGAACCCCCGATCGAGGTCATCGCCTCTATGTCTGCGTCTGCGAAGATCCAGGTGGCGCCGGCGCCAGAAGCGCCAGCCATCGATGGAGATATGCCTAAGGACATGCCCGATGACCTGCGCGATGACCTGCGCGAGGACCTGCCAGAAAATCCCGTGGAGCCCCCAGCGCCTTCGATCGCGGCCTCCACTCCAGACGACCGTGAGATCGATCCGAACGCGCCGAGGATGAACGTTCCACGTCGGCCAGACACCGTTTCGCCGGTGGGACCACAGCTCGGCCAGCCAACCAAGGTGGCCTTGGCTGGTCCGAAGGTCATTCGAGTTGAAGCACCCGATCGGCTTCCCGCACCGCGACCTCGAGGTCAGCAGGGTGGTGGGATGATGTCGAGTGGCGGACCTCGCCGCGGTGGCGGCGCTGGTGAGATGGAGCAACAGTCGGATGCACGGCGCGGTGGCGGTGGGCCTGGTGGGCCCAGCGGACCGGGTGCGAAGGGTCGAAGTCCTCGACGCAGTGGCGGGGGTGACGGTCGAACCGGTCGGGCCGGAACAGGGCTCGGCGAAAAACAACCTTTCCAGCCTTGGCGAGCTCAGGATCTGGCCGAACGCGACCAGGCTTTGAAGCACTCCCAAGGGTTCTTCAGGCAGCATCGACAGGACCGGATGCGAGGCCGAGGCGGCGGAGGCGGGCGACGCGGTGCGCCAATCGCAACCAAGCCCACTGGACCCGTCAAGATCTCGGAGCCGATCACGATCAAGGATCTCTCCGCCGCGACCGGCGTGAAGGGGGCGGAGATCGTCAAGAAGCTCTTCCTTGAGGGCATTCCTGCCACCATCAACTCAGCGATCGATACCGAACGAGCGGTCGAGATCATGATGGAATATGAGATCGAGTTGCAAGTCGAGGAATCAAAGACGGCCGCCGAGGTCATCGAAGAACGATTCATGGCCCGCGAACGCGGAGATGAGCGAGTGCGAAGTCCGATCGTGACGATTCTTGGTCATGTTGACCATGGAAAGACGTCACTGCTCGACCGGATTCGCAAGGCCAACGTGGCCGCCGGCGAGGCCGGCGGGATCACGCAGGCCACCAGTGCCTTCCAGGTGCCAGTCACGGCGGGCGAGAAAGAACGTGTCGTCACCTTTATCGATACGCCGGGTCACGAGGCTTTTACCAACATGCGTGCCCGAGGCGCGAAGGTGACGGACGTCGTCGTGCTCGTGGTTGCGGCCGACGACGGAATCATGCCTCAGACCGCAGAGTCCATCAGCCATGCAAAGGCAGCCGGCGTACCCCTCGTGGTCGCATTGAACAAGATCGATAAGGCCGAGGCGACCGAAGAGAACATTCAGCGGATCTTCGGGCAACTCGCGGAGCACGAACTGAACCCGACCGAATGGGGCGGTTCGACTGAAGTCATCAAGACCAGTGCGACCGAAGGCGATGGCATCCAAGATTTGCTGGATATCCTCGACTATCAGGCGGATCTGCTCGACCTCAAAGGCGACTTCGCCGGGAATGCCGAGGGAACGGTTCTCGAAGCCCAGGTCGAAGAAGGGCGAGGCCCCGTGGCCCGCATGCTCGTCCAGGAAGGCATGCTGAAGAAGGGCGATTTCATCGTCACCGGCCGTGGCTATGGACGGGTCCGAGACATCGTCGACGATCGCGGCAACCGAGTTGAATTTGCCGGACCGTCCACGCCAGTGGCGATCAGCGGAATCGACCAGTTGCCCGACGCGGGTGATCGCTTCTTCGTTGCCGACTCGCTCAAGGAAGCGGAATCCGCGGCTGAAGAGCGGCGTGGACTCGAACGAGAACGAGAGCTCGCGGCGCCGAAGATTACGCTCGACAACATCTTCGATCACCTCGAAGAGGGAAAGAAGAAGAATCTGCCGCTCGTACTCAAGGCGGATGTCCAAGGATCGGTTGAGACGCTCCGTGCGGTGCTCGGGAAGATCGGATCCGACGAAGTCAAAGTTTCGGTCAAACATGCCGCGGTTGGCGGAATTAACGAGAGTGATGTCACGCTCGCTGAAGCCACCGGAGCGATCGTGGTCGGTTTCAATGTGACGACGACGCCGAAGGCTCGACAGCTTGCCGAATCCAGAGGCGTCGACATTCGTCTCTACGACGTGATCTATGACATCACCGATGACGTTGTGAAGGCGGCATCTGGTCTGCTGGATCCGGAACTCAAACTCGAGGTCCTTGGGCATGCCGACGTCAAGGAAGTCTTCAGAGTCTCCAAGGTCGGTGCGGTGGCTGGTTGCTACGTCACTGATGGCGTGGTGGAACGCAGTGCTCAGATTCGGGTCACTCGCGACGGCATCGTTGTCGAGAAGGACCGACGGCTCGATCAATTGAAGCGATTCAAGGATGATGCCAAGGAGGTCAAGAGTGGCATGGAGTGCGGCATGAAGATTGATGGTTACGACGACATCAAGGCAGGCGACGTGCTGGAGTGCTACAAGACGATCTCCGTGGCCCGGAGCCTTTGAGGCAAGGTTATGGCGAGGCGTCGATACAAAGAGACTGACGGGCAGGACCGAGTGCGACCGAAACAGGTTGCCTCGCTCCTGTCTCGTATCATCCAAGAACGGATTTCTCGTGGATTCGCGGATCCTCGGATTCGTGGGCTCGTCTCGGTGACGAATGTCGAACTCGCGGATAATCTCCTGATCATTACGGTCAGTATTTCTGTGATGCCGGACAAGTACGGGGTTCGAGTGATCGCCGGACTCAAGAGCGCCACGGGCTTGTTCAAGAAGGCGATTCGGGACGAAACTGTCCTGAGACGAGTGCCTGAAATTCGTTTTAAGTTGGATGAATCGATCAAGAGTGATGCCGCTTTGGATGCGGCTATCCGTGACGGGATTGGATCCTTCAGAGTCGATCCCAAGGGGGATGATTCGGACGGGTCGAATCCAGATGGTTTGACCAAGCGGGACGGTCCCGTGGACGTTGAATCCTCAAGCAACGCTTTCGATGACGATCTTGATCGTGCGTCGGAAGACCGCGAGGTACCTTCGTGAAGACCAAATGGGCGAAGCCCGCCAAACTCTCAGCGCTCCTGAAAAAGCATCACCGGCCGGCGGAGAAGAATGATCCTTCGGTCGCTTCCCTGCCAGAAGATCCAGTCATGGTTCTTATTCACGCTTGGCTCCTTTGGGAAGCCAGTACTGAGCAGGCTGAGACGGCCATGGCGAAGTTGATCGAGTCGCGGGTTGATGTCAATGAGATTCGTGTCTCTTTACCTCACGAGCTTGCGCCCACGATCGGCAAGAAATACCCGCGTTTGGAAGAGCGCCTGACGGGGATTAAGCAGTCCCTTCACGCGATCTATCTTCGACGGCATGAGATCTCTTTGAGCTACGTCCGCGAGAAGGGCAAACGAGATGCGAAGGCCGAGATCGAAAGTCTCGACGGGATCAATCCCTTCGTTTCGGCTCGGGTGCTTCGCCTTTCCTTCGATGTGCACGCGATGCCTGCGGACGAGCAGTTGTCCTTGCTGCTGCACGAATTGGGGGTGATCGATGAAGCGGTTGAGCATGAAATCCTCGCAACCTGGCTCGCTTCTGCGGTGAAGGCCGACGACAGTCATGCCGCCATTGCGGCTTTACAAGCAGCGGTTGACGCCGCTTGGGCCGATGGGACCATGACCAAGCTTGCTCGAAAGCGTCGTCCCCCGAAGCCGCCCGCGGCGGTGGTTGTGGTGGCGGAATCGGAGGAAGTTCTTGCGATCGTGGCCCCCGAACCAGTCCAGAAGGCGGCCACGAAGAAGCCGGCCGTGACGAAGAAGACCGTCGTCAAGAAGGCGGCCACGAAGAAGCCCATCGTCAAGAAGGCTGTCACCAAGAAGCCGGCAGTGAAGAAAGCCGCCACCAAGAAGCCGACCGCCAAGAAATCCGGCGCGAAGAAGGTCGCGAAAAAGACCGCAAAACGGAACACGTCACGACCAGTGCCGGTGTCACGGAAGCGAGTTGGCTGATGTCTCTGGCGTCGGCCGGTGACCCGAGGGTGGTGAACCGTCGGCGTGGCAGAAAATGCCTCGCGACCGTCGCAGTCGTTTCGGCGATGATCCTGATATCGGGTTGCGTCTCTCCGATCGCAGAGACCAACGATGCCGATACCAACCATGTCAACGGCGCTCGGATCGCTTCGATCCATGCCGTCGACTCGTTGGCCGGAAAGGATCGACTTCAGAATCTCGCAGATGCCGAACGTCAATCGACGCCCGCCGTTTGCCGCGAGGTGCCGCTTCCCCCCGGCCTGGCTTCTGCGGCATTCATTGAAATTCCATCGATTCGCCCGCTCGATCTGATCGTTGCCGATCATTTCGACGAGCGGCATGCAAGCATGAGTCGAGCTGTGCAATCTGAGGGCCGCGTGAGTGTTGAGGCGGTTCGGGACTACGTTCGAGGGCGAGCGTTACTGGTCTCAGGGCGTCCGATTGAGGCGATTCCGCTTTTGGAATCCGCGATCAGATCTGGTGGTGGGGCAACCGGAATGCGAACGCTGGCCGAAGCGTGTGATGCTGCCGGCCGCGATACCGATGCGATGGCGATGAGACGCCGGCTCGCCGTGTTGGGCACGGCCTCCGACAAAGATCTCCGGCGGCTCTTCAACGAACTCGTTCGTCGTCGTCGCCTGCAGGAGGCGGTCGCCGTCTCCGCAGCACAGGTGAAAATCTCGTTGAACGCGAGGAATGGGCCGGTGGCTGGCGAGGCGGCAGTGCGACTCGCCGAATCCCTCGATGCGATGGGAGACTTCGCCGCCGCCGCGGAGGTGCGGGCTTCAATTCTCTCGATGGCGACGACCAACGAGACGATGCTGGGTGGACTCTCTAATGGAGGGCTCGCCGAGTTGCATTTACTGGCAGGAGATGATGCGGCAAAATCCCTCGATGCCGTCGCTGCCGACGCATTGTGGAGAGTGGCCATGGGCTACGGGGTGATCGATCCCGCCGTCTTGCGGCCCCGCCTTCTCTGGTCTTCCGCAGTATTGGGGCGGGATTCGACGGTGCAGTGGCTCATGCTCGAAGCTTCGACGGCGCCGTCAGGCGGAGATCTGGAACTCGCGATCATTTTTCGCGAGCAGGGTCTTCCGATGGTCGAACTGTGTGATCTCCTTGAAGCACGGCTTCGACGCAACCCCCAGGACGTTGGTGCCGCTCGAATGCTGGTGGTACTCGATCCGGTCAGGGTGGCGAGCGTTCTGAATAATGAAGTCGCTCATCGGGCATCTTCGCAAACGCGTCTTTCGCTGGTCGATGCCGCACTTGCCGGTGGTCCAGCGACGTCGATCCTCGTCGCCGCCGGGGTCATGGATTCGATGGACCTTCTTGATCCGGTCGTCGATCGACTCGTCGAAGGGCCTTGGACCGAAGGTGAGTTGCTGGAGACATTACTCTGCGAGGAGATCATGACCGCCGATGTCGACACGACGCTGGTGCGAACCGAGATCTTCCGACGCCATGATCGACCGGACCTCGCTCGTGCGGTCCTCAACCAGGCGGTATCGACCGGGGGAGACGGCTTCCGCCGGATTCTGGCCATCAGGCTTGCGGCTGACGAAGCGGATCCCGCATCGGTCCTCACCGTTGATGATCAACCATTCGACAGTCGGGTCGAAGCCGAACGTGTTCTGGGGTTGCTCGCCGCCGGAGAGCCTGAGCTCGCCGTCGAATTCGCCGAGCGTGGGGTGCGTCGCTCACCGATGTCGCCCGAGATGCAGGCGGCGCTCGGCCGGTCGCTCTCTCAGGTGCGGGGCCGCGAACTGGACGCCGTCGAGGCCACGGCGCGTGCGGTCCGGTTGGGTGATCGACGGTGGTCGACCCAGATCGAACTTGGAAAATTCGTCAATCGGATCCAGGCCGAACTCCCGGTCGATTCGGAAGTGAAACTCGCGGTGGTCGTGATCGGGGAGGACCCGGTATTCCGACGGCTGGTCGAAGCCGATCAGGCGTTGGCGAATGGAGATTTGGCGGCGGCGGAACGACTTCTCGACGGAATGCTCGAGCGTTCAGGAGCCAAGGAAGAAGTGTTGATTCGAATGCTCGGTATCTGGAAGTCGCTCGGCCGGCGCGAGCAGGGGCGAAGGCGGGTCGAATCGCTGTTGGCTCGGCATCCCGGGGATCCAGCCCTTCTGGACGCCCGCTTGGCGCTCCGTCGATCCCAGGGTGATCGCCAGAGCCTTCTCGACGAGCTCCGCATGACGGCGGCGGAGTCGTTGTCCGGACTTCCGGGTCATCGGTTGGAGTTGCTTCTTGCCGAAACGGATGCCGATCGATCGGAACTGGCCGAGCTCGTTCGGCGTCGCCTTTCCCGTCGTCCGGGTACGCCGGCTCGATTAATCGATGAGTTAGAACTCGCGATTCTGCTCGGTGATTCTCAGATGATCGATCAGGCGGTTCGCGGCTGCGAGAAGATCGAGGTCGCGCTGCTGACGCCTCGCCTGCGTCGTCGACTCGCGTCGGTGGCGGCGGCCGTTCCGAACCGAAACGGTGAAATGATCGTCCGACGCATTGCCGCTTGGAGTCTCGAGAATTCCGAACCAGTGAATGTCGATGTCGCCGCGGCGATCGTGATGACGACGAGTTTGACCGGTGAGTCTCGGCGAACCGACGGGCATATCCCCGCGGCGGCGTATTCCAGACGAGACTTGGATTGGCGTCCGGTCGGTCTCTCGATCTCGGAGACCGATGTGGAAGCAGGCGCTGAGTTACTCAGGTTCGCGCTCGACGCGCCGGATGCGGAGTCGCCCGCGAATGCCGGCCTGCTTCGGTCGGCGATCGCCTCCGGGATCGTGGCGGGCTGGTCTGGCCGGCGAATTCAAGATCTACTGGAACGGCAGGTTGCCAACGGAAAGTCTCTGGCCGATTCCTACGGCATGGATGTCAGTGATCGACTTGCCCTCTCGGGAGCGTCGGGGGATGCGTCACTCTTGGGCCGCCGTGATCTTGCAATCGAACTTCTGGGCGCCGCGGTTGCCCAGTCTGATGCCGACGTTTCGATCTTGAACAACCTCGGATTTGCCCTGCTCGAAGGCGACTCATCCGCCGTTGAGCGGGCAACGGCATTGCTGCAAGAGGCGTACGGTCGCGATCCTTCAAGTCCGAGTGTTCTGGATTCTCTTGGTTGGCTTCGCTATCTTGAGGGTCGCCACGGGCCGGATGATCCCGAGGGGGCCTTACTCCTGATCTCGCAATCTATCGAGGCCCGGCTCGCGGCTGGCCGTTCGGTGTCCGGGGAGGTACTGCTGCACTTTGGAGATGCGGCTTGGCGAGCTGGTCGTCAATCTGATGCCGTCAACGCATGGAGCGGGATTGCTCGAAAGTCCTTGACCGCTCGTGAACTGACTGGTCGTCTCGCCGCCTATGCCGACTATCAGAAGGAGATCTGGGGTCGGGTGTTCACGCCTCCCGCAGAGATGTACGAAGACATCGAGGGGCGTTGGATTCAGGCTGCGGAGCTCAGATTGCGAGCGATCGCCGAGGGCGAGCCGCCGCCCGTCACGCCGACATTCTCGGAGCGAGCGAAAGTGCAGAACTCCTCCGAATGAAGGACAATGAAAATGAATCCCGGCATCGTGCCCGGCGATCAGGGACGCGTCAGACCACAACGAGGACATCAAGATGGCCGGTCACAGCAAATGGGCCAATATCAAGCATCGGAAAGCCCGCGTCGATTCGAAGCGGAGCAAGCAATGGAGCAATTGCAGCCGCGCCATCCTTGTGGCGGCCAGAGCTGGCGGGGGCGATCCGAAGTTCAATACGACGCTTCGCTACGCCATCGAAGATGCCAAGGCGGCCAACATGCCGAAGGACACCATTGAGAAAGCGGTCAAGAAGGGCTCCGGTGACATTGATGGCGAGTCCTACGAGCCCGCGAGGTACGAGGGGTATGGTCCCGGCGGGATCGCCATCATCGCCGACTGTCTGCAGTGCAACTCCAACAAGACCGCGCCGGAGATCCGTGCGATCTTCGCGAAGGGTGGAGGCAACCTGGGCACGCCCAATTCCGTCTCATTCGGATTCACCCACGAAGGCATCATCCTGATCGACGCAACGAGTGCCGATGAGGACGCGGTCATCGAAACGGCGCTGGAAGCCGGAGCGAACGACGTCGAGACGGAGGACGGGCTGATCTCTGTCACGACCGAACCGTCGGGCTTTCTTGAAGTCAAGGATGCCTTGGTGGCGGCCGGCTTCAAGGTGGAACAGGCGGAACTCACCTTCACGCCTGAAACCACAGTCGCGTTGGCGGTTGAGAGAGCGCGAAGTTTCCTTCGGTTGGTCGATGCACTGGAGGATCAGGATGACGTCCAGAAGATCTATCACAATGCGGAGATCCCGGACGAGGCCTACGAGTGAGTCGACGTTCAGTCGACGTTCATCACGTCGGCGAGGGGCTTCGGCGAGAGTGGATCGAGGTCTCGGGTCGAGTGCAGGGCGTGGGATTTCGAGCGACGGTGGTCGATTTGGCGTCCCGTCGGCCGGTGGCTGGCTGGGTCCGAAACGAACCGGGAGGCACGGTTTTGATGCTTCTGGAGGGCGTTAGGGGGGATTTGGATGCCTTTGTCGAGGTAATTTCCCTCGAACGAGCAGCGGATATTTCCACGATAGATCGACGCGAGGTCGAGGCCACGGATCGAGAGAAAGGCCCTTCTGGGCCTCTCACGGGCTTCTGCATCAAGTTCGATCGCCTTCCGGGCCGATGAGGGACGAGCGGGGTCAGATTCCGGCCCCACTCAAGGACTCCGATCGAAATGCATCCAATCCGAATCACGCTCGCTCTTACCGTTGGCCTGCTCTTTGCTGGCTGTAGCAGTCGGACCGCAACATTTCCCGGGTTTAGCGACCCGGAAGTGTGGAACGCGATGGTGACGGTTGCGAAGAACCCGGAGTACAAAGACTGGTTCGTATTCGAGAACGAAGTTTGGACGGATCGGCCTTCTGGAGAGATTGAGATTCATCGATTCCTCCGCCGTGATCTGGTGCGAGTCGGCCAAGATCCGGAACGCCAAGAGGAGCGATGGAACTTCCAGATCGCGTTCCAGCACACTGATCCGCCGACCATCGGGTTTTCGGCACGACAGGCCAAGATCCCCGCTCATCTCTGGCGCGAGGCTGACCGATATTTTGCCGACATGAGGAGCATCCTCGGTATTGAGCCCGGCGCCGGAGTTGCAGAGGTCGAAGTCATCGATCTGGATGCCACTGAGCTCGGAGACGGCGATGCGGACCTCGATGCCTCGGAATCGGAAGAAGTCTCCGTTGAGGCCGTGGAAGTTGATGTCGAATTGATCGACCTCGACGGTCGCTGAGCCACTTGAGGATTCGGTCATCGCTACTTCTCCAACCCGCCCCGACGAGCCGGTCGGCCTCGACTCGCCATCTTCAAATGTGATCGCATCGCTGGACGCTTCCGAGCGTCGAGAACTTCGCCCGGTCGGGGTCCTCGCGGTCTGTTGGGTCCTACTCCCGGCGGCGGGAGGATTCGTCCTACTGGCCAATCTGGGGCCGGCATCGGATGCCATCAATTCCATCGCGGCCTCTTCAGGTTTCGCCGCATCCTTGGGCGCCTTCGCCGTGTTCTTCGCGATCACCTCCGGATTGGGTCTACTTCCGACCTATGCCCAAGCCATTCTTGCGGGATGGGCCTTCGGAACGACGCTCGGAACCGTTGGGGCCATTCTTGGAATCTTGCTTGGGGCCCTGATCGGTTTCGGATTGGCAAGGCTGATTTCTGGGCCCGCGATCGAGGCCATCATCAGTAAGAGGCCGGTGGTTGCCGCGGTCCGCAAGGCCGTGATCGGACAAGGCTTCATTCGCGCTACCTACATCGTCGCGCTACTTCGCTTGAGCCCCAACAGTCCATTCGCGTTGTCGAATCTGGCGCTCGGTGGCGCTCGCACGCCGACGGCTCCCTATCTGCTCGGAACGATGCTCGGCATGCTTCCTCGAACCGCGGTCGCAGCCGGCATCGCCGCCGCTGCCGCGGCCGATGGAAGTCGAGGATTGCTCGAAGTGGTTCAAGAAAAAGGGTGGCCGATGACCATCACGGGCATCGTCGTACTCGTGGTTGCGATTCTGATCATCGGATCCATCGGCAAGCGAGCATTGAAGCGGGCCCTTGAGGATCAAACTGGTTCGATGGCGTCGATTTGACGTCGGAGTCGTCCTTGCAAGCGGCCGTCGGACCCTTGCTCCCGTGACAATTTGAGCAGACGCGTCGCTTCGAGAATGTCCTCTCGTGCCGCTTCGGCGCCTCTTGACCGCAGACTGGCACGGTAGGCCAAGCAGAGCCCAACCTCCGCGGTCAGTTCCGAGTCTCGAGTTTCGATCTCCAAGATGGCGCGGCCGATCACGATCGTCTGGTCGAGGCGACCCAAGATCTCGGTATCGTCACTGGGTTCGCCTCCGGCTTCGAGCGCCTCCGCTCGATTGGCGATCGCGACCTCCGTCAGGTACCGATCCGCCCGAATCGCGAGGCGTCGGGCGTCGGCATCCGGAAGGGTCTGCAGCCGCGGCTCGATGATCGAATTCCGGAATCGGGTAATTTCAGCCGCGAAGGAAGAGGTATCGCCGCCGTCGAGTTTCACGAACCGTGACGCAATGGACATGGCCTTCATCAGATCGGTGACGGCGCCTCGGCGGTCCATGGGATCCAGCCATGCCACCTCGAACGTCAAATCGAAATGCTGTTTTAGATGACGGCGGGCGGTCGCGGGGGCCTCTTCCATCAGGAATTCCTGTAGATAGAGATGGGCCTTGGCAAGATCACGCCGGGTTCGGCCTGATTCGATTCTTGCGGATTCATCGGCGAGGCGTTCGCGACGCGCGAGAGATTTCTCCATCAGTATTCGAGCCGCCGGCCGATCGCCGAGTTTCCGTTCCGCATCAGCCATTCGCATCTCAAGAATGGCCAGGTCACGAATTGCGACGTCGCCGCGGCTCGCGTGGAAATCGTGAGATCGTTGATACTCGACGAGGGCGCCCTCGATGTCGTCGGAGAGGAAAAGCAGGTCTGCACGATCGGTGCCCAGCATGGCGAGTTGACGTGCAAACCGCTGGCCGGAAATCAATTCAGCCTCTTTGAACAGTGAGATGGCGGTATCGAGATGGGCCGAGCGGTCCCGTTGTGGGCTGGCATCCGCTTCTTCCATCGATAGCTGAGCATCCACCAGAAGCAGGTCGACGGATTCTGGATGACGTCCGCGAGCGTCGGCGAGTTCCTCGGCAATACTCGCACGGATTCGGGCTGCAGTCTTTCGATCGCCGAGCGAGGGGTTACGGCGTTGCCATTGGATCCGAGCCTGTTGTAGTCGGAGACCGAGCCTTCGTGCGAGAATGACGGCATCATCGGGAACCGCTCGGCTCGCCGCGTCAAGTCGCTCGAGCATGAGCTTGCCGAGCGAACTTGCGGTGTCCAGTTGATTCGCCTCCTGCAGGGACTGAATGAGATTCTCGGTGCCCAATGCCGCAGACTCGATTTCCAAATCCGCCAGCGCGGCTCGAACCAGTTCCGCCGATTCGGCTCGGCTCGCCTCGGTTGCGGCACGAGCGGACGCGAGATCCGCTTGATTCTGCGCGGACCGAGCGGTGAGGATCGCGACGGTGGCAAGCGATGCAAATGCGATGGCCAGAACGCAGGCGGCGGTCACCGCCAAGCCCGCACGGTGCCGGGCAACGAAACGGGTCGTGACGTAGGCGATCGATTCGGGCCGGGCTTCGACTGGAAGACCGTCGAGATGTCTCTGCAGATCCGCGACGAACTCGCGTGGCGAGGAGTAGCGGCGCGACGGTTCTCTTCGGAGCGACTTGAGGATGATGACGTCGAGATCGCCGTCCAGACGTCGGCGGATTCGATCGATCCTGCTGTTTCGGACGGAGGCAATCTTCTCGGCGGTGTCCGGATCGACGGTGGCCGTCGACATCGCTTCGCTCGGTCGGATCGGTTCGGTCTCGAGCTTGGCGTTGCGAATGCTGACATATCCGCGATCGACGTCTGCGAACGGCAGACGTCCGGTGAGCAGTTCGTAGAGGACCACTCCGAGGGAATAGACGTCCGCGCGGGTACCGATCGCATCTCCCGTGAACTGTTCCGGGGCCGCGTAATCGGGGGTGAGGACGCCTTCGCCCGCCTGAGTCACCTTGCTTCCCAGCCCGCCGATCTCGGGGTTGACGATCTTCGCGATGCCGAAATCCAGGAGTTTCGGATCACCGTTGGGAGTCACGAGAATGTTGTCGGGCTTGATGTCTCGATGCACGACGAGGTTTTCATGCGCATGTTGAACCGCCAGGGCGATCCGCATGCAGAGTCTGACGCGGTCGTCGATCGAGAGTCGTTCCCGGTCGCAGTAGGTGCTGACCGAGACGCCTTCGACGAATTCCATCGCAAGCCACGGCCGATTATCTTCCAGAGTTCCACCATCGATCAGTCTCGCGATGTCCGGATGATCCAGTGATGCGAGCACCTGTCGTTCCAGCTCGAAACGCTCGACCACCGTCTCGTCGCTGGACGATCGGGAGAGAATCTTGATGGCCACTCGCTGGCGGAAACCGCCTTCGGCTCGCACACCTTCCCAGACCTCTCCGAATCCACCCCGTCCGATGGGCACCTCGGCGTCGATTCGAAAAACGCCGACTCGATCCGGGCGCCGGAATCGTCCCCCGGAACGCCGCCCGTTCGTTCCGGCCCCGCCGCGACTGGGAAGCGAAGGAACGTCGGCGTCCGACGCGATCGCCGCGGTCTCCATTCCGGTGTGAGGCTGAGCCAGATCGACGGTCGCGTCAAGGGACGCAGATCCCCGGTCGAGGAGGGTCTTCACCTTCTCATGCAGGCCTTCATCCTCACCGCAGCTGGTGCGGACGAACGTCGCCCGCTCGTGCTCGGGGCGGTCCATCGCCGCGAGCATGATCTCGCGAACGCGGATGGCTTGCGAACGCTCATCCGGCGAATGATCCTCAGGCGTGTGCTCTGCCATGATCGATCTCCGTGTCCGAGGAGGATACCCGCACCGTCAGGAGGAACGTGCGCGAGGAGCGACGGAGGGACCGCGGGGGAGAGGCTTCTCCTGCCGTCGATGTCCTTCGTCCCCGGGTCGGGACTCGAGGGGTGGGCACGCGTTTCCCAGGGTGGGCGGCGGTTCGCGTGGTGTCGCGAACTCGCTCGGGACGCGTCGGCCTCAGAATGTGCAGGGGCCCCAGAGTGAGAAGAGCAGGCCAAGGTCCTCGGCATTGACGATCCCGTCGCCCGAAAGATCCTGTGGGCAGTCGTCGCATGGACCCCAGGCGCCCATCAAGATTCCGATGTCATTCCCGTTCACCAGGCCGTCTCCGTTGAAGTCGGCCGCATTGCATGGCGGAATCGGGAGCGTCTCGACGCCGAGAAGGTTGACCGATGGGCCAATGTTCCCCTCCGGATCCAGAGCGAGGCTCAAAGTCGGCTGTCCCTCCTGCTTCGTTCCACCCTGCCCGATTGCGATCGCGGGTGCTTTCCGGTCCAGGGGAATGATGCTCACGACTTCGAGAACGAATCGCCCGAAGTTCTCCGAGTTGGCGATGGCTCGGATGATCATGAGTTCCGGGGTCGGCCCTCCGGTCGCGATGATAATCTCCGGCCCGGCCTGTGCGTCGAGTGAACCAGCGGCGATCGCCGACAGTGGGCGATTCAGTTGAATGCTCGAAGTCGAGAAATCGTTGGTCTGACTGGTGATGTCCAGGCTTCCCGCCGAGGTCACCGTCAGCGCTTCCGCTCGGCCGTCTCCATCGATATCCGCGGAGGCGATGTCGATGGGAAGGCCGGAGAGAGTCGCGGTCCCGATGACCTCCAGCTGACCGCTTGAAGGAATGCCCTGGACGATGGTGAGGATTCCAGACGTTGTCTCCCCCTGCAACGAGCTACGTGATCCACCCACGCCCAATGGCGCATCGGGGTCTTTCTTGTTCTCGTCATCAATGGGTGAGGATGGACCGGGTTCGTCTCCGACTTCGACATCCGAGGTCTTCGTGAAGGATCCGTCTTCGTTGGATCGATACCCAGTGGCGCTTCCGGATTCTTCGGAGACCACGACGATGTCCCTTCCGTCCGACCCGAAGTTGGCGGCGCCGCTACCGAGATTGGCCGGGCAAAGGGAGACGGGACTTTCATCGACGGCCAGCAGGTCCGCTTCGAAGAGGTCGCTGGGGTCGTTCAAAGGATTGAGATAAATCGAGACCGTCGAATCACCGAAGTTCGATATCGCGAGATCGATGTTGCCGTCCGCGTCGAAGTCGCCGCTGGCGATGTCGCTGGGTTGTTCTCCCAGGGCGTAGTCGAATGGCCCGAGCAGTCCGCCGCTGGCCGTGGGGCTGTAGATCTGCAACTTCCCGCCGGCGGTCGCGATGATGATCTCATCCAGCTCGTCACCGTTGAGATCGGCGGTTTCGATCGCGGTGGGGGGCGCGGCGAGTGATCGTTCGTTCTCGATCGTCGAACTGTCGTAGGTTTCCGCGGCGAGAATCTTCGAGACCGCAAGATCGATGATTCCGTCGCCATTGAGATCACGGAAGTCGACCGCGATCGAACGGCCCGGAAGCGGGTAGGTCAGAATGGTCGAGAACGGACTGGTCCCCATTCCACCGGACGCGTAGATCAGCCCG
>CAJQQE010000068.1 GCA_905480395.1 uncultured Phycisphaerales bacterium
GTTCCAATCAACCCGCCTTGCGGTATCGATTCTGAGCCTCTTCTTGGTCTCGATCGACGCCACTGGGAGCCTCGGAAGACTCGCTCCAGTCTTCGATTCGGGATCCAAGATTCAGTTCGCTGGACATCGTCTTGCGATATCCAAGTCGGCGGACGACCTCCAACACATCGGTCCAAGTCGGAAAGCTGACTTCATTCACGCGTTTGAAAGTATCGATGGCATGGAGAAACATCTGCTGCTCCTGAGTCATCTCACCCTCTTCGGCCGTACGAACCCAGTCGGTGAGCCGACGGCCCGGTCCCCGCCGTCGCTCGAGGTTCGTTTCGTCTTCGCCGGCACGGCGATCGAGACCGGTTCGGCGATCGATCACGCTTCCGGTCTTGGTGGGGTCGAACTGTCGATCTTGCTTCTTGCTGGTCATCGGATCGTCTCCGGGTCTGCGGATACACTGCGAGATTGGGAAGGCCACTCAGACGCCAATCCCGAACACAGCTGTTCTTCTCCATTGGAATCGGATGTCTACGACTCCCACAACAGCCGGCAACCGGACTCGGACCTCCAACGAGGGTGGATCTGTACCGTTCAAATGGGTTGCCTTCATTCTCGGACTCTTGCTCCCCGGTCTCGGCCACATGTCGATCGGAGAGAAAGGTCGGGGATATCGGATTTTGGCGGGCTTCCTCGTCCTCTGGTTCAGCGGTCTGCTGATCGGCGGTCTGGGGAGCGTTCGGTCCTGGGATCCCCCCTATACCAACCCCGCAGCCGGTGGAAAACGAAACCTGTGGTTCATTGCCCAAGCGGCCGCCGGACCGATTGCCTTCGGTTTTGCAGCGCTTGACGCGTCGCTCATCCGGGGCGCCGAAGATGACGAACTGATCGAAATCACGATGCACGATCGGACCATTGGCACCGCGTACCGATTCACCTCGATCGGACACGCCGCCGACTTCGGCACGCTGTTCTGCGCCCTCGCTGGTCTGATCAACTTCGCAGTGGCGCTGGATGCCGGCGCTCGAGCCACCTCGGACCGCCGAGGAGGTCGTCCATGACCACATTCGCATGGGTCCCCTTCATGCAGCCGCTGCCTGGCGTTCAGGCCAACTGGCTCTGGCTCCTACCGATTCTCATCTTTGGCATCGCCATGATGTACAAGGCGGTTCGAGTGGTCGATCTTGCGAACTACTGGCGGGAAGTTGGCACGATGACAATGCAGGTCCTGCTTGCGTTTCTCGGGTTGGCGACCGGCGTCTTCATCATCGTCCAGTGGATCGTGCCGCTCCTGCCCGCGGGTTGAACGTGGCGGTGAAGCGATGCGCTCTTCGATGGCCTCGTCGAATGCCCACGGACGATGCTTGAGACCGAACGAAATCAAAGATGGACTTTGCGATGATGTCGCTTGCAGAGGTCCAGTCCCGTGAATCCTTCGATGAGACGCTTTACTCGCTGACGCCGCTCTCGAGTGGTGAGACGATGCTCGGGATTCACGGTGAAGTCGTGATTCGCACTGGTCTCCAGCCAGCCTTTCATGACTTCAGGATGCGTGCCCTCGAAAGGCTTCAGGATGGTCGGGTCGACGTTCTCGTAGATCGCCCCCTCCGAGACCTGCTTGCCCCAGTACGGGCTCACCTGGCGGGCTTTTTCATCATGAGACTCGACTGATCGCACCCACCCGTAGTGGTGGACCGTCGCATCCGTCTCAACCGCTCTCGGATACCGCCCCTTTTTGTTCTTGTCCATCACCACGAAGTAGAGCCCCCCAGGAGCGATCACCCGGATGTCGTGGTTGCGAACCATTCTCGTCTCGACGCGATACCACGCGGGCCCGGTCGCCACCTGGTCGGGTGTCCCATAGAAATGGTGGTACCGGAAGGCGATCGCCTCGACCCGAGGATTTTGATCCGCCCGCTCAGCGAGCTCGCGAATGCCCTCGATGTCCCGCTCGTGCAGGACCTCGTCGCCCTCGAGATAGAGCGACCATGCCCCCGTGGTGTTGAAGAGACCGATCATCTTCTGCTGCCCGTAGACGAAGCCGCGACCGGTGCTTCCGTTCCACTGGGTATCGATGATTCTGATCCGTTCGTCGCCGATGGCTTCGATCGCCTCGCGCGTCCCGTCGGTGCTCTCGCCGAGGGCGATCACATACTCGTCTACCAGGGGAAGCGCTGAACGGATGCTCTCGATGAACGGATAGCCGAGCCGAACCGGGTTTCGAAGGAACGTAAAAGCGCTGATCTTCATTTCAAAAACCCTTCCTGAGAGTGAACGGTTGAGAAGATTCCAAGTGGCACCTGATCTTCTTCAGGCCACGCATGATATGCGTCGTTCTTCCTCATTGTCACATCTGCAGCTGAGTTCATACACCCGCTCGATGATCTTGCTCCAGGATGACGGGCAAAGTGATATGTTCTTCTCTACCCTGTCAGCCCATGTGGTTCCTACGAAAACGCCGCCGCCGAAAACTCCTGGCTGAACCGATGCCCGCGGTCTGGCGTCGAACGCTTCAGGAGCACATGGTCCATTTCCGGATGCTCGGGCCGCAGCAACGAGAGAAACTGGAAAACAAGGCCCGGATTTTTGTCGCCGAAACACACTGGGAAGGCTGCGGCGGGCTCGAACTGAATGATCGAATGCGGATCCTGATCGCGGCCAACGCCTGCTTGCTGGTTCTCGAAAACGACGCCACGCTCTTCGAGTCGGTCTCAAGCGTCCTGGTCTATCCCGCTGGAGTGGTGGTACCAGAGCACCATCAGGGCAACGGCATTGTCTCCGGATCTACCCCAATTCTCGGCCAAGCGAGATTCAACGGCCCGATCATCCTGAGCTGGTCCGACTCGATCTACGCATCGCAGCACATCGGAACTCGCAACGTCGTGCTTCACGAGTTTGCGCACGCCCTCGACATGCTCAACGGCACGGTCAACGGCACGCCACCGATGCGGAAGGGACTTCACGCGCGATGGGTGGAGGTCTGTCAGTCGGAATACGAAGATTTCCGGGTGAGGCTCGATCATGGTGCACCTGGGGTGATCGACCCGTACGCCGCCACGAATCCCGGCGAGTTCTTCGCCGTGGTCACCGAACACTTCTTTGAGCAACCTCACGTGCTCCACGACCATCACCCAGCACTCTGGGAGATGTTCGGCGAGTACTACGGGTATTCCTTCGGCGGCGGCTGAGGGGTGGTCCAGGCCCCTCTCACGACGTTCGACGCACGCCGCGACCTGGCTTCTCACCCTTCGATACCGGCTTTCCAGCGCCCTTTCGACGTCCGCCGTGACCGATGCGATCCCCAGAACGAGCCCGGGTCTTGCGGGCCGCGTTCTTACCGCCGCTGGCGGCGTCTGAATCGCCTTTGCCGCCTTGAGCACCGCCGGAACGTGGCCCACGCGGCTTGCCGGCGGCCTTTGCGGAGCCAGCAGACCCGGATGTCGATCGCGTGCCACCGGATTTACTCCGAGGCTTGCGCTTCGCTGCCTTGTCCGGATCAACCTTCGAGGGAAACTCGAGCCCGAACTCGTCCCGAAGCAGTTGGATTTTCTTGACGGAGATCGCGCCACCGCCTCGAGGCTCGTTTCGCGTCGACAAACGAGCGCCGCGACGGCCGTCTCGGTCTTCTCGGAATGGCTCGAGTCGAATGGCGCGTTCGCCGGATCGAAGCCGTTCAAGTCGGGAGACGTCCTGTGGACGAATGTACTTCTCAATATCGGGCAATGGATCCGCTCGGAGCCGCTGGCCCACGATCTTGGCGATCTTCTTCCAGCGCTGACCGTCCGGCGGCGAGACGAAAGTGAACGACTCTGCGAACCCGCCACCGTGTCCCGCCCGTCCGACTCGATGCACCCATTCCTCGGCGGCCAGCGGAAGGTCGTAGTTCACCACGGTCCGCGCGGTTGGGATGTGCAGCCCTCTCGACGCGACGTCTGTCGCGACCAGGACCGCATTCGATCCCTCCGAGAACTGTTCCAGCGCCCGCATCCGCTGATTCTGGCTCTTGTCACCGTGGATCAGGCCCACGGAGATCCCGTTGTTTCGGAACGCCGCGTTGACCCATCCCGCCCGGCGTCGAGTCCGGCAGAAGACGATGACGCCTCGCCGCTTCTCCTCGACGACCAGATGCAGCAGCAACGCCACCTTGAGAACGTCGTCGATCTCAAACATATGGTTACCGACCGTCTCGGCGACCCGCGTATGCCGTCCGATCTCCACCCGCTGCGGATTCCGTAGGAAGGTCCGAGCGAGACTCTCCATCGCGGGGGGCATGGTGGCGCTGAAGAATGCCATCTGTCGGGTCTCGGGCATCCGCTCGAGAATCGTCTTCACCTGCGGCAGGAATCCCATGTCGAGCATGCGATCACCTTCGTCGATCACCAGATGCCGGATGAACGCCAGACTCAGCACGTCAATGTCCATTAACTCCCGCAAGCGACCAGGGGTACCGACCACGACGTCAACGCCGGCTTCGATCCGTTCTCGCTGTGGCTTGACGGCCGCCTTGCCCCAGACTGCCGTGACCTTGACCAGTGAACCGCGAGTGAGACGTCGAAGCTCCTCTGCGACCTGCTGCGCGAGTTCTCGAGTGGGAACCACCACCAGCCCCCGAAGCCTTCTCCGCGGATCGACAAACTTGGCGCCGGTATCTCCGCCCTTGCGTTTCCGGACGCGGCGGGAGAGCGGCGGTGGGTCCGCGATGAGGCGATGCGCCAACGGGATCCCGTAGGCCAACGTCTTGCCGGTTCCCGTCGGCGCCAAGCCGATGGCATCACGGCCGTCGACCAGCGGCGCGATGATCCGCTGCTGAATCGGCGTTGGGGCGTCAAAACCCAGTTCCTCGATCCCTCGGAGAACGATGGGCGCGATCGGAAGTTCGTTGAATGCCTCGATCACCATCGATCGGGGCTTCGCGATGGGTGCAACGGGCTTCTCGGACGGTTTTTCGACTTCTGACATATCCGTACAGGGTAATTGAGTTCCGTCTGGAACGAGTGCGCGATCCGCGAAGGCTTGATCCCCCGAAAGGGCGTTACGCCGGGGACCGCACTCATCTGGGGGCAGGAGATCGCCGAAGAAAGGGGTGCCGTCGAGTTTCGACCCCTGGAGGGGGGGGCCGGACTCGGCGGTTTTTTCATGGCGCCGGCGAGAATCAAGCACGTCCGGGCCAGTAACCTAGCGGTCATGACCAACTCTCCACGCGGTCCCCGGACGCTCGTGGCCGGTCTCGGCCTTCTCGTCACCCGAACCATCGGTCGATGGGTCCCCGACCCATTCATCCTCGCGATCGGCCTCACGGCGTTGACCGCCATTCTCGCGTTGGTGATTCCCGGGACGTTCGCGGAGGTCGCCGCCGACGCTGATGGAATCACACCCTCGAAGTTTGCCCTGCTGCTTGAGGCATGGTGGGGTGACGATGGGCTCTGGAAACTCCTCACGTTCAGCATGCAGATGGCCCTGGTGTTGGTCACTGGCTACGCGCTCGCGGCGAGTCCACCCATCCGGAAAGCCATCGATGGCGTCGCAGATCTCCCCCGCTCGACCGCCAGCGGTGCGGTGCTGGTATCTGCGGTGGCCGTCGCGACAGGACTTCTGAACTGGGGACTGGCCCTGGTCGTCGGCGCCCTTCTGGCCCGCGCCGTTGGACGATCGCTCGAACGTCGAGGAATTGGCTGCCACTACCCCCTCCTCGCCGCCGCCGGATACACCGGCCTCCTGGTCTGGCACGGTGGCTTCAGCGGCAGCGCCCCGTTGAAAATGACCACCCCAAAGAATGCGGCGGATGTTCTCCCGGATTCAATCGTGGCGGAATACGCCGCCCAGGGCGTTCCGCTCTCCGAGACGTTGCTCTCCCCAATGAACCTGTTCGTCTCGCTCGGGCTTCTCTTGATCGTTCCGCTCGTCTTCCTGCTGTTGGTCCCCAATCGCCCTGAGGATCTCGCATCACCCTCAAGCCTTGGCATCACGTTTGATGAGCCGCCCAAGCTCGACGGAACCCCCATCCGAGTGATGGAACTCTTCCTGGGAATGGGGCTCGGACTCGCACTGATCATCGGATTTTTGGCCTACATCCTCGGCGACCAAGGCGGTCTGGGACGACTTGGGCTGAACCAGATCAATGCCGTCATGCTCGGGTTGGGCTTGCTCCTCCACGGATCACCAACCCGCTACCTGCGAGCGGTGGAGGACGCGGCGCGAGGGTGTGCGGGCATCATCGTTCAGTTCCCGCTGTATGCGGGCGTGATGGGGATGATGGCGGCGAGTGGGATGCTCGCGATGTTTGCCGCGACCGCCAATTCGATCAGTACGCCCGAGACCCTTCCCCTCTTTACCGCCGCCAGCGCGGCCGTCGTGAACATTTTCGTCCCGTCGGGCGGCGGGCAATGGGCCGTTCAAGGACCGATTGCACTGGTGGCCGGGGTCGATGCCGGCGTCCCAGTGGGCAAGATGATCATGAGCGTGGCGTACGGAGACCAACTCACCAACATGCTCCAACCCTTCTGGGCGCTTCCGTTGCTCGCGATCACCGGCGTCCGGGCCCGGGACATCGTGGGTTACACCGCCTTGGTGATGCTGGTGGCCGCGGTTTGGATCGCCATCGGACTGCTGGTATTTTGAGTGGATTCAACGCCCGTCACTCTCCAACGCACCATGCGTACTGATCCACGTACTCCAACTGACCGCCCAAGGCCTTGGCCGCATCCCACGCCCATCGGGGGTTGCGGAGCATTCCTCGGCCAATCGCAATCGCGTCGGCATCACCTCGCGCCAGTACGTCTTCTGCGAGCTTCGGGTCGTCGAGCTCGCCGACCGCAATGACCGGCATCGATTCGACGCCTCGCTTCACGGCCGCCGCGAAAGGCACTTGGAACCCCGGCGCTACGGGAATCTCGGCTTTCGCGTTTCCCCCGCTCGAAACGTCAACGCCATCGCAACCCCTGACCTCAAGTTCCCGCGCGAAGGCCACCGAGTCGTCGGTGCTCCACCCGTCGAGGTCATCGCGCCAGTCGGTTCCACTGAACCGGACCAGCAAGGGAACTTCGTCGGCCATGGCATCGCGCATCGCGTCGAAAACCTCCAGCGGGAATCGCATGCGATTCTCCAGCGATCCGCCGTAGGAATCCGTGCGATGGTTCGAGATCGGTGAGAGAAAACTCGAGAGAAGGTAGCCGTGTGCAGCGTGCATCTCGACGACATCAAAGCCCACCGAAACGGCTCGGCGAGCGGCGTCGGCGAACGCTGTCCGAATCGTGTCCAGGCCTTCCTGATCGAGCGCCTCCGCGGGTGGGGCGATGTTCTCGTAACTATCCGCACTGGCGCCGACCGTGGGCCACCCCCCCACCTCCTTCGCAACGTAGCCACGCGGCGTCGACCAAGGACGGGCGTGTGATGCCTTTCGACCGGCGTGGCCGAGTTGGATGCCGAGTACCGAACGTGGCGCCACTTCCCGGACCGTCTCCACGACCCGGGCCAGCGCGCGGGCGTGGTCATCGTTCCAGAGGCCCAGACACTCAGGAGTGATTCGCCCTCTGGCCTCCACCGCCGTCGCCTCCGCGAGGACCAATCCGGCCCCCGAGGCCGCCAGACTCCCCAGATGGACGTGATGCCAGGCCGAGGCGTTTCCTGCCACCGCGGAGTACATACACATCGGAGAGACCACGATCCGGTTCGGAAGGCGAACCGCTCGAAGGTCCAGTGGATCGAAGAGTCTTGGAGTCGATTCAGGGTTGCTCATGGGGCGGGATCCTAGGCGGATCGACGGATTCAGGCCTCCTTCACCGACGAGACGTCCCGAAAACCACACCGCGGCCGCTATGATCATCGAATCAGGAAGAGAGCCGCTCCACACTGGAGCGGCGTCCTGAAGTCCACGAACGAACGGGAATACCGCGATGCCGATCAAGGCCACTGACGTCAAGAGAGGCCAATTCATCCTCTGGGAAGGGCAACTCCACCAGATCCTGGAAACCGAGCATGTGAAGCCCGGCAAGGGCCCTGCCTACGTCCAGGCAAAGATGAAGAACGTCAAAGTCGGTGGCATCAAGATCAACCGCCTCAATTCCGACGATCGGCTCGACGAAGTCAACGTCGATCGGCGACCGATGCAATTCCTCTACGACACTGGCGGCCGAGGTGAAGGCCCATTCGTCTTCATGGACAGTGAGACCTACGACCAGGTCGAGATTAGTAACGAGGTGCTCCCCAAGGAACAGAGCCAGTGGCTCAAGGAGAACACTGAGTGCACGGTGAGCATCTTCGACGGCAAGCCGTTGTCCGTGGCGTTTCCCGCCGCCCTTGAGCTCGTGGTCACGGACACCGCGCCCCAGGCCAAGGGAGCCACAGCCAGCAATCAGAATAAGGAAGCATTCGTCGAGACCGGCGCCCGCATCCGCGTTCCACCGTTCATTGAGAACGGACAACTCGTCAAGGTAAACCCCGAGACCGGCGAATACCTCGGAAAGGCCTGAGGCGGTCGCGACCGAGGACGTTTCTCAGCACTCGCGGGTCTGATCGCAGGATGATCGGAGCCTGGGGCCGAGACGAATAGCAGTATGGCGACGCGCCGATCGGAGCCTTGCGATCAGGTCGACCGTGAATGCTCGGTCCTGTGGCAAGAGCGAGGCAAAAGCTCGAATATGGTGAACCGCGTTCTCCACATCGCCAAGTTCAGTGGCGGTGGCAGCAAGCAGCCGATGCGCCAAGGCTTGGTGTGGCCCGTAGTGGTCGAGGGTTCGATCCGCGAATTCGGACATGGCTTCGAATCGCGAATCGATCAGGTCAGTCGTCTTCTCGTCATGTCCAACCGTGGACGCCGCGCGACGGCTCGACAAGTCTTGCAGCGCACCAGCAGCCCGTGCGAGTCGTATTGCGGTCTGCGGATGCGGGTCAAAGGTCGGCTCAAAGCCCACGAGATCCAACGTCGCATTGGCCTCAGACTGTTCGCGACAACGGTCAATGGCACGATCGAGAAACTCGGTGGCCCAATCGCTTCCGAAGAATTCGAGTGATGCTTCCCAGTCTGCAACGCTCAGCTCTTCCGGGCGATCGAAGCTCAAGAGCCAATCACCCCGCCAACGGCTTTCGTCCTCGTCGACCCCGGCGATGAACACCCGGACGTACGACGCGACCTCGATCCGAGTGGTCGGTACCGTCGCGGTGCGAAGACACTCGGGCGGTCGACCCGAATCGCCTGGAAGCCAGCCCGAAGTCGGGTCGAGGTCTCGAAACCAAAAGCAATCGGATTTGCAGGGTAGAAATCGGGTCGTCGGCTCGAGAATGGCGTCCATCGACAACCAGATTCGAGCACCGCTGGGAAGAAGTGGCATGTGGGTTGGGCGCTCCGGCCTCATTGACGAAATGGGCCCGTCGGAACTCCGCCGTCCGGACGTACTGGCTCCCGAATGCGGCGGCGGCCGGGCGGCGTCGGACTCCGCCGACGCAATTCTCCCGTCCATGCTGCATGATCTCGCAGCCGCCGTTCGACCACGGAACCTTCGGCATTCATACCGAGGCTGCTTGGTCGCATCCAGAAAAGACGGTTCGCGTCATGATCTTTCGCCTTGTTGCTCAGAAAGCGACAGACAATTCAGAAGGAGCACTTTGGCGAGGTTTTCGTGATGGCGCTCCGCGTCAGATGACGCCTTGGTCATGCATCGCCCGGGCGACCTTCAGGAATCCGGCGATGTTCGACCCATGAAGGTAGTCGCCGGTTCGGCCGTACTGGGCCGCCGCGGCGAGGCTCTGAGCATGAATGTCCTTCATGATCCCACCGAGCCGTCGATCGACTTCTTCACGGCTCCAAAAGTTGCGACTAGAAGCTTGGGCCATCTCAAGGGCACTCACCGCGACCCCACCGGCGTTGGCCGCCTTGCCGGGTCCGTACAGGACGCCCTTCTCCCGGAAGATGTCCTGACCTTCGGGCATGGTCGGCATGTTGGCGCCTTCACTGACCAGCCTGCACCCGTTGGCGACGAGGTTCGCGGCGTCGATGCCGTTGATCTCGTTCTGGGTCGCGCAGGGGAATGCGGCATCGGCCGGAACGCTCCACAACGGGTTGTGATCTGCGTCTCGGTCCCTCGGCGTGAATTCGGCGTTGGCGTACTTCTCGACGTACTCGATGATTCGACCGCGTCGGTTGTTCTTCAGATCCTGTACGAAGGCAAGCTTCTCAAGATCGATGCCGTCGGGGTCATAGATGAAACCTCCCGAATCGGAGAGGGTCACCGGCTTGGCGCCGAGATGATTCAACTTCTCGACCGCAAATTGCGCCACATTGCCGGAGCCGGAGACGAGACATCGCTTGCCCTCGAGACTCGACCCGTTGGCACTGAGCATCTCCGCCGCGAAGTAGACCGCGCCGTAGCCAGTCGCTTCAGGACGAATCAGACTGCCGCCCCAATCCGTGCTCCGTCCGGTCAAGACGCCGGTGAAGGTATTGGTGAGCTTCTTGTACTGGCCGAACATGAATCCGATCTCGCGGCCGCCCACGCCGATGTCCCCCGCCGGAACATCGGTGTCGGGGCCGATGTGTCGGAAGAGTTCGCTCATGAACGCCTGACAGAAACGCATCACTTCGCCGTCGGAGCGGCCCTTGGGGTCGAAATTCGATCCGCCCTTGCCACCACCAATCGGTTGGCCGGTGAGCGCATTCTTGAAGATCTGCTCGAAACCGAGAAACTTAAGCACGCTGAGATCGACGGTCGGGTGGAAACGTAGGCCACCCTTGTACGGGCCGATCGCTGAATTGAATTCCACGCGGTAGCCGCGATTGACCTGCACCACGCCCGCATCGTCGACCCACGAGACCCGGAATTCGATGACCCGCTCGGGCTCGACGAGCCGTTCGAGGATTCGTTCGTTTCGCCAAACTGGATGCCGATCAAGCACCGGTTCGAGGGATGGGACCACTTCACCCACCGCCTGATGAAAGGCCGTCTCGTGTGGCGTCAGCGACTCGAGTTGCTGCATAAACTCGGTAGCCCAGAGCGAGTCGGTCTTCATCATCAGGAAATCCTTAAAACGAATCGTCGCGGTTTCGGACGACTGGAATGGTTCGTGACGTCCTAATCGCATGATCAGAGACTTCGTGGGATGATATGAACGGAAGCGAATCCTTGCCATCAAGATCCGCTTTGCCACCTACCCGACGGCGTCTGTGCCGAAGTCCCCCCACGACTCTGGAATCTCCAGCTCATGAAGATCCTCCTCACCGGATTCGAGCCTTTCGGTGGCTCCGAGCTCAATCCCTCTGCCGCGGTCGTCGAGGCACTCGCTTCCGACCCACCGGCAGGAGTCGAGCTGGCCACCATGGTGCTTCCGGTGATCGGCATTGAGGCGGGCGATCGCGTGGTCGAACGCATCGAGTCCGAATCGCCCGATGCCGTGATCATGCTGGGCGAAGCGACCGGTCGACCGGGAATCTCGATTGAGCAGATTGCGATCAATCTTCGCGACTACCGAATGACCGACAATGCCGGCAAGGTTGCGTCTGATGAGCCCGTGGTCGAGGGCGGTCCGGACGCGTACTTCGCCTCCCTGCCGATCATGCGGATGGTCGAGTCGATCCGTACGATCGGCGTTCCCGCGTCGCGCTCGCTCACCGCGGGCGCGTTTCTCTGCAATGAGATTTCCTATCGCGTGCTGCACGCCAACGCGATCGCGAACCGACGAATCCCCGCCGGCTTCGTTCATCTCCCCCGCCTGCCGGAACAATGCCTCGACGCGGACACACCGCATGCGAGCATGCCCTTGGATCGTCAGATCGCAGCCGTCCGCGCGATTTTGCAGACGCTGTGAGCGTCATAATTGCGGGCGCTCTATTTCTCACATGATGAACCCATCAGTTCCGACGATCGAAGTCAACTCCCGAAGAAAACCAAGGAAATCACCTCCTTCGCGCTCTCCAGATTTCTTCTCTTCGGCCTCTCGTCAGTTTCTGCCGACACGCTGGCACTCGCTCAACCAGAGGTCTCGGGGACGATTGATCTTGAGTCCGATGCCGACGGAAACGCTCCCAAGAAAAGCCTTTATCTTCGGATCGACGCCGGCGTCAACCTCGCTCAGGACGCTCGAGTGAAGAACATGGTGACGAACGATATCAACGGACTCCTGAGCACCACGGACCTAAAAATCGCGTTCGAGACGGGATTCGACTTCAACATCGGAATTGGCATCCCACTGGGCGACTCCGATACCTGGAGTCTTGAGGTGATGACGGGGCTCGTCTACAACTCCGTGGAATCGGTCTCCGGTCAGTACGACACCGATCTCTTCGGTTTCGTCGTCCAGGGACCGATGACCGGCGGCAACGGCGACCTCTATCAGGTGCCGATCGTGGCCAACCTTCGATACGAGTTCGAATTGAGTGAGTGCCTGACGCTCGGGCTCTACGCTGGCGGTGGTGTGCAGTACACCAATCTCGGGATCAATGGCGTGCAGGTGCTTGATCCCGCGTTTCCCGGCGGCGCGGTCGACGACGTCGGCCTCTCCTCCTTCAACGGATGGGCCTTTCGATATCAGGCCGGCCTGGATCTGAACTGGAGCATCTCGAGTAACACGACGATCGGCCTGAACGTTCGCTACTCGGGCACGACCGATACCGACTTCGGGAACTTCTACGGATCCAGTTTCACGGTGAAGAATTTCCAGAACCTCGCCATCGGCGCCACGTTCTCCCTCACGTTCTGAACTTGGACGCCCCGCCAGCGTCTCGATCGAAGGATGCCTCGAGATCCTCCTCGGTGACCGCGGCACCCCGTCTGCAAGGAGCGTGGGGAGCCCCGCTTATCTTGCTTCGGTCGACCTCGGTTCTCCGTCATCCGCGGAAGAAATTCGTGGCTGAAATGACAATCCGGTGTCTTCATCCGGTTTCCCGAAACACAGCTCAGACACGCCTTGAAAAAAAAGGCGTTACGCTCGAACCTCGACCCATCTCATGTTTCAGATTCAGACCGAGGAGCAACTCATGCAGATCCGATTGATTCTCTTCACCTCAGTCGTTTTCATCTTCGGCGGCGCCTCAGCGACCGCTGACACCTACGGCCTCGTTCAAGATGGTGTCTCAGGCACGGTTCCCCTCGAAGCCAATGCCGACGGAAACGCCAAGGACAATGGCGTCTATCTTCGCATCGGAGCCGGCGTGAACCTCGCCATGGATGGCCACATCAAGGACTTCTCCGAAACTCAAGGTGGCGTCTTCGAGAGTTACACGAACCAGGTCATCTCATTTGATGCAGGATTCGAATTCAATGTCGCGCTCGGCATTCCGCTCGCCGGGCAGTGGAGTATCGAGGTGATGACGGGGGTCGCGATGAACGGGGTCGATTCGTACTCGGAAAATGTGTTCGTATCCGACGCGCGGAGGTCGGTTTCCGGATTCGCGACGTACGACGACGGCGACTTGTATCAGGTGCCAATCGTTGCGAACCTCCGCTATAAATTCGATTTGAATGAAGCGCTCGACCTTGGGGTGTACGCAGGCGTTGGCGCGCAATACAGCAATCTGTCGGTGAGCGGGGGCGAGCTCGTCGTTCCCGGCGTCCGGCCCTTGGCGCTCGAAGATGGATCTGGCAATGCCTGGGCATTCCGCTATCAGATCGGGGTCGATCTTGCCTGGGACATCGCGGCAAACACCACGCTCGGGGTGAACCTGCGTTACTCCGGTACATCCGAGAGCGCTTTCAACAATGACTTCAAGGTCGAGTCGCTCAGTAACCTCGCCATCGGCGCCACCTTCTCGCTCACGTTCTGAGGCACCAGAATTTCACGCCCCGCGACTGATACCCGCACGGCCGTTTTCTGCGTGTCGGCATGGGAGGATTCCCGCCCGGATTCACTCCGAAACCTCGCATCCGGGGATGCCGACTGGCCAGCAAATCCCGGGGTTCAATCCCCGCTCGCAACCTGCTGAAACCGAGTGGCGTGCCCGCCACCGATGACGTGTTGATCCCTTGACTTCAGTTCGAATCGAGAAACTCCTACAACCGATGTTCTCGTGGGATCAGACACGCAAGAGAGACCGAAAACCGCAATCTTGCCCGCGATAGGTCCCCCCCAACAGGAGTGGCCGAGGAGTATTTCTGAAGAATATCTTGATTTGGCGGTTCACCGATCATCGTTTTCGCATGAAATAGGTGCTGGGAGTAGCAACTGTTTGCTGCTTAACAGGCCAGCTTCACTTTTCTAGATTCAGGACCAAAAAAATGATGCGCAAGACCCCTTGCCGCCTCAGCGACGGCTGACACCTACGGCCTCGTTCAGGATGGCGTTTCGGGCACCGTTCCACTCGAGACCGATGCCGACGGAAACGCCAAGAAAAACGGCGTCTATCTTCGCATCGGGGCTGGGATGAACATCGCCATGGATGCCGATGTCAAAGACATCTCGTTTGCCTTTTCTCCCTTTGACACGGCGTCGATCACTAACACGAGTATCTCCTTCGATGCGGGCTTCGTCTTCGATATTGGGATCGGCATCCCGCTCGATGACTCGTGGAGCATCGAAATCATGACCGGCGTTGCAACCAACAGTATCGAAAAGATCTCCGGGGTCGAGACCTATTCAGATGTGTTTGGCCCTTACTTCCAGCAATCGTTCTCAGGTGGCGGCGGTGACCTCTATCAAATTCCGATCGTGGTGAATGCGCGGTACGAATTCAAGCTGAATGAATCCATGAACCTCGGCCTCTTCGCTGGTGGCGGACTTCAGTACTCCGATATTGAAGTGAACCAGTTCCTCCTGGGGAGTGCTTCGAGCGACGTCTGGTCCTTCCGATACCAGATTGGCTTCGATCTGACCTGGGACATCGCCGCACGGACCACGCTTGGATTAAACGTCCGCTACTCAGGTACGACCGAGAATGATTTCGGGTCGTTCGAAGGTGTCGACATCAAGGTGGAGAGCTTCCAAAACCTCGCCATCGGCGCCACGTTGTCGTACACGTTCTGAGCCAGTTTCGTCTGGCACGTTCAACGCGATGCTCGCGGATGTGACTCCCGGCCGCATCGTTCAACCTGATCTTTGGGCCCCGCGGACGTGACTCCCGCGGGGCTCTTTTTTTATCCCCCAGCTCAAGTTTGAACTTGATTTCATCTTTGATCCAATCGATTTTGGATCACCGAACCCTGAGCGGCCTTTCAAACAGCACCGTCCTCCGTTGCTCACATCGGCAAGAGGTCCCAGGCTGCACTGATGCATGGCCATCCGGAACTTCGAGGATGCCACTGGTTCCATTCGGCCCAATGAATGAACGGCGCTTGAAGACAATTCTTGGTGAATTTGAGTATCACGTCGCCATTTTCGCCGCCACGACTTGCGTTCTCTAGGCGATTGCGCGTGCAATGCACCGATGCATTCCCTCAACGCTCGGGTCGCCAGCGCCGCGACACTTCTCTTGTCTTGGTTCATGATCGTTGCCGGCGTCGCCGCCGATCCGCCGATCGAGCGACCGAAGCATCCGGCGGCCCCCGCGGCGGATCGATTCATCACCGATCGTGAAGGCCGCACCCTCGATCTCCCCGCCGAAGATGAGATGTTCACCTTCGTGGTGTTCGGAGACCGCACCGGTGGCCCGGCGGACGGCGTGAAGATCCTCGCCGACGCGGTCGCCGACACGAATCTCTACGAGCCCGATCTGGTGATGACCGTCGGCGACTTGATTCAGGGTTACGGCACCGAGGGGCCCTGGATGGAGCAGATGCGGGAGTTTCGCGAGATCATGGACGGCCTGCTCTGTCCGTGGTTTCCGGTCGCGGGCAACCACGACGTCTACTGGCGCGGCCCGGGTCGACCCCCTGAAGAACACGAAGCCAACTACGAGATGCACTTCGGCCCACTCTGGTACGCCTTCGATCACAAGGATCGACGGTTCATCGTCCTCTATACCGACGAACCCGATCCGAAGACCGGTGAACGAAACTTCAGCAAGCCCGCGTCCCAGCGAATGAGCCCCGAACAACTCGCGTGGTTGAAGGCCACACTCGAGCGCGGAAAGGACAAGAAGGATGTCTTCGTCTTTCTCCACCATCCACGTTGGATCGGCGGCAGGTACGGCGACGACTGGGAGCGGATCCACCCCGTACTCGCGGAAGCAGGCAACGTGCGGGCAGTCTTCGCCGGACACATTCATCGGATGCGTTACGACGGGCCGCGAGACGGCATCGAGTACGTCACCCTCGCGACGGTCGGCGGCGGGCAATCAGGCCTGGTGCCAGAAGCTGGATACCTGCACCAATTTCATCATGTCACCGTACGGCCGGACGGCATCGCGCTCGCGTGCATTCCAGTGGGCGAGACGATGGACGTTCGGGACATCACCGGGACCGTGTCCGACGAGACCGGACGGCTCGCCAAGCAGGAACATTCCATCACCAGCAATCTGAAGGTCGACGAAGACGGCAGCGGCGGTGGGATCGTGACGGTCGTCGCGACCAATCCGACCGGTCGACCGGTGGAATTCACGCTGGTGCCCGGTTCGCCAGACAGCCGCTGGCAATACGCACCCGACCACCAGCACGCGGTGGTTGAAGCGGGCGCGACCCATCGATTCATCTTTCAAGTGGATCGCGACCGACCTTCCCTCGATGCGGGCTGGCGACCGCCCAACATCACTCTCGACGCCGATTATCTCGGGGTGAATCATCGGTATGCACTGCCCACCCGGATTCTCGAGATTCCGGTGGCCGCCAATCTTGCGGCCCCCGAACGTCCTGGCGTCGATCTGGGCATGGAGTTTGACGGGAAGAGCCAAGCGATACACATCGACGACGAGGCCTACGACCTTCCCGACGGACCCTTCACCCTCGAAGCCTGGTTCAACGGCGACTCGTTCGGCGATCGCGTCGGCCTGGTCAACCGAAGCGAAGGCAGTGAGTTTGGTTTCTTTCTGAGTCAAGGGAAGCCGTCGTTCTACGTGCATCTCGACCGCACCTACGCCTTCGCCGAATCTGCGACGCCCATCTTGCAGACCAAGACCTGGCATCACCTCGCCGGGGTCTACGACGGATCGGAAGTCCGTTTGTATCTCGATGGCACGCTGATCGCCCGAGGAGACGCCGGAAAGACTCGCACCCGCAACAAACTTCCACTGCTAATTGGTGCCGATGTTGATGGCAAGGGTCAACCGACGTCGCATTTCGATGGTCGCATCGACGAAGTCCGTCTTTCTTCGATCGCTCGGTACGAGGGAAAGAACATGTCGCCGCAACGTCGCCACGACCCCGACGCCTCGACGGTCTTGCTCTTTCACTTTGACGCCATGCAGGGACCGTGGCTCTTCGACCATTCATCGAGCAAGGCTCACGGCACCCTCCGCGGAACGCCAAGGCTGGTTCCCGTCACTGATTGAGACTCGGCGTGCCCGCGGGTCTTTCGGCGAGTCGCGCATTCTGCGACGATCCGGACATGCTCTCCCGCGCCATCGACCACGATCGAATCCCGACCCAACCCGATCTGGCGGTGATCGGCAATGGTGCAGTCGGACTCGCCATCGCGATCGAGTATCGACGGCGTCAACCCGATGCGACCGTGGTCGTGATCGGGCCAACTGTTCGTCCGGGTTCCGCTTCGATGGCGGCGGGGATCATGGTTGCCGCGCACGCTGAACTCGAAGCCGCAACGCTTACCCACCCGGCAGGCCGGGCGAAATTCGAGATCATCCGAGCCGCGGTCGAACACTGGCCGGCTTGGCTCGAAGAGCTCGCGGCGATCGCCGGCATCGAACCTCCTTCGCTCCGGCGAGGGACCGTGGTTCTCGACAATCCAAACGTCAGTGATTTCGATGCCTCGAACTTCGACGCGATCCTCAAGGGCCTCGACGACGACGACGCGCCGTTTAGGCGTCTCGATCCCGCCGAGATCGACGGGTATCGACCGAGGCCCCATCTGCGAGCATCCCGAGCGATCCGGATCGAGAACGACGGGGCGGCGGATGCCTTTGCGGTCATGGAGCTCCTCGATCAGGCCGCCACGAAACTCGGCGTCCACCGCGTTGATGCCCGCGTTGAATCGATCGCCGACGCGGTGATTCGACTGGAGGACGGGCGATCGCTTCGAGCCGAAGCGACGGTCATCGCCTGCGGTGCCGCCAGCGATTCATTGATTCAGGGAATCCCCGAACTCACCGGGCGCATCCCGAGGGTGCTTCACGGGACCGGCGTCGGCCTCCGCTGTCGAATGCCCGATCCAGCGACGATCCCGGATGCCGTACTTCGCACGCCCAACCGAGGGGCGGGGCTCGGGGTTTACTACGTCCCTTCCAACGATGGACAGTTTTACCTCGGCGCCACTAACGTGGTCTCCATGGTCCCTCGCGAACATCCGCGGCTCGGATCACTTCATCTGGTGCTTCAATCCGCGATGGATGAAATCTCTCCCGAGCTTCGACATGCGGAGTGCCGGACGGTGACCGGACATCGACCGATCACCGAAGACGGGCATGCGTTACTTGGAGCCACGAGCGTCCCTGGGCTCTGGATTGCGACCGGCACTCGACGCGACGGCGTGACCGCAGCGCCGGAGATCGCGACGAGGCTGGTCAATGAAATACTCGACGACGGCGTTCGCCTGCCCGACGCCCTTCGCCCCGAACGCCGACCGGTCTCGACCCTTGATCGGGAAGCCGGCATCGAACTCGCTGTCCGAAGCCGGGTCATCGGCCCGCGCACGCTCGATGCGAGCACCAGCGGCCGCCGACTCGAAGACACGGTCCGCCGACACGTCGAACGCCTGTACGATCGAGCGGGACTCTCATCCGGTGTCCCCGCAGAACTCCTCGACGCCTACGCCGACGGGCACTTGCACGCCGACGACCTCGTTCCAGTTTCGTTCTCGAAGTGACTCCCTAGGAATTTCACATGTCCGATTCGTCGAAACAGATTTGGCTTCTCCGGCACGCCGCGACCGAATGGTCGAAGAACGGGCGGCACACCGGTGCCACCGACCTTCCACTCCTTCCCGAGGGTGAGGACGTGGCCAGACGCCTTCGACCCGTCGTGGACGCCCACCACTTCAACTTCGTCCTCTGCAGCCCGCTCCAGCGGGCTCGACGCACCGCCGAACTGCTCGGGCTCGGCGACGCCGCGGAGATCGACGACGATCTCCACGAATGGAACTACGGCGACTACGAAGGCATCACGACGAAGGTCATCCGCGAAACGGTCCCCGGCTGGACGATCTGGTCGAATCCCTGCCCAAACGGTGAGACCGGCGCGGCGGTGGCGACGCGAGCGCAACGCGTGATCGATCGAGCCCTCGCCGCCTCGGGCGATGTCGCACTGGTCGCCCACGGTCACTATCTCCGCGTCCTCGCCGCGACCTGGCTGGGCCTGCCGCCCGAAGACGGTCGGATGTTCGATCTCGGCACCGGCACCTACTGCGTGCTCGGCTTCGAACACGAATATCGAACCGTCATCCGCTGGAACGCACCCGGACCGGAATCTTCCGCGTGAACCGGACCATCGAAGTCACGGGCCATCGGCGCGGGCTGCACGAGATCACCTCCATGGTCTCGGACGTCGTCCGGGACGCCGGACTCGAAGAAGCCCTCTGCACCGTGTTCATAAAACACACCTCCGCGGGGGTCTGCATCCAGGAGAATGCCGACCCGTCCGCCCGGCGCGACATGGAGGCGTGGTTCGATCGGATCGCCCCCGAAGACGAGCCCTGGTACACGCACGTCGACGAAGGTTCAGACGACATGCCGAGTCACCTGAAGGCGATCCTGACCGGCACCGCGATCTCAATCCCGGTCGTCGACGGCCGGCTCGCCTTGGGAACCTGGCAGGGCGTCTACCTCTGCGAATTCCGTGATCGACCGTCGACCCGGCGGATCGTCGTCATGGTGCGATGAACACCGGCGTTGTCTAAAAATGAACGACCGCGGCGACGGCGCATCCCGCCCACGCCAGCCAGCATGGCCAGACCGACTCCGGGAACCGCGGCCGATCCCTGCGGGTCGAAACGAGCTCCCCCAATAGGAGTCCGAAACCACGTCACGAATAGATGTTTCATCGGAATTTTCTTCTTCTTTAGAATCGTCGATTGGGAACTTCGGAGCCGTGACTTTCGGGGAAGCCGAGGGTTCAAGTTAATCAACGGACATCTTTACGACTCAAACTTAATTCCCAACAGTTTCGGAATTCTCCCCGTCCGTTCTATAAGATCCACGACATGACCGCCAAGGCACTCCTGCAATTCGACACACCGATCATGACCGTCGTCCTGAACGATCCGGACCGACGCAACGCCCTGTCCCACCAGGTCTTCGATGATTTTGAGCGGTGCCTCGACGAGGTGGAGACGGCGATCGATTCGGAATCCTGCCACGTCCTGCGGATCCGCGGCGAAGGCCCAGCCTTCTGCGCGGGCTTTGATCTGGAGGCGATGGCCAACGGCGCGCTGCCGTCCTTTCTCGAGCGTCTCGGCGCGATCTGCCGGCGACTTCGACACCTGAACGCGGTGGTGGTCGCCGAAGTTCATGGACCGGCCCTCGCCGGCGGCTGCGCCCTGGTCTCCGCGTGCGACATCGTCCACGCCGGTCCGGATGCCGCATTCGGATACCCGGTCCATCGCCTCGGCATCTCCCCCGCGGTCAGCCTCGCGACCCTGGTTCCGGGCACGTCTCCGGGAGCCGCCCGCGCTTTGACGCTGTCCGGTGAATTTCTCGATGCCAACGCGGCCGTCCGCATCGGCCTCGCCGCGGCGGCCCATCCCGATCGCGCGGCCCTCGCGGATGCGGTCACCACGCTGTGCGATCGTCTCGCCGCGATGGACGCCCCGACGCTTTCCGCCACCAAGCGATTCCAGAACGAACTCGACGGCACCTTCGACGCGGACGTGTTTGCAAGATCACTCGCGGCCAGCCTGGCGACCGCGGATTCCGAGGAATTCGAGGCACGGATCGAAGCGGTGATGATGATGAAGCGGACGTCTGGAGCGTGAGGGTGAATCAATCGGCCGCGACGGGCGGCATTGAAACTGCAGCCACTCGCCGATTCGAACCGCACCCAATCCATTGATCATGCCCAGATCCCTACGAGTGGGATTCCCGCGCCATCCGCGGACCTGCCATCACGTTGGTCGAGCGTCCGTCAATCTGGGATGATCTCACCGTGATCGAGGCGTCGGGCCTCGGTGGTTCGATGATGATGGCGAACGTATCCGAACGCATCCGAACGCATCCGAACGCATCATGGCACGACGACGAATCTGGAACCCAATCACGCTTCTCCGGCGTCGACTGCAACGCATCGAACGCCAGTCAGCCTCTCGCCATCGCTCTCGGTGGACGAAGGCTGCCGACTGGAGTCTTCTCCTTTCGATGCCAATCGGGCTACTGCTCTCGCTTTTTCTCGATGCGAATATCAGCCGGACGTCCTCGGAGAAGCTTGCCGATCTTCGTCTCGGCCGCGACGGCAGAGGCGCCCCACTCACCGCGAGGATTCTGCGCGAGGATCCGAATCGCACGCCCTGGAACTTCGGGAGCCCCCTTGCCACCGTTCAACTCCGGCAACGGACCATCGAGCATGGCTGGCCGTTTTCCGGTTGGACCACCCTCCCCCCACTGGAACTGCTCGCCGTGCCGCTGGCCGATCCCAGCGTGCAGATCGATCTCGCGGCCCCTTCGGCGGTTGCTCAGCTCGAGACGCTTCAATCCGAGACCGGTGTGGACCTCACCGACGCGCTGGACGTGTTGTTGCAGACGCTCGATGCGGATCGGCAACAGGCTTGGGTCGAGAACCTCACCCGGCAGGAAACCCGCACCAGTCGAGCGTGGTCCGCGACCCTCGCGACCGCTGTCGCGACCTGGTTTCTGCTCTTCCTGACCAGCATCCTGCTGATCCGAACCACCCAAGTCTTGTCTTTCTTCGTTTCCAGATGGCAACGGCGGCGAGTCATCGGAAAACTCAAAGCCGGTCATTGCCCATTCTGCAACTACGACCTCAGTGGTGTCCGCTATCCGAAGAAGTGCAGCGAGTGTGGGCGGAAGATCTGGGGTTGAGTCGGCATCTGTTTCTACCAATTGGCTTGAATCTCACCCCGGCAGCGGATCCAATACGTCCCATGAATACCATCGACCTTGATACCCAACTCGTCACGCTCACCACGGAAGGCGCTGTCGCCACACTCACCCTGAATCGACCGGACGCCCGCAACGCACTTTCGCTCGAGATGATCGCCGCGATGGAGGCTGGGCTTGAGAAGATCGAATCGGGCCTCGAGGGCGTCGCGGTCGTGATCCTCGCTGGCGCCGGCAAGAGTTTCTGCGCCGGGATGGACCTGAAGGCAGTCCAAGACGACCCCATCCTGATGGGTGACATGCTTCGCCGGCTGGCGGCGGTGAGCCGTCGGATCCGCCGACTCGACGTCCCGACCATCGCCCGGGTCCAGGGCGCTGCGATTGGTGGCGGCTGCGGGTTGATGGTGGTTTGCGACTTCTCCTTCGCGCATCCCGAAGCAAAACTCGGCTACCCCGAAGTCGATCTCGGGATCTGCCCCGCCGTGGTCGCTCCTTTCCTCGTGAAGCGAATCGGCGCCGGCCGGGCACGGGCGATGCTCCTTGCGGGTGGAACCATGGGTGGCCAAGCGGGCTTTGAGGCCGGTCTCGCCACCCACCTCGTACCGATGGACGAACTTGAGTCGGCCAGCACGGCCTTCGCCCAACGACTCACCAAGGGTGGCCCCGAAGCAATCCGCGCCACCAAGCGATGGCTCAACGAACTTGACGGCTCGCTCGACGACGAGCAACTCTCCAAGGGTGCCGAAATCTCCGCCGAGCTCATTCAGACCGAAGACGCACAAGCACGACTCCGGACCCTCTTCAAGCGATGATGGCCACTGGTCGCATCCTCCGATTCGTGGCGACTGGCGCCCTTGTGTCGGTGCCGTTGGGGCTGGTGGTCACTGCCTGCTCCACCACGAGGCCCGCGTTACGCCAGCACGATGCCGCAATGGCGACCGACGCCGCCATGACGGCGACTTCGCACGAAGATGCCTTTACCGTGATCTTCATCGGGGATCCCGAAGCCCGAATGCGTGGTAATACGCACGAAGAAATCTCGGGATACGTCCGTCGGCTGCTCGAACTCGGCGAGACCCGCCACGAGTGGTTTCGTCTCGGTGATGGGCAATCCCATGAGATCGACCCATCGCTGGTCATCATCGGTGGCGACATCAGTAAGGATCGTCAGACCTCGATTGATCTCGACCTGCCGCTGTGGGCGCCGTTCTTCGAAGCAGGCATTCCGGTGCTCGCGGGTTTTGGGAATCACGACTGGGAGCCCGAGTCGTGGGGCGACAGTCCGAGCTATTCGCTCGCAGGGCATCGATCAAACGAGTCGACCACCGCGTTCACCCGTGAAACCTATCGCCGTTCCGCAGAGGTCTCGCCGAATCTCGCCTACCGCGAGATCGGACCGACCGCCGAGCACGGACCGGTCACCTTCCACGCGACTTATAAAGGCGTGGACATCGTCAACTTCAATACGTTCCTCTATCAACCGTCCTACGAATATCCCGCCGGCTGGCCACTGACCTGCAATCTCCTCGGCGGTGGTGCCGGCTGCCAGACCTTTGTGAGCGCGGAACCTCAGATCGAAGCGATGGAATTGCTGCTTGCAGGTGACGCACCGAAACCCACGATCTTCGTTCAGCACTATCCCCTCAGTACCAGCGACGGCTGGTGGGACGACTACGACACCACTGAAACCACCCTCGCCGAGCGAAAAAAACGCCTGCTCGACATGATCGCGAACCGTGAACAGGCCGTGTTTCTTGCCGGTCATAATCACGGTTCCAGTCAGCGGCCCTGGCCCGTCGGTGATCGGGTCGTCAACGAGTACGTCGCCCCGTACTTTGGAAATGGTGGCGGCGTGATCGCTGTCCTCGTGTCTCCGAGCCAAGGCATCCTCGAAGTGCGGACGCTGCGGTCCTCGGATTTCTAGGCAAAGTTCATTTGCAACGCGATCGTCACGCGGCAGCCTCGGTCAGGGCCAACGGCGTGAGGTCAGACGAATCCGGAGGCCCGGGCTTTCTCCCCGAGAGGCCCCGGCACGCGACAAAGTCGGCTCCGTGATCTGCCCGGGACGGACGAATTCACCGGATCCCATCACACTTGAAGCGTGTTTTGAGTCACGAAAGCGTGTTTTTCGAAGAGAACATGACATCGTGATCGGCTATCATGCGATGTCTCATCTTGTGAACCCGAGACGCCTCGGTTCGATCCGTCCAGACTTGTTCACCGATCCAGATCACCTCTTTTCGCTTGGGACCCACCGCACGCCTCTGGCCCGCGGATACGGGATCATCGACGCCATGACTGCAGCACACACCAGCCTCCCCATCGATCGAACCGAAGACGGCATGGTCGTTCTTCGACTGATCCCGAATCCTGCCAACCTGCGGGGTGGGGTGGTCGTGCTCGACGACTGGCTCCTGGGAGCCATTGACGAGGGAATGAGCCGCATCGCGGAAGGACCCTCACCGACCGGATTCGTGCTCGCCAGTGATAGCGATCGAGTGTTCGTCGCAGGTGCCGATCTTGCGGAGATTGACGCCCTCGATGACCAAGCCCTGATGACCTATCTCGAAAAGGGTGCCGCGGCCTATCAACGGATCGCTGAGCTCTCGTGCCCGACCGTCGCGGCCATCAACGGCGCCGCCCTCGGGGGTGGACTTGAGATCGCCATGCACTGCGACGCCCTGGTGGCTTCGGTGGTTCCCGCCGATGCCAAGCCATGGCGGATCGGACTCCCGGAAGCAGGACTTGGACTGTGCCCCGGCTGGGGCGGCACGCAGATGCTGCCAGCTCGCATCGATCCAGATCTCGCCATTCGCGCCACCGCCACCGGCCAGACCTTTAAGGCGACCCAGATTCCCGACGGACTCATTGATCAGATGGTGCCGGCCCGCGATCTGATGACCGCCGCCTTCGGCTGGATCCGAGATCACACTGGGGCCGAAGAAGACCGGCTCGCCCATGCATCGCCCCGATCGATCAACGAGACCAATCGAGCCGCCATTACCGCCGGACTCGAATCCGCGGCCCCGGCCCTCGACGAATCCGAATCGTCGGCCGCCGTACTGGAGGCCGTCGCCGTTGGACTCGCCGATGGATGGACTGCGGCCGTGGCCGCCGAACGCCGATTGTTAACCGAACTTCGACACACTGAGACCGCCAGATCGCGGCTCGATGCTTTCCTCGCGAAGGCATGACCGATCTTTGTGAGCGCCGTTGGACCGCCGATCGCTCTTCGACTTTTTCCATGCTCCGCGGATCCAGACGGATCCGCACCGAGCACCTCGTTCCCCTGGAGTCACGACACGATGTCCGCCCCTGACCTTGCCAAGGATCTCAAAAACGTTTCCGAGAAGGATCGCAAGCAGATCCAGCAGGCCCAAGAGATGCTGGGCGCCGACCCCGAAACCATGGGGTTCGTCAAGAACATCTTCTGGGGTCACTTCCGCGAGGACGTGCTCTTTCCGTACCCCCAGGTGTCCTCCGCCGAAACCGCGAAGTGCGATGAACTGCTGGCCAGACTCGACACCTATCTCGTGAACGAGCATCCCGCCTTCGAAATCGATCGCGACGAAGAGATTCCGGACTGGGCCATCAAACGCCTCTTCGAACTCGGCGTGCTCGGAATGACCATCACCGAAGAGCATGGCGGTCTTGGCTTAGGCATCACGAGCTACAACCGGGTCCTCGAGCGCATCGGCCGCAGTTGTGGCTCGACCGCGGTCCTTGTTTCTGCGCACCAGTCAATCGGCTGCAAAGCCCTGATGCTCTTTGGTAACGAAGAACAGAAGGTCCGGTTCTTGCCTCGCATGGCAACCGACACCCTCAGCGCCTTTTGCCTCTCCGAACCCAACGTCGGCTGCGACGCGGGGGGCCAAGAGACCCGTTGCGTCTTGAGCGAAGACGGAACCCACTACATTCTCAATGGCGAGAAGAAGTGGGCCACTTCAGGCTCGCTCTCCGGGCTCTTCACGGTGATGGCGAAGCATCGGATCACTGATCCCAAGACCGGCAAAGAGAAGGACAAGGTCACCGCCCTGATCTGCACGCCCGATATGGAAGGTGTGGACATCTACAGCCGCAACCGATCCAAGTGCGGCATCCGCGGGACCTGGCAGGCTCGAATCCGATTGAAGGACGTCAAGGTCCCGGTCGAGAATCTTCTCCACCACGAAGGACGAGGCTTGAATGTCGCCCTCACCTGTCTGAATTACGGCCGTTGCACGCTCTCCGCCGGCATGGTCGGCGCCGCCAAGTTTGGGCTTGAGCAAGCCGCCAAATGGGCGAAGTACCGCTATCAGTTCGATCGTTCTATCTCGGAATTCGAACTGGTCCAAGATCAGCTCGCCGACATGGCGGCTTGGGTCTACGCGATGGACTCGATGCTCTATATGACCACTGGGTTCCTCGACCGCCACGACGACGACATCATGCTCGAAACGGCGATGTGCAAGGTCTTCTGCTCAGAGTGGGGATACCAAACCGTCGATAACTGCATCCAGATCATGGGTGGCGAGTCGTACATGACCGAGAACCGCGTCGAACGGATGTGGCGTGATAGCCGAATCAACACCATCGTCGAAGGTGCCAACGACGTCATGCATTCGTTCGTCTTCGCCTACGGATCGAAGCAACTCGGCGAGTGGATGCTCTCGGTCAAGAACAACCCAACCAAGAACATCGGTGCGGGAATCAAGATCGCCACCCAGCTTTTCCTTGGCGTTCGCCCCGCCGCACCGCGAGCGGCAAAGGCCCACGACCGGATCATTCACCTCGTCGAGGAGAACATGCTTCGAATCCGGGAGTTCAGCCATCAGGTGAAGATGATGTTCAAAGAGCACGAAGAGTCGCTGATCACGAACCAGCTCATCCAGCGTCGGCTCTCACTCGGTGCGATGTGGATCCACGCCATGCTCTGCTCGCTCTCGAAACTAGACTCGAATATCCGCAACGGACTCGATGGTGCCGCACTCGATCACGAGATGGCCATTGTCGAACATCTCTGTTCGATCGCCAACGATTCGTTTACCGACGAGATGCGAGCCCTCCGCGCCAACCACGACCACTCGACCCGGAAGGCCGGAAAGAGCGTCTTGGCCTGGATCGATCAATTCCCCAACAGCGATTACGCCATGCCGGAAACCAGTCCGGTCGCCGACGCGCGCGGCCGCGACGGCCATGGATTCCAACCGAATCAGGATCAGATCCATCAATTCGGAAACGGCTCCGTCTTTACCGGTGAAAAAGTCTGATTACTCGCGCCGGAACCAAGTCGTGAACCGGCGAGGCTCGAATTCCTTCCTACCCTGCTTCTTCATCCGGGAGATGACGACACGATGAAGCTCCTTCAGAACATGACCGTCATGGGCCACGAACGTGTGGCGTTCCATCAGGATCCAGAGAGCGGCCTCCGCGCCGTGATCGCGATCCACGACACGACACTCGGCAACGCACTCGGGGGTACCAGACGCTGGTGCTACGCCAGCGAAGCCGACGGGATCATGGATGTGCTCCGCCTCTCTGAAGGCATGACTTACAAGGCGGCGGCCGCAGATCTTGCCATGGGCGGCGCGAAAAGTGTGATCCTGCTGGATACCCCTGGTCAAGAACCGACCGAGGCTCAGGCGCGAGCCATGGGTCGCTTCGTCGAGACCATGTCTGGCGCCTACATCGCGGCCGAGGACGTCGGCGTCAGTCCGCAGTTCTGCGCTTGGATGCGAGACGAAACCGCCCACGTGATGGGTGACGAAGACAACGGCGGCGATCCTTCACCGTTCACCAGTCTCGGCTGTTTCAATGCGATGAAAGCCTGTCTCTCCTTCGCTGGTCGACCCATCGACTTCCATGGAGTGACGGTGGGTATCCAAGGCCTTGGCGCCACCGGCTACAAAGTCGCCAAGCTGGTTCGTGAAGCAGGCGGAGACGTGGTGGCGACCGATGTCAATCCGCACGCCGTTCGGATGGCTCAAGACGAACTTGGTGTTCGGGTACTGGCGGACGACGAAGATCTCTTCACCCTCCCAGGCGTCGATATCCTCGCGCCGTGCGCCCTCGGTGCGGTTCTCGACGCGAAGAACATCCCGACGCTCTCTGCACCAATGATCTGCGGTACCTCCAACAACATCCTCGCCAACCCAGAATCCGACGGACAGCTTCTGAAGGGACGTGGCATCGTCTACGCCCCAGATTTCGTCGCCAACGCCGGCGGTGTGATTCGACTCGCCGGCCTCTACCTCGGACTCACCGAGGCAGAAGTTGATGAGAAGGTCGCGCAGATCGAAGGGACGACGCTGGAGATTCTCGAACGAACTGCAAGCCATGCCAGCGCCTACGACGCCGGCGTCGCCTATGCCCGCCATCGCATCGACGCTGGGAAGACGCGGCAGCCCGCCTGAAGGCTGCGGACCGAAAATTTCAGCTACTGGCGAAGGTTCGCGTCATCCTCGCCCACTCGGACGTTTCACGCCGATCACGAGTCGAAAGAGGACCACGGCCGCCTTCGGATCCAGCGACCAGATCATCCGTCGAAGGAGGGCCGAGGCAGCGAAGGCCTTTCGTCCGGCGTACCAAGACTCCTTGGCGCTTCGTCGGGCGGCGGAACCGGAACGACCCAGAAATCTCTTGGCGAGGCCCCGCGCTCCACGGCGCTTGAACCAATCCGAGAGTTCGAGGTCTGCCCGTCGTCGGCAATCCCACGCTCTTGCTTGGTTTGCTGAAATACTCGCCTCGTGAACCCGATATGCGCCCCCGACCCAGGGCGTGCGAACACACTCGAAATCAGTGATCACACGAACGAAGAGTTCGTAATCTTGATTATTCGTGAGCGTCGGATGAAAACCCCCGCCATCCTTCCGGAGCTGATCGAACGATCGGGTCCGGATGACGGAGAAACTCGGGAGAACCGCGCCCGTCTGTTTGAGATACCAGTCAAGATCAAATTCAACTGATTCCAACGTGGACGAAAACGCGAGCGGCTCGGGCAGTGGGTCGGAATCCGACCAGTTGATGT
>CAJQQE010000069.1 GCA_905480395.1 uncultured Phycisphaerales bacterium
TGACACCAGGTGTGACACGGCACGCCGCAGGACCGTCAAGGATTGTTCTTGAACCAGTCCGTGTTGATTTGGATGTACTTATGCCATTCCTGCGGGAGGTCTTCTTCCGGGAAGATCGCCTGAACCGGGCATTCGTCGACACAGAGGCCGCAGTCGATGCACGTATCGGGATCGATGAAGAGTTGGTCGGCATCCTCGTGCTTGCCGCCATCCTTCGTGGGATGGATGCAATCCACCGGGCAGACTTCGACGCAAGCGGTGTCTTTGGTACCGATACACGGCTCAGCGATGATGTGGGCCATCGATCCTATTCCTCCTGGACTTCTTGAATCTTGGAGGCGAATTCGGCCTCCGGGGTTGGAGAGTGTAGCCAAGAACCCTCGATCGATCCCAGAATCTCGATCCCGGTCGGGCTCAAAATTTGGAATGAGCTCGTCGGACCGCCCAATCTGGCGGCGGCATGGATGGCGTTGATCGATAAGAAAAACCCGGAGCCAATGATGGCTCCGGGTCGGAGGAATTCATAATCATGGCCGACGAGACCCCGGGAGGGGTACCGCCCCAAGAAGTCACCTCTTCTTACGAGTGGCCTTCTTCTTGGCAGCCTTCTTACGCGTGGTCTTCTTGGCAACCTTCTTACGGGCAGCCTTCTTGGCGACTTTCTTTCGAGTCGCTTTTTTCTTCTTAGCCATGATCATGGCTCCTTGTAGTTGCGCTGTCGGAGTGTCGGAGGTGAGTGGCCGGCGCAACGGCGCCCACTTCTAGGAAATTTGTACCCTCTTCGGACACATAAGGGAAGAACCTTGACAAAAAACGTTCTTGATCGTTCTCAGTCAGATTCCGGTCGCATTCGTCTTTGCGTGGTTGGCGGGCAGGGGCGACTGGGCAAAATCGTTATGAGAATTGCGATTGAGCATGGCTGCGAAGTCGTCGCAACGGTGAATCGACATGATTCCATGCCGCTCCCAGAGGGGCATGAGCCGTTCGACGTGGTCGTTGATGTGTCATCACTGGAGGGTGTTCATCGATCCGTGGCAATTGCGAAAGCGCATGAAGTGCCGTTGTTGGAGTGCGTGACGGGATTGGATGAGACCGCGAAAACCGCTCTCCGTGCGGCAGAATCGGACATTCCGGTTCTTCACGCACCAAACACCTCGATGGGCGTGGCGATTCTCCGAGTCGCGCTTCGGTCCATCGGATCGCTCACGGACTCATGGGCCGTGACGATTTCAGAGACGCACCATGAGAAAAAGATCGATCGGCCGTCGGGAACAGCGCGACGTCTGGTGGACGATCTTCGAATGAGCCGGGGAGACATCGGTGATGAGGATGTCGTCTCAAGACGCGTCGGTAAAGTTGTGGGAGAGCACGAAGTCACCTTCGTCCGTGATGACGAGATCATCAAATTTAAGCATCAGGCATTAGATCGTGGTGTCTTTGCTCACGGTGTACTTCGAGCCGCGGTTTGGCTTGCGAAGGGCCGCCCGCCCGGACGGTATTCGATCGAAGACACGCTTGGAGATCTTCCAGCGATCACTGATTGACGAGGTCGTAGAGCGCTCTCGTGGTACTTCCAGAGGTCAGTTCGGGCACGCGGGCTCGGAGCGATCCGGAATTTGGATTGAACCACCACGCCGCTTGATTTGGATTGGTGATCGCGATTTCCACGGGATCCTGGCGTCTCCCGGCCGATTCTGGAGCGATCTCGATCCAAGGTTGCGATGACGATGCGAACCATGCATTGTGCGGAATCGGGTTGAACCAGCTCGGCTCAACCGTCTGGATCCAGCCGGTTCGAGAGACCACCGCACCCGATAGAGCGCTTCGCAGCCGAATCTCAGCGTGAATTCGGTCCTTGGCGAGTCGAGTGGTCTCAATGAGACGATCTTCCTGCCGGGCATCGTCATAGATCCGCCAACCGCCAAGGAAGAGCAGGCCTGCGGCGAGGATGGTGAGCACGTTGAGTGTTGATCGCATGATGATTCCCTTCCCAAAATTCGCCGCCGAGATGAGTCAGGAACCGGAATCGTCGAGATTTCGGTTCCCAGTGATCAGCCTGCACCCTTGCTTTCGACTCTCGGATTGGGGGTCGAGCAAAGCAAGAAACACCTTGGCTCTTTGGGGCAGATTCCGCTCGGTCGTGACGTTTGGATCAATCGTGCGGGCGAAAGCTCATGAGGAGGTGATGGCTGAAGGTGGGAATTGGCGACGAACCATCATTCCGACGGGTACCCTTCTGGACCGATGAACCAGGCTCCCAACTACCTTCGTACCACTCGTCTCGACAATGGTCTCCAGATCATCACCGAGCGCAATCCTTCTCAACGTTCTGCCAGTGTGATCTGGCTGGTCCCCGGAGGCAGCGCGTGTGACCCGCTCGAACGCGGCGATGGTTGGGCGACGCTTCTCTCGGAGTTTCTGATGCGGGGCTCGGGTGAGCTCGAGAGCCGAGAGTTCTCAGATGCGATGGATCGACTTGGGATGCGGCGTTCGGTGTCTGCAGACACGTATCACCAACACATCGCGGCAACGCTGGCTGGTTCCGACCTGTCTTCGGGTCTCGACCTCCTGGTTGATCTTGTTCTGCAACCAAGATTCCCTGGCGACGCGTTGGCTCCAGTGAAGTCACTCTGTCTTCAGGAACTGTCGGGAATCGAGGATGATCCGGCGAGTCTTGCGGCGGTTCGACTCGACGAGATTCGTTATCCATCGCCGTTTCACCGGCACGGTCTCGGCATTCAGGAGCACATCGAAGCGACCACCGCCGATGATCTTCGAGGGTATTGGAAGGAAGTGGCAAGGCCCACGGGTTCAATTCTGGCGGTGACGGGTGACGTCGACCACGATCGCGTGGTCGAGCAGCTATCGATGCGACTCGCCGACTGGTCCGGTACCGGTCCGACGCCGGAAATCGTCGGCGCACCCGTTGGCGGCACGCTCCGAATCGAGCGAGACACCTCACAGGTTCATCTGGGAATCGGCCTTGCAGGACCGATTGCAGCCGATCCCGATCACCTCGCTTTTCGAACCGCGGTTGGCGTGCTCGGGGGCGGAAGTTCCAGCCGCCTCTTTTTGGATGTTCGCGAGCGACGTGGGCTCGCGTATTCCGTTTCGGCCCGATACTCGGAGGGGTTCGCACTCGGTGCCTGCACCATTTCCGCGGGTACGACGCCAGAGCGGGTCGCGGAAACTTTGGAACGAATCGACGCGGTCTTGGAAGAATTCGATGGCGGCCCGACCGACGAAGAGGTCACTCGGATCGCGGTTGGCCTCCGGTCCGGTGGATTGATGCAGCAGGAGCACGGTCCATCGCGGGCTCGGCAACTCGCCTTGGACGTTTTTCGGCGCGGCACAGCCCGGTCCACAGAGGCCATCCTCGCGGAGTTCGACGCGATCGACCCGGATGATGTTCGACGAGTCGCCTTGGAACGCATGGGGCCGGCGTGGCGATCAGCCGCCATTCGCTGCCTCCTTGGCCCCGCATCGGCCATTGCTGGATCGGATTGAAAAAGCCAGCCCCCAATTGATCTGGACGGTCCTCGGCACGCCCGTGGGCGTATACTTCGAAACTCATGGCAATCGAAACGACCATCCTCGACGAGGGAACCCGAATTCGGGTAACTCAGCAAGTCCCGCAGACCAATGGCGTCTGGTCGACCACGTGTGAAGGCATCGTGCTCCGGTATCGGCAGGCTGAAACCGGGTCTTGGTACGCCCATTCGAAGAATGATCGACTGTGGCTCGACCGCCTCGAGATTCGCCTCGACAGCGGGGAAATCACCACGCTCAATCTCGATCATTATTCGCAGATTGAAGATCTGTCTGATCCAACCCAGACGCCGGCGCCTCGAAATCCAACCGAGATTGAATTGGATGACCGTCACCGCCCCTGATTTTCACGCCAGACGTGTCATCGTCCCCGTCGTGCTCCTCGTGATGATTTGGAGCGTCGTGGCATGTACGCCCAACAAGACCAACCCTCGAACTGACCTCGCGTGGCCTTGGTGGCCGACGCAGATGCAGATTTCAGAACTCACCCGGGTGGGCCGACCTGATGCCAATGGCATCCGGCCGCTGGAGGTTCGAGTCCTCTTCACAGATGTCGATGGCGACCCGACCAAGGCTTGCGGCACGTTGGAGATCGCCGTCACCCGCGAGGCGGAGAATGATGAAGCGGTGATCGAACGGCTCTCGCTGGATGATCGAGCCATGTCGATGGCGCATTTCGAGCCAGTGTCGGGGTGTTACCTCGTGACCATGAATCTCGACCTGCCTGGTCTGGTCAAGGGCCGACGTCTCAGGATCGAAGTGGTCTACGAGGGCCGCGATGGGGCCCGACTGGTCCAACGCCGAGGATTCGACCTGCCGTTTTCATTGTCGGATTGAGTTCGCAGGCTCAGCCATCGATCAGCCCCTTCTGTCGGTACTTCTCCTGATACTTCGAATACAGGCGTTTCTGTCGGTCACCGAGGTCGATCTCGCGGCCGTCGATCCATGCTCGCATCGGTGGGTTGGCGATATCGAGCGGATCGCCATCGCAAAGGAAAAATGTGGCGCTGTGTCCTTGTTCGAGAGAACCGAGTCGATCGCCGACGCCGATGATCTCGGCAGGTCCCCGCGTAATCGCATGCAGCGCCGCATCGTGCGGAAGCCCGTGAGCAGCGGCAGTGGCCGCCTGATGGGCCAGCCCTCGTTCATGAGCGGGCTCATCTTCGGCCGCGATCGCAAACGGAATTCCCGCCTGATGAAGCGCCGTTGCGACGATGAATGGCCGATCGACCGCATGGTGTCGGGCGGACGGTAGACGATGGACCTGCGTCAAGATCACCGAGGCACCAGTTTCCTTGAGCAACGGCAGGCACTCCGCCGCGGCGCTGCCACCAACGATGACTGGCCGAAGTCCTCGAGCCATCGCCCAGGCAAGGGCGGTCTCGATTTGGCCGCGTGAGTCGGCGCGGATGAACGCGGGCCGCTCACCGCGAAGAACTGGCTGCATGGCTTCGAAGCGAAGATCGGTCGCGACGGTGGGGTCCGCCGCTCGGGCATCGGCCCAAGCTTGGGCATCGTCAAACCACGAGTCGATGGCCTTGAGTCGAGTATTGATGTCGGATCGCTGAGCGCCACTGCCGCGACGCATCCAAGGGGCCCGGATCGATGCCGCCATCGGCCAGCTCACGATGACGCCGGCATCACGAACCAGCGCCAGATCCTCGGTGGTCCATCCGTCCATTCGCAGGATGCTGGCCCGGCCCGGAATCGTTCCGCGCTGGGGCATCGCCATGGTGTGCAGGATCCCCGCCGAACGGGCCACCGGAATCAGATCACTGTCTGGATTGACGGCAATCCATGCCGCCGCCTCCGGGCTGCGATCGCCGGCTTCATTCCGATCGTCAGTAGCCGCCACCTGTCCAACTTCGAGGAGACCGATTTGGCTAGCGCTGGAGATGAATCCAGGTACCAAACTCAAACCTCGGGCATCGATGACGGTGGCGGCCTTGGTCATCTCCGTCGGGGGGCTTCCTTCGCCGACCGCCGTGATCCGGCCCGCATCGAATCGAATCCATCCCCCGGCCACGACGGGCGGGTGATCATCCGAGACGGGATGGAGCGACGCGTTCACGACCACCAGCGGGCCTTCCTGTGGCGGTGCCGGGATTTGGGCGGACTGGGCCGAGGCCGAGTGGCCAACGACCAGAGCGGTCAACGTCGTGAGTGCAAGGTGTAGAAATTTCATGGTGCCTCCTCCGATCCGAGCGTCTCTAGGCGGGCGCGATCTCGCGCCAGGGTGCGAGCGAGTTCGATCATCGATGCAGAACCACATCCGCATTCTCCGGCGCGAATCGCCGCAGGGTCTTCTCCTCGAGCCACACGCTCAAGCAGAACTTCTTCGCGATCTTGGAGCATCCGAGCCAGAAGACCCGTGGGGCGGCCCCCTCCGGGGCGTCTAGCGCCTCTTCCGCCTGGCCGCTCGCCGCGGCCTTCGGAGCCCGCGGCGTCCGCCGGCTTCTGATCGCTTTCTCCACCGCCGGCTTCCGCGAGCAGCCGGCCGCGCTCGGACATCGCCGACGCGTGCGCATTGGAAGATTCTTCGCGGTCGTAGTAGCGAGCGCCGTCAATCCAGGTCTGTTCGCAACGGGCGTAGCTCGACAGTGGCGGCTCGTTCCACAGAACGAAGTCGGCATCCTTCCCAGGTTCGAGCGAACCAACCCGAGCGTCGATCTGCAGTTGCCGTGCGGGATTGATCGTGACGAACTTCAAGGCCTCATGGGGTTCGAGTCCACCCCATCGGACGGCCTTGGCGGCTTCGTCATTCATTCGGGTGGCGACTTCGTCATCATCGGAATTGAATGAGACCAGCACGCCGACATCCTGCATCAGCGAGCCGTTGTAGGGGATGGCATCCATCACTTCCATCTTGTACGCCCACCAGTCGCTGAAGCTACTTGCCCCGGCACCATGCGCGGCGATCTCGTCGGCGACCTTGTAGCCTTCGAGAATGTGCTGGAGCGTCCCAATGCGGACGTTGTAGCGTTCGCAAAGTCGCAGCAGCATCAGGATTTCATCCTGTCGATAACTATGACAATGAATGATTCGATCGCCGTCAAGGATCTCCACGATGGTGTCGAGTTCGAAATCAGGGCGGGGTGGTGATTGTCTCGCTTGCTCCTCCGGCGGAAGTGCGAGGAATCGATCGCGGCTGGCGTCGTATTCGCGAGCGGCCTGAAAGGCATCTTCAATGAACGCGGCCACACCCATTCGAGTATTGGGATATCCGCCGCCGCGTTTGACGTTCTCGCCCAGTGCAAACTTGATGCCGGGTTTGGCATTCTCGAATCGCATGTCATCGACGGTCCCGCCCCAGCGGAGCTTGACGACGGAGTTCTGGCCACCAATCGGATTGGCGGATCCGTGCAGCTGGTTCGCGGCCGTCAGTCCGCCGGCAAGCTGGCGGAAAAAATCGATGTCATCCGGGTCAATCACGTCGCTGATTCGCACCTCTGCCGTGTTGGTTTGAGCGCCTTCGTTGACGCCCCCGGAGATTCCCGTGTGGCTGTGACAATCGATGAGTCCGGGTGTGACATGCATGCCGGTCCCGTCGATCACCAGCACGTCCGGGTCATCGGTGACGAGGTCGCGGCCGACCGCGATGATCTTTCCTTTTTGAACCAGCAGATCAGCATTTTCTAATATGCCAGAATCGGCACAGGTCCAGATCGTCGCATTCTGAACGAGTACGGGACGTTGCCGCGGCGAGTCGAGCCGGCCATACATCCCCAATGGAGTCGGGAGCTGTTCGATGGTGGCGACGGTCGTGACAGTCGTGTCTGATTCCGCGTCTTCTTCGGTCTCCGTGCCTTCTTCCGTTTCGTCGGCCGCGTCGCCATCTGTGGTTGGTGTCTTGTCGTCTTCCGAATCAGGCCTCGCCTTCAATTCGAATGGGATGAACTTTCCACTGGTGGTCTGCAGGGAACCGACGACTCGATCGTTAATGACGACCGCGGTTGCGATGACGTCGCCGTCCACTCCAAACATTTCGCCGTCGGAGGCGAAACCGAGGCTCCGGCGAGCCATTTTGGTGTTTCGGAGCCCACCGCTTCGCTTGGCCTTTGCCGGCGAGGATGCTCCGTCACTGTCTTCCGTGCCGGCCTGGCGGCTGCCGGTGACAGTTGCCGAACCACCGCCGGGTCCGCCGCTCCCCGTACCGGTGAGGGTGTTTCCGGCGATCTTCAGATCCATATTGGATGACTGTCCCTGTTCCATCAAGACGGTGAGGTCGATGCTTGAGGCTGCTCGATCGAAACGGCCACTGACTTCCGTGTTGAACATCGGGTTGGTGATTCCCCCGGTGACTCGGTCGTCAGGGGTGAGCGTGAAGGTCATGGTCATCGGGATCTCGCCCATGTTGGGGATCTCGACCATGCAGTCCCAGACACCCGAGACGGGATCATCTCGGCCAGGTACTTCGTCCGCGGCTTCGTCGGCTTCGTCGGCGTCGTCGGCGTCGTCGGCGTCGTCGGCTTCTTCGCCTTCTTCACCTTCTTCGTCCTTCGCGTCCGCTTCCGGTTCTTCGTTCTCGGTGGTGATCGTGAGCCGGTTCCGATCGGGATCGATCGTTGCTTTCAGATTCTCCCGAACCGTTCCGTCCACGACGACGTCGAAGGTGCCGCCGATCATGAACTTGGTCGGGGCCTTAATCTCGCTTCGACGTCCAGCAACCCAAACTTCGCGGACGTCGGTGCCTTCGGCGAACAGCTCGCCGTCGACCACCAGAAGGTTGGCGATTCGCCCTGGTTCGACCGTTCCCGCCAAAGATTCGATGCCGAGGAGACGTGCGGGCCGCGTGGTGACACAGGCCAACGCCTCTTCCGGTTTGAGACCAGCGTCAATCGATTTCCGGACCGCCGCATGGAAGGAACCCGGGCTATCGAGGCGATGGGTGGTCAGGGCCACGGGGATGCCCGCTTCGAGAAGACGTCGTGGGTTCGAGGGGGCATGTTTCCAGGTCTGTAACTCCCGGAGGGTGACTCGATCGGCGGCGTACGGATCCTTGACATCCGGCGCCTTCGGGAAGTTCAGCGGCGTGATGACCGGAAGTCCAGTCGCCGCAATCTCGGCCGTCCGTCGAAACTCCATGCCAGAGCCGAGCAAGATTCCCTTCAGTTCAAATTCTTCTGCGATGCGAGCGTTGCGGATGGCATCAAGTTCACTGCTGGCATCGAAGATGACGAGCTGCTGTCCATTGATCGCATCATTGAGTGCATCGAGGGCATCGGATTGCTCGGGAGGTTCCATCCCGTTGGGGTCGTTGGCGAAAATGGCTCGGTGACGTGCATGCCAGCGAGCTTCTTCGAGGGTCTGTCGAAGCAGTGCAATGGCGCCCATCTTTGAGCCCGGGTATCCACTGCTTCCGCCCCAGCCACCCTGTTCGAGTGATGCGAACATCATTCCCCGATCAGTGAGGGGTCGCGCATCCAGATCGCGCTCGGCGAGCAGAACGATGGCACCGTTCCCGCGAAGAATGCCCGACTCGGGAAGGACCTGGGCCATGGTGAAGCCCTGCGCTCGAAGTGATTTTCGTCCTTCGCTGTCGATGGTCATCGCATCCCGCATGTCGACTTGGGGAACGATGCGACTGTTCCAGTGACTGCCCGCGCCGTTACGAGCCTGCTCAAGTGCCGCGCCGGGGCTTCGCACGATCGATGGATCGATGAGCCCGGCATAGACAAAGTGATCTGTGAGATCCCTGACCCGGTAGCCGGCAGGAACGTCGAGTTCGGTTCCAACCGCTTCGATCATGCCGTCGCGGAGGAGAATCGTCGCATTTTCGACGACCTCACCCGGTCGTGGGACGAGCGTGACGCCGACGATGGCGTCGCGTCGGACTTCGGGGCTCCGGATGTCGTCGGGTGGCGGGGTGTGCTGTGCCACGGATACGGAGACGACCAACGATGACGCCATGAGAATGGTGCCGACGAATGACAAACGGATCTTCACGGGTTTCAACTCCTTCGCGAGGTTCCCGGGGTCCGGGAAACGCAGGTAGAGGCTCGGTCTTTCAGATAGTAGGTCTCGCAGCGGGAACGGTTGCGATTTCCACGATTTCGGTGATCTGAAAACAAAAAAGAGGCCGCCGCCCTCATCAAGGGGGCGGCGGCTTCTGAACTCGCTGGTCTGTGGCCTCTCAGGCGATCGCGTTGTCGATCATCCGGTTCATCGCTTGGTCGAGTCGGGCATCCGTGTCGTAGGTGCCACTACTGATTTCAGCCTGAATACGGGCGATTCGATCGGTGGGGGCGGTACTTTGGGACTGACTCTCGACATACTTCTGAGCTTGATCAGAGAGTTCGACGGCATCAGCATCCCTTCTCCCGAACCGGTCAGGCGTGGGGGTTGTGGGACGATGCGTGGGTTCGATCTGGGCTGCTCGTTGCAGACGAGATGTCGGTGAACCGATATTTCCGGCGATGTTGGCGATGTCGGACATGGGGCTTGATACCTCTGCGGCGTTCGAAAGAGGCCGCGTGTCTGGGGTTGAGAACTGCTTACTGATTGCTTCGCTTGCACAGCCTGAGGCGGGGGGGTTTGTTTGCCTCTCCGTGCTGTCATTCATATCGTCGTCTTGAGTGAAATTACTTGAACGGCGGTGAATGAGTGAGCGAAAGCGTCAAACTGTTGATACGTATAGACTTAGGGTGAAACCTGAACATCGGATCTCGTTCCTGAGATCCGCTCGGAGGCCTTGATGAAATCGGATCAAACCGGCATGTCCCGTAATCCCGCTGGAGCAGTTTCAAGAGGCCGGTTTTTCTCCGGACTTGGACTTATTCGGGACGTTCCTTGGTCGGTAATCGTGATTGCGTCGTTTTTCTCAATTTTCTTACTGGGATGCGGTGAGAAGACTGAAAAGGGTGCTGGCGCGGTTGGCGGAGAGTCTCCACGGCGGCTTGGAACAAGCGAATCACTGATGGGCGAAGGCGATGAGGTCTTCCTCGATGCCCGAACCGCCTCCATGATTCAAGCGAACGCCTCCACGTCCGACGCGGGTGGTCCGGGCATGGATGCTCGTGGTCGATGGTCCTTAATGTTGGTCACGGTCGGGGGCGACAACCACCCGAGGCAGGCCCAAGCCATCCGTGGCGAGATCATTCGGACGTTTCCGGAGCTGAATTCCATTTTCGTTCGCTCGACTTCGAAGGGGTCCACGATTTGGTACGGCCGATTCAAGTCCGCGACCGAGCCCGCCGCGAAGCAGGCCCGTGAAAAAATCAGAGCATTGCAGCGGAATGGCCAGCCAGCGTTCTCTCGTGCCTTCTTCTCGGTACTTCCGGATAACTCTCCGATCGGAGATCGGGACATCCGGAAACTTCGAATGATGTATCCCGGCGTCAATCCGCTCTATTCGCTCCAGATCGCATGCTGGGGGACCTTCGGGGGCGATCAGATCACCTGGAAGGAAGTCCGTCGATCGGCGGAAGCGAGGGTCGCCAGCCTGAGAGCACGCGGATTCGACGCGTGGTACCACCATGATCAGGTCACCGAACTGAGCGTGGTGACCGTCGGTGTCTTTGACAGTCGAGCGTACGACGGTCGAAGCACGTTGTTCTCGCCTGAAGTTGAAGCACTCCTAGAGGACTTTCCGGTCCATCTCATCAACGGAGAGGACGTGATCATCGAGATCCGGCCGGGAGATCCCTCGACTCGCGTTCCGCAGCAATGCCGACTCGTCTCCGTTCCGGAGTTGCCGTGATCGATGATGCACCACGCGTTCCGGGGTCGCGGAGTGATCCCCGGGGTCGCGTACCGATCTTTGGGCAGGATTCGGCGATTGGGGAGTTCCAAACCGCCTTGGCCAGCGGCCGCATTCAGCAGGCGTGGATTTTCCACGGGCCCTCCGGCGTCGGAAAACTATCGACCGCGCTTCGATTCGCGCGTCTGCTCCTTGAGCCCGATCTCGACGCCGCCGCGATCGAGTCGTTCTCGCCTCCGCTTACTTCCGAAGCGGCGATACTCATCGATGGTGGGACGCATCCTGATCTCAAAGTCATCCGCAAGGAACTTGCCGCGGACAGCGAGTCGACGCGGCTTCGAGCCTCCAAACAATCGAACATCCCCATTGGCGTCCTTCGAGAGCACATGCTCGGCGGTGAAGTGGACGGTAAGCATTTCGAAGCGGTGCACACGCGGACGCCGTACAAGGGAGTGCGTCGCGTCTTCATCATCGACGAGGCAGAACTCCTTGATCAGGTCGGGCAGAATGTCCTCTTGAAGACCCTGGAAGAGCCGGCCTCGCGGGTGATCATCATTCTGATCACCAATCGCGAGCAACGGTTGCTGCCGACGGTCCGGAGTCGTTGTCGGCGAGTTGCCTTCCGAACCCTTGACGATCAGGCGATGAGCAGCTGGCTCGCGACTCGTGCCACGCCGCTTGCGGACGCCGACTCGGCGTGGATCCAGACCTTTGCCGACGGTCGACCCGGGCGTTTGGAAATGGCGGAGTCGAGCGGAATGCTCGCGTGGAGCGCGACCATCTCACCAGGCATGGCACGGCTTGAACGGGGTGAGTGGCCGTCGAATTTTGCCGACACCTTGTACGAACTCGTCGATGAGTTTGCGAAGCGAGCCGTCAAGGCAGACAAGCGTGCTTCCAAGGAAGCCGCGAACCGGGCAGGGCTCGGGCATCTGGCGGCGGTCATCGCCACTCGACTGCGGGTGGCGCTTCGCGCCGCCGCAGAAGCGGGGGACGATGAGGCGACGGAGCAACTGGCGCGGGCGACCGAACGAATTGCTGATTCGGAATTTAAGGTCGCCCGCAACGTCAATATGAAGTTCGTGCTCGCCGAGCTGGTCGCGGGCATGGCCGAGGATTTCGGAGTTGGGGCGCCTTCGGACGCGTCGTCGTGAGCGGGCCGTCGGACGATCTAGAAATCGAGCGAAAGTGGCTGCTGCATCGTCTACCCCAGCGGCTCGATGGCGACGCGGCAACGCTTGATCCGCGGATCGAAGTGCTCGAGATTCGCCAGGGATATCTCTCGGTCGCGACCGAGCCAGACTTCCAGCAGGCCATCGATCATCCGCCAGATCCGGACCAGTCTCCTCAGGTCGGCCGAATTCGTGCCAATCGATGCTCGGATGGCACGACTCGCTTCGAGCACACGCTCAAGTTAGGTTCCGGCCTCGTCCGCCGAGAACTCGAACGGCTCATTACTGCGAGGGCCTTCGAGGCGGCCTGGCCCGAGACGCGGGGTCGGCGACTTGAAAAGACTCGCTGGCGGATTCGGGAGGCTGGGTTCGTGTGGGAAGTTGATCGACTCCGGGTGCCGGCCGTGGTCTTGGCTGAAGTCGAAGCGCCAGATGAGGAGACCCTGCTTGCCATCCAGCCCCCGGCATGGCTGGCCTGTTGTATTGATCGGGAAGTGACCTCGGATTCTGCCTACCGCAATGCCGAATTAGCCTTCCAGCAAGGCCTCCTCGGTGGCGAGGCCGATCAGCCCACTGGGCCAGGCGGTGGTTGACTGGGATTCAGGCCGGGATTCGTTACCATGCTTCGTCCCGTGAGTGTCCTCTACTGAGGAAACCGTGGCCCCGATGGAGACTCGTTCCGTGTCCACTTTCAAGTGTGCGATCGTCACCCCCTCCGAACAGATCATGGACGACGATGTCGTCGAGGTCGAATTCCCCCAGTGGGACGGACAGCGGGGCATCCTGAAGAAGGCGGCTCCGTTCGTGGGCCAGTTGGGAACCGGCAAACTGAAGATCCGGTACGAACAGGGTGAAGACAAGGTCTTCTTGCTGGCCGGCGGCTTCGCCGAGATGCATGGTGATCGAATCGTCCTGGTCGCCGACGAGATCGTCCCGATTGCAATGTTGGATGCGACCGCCGCCCAGGCCCGCTTCGATGCTGCAGTGGCGGCCATCGCCGAGCCTGGCACGCACAACCCCGAGGCCAGAGCGCGGCTGGAGCACGAGCGTCAAGTCGCCTCGGCATCCTTGGCGCTGGCGAAGAGCAACTGACAGACCCGACGCTCGCACCGAACGATCCGGCGAGCAGCAGGTCAGCGCGGTAGGCTCCGATCGGTACGGAACCCACCCAAACCAAAATGGCCGGATCTCGAGCCTGGGAAGTTGGCATGAACGACGACCAAGAGTTGATGCTGCGAGTCGAAGCGGTCCTGATGACCGCGGATCGTCCGCTGGGTGAACGCAAGGTCGCGTCCATCCTCGATCTACTCGGGGCGGATAGCGTTTCCGATGAGGCTGAGGTGTCGACCGAGGAAACTTCGGCAACCGCAGGAAAGACGTCTGGCCGAGGGCCCGTCGTGGAGATTCGCAGTGCCGTCGCGGCGCTCAACGAAGCCTATGAAAAAGCTGGTCGGAGTTTCCGGATCGAACACGTCGCCGGGGGCCTGCAGGTACTGACCCTCCCCGAATTCGCGGGGGATATCGCGCGGCTCAAGGGCGTTCGACAGCAATCGAAGCTGAGTCAGGCGGCACTCGAGACGTTGGCGATCATCGCCTATCGGCAGCCGATTCTTCGCGCGGATCTCGAGTCAATTCGCGGGGTAGCGTGCGGTGAAGTCCTTCGTGGTCTGATGGATCGACGACTGGCTCGGATCGCGGGCCGAGCAGAAGAGGTCGGGCGACCGATGCTCTACGGTACGACCCGTGAATTCTTGGAAGTCTTCGGACTTGCCAACCTCGACGATCTTCCGCAGGCCAAAGAACTCCGGCCGACCCCAGTCGCCAAGCCAAAACCAGCGAAGATCGCTGATACCGAATCGGGCGATGAAGACGACCACGCCACTCCCGCCAAGGGCGCTGACACGATGGTCAACGAGGCCGACGAGGCCGACGAGGTCAGCGAGGTCAGCGAGGTCAACGAGGTCATGGAGACCACGCCGGCCAACGAGCCTAATGAAACGAACGAGACCGACGGCTGATCGTCACCTTCGCGTCGACCATGACATTTCGATGACTCGCAAAACGACAACGATTCTTCATTGCTGAAGAATCGTTGCCTCTGGTACAGGGAATATTCACTTGGTGGTCGAAGGAGTCTCGACCAATCGGTCAGATCGGCGACTGGATCAGTGGCGTCGTCGACGCCGACCCAAACCAGCCACACCGAAGAGGGCGAGAGTCGCGGGAGTCGGAACCTGCGCGACGAAGGTGCTGGTGAGGCTGGCGGTGTCTCCGCCACCGAGGATGAAGTCAATCTCAATCGCCATCGAGGAGAGCGGCGAGGCACCAGGGAGGCTGGGGATCGGCTCACCGAATGCATCCGCTGGAATCGAGGCCGAGCCGAAGGGGTCTGTCTCGACGAAGAACGGTGCGTCGATCATCGAGGCGATCTGCACGCCGTCGACAAAGCCGGTCCAGAGGGCGAGATCCGGGCCCAAGGTACCGATGTAGCCACCATTTTCGTCACCCGTGATCGAGCCGCCGACGCTTCCGCCGTAGAGCGCGGAACCGGATCCGAAAGCGGTTGGAAGAAGAATCGAGAGTTCGAAGGCGGAATCTGCGAAACCGAGATTACTGACTCCCAGGGTGGAGCTCAGTACTTCGAAGCCTCCGGAACCGCCGTTGTTGTTGACGGTCATCTCCCAGTCGATCGCGTATCCGGTGTCGGAGGTCAGCGCGGCGTAACTGAAGAGGCCACCACCGAGATCCGTTCCCACCAAAGTGGCGGTATTGATCGATCCGTCCACGGTCCAAGCGACTTCCAAGTCGGGGCCAGCGATTGACGCGGAGGCCAGCGAGGTGGAGAGAAGCAGGCCAGCGGCGGCCGAAATGCTGTACTGCAGGCATGTTGTCTTTGAATGGCTCATTCGACGTTAATCCCTTTTCTTCTGCCTTGATCGGCGGTTCGCCGACCTGGCGGTGGAAACCTAACGGGCTTTCTAAGCCGGCATCGCAAAAAGGGGAGAGGCCGGTACGAATCAGAATGTCGGAAGTCTGCTTCCGATCACATTGTTTGCAAGCCAACCTTGCGAGGTTCAACTTGATCGATCTTGAAGCTCGCGTATCTGCAAGGTTTGCGAGCGTTATCGGCGGTTAGGAGTCTCGGCGGCGTCGGCGACCGCAGACGCCTGCGAGTCCGAGGAGGGCGAGTGCCCCTGGGGCCGGGGCTGCGATGGCCATGCTTGAGGTCAGGCCGACGGTGTCGCCGGCAGAGACGGTGAATTCGAGGATCATCCCATAGTTCAGGAGTGCTTCCGGACCCATTTGGCCTGGGATCGTGGGGAAGTCACCGAAGGACGATCCTTCGAAGTTGCCAGAAAGAAAATTGCCGGCGGACCCAGTCGCCCCGTCCAGAAGCGTGCCAACGACCATCCCATCGAAGGGGTCCGCGGTGGTGGCATCGACGAATGCGGTGTAGATCGAGCCTGCGTTGGGTGCGGAGACCAGCACACCATCGCCGTTGAGGTCGGTGTAGGTCCCGGAGACCGAGCCGCCAACCAGGGATGACCCCATCAAGGGGCTGCTCAGCAAGTCCGCGGCAAAGAGGAAGAAAGTCTGTTCCAGCGCGGAGGTATTGGTCACCGTGAAGTTCAGAATGAGGCTTTGCGATGAGCTTGAGCTTGAAAGCATGCCCCAATTCACGGACCAGCCATTACTGATGTCACTTCCAGAGAAGTGGTAGCCGTCTTCATTCCAATTGGTCTCGCCGAATTCACCGGTTGACCAAGTCGAATATCCGCTATCGGAGTACAGACCGATCGAACCGCCGAGGCCGTCTTGGGCCACCGCAGGTGAGGTCGAGATGAGCATTGCGGAAAAAATTCCGCCAAGCACACGCCATTGCGTCTTTCGCGCCATGATATTCAGCCCCTTTTCCGTTGATCGAAGCGCCCGGCCTTAGATAAGGTCATCCCGCCTCCAAACGGGACCGGCTCGATGAGCCGAAAGCAACGCACGATCTCTTTTTTCCAAATCCTACCGATGCAACTCTTATCGCCATCGGTGACGTGAAAATCAGAATCCACGTCCCTACAACTCAAACCTAGCACCGGAATGAGGCAAGGGAAATGAATTTCCCGGACGCTGCCGGAATATCTCCGTGCCTCGGATATTCCGTGGGTCTTCGGACCCCTTCTCGGGGTGTGGGGGCCAACTCAAGACCCTGCTGGGGACGTTCTTTCCAGGACTTCGATCGAGGTGCCCGTCCGAATCAGGCCACCGACCTTCACCAAGGCATTCCAGCCAAAAACAGGCTTCTTATGCCAAGTACGACCTTTTGCGAGCAGAGAAAGAGGCTCTGGCCCCGTTCGAATCCCGGTCTCGGGATCGACGGTCGTCGCCACGCATCGCACGCAGGGCTTGACCAGTTCCAATTCGACGCACCCGATTCTGATTCGTTTCCATCCGTCTTCCGCCCACGCTTCGGCCCCCGCCATGGTGATATTGGGTCTAAAACGCCGCATGGCCCAGTTTCCAGGCACGCCCGCGGTGAGGGTGGCCTCAGAAGCGAAGAGGACCGGATATCCGTCGGCAAGCCCGGTCGTCGCCCCCTGTGCCTCTGGTTCTTGCTGAAACCAAGGATCATGGGCCGGATCATGGCGGACCAGGCGAATCTGCTGCTGGAAGTGGCTGGACAGCCATTTCCCGACGGCCGCAGACTCCGGCAGAACGACTCGATCCTGCTTCCAGAGCACCGCTTTCTCTCTTCGTTCCGCCGTCGATTGGCGTGGCTCAAACTCGATCGAATCCGTGCCGATATGAAGTCGGACCAGAGTAGGGAGATCCCAGCCCCCGTCAGGAGATCCTGCGTATCCGGGAAGATCGACCAGAAGTCGTGCCAGCCCCGGTACCTCTCGGAGTGAGAGGAACCGGTGATTCTCGTCGATGAGCATCCATCGCCGATCCACCACGGGCCCCTGCGGGGTGAACCACCAGGTGTCCGGAGCGAGGCCTCGGGCCGATTTGACCGGGTGCACCCCAAGTGATGTGACGATTCCATTGGCGTCGGACATGGTCGGCACCGTACTCTCGGGGGCTTAGGACCACACGCCCATGCTTTCTATCGGATCACTCCAACTCGATTCCTCGGTTCTGCTTGCTCCGATTGCAGGGCACACCGATCTTGCCTTCCGGCTTCTTTGCCGGGAGCTTGGAGGCGTTGGGTGCGCGTATTCCGATCTCCTGAACAGCCGAGCGGTGCTCGCCGGCACCGAGAAGTCGATGACGCTTGCTTCGACCGCTCCAGGGGATGAGCCGTTCGGGATGCAGTTGTACGGCGCGTCGCATGATCCGCTTCCTGAAGCCGCCTGTTGGGCCATCGATCATGGTGCGGTGGTCGTCGACATCAACATGGGATGTCCGGTCGACAAGGTGGCGAAGAAGAACGGCGGATCACTGCTTCTGCGGGATTGTCCGAGCACGATCAATCTCGTCGAGCGGATCATCAAGGCCGTCGATCAACATTCAAACGGCCGGATTCCGGTGACGGCGAAGGTCCGTCTGGGATGGGATGACGATTCAATCGTGGCGCCGCGCCTGGCGCGAGATCTCGAGTCGGCCGGAATCGCGCTGGTCACCGTCCATGGGCGGACAACGGTTCAGCGATTCAAGGGCTGTGCCAATTGGGATGGCATCGGCGAAGTCGTCGCGGCGGTCGATCGTATTCCGATCATCGGCAACGGTGACGTGATCGAGCCCGAGGATGCGGTGACATTGATGCGGCACACTGGATGTGCCGGCGTCATGATCGCTCGTGCGGCCATTCGAAAACCCTGGATCTTCCGGCAAGCAGACGCGGCGATCCGGCTGGCTGGACTCGGACCATCGAATTCGATCGACGACCGATCGGATCTGGAGCGGCGGGTCGCCGAGCCGGCCTTGCTTGAGAAACTGCACGTGATTCGTCGTCACGTGGAACTTTGTGCCGACCACTTGAACCAACGCGCGGCCGCCGAGCTTATGCGTCAGCGAATTTCGTGGTACGGAAAGTCGATGGGGCATGTCAAGCCGCTGAAAGAGTCGATTCGGACCGCACCAGATCTTGAGTCGATGCGGGCTGCGGTCGACCATTGGATCGAGTGGGCAAGATCGGATGAAGTGGCGAGCACGCAACCGATGGCGGCCCGCGGTGCGGGTCCGCCTTCATCATCCAGTCTGACCGGAATGGTCTGACTGAAGAACCGGTTACAGTGGTGCTCCCAGAAGTGGTAGTGACAAAGACTTTTCGTGGGTTTCTGTGATACCTGACCAACATGACGATGACATCGACCAAGGAATTCGTTTCGGCGCTTGACCGGGGCCTCGATGATCTTGAACATTTGCTTGACGACTCGCTCACCAACGAGACGTACGCCCTCAATCCAGTTCCCGGGTTCACGAGCGGGATCGGGCCGCACGTCCGCCACATCCTCGACCACCTCGAAGCACTTCTGCACGCCGCAGAATCATGTGGCGTCATCGACTACGACCGACGCGAGCGAGGCACACCGGAAGAGACCAGTCGGATGGCAGGAATCAATCGTCTCCAGACGCTTCGGAGTCGACTCTGGGCGACCACCTTCCCGTCCGACGAGACGAGTTGTGACATCCGAGTCATGCTTGCATCGGACGCCCCCCCAGAGCTCATCAAGAGTTCTTGGTCGCGGGAGATTATGTACGTCTTTCAGCACACGCTCCACCATCTCGCATTAATGGCTTCGATCGCCAGGATATGTGGCGATGAGACTCCTACGCAGATCGGTATGGCGCCTTCGACTCCGGCTGACGGCGCGCCCCCATGTGCACATTGACCCTCATTCGAATCCGACCGCAGGAGTATCGCCTCGCCTTCAATCGAGACGAGCAACGGTCTCGTGATCCGGGGCTTCCGCCGACGGTGGAGCACCGAAGTGGCGTGAGGGTCATGGCGCCGCTTGATCCTGTCGGCGGCGGGACCTGGATCGCGCTCAACGAATTCGGCATTTCCGTGGCGATCTTGAACCAGAATCCGCCGCCGGAGGACCGTCCGTTTCTCGTCGATGGAATCAGCCGTGGTCGCTTGGTCATGGAGGCATCCTCTGCCTCCAATCTTGAGGCGATCGTCGATTCGCTTCGCGTGATCGCCCCGGGGGTGAAGCGGCCGTATCGGCTCTTCGCGACCGATGGCCATCGGGTGCTCATCGCCTCGGTTCGGTTGGACGGTCGTCGGACGCCGATGACCGTCGAGATTCGAGATTGGGACGGGACGCCCGTTGTGCTCGCGTCCAGCGGTATCAGTGATCATCTCGTGGAGCCGGAGAGGGCAAAGCACTTCGGTGCGACGGTGCTCCCGGTGCATCTTCGAAACGCTGATCGTGCCGCGCTCGTCGCAGCCCAGGATGAATTTCATGATTCGACGTCCCCGCTCCGTCCGGAGCTTGCCGTCCGCATGTCACGGCGGGAGGCGAAGACCGTGAGCCGCTCGGTGATCGAGGTCGACTTCGCGGCTTCCGAGGGAAGGATGCGGCACTTCGGGGACCCGGAAGACCGAACAGGTCAAGATCAGCCAGCAGTCAGCCGTTTCGTGCTTCAATCTCCCGTCGATGGCGTGGTTTCACCGTCGATCTGATCTTTCCGAGGCGCCAGCATCTGGAGTTCAGAGCGGCTCAATCGTGTTTGCGATCTTCATTTTCGAGGATCGAAGTATCAGCGTGGGGATGCAGTTTCGAGCGAGCCTGCTCGATCCGGTCCTCGGGATCATCGCATTGATAGTGAGAATCTTTCCCGCAATGCGTGCTCGATCTTCTTCTGGCGTTTCGACCTCAGCGGAGCGGGTTGGGGCCCCTTCTTCTGGAGTTTTCTCGCTTCTCGTCGCCAGCGGGGCCGGCCGCCCCTTCTTGCCAACCGATGGAAACCGCAGGAATCGAACAAAACACCGATTCTCACTCACTTTTTTTCGTATCTTGGGACTGACCCCACGCTCACTCACCACTTCTTCACGGAGTTTGCTCGATGCACTTGATTCTCGCCAGCCTCGCCCTTGCCGCCACGTCGTTCGTCGCTTCGCCCCAGGACGCTCCGGCGATCCAGCCAGCACCAACCAAGGCTCCGGCCAAGGTGGTCGAAGTAGGCGGGAACGCCAAGCTCACCTCGATGATCGGTGCGACGCTCGAAGACAAGTCCGGCAAGTCGTTTAAGACGGCCGATGTTCTCAAGGGCAAGAAGCACGTCCTTCTGTACTTTTCCGCCGGATGGTGCCCACCTTGCCGAGCGTTTACGCCAGACTTGGTCAAGTTCGCGAAGGCCAACGCCGACGCCAAGGACTTCGCCATCATTTTCGTGAGTTCCGACCGGAGCAAGGATGCGCAGATGGAGTACTTGAAGAAGTACAACATGCCGTTCTTCACGATTCCCTTGGATGCCCCGGGAAACGGAGCCGTCAAGTCGGCCTACGCCGGTGGTGGCATCCCAAACCTCGTGGTTCTTGATGACAGCGGCAACGCGCTCAAGGGTTCCTACGAGACCGACGGCAAGTACACCCCGAAGAATCGAAAGAGTTACGTCGGACCCCAGAAGGTGCTTGCCGCGTTCCCGAAGATGAGGACGGCGACCGGCCCCAAGGGCTGATCGCTCGGCAGAGATCTGGGCAGACGCCTCGACGTCCTCCCGAATAAGTCATATTGCACGACGCCCCCGACCATTCCGGGGGCGTCGTTTTTTTGAGGCACGAATCTCCCGATCCAGCGGCGGGGTCGACTCCTGCCTTGTTTCCAAGCCATGACGGTAGATCAGCCGATACTCCTTCTTCCGAGCCCATGCATCCATCGTTCCGCCCTCCAGAATTCGAGGTGCGGCATGCGGAAGACGTCCCAATCAACCCGGAGTGGCCATGTCAGCGTCCTTACCTTCTCAAGACAATCCAGCGATCGCAGTGGAATCACCGGCCGGTCTGCCATTGATTGTTCGGTTTCTCGCCGTCTTACTCCTCGTGGCACTGGGCTCGGGCATTTCGGTCGGTTACGTCGCCTGGGACACCGCCGGCGACGCCCTCGAAGCCGCGACTCGTGAGCAGCTCAAGACCGCCCGCGCCATCAAGGGACGGTTGATTGGGAGCTACTTCCATAGCGTGGAGCAGGAAGTCTCGGTACTGGCCACTTTGCCTGAGACGGCCGAAGCAATCGAGACTTTCGATCGCATTTTCAAGCAACTCGACGCCGCGGATGCGTCGGTCACGGAAGATGCGAAAGAGAAGATGGGCGACTTCATCAGCAACGTGTTCATGGCGAAGTTTGAGTCTCAGACGGGTAATCGACTCCCCGCATCGGCGGTGATGAGTGATCGGCCCGGTTCTCTCACGGTGCAATCGGCGTACCTCGCGAATAACCCGAATCCACTCGGCTCGAAGGATCTCTTGGTATCGAGCGGAACCCTCCCCGACTACGACCAAGCGCACGAGGAGTTCCATCCAATCTTCCGCGATCTCCTCAAGATCTTCGGTTACTACGACATCTTCTTGGTAGACCGAACGGGCGAGATCGTGTACTCCGTCTACAAGGAGACGGACTTCGGTACGAATCTCCTCACCGGCCCCTTCAAAAACAGCGGGCTCGCGGATGCGGTACGGAGCAGCCTCGAAGCAAGATCATCGACGGGCATTTCGTTCGCCGACTTCTCGACTTATGTCCCGAGCTACAACGCACCGGCGGCGTTCGTTTCCAGACCGGTCTACGCTGGCGAGACTCTGGTTGGCGTGGTGGCGGTCCAACTGCCAATCGATGAAATCGACGAGGTCATGACTGGGGGGCGGCGTTGGGCCGACGAAGGATTTGGTCGTTCTGGTGAGGCGTATCTGGTGGGGCCGGATCGTTTGATGCGATCAGATGCTCGAGCGCTGATCGAAGATCCCGAAGAATTTGTTCGCAACAGTCGCACCAGAGGAGTTCCCAGCCAAACGATTCGCGAGATGGAACGGCTCGGTCGGACCGTGCTCCTCGAGCGAGTTGAAAATGAGGCGGTGATTCTGGCGCTCGAAGGCCAATCAGGAGACGCGGAAGTTCTCAGTTACGACGGATCGCCGTCGGTGGCTTCCTACGAATCAGTTCCCGTTTTTGATCAAACCTGGGCGCTCATCGCAGAGGTCGATCGAACAGAAGCCTACGCCCCTGCAGATGCGATGCGTCGGCGCATCATGACGACTGGACTCATCGTGCTCATCTTGGTGGTGATCGTGAGCATCATCTTTGGACAGCGACTGACGGCGCCGATCGGACGATTGCATGCGGCGATGGTCAAACTCCAAGCCGGCGATTTTTCAATCACCGTGCCACCGGGTGGCGGCCGTGAGTTGACATCTTTGGCGCTGGCCTACAACCGGGTCGCGGCCAGTCTTGGGCTGAAGAAGCGTATGGAGTCGGCCAATGATCGCAAGGACGAGCTCATCGATGAGATCGCGGGCATGACGGCGACGCAAGCGTCGAGTTCGATCGAGATCATGGGTGCGGTCACGGAGATCAGCGCCGGGAGCCGCGAGATCGCCAAGACATCCGAGGAACTCACCGGGACGATGAGCGAAGTCGACGAGATCGCCTCAGAGAATGCCGTGCGGAGTACCTCCGGCCTCGAGTCGCTCCACCGAATCGAGACGGTGATGGGCGAGGTCGTGGGTGATGCCAAGAACGTCTCGGATCATCTTGGCGAGATCGAGCGTCGATGCGAAGCGATGGGCCAAGTCGTGACGACGATGGTCTCGATCGCTGATCGAACGCAGATTCTTTCGATCAACGCCACGATGGAGGCCGAGAAGGCTGGCGATGCGGGGCTCGGATTTCGAGTGGTGGCCAGGGAGGTTCGACGCCTTGCAGATCGAACCGCGGAGAGCGCGGGGCAGATCGAAGATAATGTGAAACGGATGCTGACGTCCGTCGATGATGGCGTGCGAAACATGAACGTGTTTCAAACCCGGCTTGATGAAACAGCGACGACGAACGCGCAGATTGCCGAAGGGCTAACCGAGATTATTGAGCGGAATCAGGATCTCACGCCGCGGTTTGCGACGGTGCTGGAGAGCATGAAGGCACAGCGAGATGCGGCTCGTCAGATCAGCGAAGCGATGTCGGAGTTGTCGGACAACGTTGGCAATACCAGCGATGCCGTGAAACAGGTCGACGAATCAATTGCCGATCTTCGGGAGATGGCATCTCGGCTGAAGACGGAGATTGCCGATGAGGAGCAACGGCTCGGCCTGACTTGAGCGTTGGCTGACTATTTCGTCGTCGGCTGCTCGCGGACGTCGAAGTCGTCTCCAAGCATCCAGTCGTTTTCGAAGTACGCCGCAGCGCGGATTCCATCGAGCCCTTCGGTCCCCGGGGTCAGCGATTCAGGGCCGAAGACCACAAGATCGGGATAGTGAATGCCACTCCGAAAGTAGGGAATTCGTTCGGTTAACCGAGTGCCGCGCGGTCCGGTTCCGGCGACCACGCCGATTGATCCGGAAGCCCATCTGGGCCTCGGGCGGATCGCCAGGACGGCGAGATCTTCGCCTTCGACCACGAGTTCTTCGAACCGGACACCTTGGCGATCGACCTGCAGCGGGTCATTCCCCAAAAGGGTTGGCCAGGCCGCGTTGGTCTCCATGTTGCCATACAGGACAATGTTTCGCCGAGGGTGCTGGTCCACTTCGAAGTCGGTATCGAGCATGACATCCAGCGCGCCGTTTCCTCGGTAGAGAAAGGTCTCGGCGTCGTGAATCGCCTTGGCGAGCGTGATCCGGTTTTCTTCCTCGCGACCGAGCGTACCCACCACCAGCAGGGGGAAGCGACGAAATGCGTCCTTGAACGCCCCGCCCCGCCCGGGGTTTTTCTGGCGTGGGCCGAAGGTGGCGATGCGTCGCCATCCATCAGAAGTCTGGTTGAAGGTGGCGGGGGTGACTCCATTCATCTGATCGAGCCGGGGGTTCGGACCGAACACTTCGCCATCCAGAATAACCGTCCAAGGTTGAGGACCCGAATCGAGTTTCAGTCGAAGCCGCTCGACGTTCTCGGTATCGAGCTCGATTTGACCGGTATCTCGGTTTCGAGACCCCGTGACTCTGGACGGCGCGAACGCCACTTGCTGCTGGGCGATTTCGAACCAATCGTGCCCCTTATTGATGCCGGGCGAGATGGTGGTGAAGTCGATCTGGTCAGATTCGAAGGTGCGGGACTTTGATTTGAGGAAGTCCATGAGCGGCGGCCAATCGACGCAACGATTTCCCCACCAGTGACCGGCGCCCGGTTGTTCGTAGTACGCAAAGTCGGGATGGAACCCACCGAGATGGCCGCGCATCGTTCGGGCCTGCTCGACGGGAACGTTGTCGTCGGCATCGCCGTGAAGGATGTAGATTCCAAGTTCGTCGAGATTGTTCTTGAGGAGCAGAGTGTCACTGGGATTGGCGGCACGGGCCATGATCGAGGCGATTGAGTGTGGTGAATCATCTCCACGGACCCGCGTTGCGCCATACGTGTCAAACGAGATCCAACCCGCACTTGGCGCGGCCGCGGCAAAGAGGTCGGGATGATGAGCGGCCGCGTGCCAGGTGCCATGGCCGCCCATCGAATGCCCGGTGACCCATTGCCGGGCGGGGAGCGTCCCGAGGGTACGGCGGGCGTGCTCCAAGACCTCCAAGGCATCAAGCCGTCCCCAGTCCTCCCAGTCGAAACCGAACGGACGTCGATTGTTGGGAGTAACGATGTGGGCGAAATCCTTGGGGGCGTAGGCCCCGGCTTGCCCACGGGCATTCACACCCGCGCCATGCAGCGACAGAATCAGGCCGAGGCCGCCACTGGGATCGCCGGCGGCCGGTGGGGGTGCGGAGCTCGGGACCAGCCCGTAGTACTGCACGGTGTCATCGATCTCACTTCTAAAAGTGACCTTCCGGGTCTGATCCGGCTCGACCACCTTGACTGAAACCGTTCGGGTGTCGAGCGGTTCGATCGACCCAGAGTCAATCAACTCAACCTTGAATTCGGCGGTCTCGGCGCCGGGTTGGGAGACCGCCAGCAGCCTGATCGGAACTTTCCGGATCGAACCGGGCGGGATTGACGGCATGCCGATCGGGACTTCTTCGCCACCGGGACCGGTGACCAGGATCGAAATGTTTGGCGCCCATTGGTCGCTGAGGTTCGCGACCACAATGCCGGCGGGTGCTTCGATCGGCAATCCCGCAACCGCATCTGGAATGGTGTCATCGACGCCGGTGAAGAAAAACTTCTTCGGCTCGCCCGCTTCGTCACGAGGAACATCGACCAGCTTTGCCGTGACGCGGCCTCGGCCGACGGAAAAGAGAAACTCGTTTGGCCCCGCCTTTAACATGACCGGCAATCGGAGGAGTCCGTTGGCGTAGGGGTCACCAGGTCGGGGCGCACCGTTGACGTAGACCATCGAGTGTCCACGCGCCTCAAGAATTGCGGGGCCCGCTTCCTCGCGCTCGATGATGGCGAGGGCGTAGCCCCCGCGAAGCATCTCGTCCTCCAGCCAACCGTTCTTTCCCGCGGTTCGCCCTTGCCAGATTCGAGGGATGCCCTCGACCATGACCGCATCGCCGGGCTCGGGTGTCCGCCAGGACCCGTCCACGATGGACAGCTCGATCGCGTCGGTGTGGACCGGTCGGCGTCCACCTTCTCCGACCCGGTCGATCACCAAGAACTCGTCGAACTCGGCAACCACTGGCGGAGATCCGGCCGCCGCGGTCACGGGGTTCAGAAACGGGATGAGCAACAACAGGAGAAGCGCTGGTTTCATGATTGTCGAAGGGTAGCCGCTTCAGCGAGCCCGGCGACTGATGGTGCGAATCCCGGCGGCTCGCTGGAGGTCTGACCGCTCCCGATTCCAGCGGATTACCCCGATCAGCATCGCCGCCGATCGTGGGCCGTTTCCGCTCACCCGAACATCGTTCCCAGCGCGAGGTCACGCACCGCAGTGCAGGGAACTCGACCGTCTTGGTCATCATCGAGATTGCCCGCAGCGTCCGCCACCAAGATGCCATCCCACCCGAGACCCTGATCGACCCGGCCGTGCGATCCGCGGACCAAGGAGGTGTCCGTCGGAATCACGTCGAGCAAGGTGCGGAATCCGAGCTTGCGGCGGATGAGGCGTGAGCCAATCGCGAGCTTGGGAAATCGGATCGCCGGATCGACGAAAAGCTCCCGAGGGTCGTATCCCGGCTTGCGATGGATGTCGACGGTGCGCTGGTAATCGGGGGCGTGATCGTCGTCGAGCCACCAGTCGTGGCAGAACCACCGGTCGCGAGTAGAAATCAGGACGAGGTCGCCGGTACGGGCATGTCCGAGGCCAGCAGCGCTTCGTTGCTCACCAGTGAGCACCTGCGCGATGCCCGGCGTGGCGGCGAGGAGAGATGCGATTTCGTCGTGCCGGGAGGCGCCCGTCTTTCCAAGATACACATGAGCAACCTGATGATCGGCGACCGCGAAGGCCCCGCATGCCGCCGGGTCAACCATCTCTCGGCCGAGTTCTTCGCGCCAGGTGAGAAGCCCCGCCTCGCGGAGTACGCGGTTTGGTGCGACCGCATCCGTGACCGGGACGACCCCGTATTCGCTCACCAGAATGGGCTCGACGCCGCGGGCGGTGTAATGCTCCAGCAGGCGGGCAACCTCGTGGTCAAGGTCTCGAAGATGTTGAGGAATATCGGCATGGTCCGGACCAAGTTTCTGAAGTCCGTAGTCGAGGTGCGGTAGATAGACGAGGTTGATGGTCGGCGAGTGATCTCGCTCGACCCGGATGGCCGCATCCGCAATCCACCGGGTGCTGGTGATGTCCGCACCCGGGCCCCAGAACTTAAAGAGCGGGAACGGTCCGAGAGACCTCGTGAGTCGATCGCGAAGGTCGGGAGGGTGGGTGAGGCAGTCCGGTACCTTTCGGCCATCGGCTCGGTAGATCGGTCGAGGGGTCACCATGTAGTCGCAGGTGGAGTGCATCGCATACCACCAGCAGATGTTGGCGCAGGTCACCGACTGGTCTCGTCGTCGGGCGGTCTCCCAGAGTTTTTCGGCCTGGACCAGCGGGTTGGATTGCTTCCAGAACTGAACTTCGCCGAGATCTCGATCAAGCCAGCCGTTTCCCACGATGCCGTGTTCGGCAGGCGCCACGCCGGTGAGCATGCTGGATTGCACGGTCGTGGTCACTGCCGGGAGGACGGGCCGCATCGTGCGGACCCCACCACGGTCACGCGCGAACGAGGCGATGGCCGGGGTGTGCTGACCGATCAATGCGGGAGAGAGACCGACCAGATCGATGATGGCAATGCGGCGAGGCATGTGCGGATCGTACTCGTCCCCGCCTCCGGACGACCACCGACGAGATCTCGCCCGC
>CAJQQE010000070.1 GCA_905480395.1 uncultured Phycisphaerales bacterium
GATCATCGAGAGAAGGTGGAGGCCGCCATCGAGCGGGCCAAGGCCGAGGGCGGCACGCTTGCCTGCGGGGGTGGCCGACCGACGCATCTTCCCGACCGGGTGAAGAACGGTTTCTTTCTCGAGCCAACCGTGTTCATGGGGCTTGATCAGGACAGCCGTACGAACCAAGAAGAGATCTTCGGTCCGGTGGTGACGATTCAAGGTTACGACACGCACGGAGAAGCCGTCGATCGGGCAAATGCCACGCCGTACGGCCTGGCCTGTTCGATCTGGACTCGCGACTTGGAGCGAGCGCATCGCATGGCGGCGAGAATTGAATCGGGAATGACTTGGGTGAACGCCTGGATGCTGCGAGATCTGCGGACGCCATTCGGCGGCATGAAACAATCGGGCGTCGGCCGCGAAGGCGGAGAAGAGGCCCTTCGTTTCTTCACCGAGACCCGCAGCATCACCATCGCGCACCCGGGATGACCTTCAGATGACCTTCAGATGACCTTGAGATGATCTGGTATCGCCGAGAATTCAGAAACCACGTGGCTCCGGAGTCCGCATGACCACCGACTCAGATCGCATCGACTCGCCGTCCGCCCCCGAACCGGTCGGGGCCTATCCGCACGCTCGCCGCGCGGGAAACCTGTTGTTTCTCTCGGGCGTCGGCCCGCGCAAGCGTGGTTCGACGGACATCCCCGGAGTCACCCTCGGCTCGAATGGGGAGGTGGTGGCGAAGGACATCGACGCCCAGTGCCGGTCGTGCTTCGACAATGTGAAGGCGATCGTTGCCGACGCCGGCGTTCCGTGGGCCAACGTGGTGGACGTGCTGGTGTTTCTCACCGACATGAAGAACGACTTCAAGGCCTACAACAAGGTCTATGCCGAGTACTTCGCGGGCGATGGAAACCCGAACCCAACCCGGACCACCATTGAGATCAATGCTTTACCGACCCCGATTGCGGTCGAAGTCAAAGTGATCGCCACCATCGACTGAACAGAACAGGCTGATCAACCAGCGCTGTCGTCGCCGAGACTGGGCTGGGCCTTCAGCGAATCCTGTTCTTGCTGGTCCTCGGACAAGAACACATGGTCGGGAACCGCGGTCAGGAGACGGCCGTCGGCCGTGAAGGCATAGGTGTAATGGGCGGTACCACCGACTTCGGCGGTGGGTAGCACGATCTCGAAATTCTTCGCGGTCACCCGTCGGTACACCGGGGTGGCCGTGAATCCAGTGGCCTGTTCGATGATCGGCTGGTTCTTCAGTCCCTTGACCAGCGTGTTGCCATCGGCGTCGGAGGGCAGTGTTCCATTGTTCTCTTTCGTCCAGTCGGTGATACCGACGGCCGCCCAGTTGGCGACCGGTTGGAGGACCGAATCCATCTGAACCGGGGTCATGCTTGCGTTAATCGTGCTGGTCTCGTTGTCACCGTCTCGAACCGTCAGGGCGATGGCCAGAGCCGACGCGATCACGGTAGCGAGGACCACGACCAACACGATCGCCGCGTTCCCGCGACGGAAGAGAGGCGTTGAAGAGAGGTTCTGGAGGGCTGGGTTCATCGGAATCTTCCGGGCCTGTGAAGTGTGAAATCGGGATACGGCGGAACGCCGCTAAGCAAGCGATCGTAGCACCGCTCGCACGGGGCTGCCGTCGAAGCCAGCCAGCTTGAGCGGGGGGGCGATCAATTCGTATCGACCTTCGGCGACATCATTGAGGGCCAAGCCTTCGATGATCGCCATGTCGTTGGCGAGAAATCGCTGGTGGGCAAGGATCTTCGTGTCGTCAAAGAGATCGACGCTCGGTGCGTCGGTTCCGACCAGGCGGACGCCCTGCGTATGGAGGTGATCCACGAGCGAGGGCTCCAGACCGCTGAAGTCTTGATTGAACACGCGGAATCCATCGAAGGTCCCGGTCGAGAGAAGGAGTCGGGCTTCGGTCGGGGTCCGCGGGAGATCCTCGATTCGGATCCGTTCTCCGCGTCGGCCCGGGACCCGCATCACCTCGCAGCGACCGATGTAGAGATCGAGCGGCTGCTCATCAATGCTCCGGCCGCCGTCGCTGTAATGGCAGGGGCCGTCGGCGTGCGCCCCGAGATGGACACTGCTGTGAAGGGTGGAGAGATTCACGGTTCCGCCGTCGGCGATCTTCCAGAGAAACTCTTGGGTTGGTGGCGTATCACCGGGCCAGACTTTCGAGATGCCGGGTTCGATGGTTGGTGTGATGTCGATGAGCATGGAAGATTCCGGGGCGGTGGTGGATCAAGTTGATGATTGGGCGAGAATCGTGAACCAGAGAAGTAAGAGAATCACGAACGTCGGAACGAGGAAGGAGGCCATCGTCTTCAAGGTCTGTGCTTGCCGTCGCGATTTCGCCAGCGCGGTGGCATAAGGGATCCGAGTGAAACTCACCATGTCGTAGAGCGGCGTCCACCAGAACGGGACCACGGCGCCGAGAAACTGGCTGCCCTTCTTCGCGAACCGCTGGGTTCTGCTCCCGGAGCGATCCCGCATGTCGATGAACTGATCGAGCGCGAGATCCGCGATGGCGTTGGCATTTTCGATTCGGCTCGCTTCGTAGGCGTCAATGGCGGCGTCAAGGTCAGCGGGATGCGCTGCGAGCGCAGACACCAAGCCTTCGACATCTTCAAAGGATGCGTTGGCGCCTTGGCCATAGAACGGCACAATCGCGTGGGCAGCGTCGCCGAGCAGGACTGCCCGGCCGCGGTGCCAAGGCCGGCATCGAATGGTCACCAGAGGGCTGGTCGGATTCTGGTTCCAATCTTCAAGAAGCGTCGGCATGTGCGGAACCGCATCGCCGTAGTGGCGTTCAAAGAACGCACGCACGGTCTCGTCGTCGGCGTGCTCAAGAGTCGCGAAGGAGTGGTCGCCGTCGAACGGCCAGAAGAGCGTGCAGGTGAACGAGCCGTCGATGTTCGGCAGCGCGATCATCATCGAACCACCGTGCGGCCAGACGTGCAAGGCATTGGGTTCGATCCGGAAGCGACCATGCGGCCCGTTCTCGTGGTCGGCAGGGGGAATTGTCAGTTCTTTGTAACCCGCGGCCAGATACGTCTGTGAGAAATCAAATCGGCTGGTCCGCTGCATGGCAGCGCGGACCGCACTGAAAGCACCGTCGGTACCGATCACCAGATCCGCTTCGATCCGTTCTTGTCGGCCGTCGGCATGTTCGAAGATCGCGGCGGGACGATGGTGATCGGTGAGGTCGGCGTCGACGCATCTCGCCTCAAAGATGATTTCGACGCCGGGGCTGGCCGCAGCCGCTTCGACCAGAAGACGATTCAGTCCGCTTCGGCTGACGGAGTTGATCGCTCGTTTTGGATCTCGGCTGTAGGCAGAAAAAATCTCTTGGCCGTTCAGATGGACCATCCGGCCAGGCATCTTGATGGCTTCGGCGAGCACTTCGGTTTCGACGCCTGCAGTCTGAAGGGCGTGCAGTCCCCGGACGCTGATCGCCAGATTGATGGAACGTCCGCTCTCCGCATCGGCGCGTCGAGGGTCGCGCCGGCGTTCGAAGAGACGAACGCGGTGCCCGGCCTTGCCAAGTTCGGCCGCAAGCATGGCTCCGGCAAGCCCGGCTCCGGCGATCACGATGTCGTGCGATTCAGGCATGGAGAGTCTGGTCGATCAGGAGAGAGGATTCAGAGCGACCGAAGAACTTCGGCAACGCGAAGGCAATCCGCGAACGTGTTGTACAAAGGGACGGGAGCGAGCCGGACGACGTCGGGAGGTCGGAAGTCGGCGAAGATGCCGTGTGGCGCGAGCGCCTCGAATCGTTCTCGGGCGCGATCCGCGATGCGAACTGATAACTGGCACCCGCGTTCTTCGGCATTTCCGGGAGTAATCACGGAGCTCCCGGCGGGGAGCATCTCGCGGAGGCAGGTGTGGAGAAAGCCGGTCAAGACGCGACTCTTGGATCGAAGCGCCGGGAGTCCAGCTTCCATGAAGAGATCGAGCGACGCCACCAGAGGCGCCATCGCGAGGATCGGTGGATTGCTCAGTTGCCAAGCTTCCGCGGTCGGTACTGGGATAAAGGTGTCTTCGAGATGCATGCGGAATCGGGTGTCCGGGTCGTTGCCCCACCAGCCGGCGAATCGTGGGATGTCTCCGTTGGTCGCATGCCGCTCGTGAATAAAGGCGCCCCCGACCGCGCCAGGTCCGCCATTGAGATATTTATAGGTGCACCACGCCGCGAAGTCGACGTTCCAGTCGTGTAAGGCGAGCGGGACGTTGCCCGCCGCGTGGGCGAGATCGAATCCGGCAAGGGCTCCGGCGGCGTGGGCCGCCTCGGTGATGGCGGCAAGGTCGAGCAACTGGCCGGTTCGAAAGTTGACGCCGCCGAGCATCACGGTGGCGAGCCGGTCACCGAGCCTTTTGATCTCCGCGAGGATGTCTTCAGTTCGGAGGAGATCCTCGCCCGGTCGGGGCGAGACTCGAACGATGTCGGTGGCGGGGTCGCCGCCCCGCGCCGCGATGTGCGACTGGACGGCGTAGGTGTCGCTGGGAAACGCGCCGTCCTCCATCAGGAGAATGCGCCGATCCCCTTCGGGGCGGTGGAAGGACACCATGAGCAGATGCAGGTTCACGGTCAGCGAGTTCATCGCGACGACTTCGGACGGCAGCGCCCCGACGACGTGTGCGAAGCCGTCTCGAAGATTCTCGTGATACGGATACCAAGGTCGCGCCGCATCGAAGTGACCCTCGACGCCGAGGTGCGCCCAGTCGTCGAGTTCCTGTTCGATGATCGCTCTCGCCGCCACCGGCTGCAGACCGAGTGAGTTTCCAACAAAGTACGAGGCGTCGCCGCCATCAGGTCGCTTTGGAAGATGGAATCGATCTCGGAATCCAGCGAGAGGATCGAGGCCGTCAAGGTGAGCGGCCCCGGCCGCGGTCGGATCAAGATCCGCGGCGGAGATGCCGTCAAACGGGGAGGTGGTGGGGGTGTTCGACGCGGTCATCGGTCCACTTTCATGCCGGCAGCCGGAAGGCCAAGAAACTCAAGCGCGGTTCCACCGAGGAGGCGGTCGCGAGTGGCGTCGTCGAAGGCCTCGATCGACCGAATCAGTTCGCCGGGTTTGTGCTCGCCCAACGGGAAGGGATAGTCGCTTCCCATCGCGATGCGTGTAGCGCCGACGAGATCGACGAGATGGCGAAGGGCGCCCGCATCGTGGAGGAGCGAATCGTAGACGAAGCGATCGAGGAAATCGCGTGGCGGGGTTGAACTGTCGACGGCGCACAAGTCGGGTCGCACCGCGTGGCCGTGGGCGATCCGACCGATCGTAAACGGAAAAGAACCCCCGCCGTGGGCGAGACCAATGCGGAGATCGGGAAGCCGATCGAGCACGCCGCCCATCGCGAGGCAGCACGCAGCGCGCGCCGTCTCGGCGGGCATGCCCACCAGCCAGGGGAGCCAGTACTTCGGCATTTCGGGACTGCCCATCATCTCCCATGGATGGACGAAGACCGCAGCGCCGAGGCGGGCCGCGGTTTCGAACACCGGAAAGAGCTCCGGCGCGTCGAGATTCCATTTCTCGACGTGAGAGCCGATCTGAACGCCTCGAAGACCAAGTTCGTTCACGCATCGTTCCAGCTCGGCGCACGCCAAATCCGGGGACTGCATTGGAATCGTCCCGAGCCCTTGGAAACGATTGGGCTGGTCGCGAACCACGCCAGCAAGATGATCGTTGAGCAACTGGGAGACTTCGAGTGCATCCGCGGGCTTCGCCCAGTAACTGAACATCACTGGAACCGTGGAAAGCACCTGCACGTCGATGCCATGTGAGTCGCAGTCCTGGATGCGGCGTTGAGGCGACCAACTTCGATCGTCGATCTCACGAAAAGACTTCCCGTCGATCATCATCCGGGCTCGGCACGGCGCGCAATGATCGAGAGAGATCCAGCCGCCGTATCCGAACTTCTCGGCAAGGTCCGGCCAGCGTTCAGGGAGGAGATGAGTGTGCAGATCGACGACAGGTCCTGGCATGAGGTCGATCGTACCCCGCGGGACGGATTCGTTCAGTCACGACCGAGGATGACGGAGGCGAGTTCGTGCCCGAGATCGCCTTCCACGACGATTCCGGCCTCGTCCACCGGACTCAGAAGACGTTGGAGGCGGAGGACGTCTTCGGCACCCTCGGCGGTTGGTCGGAATCGAGGGCCGATCCCCGCCAGCCGGCATCCTTCGTCGAGGAGCCGCTCGGCGAGTCCGGCGCATCCCGGATCATCGATCGGGAGGTCCACGAAGATGACCGCGGCGTGGGCGGCGGTCTCCATGACCGTGAGCCCCGATCGAACGGCATCGATGGAGGCCGGGCCGATGGACTCGATCTCGATTCGCCCCACTCGCCGAGCGGCATCGAAGCGGGCGTGGAGGACGGCGTCGCGACGCGGCGAGGCGGTGCCGGTCGTTTCGATGGTCGATTTGCGACCGCGTGCGGCGTAGATTCTGCCGATGAGTCCGGCCAGGGCCGCGGGCACGAAGGCAGTGATCGGAGGCTCAGGCTGGAGTGGATGCCAGTAGAGGAAGCAAGAGTGCCGTAACGCCGGATCTTCGCTGGAGGCAGCGGCGCCGACGCCGCCACGGAGCGTGGTTTCGGCCGGAGTGGTCCCAAGGCACAAACCGCAGGCGGTCGAGCCGAATCCGAGGTTCATGCGCTGGCTGAAGGGATGACGGGCGGTCGGCTGGCTCCAGATTCCGAGGAGCCCGAGGGTTGTACCCGCGGCTTCGACCGCGGCTCGCATTGGCTTCATCAGGCCATGTCCCCGGTGTGCATGGTCGATGACTGCCTGACCGGCTTCGCCGATCGGGCCGAGGTCGGGACGTTCGAGGGCATAGTGCCCGACGAAATCGCCATCTGAGTGCTCGCAGATCATCGAGTGAATCCGGCCCTCGGCATTGAGGGCGTCGATCCGCTCGGGATAGTAGAGATCGGGATTGGGATAGGAGTGCCCGTAAGACTCGTAGATCCGGCGAGCGACTTCGAGCCCGTCGCCCGGCCGATAGTCGCGGATTCGATATTCGCTGGTGGTGGCCGACGGCGTGGTCTTCGCATGGTCTGCTTCGGCGGCTTGGTGATCGAGCCGTTGCGCGGCGGACTCGAGGGTGGAGATGTTCGCGTGGGGACGGTGGGCCCGCAGGTGTAGTTCAGATCCTTCCGGGCCACGTTGAACCCACCAGAGCCGATCGAACACCCGGGCAGGTCTGATCTGCTCGGGGATCGCGTGCCCGGCCGAGTCGAGATCGTCTTCGCCCATCGGCGTGCCGCGCTCCAGCACTGAAAACTCGATCGCTGCGGCATCGATGATCGCGGTGATTTGGAGCGTGACCGCGTCGCGCTCGGTGGCATCCAGCTCCCGCTCGACCAGGTTGACGGCTGAGAGCATCGCTTCCAGCAGATCGGTTCTTCGATCTCCCTCGATGTCGGCGAATTCGATCGCACGAGTCGCGAAGTCTCGGAGCAAGGGCTCCATTTCGGGGAGACCGGGAAGGTCCAATCGGAGTTCGAGGCGGTCAGTATTCGAGGGCATCAGTTGGTTCGCATGATTGGTCGTGGGGGCGATCGATCGGTATATCCAGCAGCCTAGCGAATCGGTCGGCGTGCTTTATTCGAATCAGAGAAGTCCCTTGCAACCGGAGCGGATCACGTCGGTCTAGGATCGCTCACTCATGGAACTCTCCTCTTTGATCCCGGAACTCCATCTCAGCCGGTCGGCGATCGGTTTCGTGGTCTCGACCATCCTCGCCGGTGGTGCGGTGGCCTCTCCCCAGTCGGTGGATCCGGTGGCCGAAGGCGACGACGAGGCGGCGACGATCCTGGATGGCGAAGTCCCGCAGACGACGTCGGCGCCGCGGGTGTTCGGGGTGACCGAGGCGCCCGAGATCGATGGAGTGCTCGAGGAAATCTGGAAGGACGGGACGTTGCTCGCGGATACCTGGCGGCAGGTTGATCCCGACGAGGGGGCGTTGCCGACCCAGCGGACCGAGGTTCGGCTGATGCGCGATTCTCGGAATCTCTACGTGGGCGTTCGCTGCTTCGACGACCAGCCGTCCAAGATCGTCTCGCGGGTGATGATCCGAGGCGGGCCGATCAACCGGGACGACAACATCATGATGGTCCTCGATCCCAAGCGAGATCTCCGCACCGGCTACATCTTCCGGATCAACCCCAACGGCACCCGAGCCGACGCCCGACTGGTCAACGGAAGATCCGACTACAACTGGGACGGGCAGTGGTATGGACGCTCGGCGATCGACGCCGAAGGCTGGACCGCGGAGTTCGTGGTGCCGTTCCGGACGATCTCGATCGATGAGGACAATCTTGACTGGGGCATCAACTTCGAACGCGACATCCGCCGCAACAACGAGACGATCCGTTGGCAGGCCGCCGATCGCGACGTTCGCGTCACTTCGGTCGCGGACGCGGGGGTGGTCGAGATGTTCGGCGACATCGATCAGGGTTCGGGCATCGACGTGCGTCCGTACGGGAAGATCACCGCTCAGGAAGACGATGGCACCGATGTCTCCGGCACCGGCGGAGTCGACGTGTTCTGGAAGATCACGCCGGGGCTCACCTTCGTCGGGACCGTCAATCCGGATTTCGCCGAGACCGAAGTTGATCAACGAGTCATCAACTTCTCGCGGTTCTCGATTCGTTTTCCCGAGAAACGAGACTTCTTCCTCGAAGACGCTGGATACTTCGACTTCGGCGGGATTCGTTCCACACCCCTGCCATTCTACTCTCGGCGGATCGGACTTTCACCGCAAGGCGAGCCTCAGACGATCCTTGGTGGGGTCAAACTTACCGGATCGATCGAGGACGTCTCGGTCGGAATTCTCGATACGCAGATGGATGACGAAGTTTCGCCGGCGGGCCGGAACTATTTCGCGGGGCGTGCGTTGTTCAACGTGTTCGAGCAGTCTTCGATCGGAGTGATCGCGACCAACGGCAATCCGCTCGGGCCGGAATCCAACAGCTTGCTCGGGACCGATTTTAACTTCTTGACCACGGATCTCGCCGGTGGGCGCACCCTGTCGGGAAACGCCTGGTTCCAGCAGACCTTCACCGGCGGCGAAGAGGATTCGGATGCCACTGCAATGGGCGCGCGGATCAGTTATCCCAACGACATTCTCAACTGGAGACTCGGCTGGGCGCGGATTGGCAGTGACTACTTCCCGGCACTGGGATTCGTGCAGCGGACGGGCATCCACGAGTTGTTCGGTGGCGGGCGGTATCGATGGCGACCCGATTCGTCATTGGTACGGACGATCGACCTCGGCGTGGGGGGCTTCATGGTCACGAATCTCGATCTCGAGATCGAGAGCATGGACCTTGAATTCGACGTGCCAAAGATTCAGTTCGATCGAGGCGATGAGATCTATCTCGAGTACGGCATCCAACAAGAAGTTCCCACGCAGGACTTTCTGGTCGCAAACCAACTTCTGGTTCCCGCGGGGAACTACACGTGGAGCCGGATTGAAGCTGGATTCGAGACGACCTCTAAGGAGCCGGTCGAAATCGGAGGTTCGGCGGCCTGGAGCGGGTACTACGGCGGCTCGCGAACCACGGTCTCGGGGAACCTCCGTTGGCAACCAGCACCCAGCTTGCTTATCGCAGGCGCCGCGCAGTGGAACGACATCAGGCTAGATACCGGACGTTTGGAAACCTGGTTGGTCTCTAGTCGCGTGAACTTCTACTTCACGCCGGAGATCTCTTGGGAGAATCTCATTCAGTACGACACACAATCCGGGACCGTCGGGGTGAACAGCCGGCTTCGATGGGCGTTCCGCGACGGGCAGGAGATATTCGTGGTCTTCAATCAGAATGTCGAAGCGGATGATCTCGATTTCACCATCGACACCACGGAATTGATCGCGAAGATTGGCTGGACGTTCTCGTTCTGACGATAAACAAAGTGGTGGGTACGGGATCGAGAGAATCCCGGACCTTTTAAATCCAAGTGTCAAAGACGGGCAGGGTCTTTTTAAAAGGCAGGTCCGATAGTGATCCGACGTTGAAGTCGGCGCCTTGGAGGTATGTCAGTGCGACTCGGTGCGCGTCGAGTGACCTTCCATATGAAATCATGCTGGACCATCGGCATGGCCGGGGTGGTGGCCAGCTGGTGCTTCGGCCTCCCGCTGGGGTCCGCCGCTTCGACGCTTGCTGCGGGTGCGGAACCCGATCTCGACCTGAACCTTCCCAGCGCGTTGATCATCGATGCGACGCCTCCCTCATTGGTCGAACGGCCGCTCAATGGAAGATTGGCCGAACCCCAGAGACGTGATCTCGAGGTGCTGGATCTCATTCTCCGGGAGGAGATCGATGACGGGATCATTCCCAGGGTCGGCGCGTTCGGACGCATCGCCGGCGTTGAAGACCCAACTCGCGGGACACTGGGTATCGGCGGCATTGATCTCGACTGGCGACCAAGTGAAACGCTGGCGGTGGCGGTGGTCGCGGGCGGCCAGATCGATGCGAGCGACGCATTCCGACCACCGGACCAAGGTCGGAGTGGTTGGCCTACGGATATGACGAATCTTGATGCGCCCATTCGTCTGGCGAATCGGAGCGTCGCGTTTGATGGGCTGGGTTTCGGTGGTGAGAGCGCGGCTGATGCCAACCCGTTCGTCGGAGATCGGCTGTTCAGCACGCCGTCGGGGGCGACTGGCCTCGAACGAAATTTCATCGCAACCCGGGCAGTTCTGCGGCCCTCGGCGGGATCGTCATTCGGTTTCGTGGCGACCCGCGGCGGCGGCCTCAATGGAGACGCGTCATTACTGGGATGCGACGTCGACCAGATCATTGGCGGCCAGCGAATTCAGGCTTGGATTCAGCATGCAATGGGTGATTCGGGAAACTCCGAAGTGCAGACCGACCGCAGTGCAGTCGGCGCTTCGATTGGGGGCGTCATTGGGAGTGTCAAGTATGGCATCGCATGGCGAAGACTTGGCGATGGCTTTGAGAGTGGACTGGGAAGGGTCGGTGCCATCGGAAGTCATGCCATGCTCGGCCGGATGGGATGGTCGATCCCGCTCGAAGGGCTTGGTTTTCTGAAGTCATGGGAGTTTGGAATCCGCACCCGGGTCGAGACTGATTTGGAATTTGATCCGCAATCCATCGATCTGGTCATCGATGCGGCTCGATTTCTGACCGCAACGGGGGACCAATTGAACTTCGGGATCGAACAGAACCGTCGGGTCGATGCCGATCAGGCCAACGAGGATCAGCGAGAACGTTTCCGCATCGGTATCGACACGAATCCATCCCGGCCATTGCGGCTTATGGGAAGTGTGGCATTCGGGGATCCAGTCGGCGTGGTCGATACGGCGTACCAAGGAGTGGCTCGGTGGCAGGCGGCCCCGGGGATCGATCTGGGCACCGCCATCGCATTCGATCGTCGAATCGATGGAATCGCCCCGGGGGACACCCTTCGAACCTCGTTTGACGGTCGCGCGACGCTCGATGCATGGGCGACCGTCGCGGCTCGGATCACTTTCGACGCGGCCCAGGAGCGAATCTCGCTGGGACAGGAAATCGGTCTGAGGGTTGCCAGAGACGCGACCATCTCGCTCCGAATCGATCAGGCACTGCCCTCGAATCGCGATTCCCAGTCCAAACCGGCCCTCCGCGCCAGCATCAAGGGCTCGTTCCGTTTCTAGCCCGCGAATTCAAGTGAATTCGAACCGCTGGTTTGCTACATTCGGTTTTAGAGATTGAGACCTTGAGATAAATCAGCGTTTTCGCACGTAGGTCTGTTTAACTTCGTGTCGCTTTAATGGGCTTCGCCCAGAAGCCGGTGCTTTGTTGGTGCCGCTGTGGTGTTGCTGAGGCATCGACGAATCATCGACGACGAAGAAGTAGCCCTGTCATGAATCCGAAAAATGAATCGCCGCGATCGATGATGTTGATGAGGCATGAAGCCTTGCTACGCGAATTGTGGACGACGCATCTTGGCGTTCCGCCCGAGGTTGAATCAGACTTCATGAGAGCGGGAGGGTCTAGCCTCTTGTTGATGGAGATTCAGCTTGGCATTCAAAAGCGATCAGAGATCTGGATCGATCTTGAATCACTCGACCTGCCAATCCGATTCGAGGGAATGCGTGCGCTCATGCAGTCGCAGGCAGCCAAGTTGGTCGGCCCAGATTCTGATTCCGAAGGGCAGCCGGAAATCACCGTGGTTGACCCGCTT
>CAJQQE010000071.1 GCA_905480395.1 uncultured Phycisphaerales bacterium
GAGATTCTGGCGAATCTCGCCTGATGACTGCGACGGCCCACAAGCCCGGCAGCCGACTCGGTCCCCCCGAAGAGCTATCGCACGGCGACTTCGAGATGGTGGTTCGTCGGCTCGCCGACGATCTGGCGTTTGGTACGGATACCTCGCTGTTCACGGGAAGCGGCATCGAGTACGCCCAGTCTCGGCCCTACGAGCCAGGCGATCCCATCAAGCAGATTGACTGGCGGATGACGGCGCGGACCACGCGGACCTACGTCAAGGAATACGAAGCGCTCAAGCGAACGTCGGTCAATCTGGTGGTGGATACCTCGGCGTCCATGACGGTCTCGTCGATTCCACTCACCAAGCACGATTTGGCGGTGTGGATTACGGCCGCCATTGGTGTTCTGGCCCAGCGCCGATTGAGCCCCTGCGCGGTGATTGGCGCGGGCGAGCGTCGAACTCGCGTCGAACCAAGCCTCCTTCGCTCGGACCTCTATCAGGCGCTGGAACCGCTTCGTCAAGGTGGCGTCGACGAATCCACCCGGCTCGGGCTACGACTTCGTGAACTGGTGGTTCGGTCGCGGCGGGCCAGCATGATCGTCATCTTGAGCGACCTTCACGATCTGGATGCGATTCCAGCTATCAAACACGCGACGCAGAAGCATGACGTCATCGTGCTCAAGCTTCGCGATCCCGCCGAACGGGGCGCACTTCAGGCGGGCTTCTTCCGAGGCCGAGAGGCAGAAACCGGTCGAGGGTTCATGGGCCGAGGACGAACTCGGTGGCAGGGGCTCGCGGAATCGCAGGGTGAGGACGAGGTCGCACGGCGTTTGGCCCGAGCTGGCGCCAGTTGCCTTCAGCTCGACACCGACCGAGCATTTCTTCCCCCGTTGCGGCATTTTCTCGCCGAGCGTGCTGGCACGGGTGGGGGGCGATCATGATCGGAACCCTCAGGGAGTTCATCAGATCGATGGTCAGGATGGCATCTGTGCCGATCATCCTGCTCGGAATTCTGGTGCCGGCGGCGGCGGCGATCGGGTCTGAGAGCGAGATCGCCGTGACCCGCGGCCTCACGGGCCATCTTGTGGTGGTGAGTGAATATGGATTCGTGCGGGGAAGACCGGACCTGAACCTCGAATCGCCGCTGCTGGTTCGAGTCGCGAACGTGCGAGCCGAATCCGACGGGAGATACATTTCCGAACTGGAATTCATCGGTACCGACGTGGGACAATTTGACCTTCGGGAGGTGCTGGTATTCGACGATGGAGGCCCGATTGATCGCCTGGGTCCGCAGATGGTCGAAATCGTTTCAAATCTTTCAATCAACGCGCCCAGTGATGTCTTTCTCGCCGAAGCGCCGCCGGTCACGATTGGGGGTGGGTACCGCGCTGTGCTCGTGCTCATCGCCATCGCGTGGATTTTGGTTCCGATCATGGTGGTGCTGCGAAGACTGTGGCGGCGTCCACCTCCGCCAGCCCAGGTGATCCCACCACCGACGATCGCCCAGAAAATCGCACCGCTGGTCGAGATGGCAGCAACCAGAGAATTGACGGTGGCGGAGCAGGGGCGCCTCGAGTTGCTGCTCTACGCGCACTGGCAGGAACAACTCGGGCTTGGTTTGGATCGGGTGCAGGCGGTCTCACAACTTCGAAGGCACGCCGTGGCCGGACAACTTCTCCGTGCGGTCGAAGCGTGGCTTCATGCCCCGCAACGAACGCATCCCTCCAAGCGGGAGATTGCGGACCTGCTCGCACCGTATCTCACGCCGGAACCGGAGACCCACGCGTGAGTTTTACGGATCCGACGATTCTGCTCTTTCTGGCCGTACCGGTGATGCTTCTGGTCTGGGCTTGGCAGCGCCGAGGCTGGGGGGTAGCGATGCCCTTTGACCATCAGGCTCATGTTCCATCGCGGTGGACGCCCTGGATGCTTTCGGCTTTCGACTGCCTTCCAGCGATCGTACTGATCGGGGTGATCCTCATTCTCGCCGGCCCGCAAGTACTGCGAAAGCCCACGGATCAGCGGGTCTTGACCAACATCCAGTTTTGTGTCGACGTGTCAGGCAGTATGTCAGTCGGCCGGCGATATGAGATGGCTCGGGATGCGGTGGGGGAGTTCGTCGACTCCCGAGATGGAGATGCCTTCGGGCTGACGATCTTTGGTTCGTATCCGATTCGATGGGTTCCGCTCACGCAGGATCTCGCGGCGATTCGCAACGCCCTTCCATTCGCCGATCCGCAGCGGCAACCGATGCACATGGGCGGTACGCGAATCGGCGCCGCGCTTCGCTTCTGTCTGGGCAATATGGTGACCGAAGCAGAAAAAGGTGATCGGATGATCATTCTGGTTTCGGACGGAGTGAGTAGCGACCTCAGCGATTCAAACGCCGCCCTCCAGCTCGCGGACGAACTCAAAGCCTCGAACATCACGGTGCACCATGTTCACGTCGGGAATGGGGCGGTTCCGGCGGTGGTTCAGGATTTGGCGCGGGAGACAGGGGGCGAGGCGTTTGTGGCGACCGATCGCCAGGGGCTCGAGCGGGTGTTCGATCAGATCGGGCGTCTCCGACCGGATCGGTTCGAACCGGGTGGCACCGTTCCAATGGACTTCTTCCTGCCCTTCGCCATCCTCGGATTGGTGGGCCTCGGCGGTCATCTGGTCGGTCTCTGCTGGGGGAGGTACACCCCATGGTGATCACTCCGATGATGGCATTCTTAATCGCGGTGGTGGTGGCGATCGTGGTGGCGGCTGCGGAGTCGATACACCACCGTCGAATTCGCCGGATTGCATTTCTGGCTTTCGGTCCCACGGGACGACCGGCCCGATGGACCGCCGTGGCAACGCCCGCTCGGGTGTTCGGTGCGGCGGCGGCGACCTGGGGTCTGCTGGTGCTCGCCTCGCTCGATCCACAGATTAGAGATGAGACGCCAGCCCGAGAAGCGTCCAAACATCTGCTCATTGCGCTCGACGTTTCACCGTCGATGCAGTTGGTGGATGCCGGTCCCGGAGAAGAGAAAGTATCGCGAGCCGCCTGGGCGGGAGAATTGGTTCAGGGGGTGCTTGATCGGCTCGATGCCTCGACCACCAGGATCTCACTTGTGGCCTTTTATACCGATGCGCTTCCCGTTCTGACGGAGACCTTTGACAAGGAGGTCGTTCGGAACGCGTTGGATGGACTTCCGATGTCGACCGCGTTTGAATCGGGTGCTACGAAAATCTCAGAGGGGGTCGCGAAGGCGTTGGAAGTGGCGAAACCTTGGATGCCAGGCACCGCCACCTTGCTGGTGGTGAGTGACGGTGATGAACTGTCGGCGAGTGGTCTGCCTCGATTGCCCGCCTCCATCGCCGACACCATTGTCATCGGCGTCGGCGATCCGAAACGGACCATGCAGGTCGGTGGACATGCATCACGACAGGACACGGTCTCACTCAAGCAACTGGCCGCTCGGCTGGGCGGGACGTTTCATGAGGGGAACCGGAAACACCCGAGCAGTGAGCTGCTCGATGGTCTCACGATGATCGAGCCCCGCCTCGGTGATGCCGCCGGCCTCCGAGCGATTGCCATTTTCCTCGCGGTGATCGGAGCCGCGATGCTGGCCTTGATCGGGCCCGCGCTGGTGGTGGCGGGACGGCCGAAATCTTGGAAGCGGGGCTGGCAATTCGATGATGGTGCAACGGTGACCAGGGAGGGAGCCGCATGACGAGCATGAGAGGCATGAATGGACAGAACGGTATGAACAGACTCAACGGACTGAAAAGTCTGATGAGCCGAGCGGGTTGGACGGTCTGGGCGCTGGTCCCCGTCGCCATGCTCGCGTTTCACTTCGGCCCCGGCCGCTCGTTGGCCGCACGCGAGATCGCGGCGACGCGATTCCGGGAAGCCAGTGTTCTCGAACGCGCCGCGATTGAGGCTCAAGAGCGAGCGTACGACGCACATCTGATGGTCATCGAACAACGACGAGCGACGTTTCTGGATCATTTCGATCATCCCGATCATCCCGATCATCCCGATGAGATCGATGGCGGCTCGGAGGATGCGGCACTCATGGCCGCGATGGAGATGGAGCGACTCGGGTACGAAGAGGCCGCCGCTCGTTGGGTGGAGACGGCAGATGCCTACGCTCAGGTCGAAGAACGATTGGAAGAGGGCGATCCACGGACCTTGGATCGGATTCGGTGGTCGAAGGGGCGAGCCAGAGTGAGATCGGGCGCGATCTGGGATGGCGCGGCGGAACTGGAATTGTTGATCGAACCTCGGTCCAGTGACGCCGGTGATGTCGAACTCGCGCGAGCCGCGCGAGAGGAGTTGGCCACCGCGCACTACTTCGGCGCCCGACTACTCCGACTCGCGGGGGAACCGGCCGAAAAATGGCGTGCCGAAGTGATCAAGGCGCGACAACACTTTCGCTACCTCGCCGAGACCGCGAGTGCCGGCAACCTTGACGCCGCCCAGGTGCTGGGTCTTGAAGACAACGTGGAACGGACCATCGATCTCGAGCAAATGGACAAATCCGAACTTGAGGGTCGTCCTTTGCCACGGGAGAGTCCGCGGGCGACCCGCGGTCGACGTCCGGGACAGGGACCCCCCGGAGTCTCTCAACGACCACCCACCGAGCGGGATGGCCGAGGTGCCGGTGGGGCGGGTCCGATCGGGCCGGGTTGGTAGTCGGTGAAGTCGATCAAGGAATTGGATCAGTTGATGATTGAAAGTTGGAACATTCATATGAACGGCAGGCTCAGCATGAAGAATATTGATATCACCGGACACACCCTTGGCGTGGTTCGCCGGCATTTCCGTCAACTGGCGGTCCTCCTTCTGGGGTTGGCGACCATGGGCCTCGAAACGTGGTCAGTGGCTGGCCAAACCCAAGCCCGGCCGGCCACCGTGGTTCGTCCCCTGCGGATGGTCCCGGCCCAACCGGCCACCGCCTCGCAATCGACGCAGGATGCCCGCGGCGAGGCGGCGGCGCCATCCGCCATCCGCATCGATGACGAACCTCGAATTGGCGCTGACGAAGCGGCTCGGCTCAAACAGATTTACGACGCCTTACCGCTTGATGAACAGATCGCCATGCAGCGTCTCTATGAATCCATGGAAATCGACCTCCGGTCACTATTCGTGAGTGAACAGCCGGTTGCGGGCCGTCCACAACCGCTCTTGCCGCTGATCACCCGAAAAAAGTTCGCGCGGACGCCGCAGACCGTGCTCTCGGCAAGGACCCGGCTGGGTCTCGTTCAGCAAGACCGTCCCGACGATGCCGCCTCCCCGGCGGAAGTGGCCGCGTGGCTGCACATGAACGTGATGGCGGGAGAGTGGCAGGTACTTGAGTGGTTCCTTGCGGAACGGGCGGGCGAAGAGGCGCCCGGCATTTACTCGCACGTGATCCAGTCGACGAATCAGGGGGATCCGATGTTGCTTCCGGAAGAGGTGCTGGCGCTGGCCAATGCAGCGCCGGGTGAGCCGACTGACTGGCAGATTGACGTCCTCGGGCAGTTGCTCAAGCAGGCATCCACACGTTCCTCAACCGGACCAATGCTGGGGGAGATTCGTTCTGGGACCCGGCTCTTTGGCGGTGAGAACGAGTCCAATCATCCCCGCACGGCCGGGCTACTCGCCAGAGCGGGGATGCCGGATGAAGCGTATCTCTACCTTCCCCCGATCGATCGAGTCCGTGAGCAGCAGGATGCACGAGGCCTCTTGATCCATGGGCTCTATCACGCGGATCGGGACGAAACGCTGCGAGCCTGGGAATTGTTTGGGGAACTCGCGCTCATCGAGGATGCCGAATTCAAGTTGCGGCAGGAAGGGCTTCGGGCGGCCGTCAAGCGGCTGCCGGAGGTTCCCGAAGCCCAGGCGACCGCGTGGCTTGAAGCGGTCTTTGCGAGCGAACGCCTTGCTCCAGCAGCGCTGGAAGTGATTGCGCTGGACGCGATGCTCTTAGGTAAGAGTTCGTTGAGTGAAACCGAGCGGGCGAGATCCATCCTGGTGATGAAGTCGGCGGTCGAGACGCTGCTCGAATCGGGACGCGTCGATTCCCGAGTGATTCGAGTGCCGCTCCGAATGTTGACGACCGGATTGGTTGCCGAAGCGGAGGCGGCCACGACCGCCAAGGCCGTTCGAGGTGGACCGCCGCCAGGGGTGGCGATGCTGATGCGGGCGATGCCCGAAGAGGAGTGGCTTGATTCGATTGAACCGAGTCTGGCGGTCCGCGCGTACCGCGCCTTTGTCGGCGTCGCGACACGAGCCGACGAGATCGACGTGGCCTTGGATATTCTGGAGACCGGGATCTCCAAGCATCCGGACGAAACGGAAGAAATGGGGGAGGAATTCCTCGGACTCTGGGTGAATCGACTTCGTCCCAACGCAGGAAGCAGCCAGAACGCCGCGATTCAGGCGGCGATCTTCGCCTACGGAGGTCGCGTCGGCATGGCGGCGGCACCACTGACGCGAGGCCGGCAGGCGAGAAATCTCGACCGACTTCTGCGGGTCCTGGCATTGCTGGGTCAACGAGGGGTGGAGCCTCGGGCGCTCCCCGGGGTGGTCGAGGCCTTTCAGGCGTGTCACAGTCGATCGGAGGCCTACACGGAAGGGGACATCGTTCGGATTCTCGGTCCAATCGAGGCGCTTCCTCCGGCGACCGCGGCGCAACTTGCCGCAGCGATGCAAGGTGGTCTGAGTGGTGACTGGCGGTCGCGTGAGGTACAGCAGCGATTCGGCATGCGACGCAACGGTTCTGAGATCGCACAAGTGGTCGAGGACGGATACGAGCTGGCGATGCGGCTCATTGAACGGGCGCTCGAAGAAGAACCCGATTCGTGGCAGTATGCGGTACGTCGGGCCGCACTTGCGTACGAACGGCTGGAGCATCGGAGATCCACCAATGATGGCGATCTTGCCGACTACGATCGACTCCGGAAAGAGAGTTTCGATTCATTCGAACAGGCGGCACAGGCGTATGCGGCCGCGGCGGGTCGAGGCGAGGAGAAGCCGTCCACCTTCGTGTTTGAAGCGTGGTTCAACACCGCCATCGGCGCCACCAATCTTTCTGAAGTCACCCGAGACAACATTCTCTTCGAAGGGTCGGAGCGAGACGCGCAGATCGAGCGGATCCGGGCGACCATTTTGGCGATGGAACCGGCGCTTGCCGAGGAACATCTTGGTCTGCTCGCCTCGAAACTCGTGGCCGCGATCGACTCGCTGAATCCAGAAGTGAAACCACGAGTGGTACGACATGCGCTTCGGATCGTGGGCGACCACCCTTCGGCGGCGCCCCTGCGGCGGATTAACTCGCTCTATGAGGATCTTATTGACAATGAGATTCACCTTCGCCTCGCCCTGGATGGACCCGATCGAATCGGCACCGAAGAACCATTCGCGGTGGTGGTTTCGCTCCGCTACACCAACGCCGTTGACCGGGAGACGGACGGATTCGCCAAGTACCTGCAAAATGGGGTGTACGTCAATCTGGGAAACCGCGGAACGTCCGTCAACTACCGAGATCGACTTGAGCAATCCATTCGAAACTCGTTGTCCAAGGGCTTTGAGATCGAGGGGATCGGTTTCTTTGATTCGATGCACCCGTCCGTGGAGGTTCGAGAATCAGAAGAATCCGGCTGGCAGGAGAAGCCGTTGGCCTACGTGGTCCTAAAGGCCCTTGATCCGAGTATTGAGAGAATCCCGCCGGTCCGTATGGATCTCGACTTCATCGATCAAACCGGGCCGGTCATCCTCGCCATCGAATCGAATTCACCACCCGTCGACGCCGCGAACTCGAGTGAGGGGCGGCCAGTGGCAGAGCTCACGATCGAGCAGATCGTGGATACTCGGAACGCTGGTGAAGAAGTCACGCTGGAAATCACGGCGAGCGGACGTGGGGTCATCGGAGATCTTGATGATCTGCTCGGAGGCGTTCAAGGGGCACTGGCTGGCTATCAAGTGATGGAAGACGGTGTCGATGCGCACCCCTTCAGCATGACCGAGGCCGCAGTCGACGAGGGGATGCTCTTTCGCTTTTCCCTCGGCGACGAAGAGGCACCGAGTTTTCGAGGCCCCGACGAGGACGGCATCCATCGCCAGGCGACCGAGCGTCGTTGGACGATCCGGTACGAACCCGAAGTTGGCGCGACGACCTCGGGCGATTTCGAGGTCCCGCAGCTGGTCGCGGGGGTCGACGGCGACCAGATCGTCCGGGTGTTCGACGACATGGATTTGGTGACCGTCGATACCGGCGTGATCGAACTCCGCCGTGGGGTCCGTCCCTGGGCGTGGGCGGTGATCGGCGGGGTCGGTATCGCGATTTTCTGCGGGGTGTGGCTCCTGCTGATGAAACGAAGTCGAGACCGGTCCGAACCGGCGGAGGATGCTGAAGGGCTGCTGCCGTCACGGTGGTCGCCATTCGCTTCGGTCGCGGCCTTGAAGCGCATCGACGAGCGGTACGGTGATCGACTCGCACCCGGACGCCGAGGAGAATTGCGAACCACGATCGCCGAGATCGAACGCCGATACTTCGGTCCGGCGGAGACATCGGGCGAATCGGACCTTGAAGACCTGGTTCGGGCGTGGGTGCGAGAGGCTGCTCCCGGTCGATAACGGGGTGTTGGAGAGTCCGGTGAGATTTTTCGCACCCTCATTTTCTGGAAATCGGGGAATGAGATCGCGCGGCCCTGCTCTGGGTGCATCATCAAGAGATGAAGTATCCCCCTGAGATTCGGCATACCTGCGGAATCCTGCATCATGTGCTTCGGCAAGCGGCGATGGTTCCCGGTGTGCCCGAAGGCTTTCAGAGCATGATCGACATCGACATCCTTCGAACCGACGATCGAATCAGATCACGGTTCTTGAACTTGACGCGAAGCCGATTCGGTCGTGATCTCGAGGAAGGGTCCCCGGATCTCACCAGCATTGCGGCGTGCGCTCGTCGTCTTCAGGTCATTCCGCAGATCCAGTCACCGCTCTCTCGGCAGGTTCTTCGTCCGGGGGTTCCCGGAGGCGGTCGTCTCCTGATGTTTCCGGGCATGCATGGAACGATTGCGGCGTTTCAGCGTCTCGCCCAGTTCGTGCCCGAGTCCATGGAGGTCGTGGGCTGGGATCACTTTGGTCTCGACGAAGGGCTTGAGATTCCCCGGGGTCTTGAGGACATCGTGGCCCGTATCGTCGAGGTTGAGACCAAGAAAAACGACCTCGACTTCGAGGCGCCGATTCAGGTCTTCGGCTTCTGCATCGGAGGAAGTATCGGGCAGGCGGTCCTCCGCCGCGTCGCTCCGACGGGAGGAAAGTTAATCATCCTCGACGGGCATCCCGCCGAATCTATCGCCTCGTATTCTCGGTGGCGGCGGAGCATCGCCATCGCAAGGGCTTGGCGGCATGCGACGAAGGGTGGAGTGGTCGAGCGGCGATTGGTGAGGATCGGGGCCCGCCAGCTGTATGCCCTCGATCGACATGAAACGGAACGGTGCGAAGCGGACCTTTCACTCTATCGCTCCGGTGCACCGTTGTCCTTCGGGCCGTTGGGTGCGGAGGACTGGGAACCGCATGTTCGCAGTGTCAAAGAGATCAGCCTGTCTAATCTTGGTCACGTCGATCTGTTTCGGCTGGGCCAGGAGCAGCGAATCGTCTCTGCATTCGCTGCGGCGTGAAAGGTAGAGATCGCTCAGCCGTCCGGGAGTCGTCCCTCAAGCAGCGCGTTGAGAGTCGGGCTTTGCAGTTCGGTGGCTGCCGCGAAGTGTGAGTACGGCGTGGCCAAACAGAAGAATGTCTACGTAGAACAGACCGCCGCAATCGTCGCCAGCACGACGATCCTCTCCTTCGTCACCCTGGCTTTCGTGGTGGTCGAATTGAACGAGAAATATCCCGAGGTCTTCGACATGGATAAGAGCTTTCATTTTTCCGGGCATGATGCCGATGCCGATGATGTGAAACCAACTGCCGAACCGAAAAAAGAAGACTGAGCCACCTTTCGGCGGCTCAGTCGGGGGTCTTTAATCCACTCGGGCATCGATCCACTCGGGCATCGATCTACTCGGGCATCGATTCAGGACGCCAAAGTTCGTCAGGCCTGGATCGTGCTATTGACGCCATCGATGACGCGGTTGAGTTCATCGCAGGGCCGCATGGCCTCCACGGCTTTCTTGGGGTCGGGCTTGAAGTAGCCGCCGATGTCCATCGTCTTGCCTTGAATCTTGTTCAAGGATGAAACGATCGCATCTTCGCGTTCGCGGAGCTGGCG
>CAJQQE010000072.1 GCA_905480395.1 uncultured Phycisphaerales bacterium
TGCGAACCGCTTGGAGCCTCGGCGGTCGATGGCGTGGCATTCTCTTCGGCGAGTTTCTCCATCGCCAGGCGCCAGGTCTCTCGTTCATAGGCGAGGATTTCGACGACTTTTCGAACCCCCTCTGGGTCCCGCTCGCTCATCGCCTCAACAAGACTCTTATAGAGGAAGAGATAAAGACTCGAGAGTCGTTCGCAGAGCTCAGGTGCCAACTCAGTACGGAGTCCCGAGGTGAGTTCGGTGAGAATGGCCCGACATTGCCGACTTCCGTCATAGGCCTGCTCCGGATTCTTCTGGTCAAGTCCCTCTCTGGCCTGTTCGGCGAATCGAATCGCGCCATCCAAGAGGAGAAGTCTCAGTTCCGCCGGCGAGGCCGTCATGACCTTGGTGCGAAGATATTCTTGGGCTCGGTGAGTCGTCATGGCATAGATGTCATCGGCTGTCGGGGCCGGAGAAGTGAGGCCGGTGGCGGCAGAACTGGAACAATCCGCATCACTCGGAGGATTCGGATGATTCGAATGCCAAGGATGCGCATTTCCTGCGCGGTCAACCGAATAAAGAACCGGCGGTCGCCAAGTTCTGAGAGATCAACCCGATCGAAGATTGCTGGCTCTGGAGTCGGGACAGGGCCACTTCCATCGCCGTGAACTCCCGAAAGAGACGTGCCTCCTTGGCCGCGAGCCGCTCGTCAATCAATTCGATTCGCTTGTTCTGGGCTTCGATCAACGCATCAAAGTTCTTACTTGCGAGCGTCACCGTACCGTCGATGGAATTGGTGAGTTTGCTCACCGCCTGCTTGAAGAGGTCTCCGAAACCAAGCTGGGTGTAGTCATTCGAAACGCGATCCACGGTCACGCCGGGCGCGATGGTCTCCGTACTCGAACCCTGACTCTCGTAGGCCGCAAAGAGATTCTCGACCGCCTCCGGATCATCTGCATAGACCTCTTTGAATCGTTCGGCATCGAAGGTGATCTGACCTTCAGCGCCGATGCGAATACCAACTTCAGAGAGAAATCGGAATTGAGTCTCGATCCCGACCGCACTCTGTTGCAGCGTGCGATACATGTCCTGCTTGATCTTGGCGACTGTCGGGTCTCCGAGGAGTGGGCCTCTGATCTCGTTCTCTGCATCGAAGACATCGAATTCGTTGATACGACCAACCACTTCGTTGAAGCTGTCAACGAATAACTGAACCCCCTCCATAATCCCTTCTTCGTCCCGACTCACGTTGACCGTGATCGGAGTGTCTGAAGCGGATTGCAAATCGAGCTCCACGCCGGCGACGATGTTGTTGATGACGTTGCTCGTACTCTCTACGAGAACTCCGCCCGAACCTTCGCCAATGAAGACCTTGGCGTTTTTTGCCTTGGTCAATTCGTTGAATCCCAGATCAACTCCACCCGTGTCGACGATGAGATCGCCGTCAAGACCAGAGATTTCTGAACTTAACACCAGTCGTAATGGGCTACCACCGGTATTGGTATTCAGGAGGGAAGCACTCACCGCAAATCCGGAATCATTGACCTTCCCGATGACCTCGTCCAAGGTGTCGGTGAGATCAAGATCGAGCGTCTTTTCATAAGAACCGTCGATCGCACCACCGACCTCCGTCGCTTCCCCAAGGATTCCGAGATCGCGTGCGGTGCTTCCGGACACGCTCTCCACTTTGATCGCCCTGCTTCCGTCGGTCGATGTGTCGATCAGGATCATGCCGTCGCCATGGTCGTTGATTCTTGCTTCAACATCCAAACCACGACTGTTGATCTCCCGCATGACGTCATACAAACTCGTCGAATCGCTTCCGATGTCAACGGTCGCCGCGAATCCGTTCGCATCAGTTACCTTGAACTTGCCGACTCCCACGCCCCGGCCGTAGTTCAAGTCGTCGAGGTTCGTCGATGCAGAAACGTATTCCCGCTGAATGTTGAGGCCACGGACCGTATCCGAAGCGGTGTTCGTCGCGATCCCCAGCGCTTCGGCCGCCGTCCCCGAAACCACGAGGTTTCCGGCGCCGTTACTGAGATCCTCCAGCGCCAGGCCGTTGCCTTCCGCGTTGAGCCGAATGGTGACCTCGACCCCCGCCAACTTAAGTTGACTTTCGACGCTCGTGATGAGCTCCTCGATCGTGTCAAACTGATCAAGGCCGGTGATGGTCAACGAGTCACCTTCTCGATCGGCGAAGGTCATCTCGGTTCGACCCTCAAGACCAGATCCTCCATTGATGCTTGCCACCAGACTGGTACCGACACCACCAAGAACTCGTTTTCCTTCCAGACCGACTGCTTCGGCGTTCAATTCAAAGCCGAGGTCGATCAAACTTTGAGAACCGTAGTCACCACCCACGCCATCGTCGAGAATCTTGACAAGTTCCCCGCTTGCATTGAAGGAGAGTCCTTTCCCGTCGGCGTTGATACTTGCCGTGACCGCACCTTCGGTCTGATCATTGATTCGATCGATGACTTCCTGGATGGTGGTCGCCCGAGCGATCTCAACGGTATTCGGAATCCGCTCGCCGATGATCGTGTTACCCGCCCCACCTCCAGCGCCGGTGAATATCCCGAGGTCCTCCGCGGTCTCGTCATCGAACGGCCCCGCACCGATCACCTCAAGCGCGCCACTGCCGCCCATCGAGTCGACCAGTTCAAACCCCTGCCCGTCATCACGAACGCTCATGATGACTTGGCCGGAGCCGAGGTCGGTCTCGAGTGTTTCATTGACGCGAGCAAGCATCTCTTGAACATTCGTCACCGTTTGGCTGACGATCTCGCCATCGTCATCGCGAATCTCTCCGAGCGAGATGTCGACCTGAGTGCCGTCGCTCGTCACGATGGAGAAGTCAGCCTGGCCATCGGTCTCGTTGATGCGAATACCGTCGCCATCATTGAGGTCTTCCAAAAGTGTCTCGAAGTCAATCTCCGCATCTTTTCGACCGAGATCGATGGCATGAATCACGCCGCCGTCGCCGCCAATCTGAATCCGGAAGTCACTCACATTATCTCGGATGAAAACGCCATTGTCATCATTGAGTGACGCGAGCATTGTCGTGGCGCCGATCAAGTTGATGCGCGTGCCTTCAATCGTGTCGTCAGCGAGGTTTCCCGTAATCCCTAGATCACTCGCCGTGGTCGTGCCGCCGATGTCTTGCACGATGAAGTTGCCAGTTCCTGTCGACTCGTCGTTCAGAATGATTCCGTCGTTTTTGATCGACGCGATGACTCTGATTCCAGTTTGCTCGTTGATGGTGTCGACGACTTCTGACAACGTCGAGGCCAGTGAAAGATCGATGATGACGTCGTCGCCATTCCGATCCTGAATTCTGATGGAACCACGTTGGACTCCTGAACCTCCGTTGGCATCCTCGAGAAGGATGTCGCGCGTCAGTCGTCCGTTTCCCCACTCGAACGACATTGAATTGAGTCCCAGTGGTTCGAGCGTGCTACTTGTAAACCCCCGGGACATGACCTGACTCGTCGAGACAAGCTGCTTCACGCGAAATGAATACTGTCCGGGTATCGCCGACGTGGACGCGCGCGCGAGGAGCACGCCTTCATTGCTACTGACGGCGTTGGTCGACCGAAAGATGTCGTTTGTTCGGAAGGCTGAGGACGCGCTCTCAAGTGACAGAAGCCGGGCGTTCACATCAAGCAAGGCAGTCTTCGAAGCGCTGAGCCCGCCGATCCGTTGATAGATCGGCACCTTACTTTGCGCATCAAGCGCCAACAATTGCTGAATGATGGACCCGGAGTCGATACCGCTGACTAATCCGACGCTACTGCTGATCGACATGCTCGCCACTCCTGAATCGCCTACTCGCCCCGAATCACCGGGGGATTCCGGCGATCACGCAGCACGATGCCAAATCGGCCCATCCTCACCATCGACACGTTCTCGCCACCCTGGGGTAGTGAGACCTTGTCGCCGAAGATGAAGCAAATCAGATGCCCAGGACACGAGAACGCGTTGAAACATGGCCCGTGAGCGCGCCACGGCGAGGTCATCAAGCGAGTCAGCGTCGCCAACGTTGGGAGAGAATGCGTCCATACCGGCCTCCAAGGTTCAACAAGGGGTGAAGCATCGCCAACATCGGTCGACGGCCTCAATTCCTCATGCCTTGTGGATCGGATGGACAAACCCGGTAATGAAGCCGAATGATCACGATCCGCTCGGATTTCTGTGTGTGACGACCGGATTGGCGCAATCGCCGCGCATCAGACCCAATCGACGGCAAGAACCGACGCTCAATCCCAACGGCACGAGAACCGGATTAGAAATCTCAGGCCCAATCAAATATTATCGGACGTGATACGGTTCGAAGCGTGCTACAGGTCCTGATTTGGATCGAAGCCCATTTTTTCGAGCAAGCCGTCGAACTGCTCGAGAGAGTAGAAGCCTAGGGTGACTTTGCCCTGCCCCTTTTTTCGTCCGAGGGAGATGGCGACCTTGGTTCCAAGATGAACTGCGAGCCTTTTCTCGAGGTCTGCGACATGGGGCGACGCGTCAGTACTCACGCCATGCCCAGGCTTAACTTTCCCTGCGATCGAGAGTTGCTGAGTCTGACGCTCGGTCTCCCGGACACTCCATCCTTCTCGAACGCACTTCGCGAGAAGAACTCGCCGTTGGTCAAGATCTCGACACGACAACAACGCCTTGGCGTGACCCTGCGCGATCAGACCTTCTTGAAGGGCCTCTCGAGTTTCAACATCGGCATCGCGTAGTCGAAGCAGATTGCTGACCGTGGCGCGATCAATCCCCAACTGCCCCGCGACTTCGGTCTGCGAGATACCAAACTCCTCCATCAACTGCCAAATTCCATCTGCCCGCTCAATGACATCCAGATCCTCGCGCTGCAGGTTCTCAATCAAGGCCCACTCTGCCGCCGTTTGATCATCAACGTCCTTGATGATCGCCGGAATATGGGTCTTTTCAAGCTCCTGGAACGCTCGCCATCGCCGTTCCCCTGCAATCAGCTCGAATCCACGGTCCGTCGGTCGAACGATAATGGGCTGCATGAGCCCCGTGGATTTGATAGACGCCGCCAACGATGCCAGTGCGTCACCCTTAAATCGCTGTCGAGGCTGTCTTCGATTTGGGACCACTCGGTCAATGGGGACGCTCGACACCCCACCATCATCGACGGTGACTGGAGCTTCTGATTCAACCGGCTTGACGGGGATGGACACGTCAGGTTGATCGATCGCTACCGGGACATTGATGAGGCTTCCGAGGCCTCGACCAAGCCGCCGCCCGACGGTTTTTTTTGCTGTCGCCATGATCTGCCTCCATGCAGTAAAAGAAGCACGAAGCGTACCTACTTTGGCGAGCTCGGGGAATTCTCAATGCAACCAGAACGCCCATCCACATCGGGACATCACGCCACCAAATGCGGAAGGAACGGGCACGTTCCACGTGGAACAGTCCAAAACAGGTCCATTTAGAACCACACGCTCACGGCGGAAGGAGAAGAGAGGCCGCACGTATGTTCCACGTGGAACACACCCACCTATCACGTCCGGTAACCTTTACACAGATACAAGTTCGCGTTACTTAGCAACTTTACGACTCATGATCGCGTGTTTTAGGCTCATATCATGGCGGCGGAGGTTTTCGGGCTGGCGATATTGGACTTTTCAATTCAACTGTGGCGTCCAAGGCGATCCGCGGGGTGTCGGTTCGCATCCGATCCGCTACCCTCCCGAGCCCTTTCTTGCCCATCTCTCGGAGCATGCCCATGCGACGCCTTTCGACCTTCGATTCTCTCTTTCAATTCCGCCGCGTCGGAATCAACCTCCTCCTCGGCCTTTCCTTCATCATCACGGTGGCCTGCCAGTCAACTCCAGGCGGCATCCCCCAAAGTGCGGTGGTCATCGGCGCTGCTCAAAATGGTGGCGCCGTCAGCGTCAAACCCGGACAGATGCTGGTCATCGAACTGTCGGGTAATCCCTCAACGGGATATGTCTGGCAACTCATTGAACAGCCCAGCGCCCAGTACCTCCTACCCGACGGAACCAAGCAGTTTCAGTCTGACACCGAGCGAGCGAGCCAGTCCCAAATCAAAACCCAGTACATCCGTTTCGTCGCGCAGGAAGCGGGGGAGTTGACCTTGGAGCTGAACTACGTCATTCCGAGTGTCGGCCCTCAAGCCAACACTCGACGGTTCTCGGTTGACGTCGTGATTGAATGATGTCTTGGGGTGATTCAATAAACGAATGATCACGCCGAGATTTCCTTGAATCCCATCCAGAGAACCAACACGCTCCAGAAGACTCCGACGAGACTCTGTTATCCTCCCCGCGTCGTGCTTGAGGAAGGCGGTGTGAATCCGCCACGCACGCGGCACCGTGTGTTCATCGATTCCTGAATCAGGAATCGGCCGAACGAGTCGGGTCGTCAAACACGACATTTCCTTCGGGCCCGCGCGAGTCGGGCGACCGATCGTTCTTTGGTTGGCATCGTGTCATCCCGATCGAGTTGCTCATTCATCGCCGGTCGAAACGCAACCTGGCCGTCATCACGACACGCCACCATGTTGTTTCGATCAGAGGGCCTGGCGACGCCGGCACGAATCCGGATGGAGTGAGTGCATGTTCTTAGTCTCATCGAGCGTTCAACCAAAATTCCGATCTTGCCTTGGCATCTTCGTGATGGCCATGGCACCCGCAATGACCGGATACGGCGATCTCATTCAGTCTTGGGAGATCGGAGAAGGTCAATCATCCGCGATGGTGCAATTCGACTTCCGCGCGGGCAATACCTACACGGTCGAAGTAGCTTTCGACGATGCGATTAGTGGACAAGGCTTGCTCGACCTGATTGTGAGTGAGTCTGACACGGCCGATTTCAGTTTCGCCTATGAGTCCATCAGTTACTCATTCGGTGACTTCCTCATCGGCATCGCCCTTGAAAATGATGCCGACTACGGAGACGGCTCCAACCCTCCATACGTCGACTACTGGCACTACTGGACGCGGGACCTGAGTGCCGGTTGGACCGAATCGATGACCGGATTCAGCGATCGTATTCTCACCGATGGCGAAAGCGACGCGTGGGTCTTCGGCACGACCGATGCGCCGGCACTGATCCCCGCCCCGGCAAGCCTCGCCGTCATAATTTCAGCGTTCATCGGCAGTGGTCGCCGCGGTCGACGCGTGCGCTGATCGTTCAATCTGACATTCCAGTCCCACGGCACACTCCGTCGCCCGGCAAAAATGCCGGCGGCGGAGTTTCCGCAGGCGCCAGTGTTCTTCCGAGCGTTGCCGGTAGGATCTTGGAGACTTCGGACCCCATGACTTCCGGAATTCGCGATGCCCCTTCGCCCCCGAAACCCTACCTTCGTGATCGTCTCGGTCTTCCTGCTTTCAATTGCAGGGTGTGCGGCCAACGGGCCGGATATCGATCGTTATCACGCTCCGACTTCGTTCAGCACCAAGAGCGTTGTTTCGGAGTGGAGCCTGGACGTCTGGGAGTTAGCGCGAGCAGGAGAGGCTGACGCCACCATTAATGCGCTGCTCGAGCCACCGGTCGAAGATGCTGCGATCACATCCGTGATCAACCGATTCGTCATTCTCGAAGCTGCCGCGGTTTCGGCTCGCAAGATGGAAGTCGCCGACATCCTCTCGAAGACCGACCCACAGAAGCTCGATGTGGCGACCGCCGTTGAACTCTCGCTGCTCGCGGATCTCCGCGCTGCTGGTCTACCACGAGAAACGGATCACCTTGCCATGCTCGCCATTGAATCCAGTATCGATGCCTGGATCAAAGCGGCGGAAGCCGCGGAGACGTCTTCCCGATTTAGCGATGCGGAAGATGCGTGGAGTGCGGTGGGCAGCATTGCCGTCGGATCGGATCGACCGTTAGCCCTGGTTGAAGCGCGACGACGACAACGTCGTTTAAACAGCCTGCAGGACCGCGGATCGGCGCCCTCACGAAAAGACGATTTCGGCACCGAGCGACCGACCATCGATGATGCGCTCCGAGCCTTCAGCGCGATTCTGGAGTTTCATGTCGATAGCCCGACCTGGAAGGCGCTCTCCGATGCCGGGTTCGCCCAGATCGCTGAAGCCATGCCGGTGATGCTGAAGAACTCTGAATTGGCCAACGGCAATACTGATCTCTCGATCGCCCGTTCATCCTTTGAAACAGCCACCGCCGGTATCAAGGTTCGCCCCGGATATCTCCCGTCGCGAGTCCGACGCTCGCTCAAAAAATCGCTGGAGTCAATGGGCTCGGATGACGCCATCACCCCGCTCCGGCCTTCCGTTATCGCACGTCTGTTTCTTGATGGTGCGATTGCCGCGACCGATCTTCGCACCAATGCGTTCTTTGGACCCCAAGCCGATGAAGTTCGGCGCCATCTTGAAGCGACCTACGTCGGGATCGGAGCCCAAATCCTCAACTTACCTGAAGGCGTATTTCTTCAGCCCATTTCGGGGAGTCCCGCCGCCCGCGCCGGAATTCGCGCCGACGATCAACTCCTCGCGGTTGATGAAGAACGTATCAAAGGCCGCTCAAGCGATTCAATCCTGAGCCTCGTGTCAGGACCAATCGATACCACCGTCCGGCTGACCATCTCGCGAGCCGGAGTCGAAGATCCCTTAACCCTTGAGGTCACCCGCCAAGAAGTGGAACGCGAATCGGTACTTGGTTGGAGACAAGTCGGACTCGATGACCTCGATCGCCCGATCTGGGATTGGCTCATCGATGCCGAAGCCGGCATCGTGTTCATCTCCATCCGGGAGTTCCGCGAGGACGTCATCCGTGAGTTTCGTTCAGCGTTCCGCGATGCCTCGGACGCGCTTGGTCCGGATCGCACCGTGGCTGGTCTGGTGCTTGACCTCCGTAATGATCCCGGCGGTCTGCGGTGGGTCGCGGATGATTTACTCAACCTCTTTATCTCCAGCGGAACAATTTTCTCGGCGGAAGGTCGAAGTGCGAAGATCCGCTCAAACGCGGCGAGAAATTTCGGTACGCGTCTCGAGGGGCTTCCGGTCGTCGTCCTCGTCAATGAATCATCTGCCAGCGCCTCGGAAATCGTCGCCGGCACCTTGCAAGCAGTCAGTGGCGCGGTGGTGGTGGGGGAGCGCACCCATGGCAAGGGAAGTGTTCAATCCGTTCGGACGCTTTTTAATAACGGGTACGCCTTCGTGACCGAGTCATGGTTCACGATCCCCGATGGCCAAGGAGGACGCCGGTTGATCGATCGCTACCGGGCCGGTGAGGCATGGGGAGTCGAGCCCAATTTACACGTCGGCGCCACGATGAAAGAAACGATGGCGATGATGTTCGAACGTGGCCGCTGGCACTCTGGACGATCACTCGATGTGCCAGATCCCGAAGCGTTGCCGATCAGCCTCCAGACCACCACCGATCGTGAACTTCTGCTGGCCGTGGCACTGCTCCGAGCCCGACTACTCCCGACCGCTCGCCCCAGGGAATTGGGGATGGCCCAACCAGCCACCGTCCCAACGACCCAAGATCAATGACCGGATGACTCGTCCACCTTCTCGAGGGTTGAGAGATAGGCCACGAGATCTCGAACTTCGCGAGGCGTCAGAATCGAACGGAGATTCGGCATCGCGCTTGCGTCGCCGTACCCCTCTACCAAGACCGCCTGGGGATCGATGACCGATTGCAAGATCGTCGCGGAGTCGCTTCGACTCGCCAGCCCGTTGAGATTCGGGCCCGCGTCACCACCTCGTCCGTCGATGACATGGCATCGCAGACACTGCGCCCCGGGGTGATACCGCGCCACCCGGGCGCCAGCCTCTGCGTCGCCGCCTTCTAAGGCGATGGACCACTCGGCCGTCGATTCCATGGAACGGTCGCTCCAGGCCCGACCGATCGCCACGGTCTCGGGATCGGCCGAACGAAGCGCCGCTTCATGGATCTCGACCGCGATCGGCGACGTGGAACCCCCGGCGACCAGCAATCCTCCCGCAAGGCCACGAATCCTCTTTGATGCCCGCGGGTCATCAATCCCTGAGAGACCCATGACCGCGCGTTGCTGTTCGTAAGTGGTTCCAGTCGACATCGCTTCGAGGTAACGCAAAAGGCCGGCGTCCGCGTCACGGATCGTGGCTTGGTCCCGCGCTTCGGCCCGAAGGCTCGGCGCCTCGCTCGCGAGACTGATCGCGATCGCTTCGGTCATTCGACCGTCATTGCTCCGTCCGAGCTGACGCAAGCACGCCACTCGATCTGCCGCCGTCTCAGCTGGATCGCCCACCGTGTTGAACAGTGCCGTGGGGTCGAGACCCACGCCGATGCGGCCTGCCAGTTCTCGGGACGCGGTTCGAATCGAACCTCGAGCATCCTCCGACATGGCGGGAAGCGTTCGGGCATAGATTGGCTTGAGGGCCGCAAGATCGCGCGGTGCATTTTCAATCGGACGCCACCAACCGAGCACCCGATCTCGCGGTCCGGGCGCCTCAAAGGTCGCCATGGCCGCCATCGCTTCGTCTCGAATCACCGCCGGAAGTTCTTCGTTCATCGCGATTCCGGCGATGGCCTCAAGATTTGATGCCTCGCCGAGTCGAAGATTCGCATCGATGATTCGTCGGAGCAACGGCGTCTCCATCGGATCTAGTTCCGATCGGCCTCCTCCGATCGGTCCCTCAAAGACTCCATCCGGCATGGTCCAACCGACAGCGAGGTGATTTCCACCGCTGCCCTGCGCATGGCGGGCTTCGAGAAGAACCATCTGGCCGGCTTCCAATTCAATCGGCGGGCTCTGCTGAGCCGACTGTTGACGCCACTGGTTGGGACCGACCCAACCATCAACCCGTGCGATCTCCCGGAGAGATTCGGGTGCGCCGTCCTCGGCAATGCGAAGCACCGACGTGTCATCGCTCGCGATCGAGAATCGATACGTTCCGGTTTCGGGAATCAAAAGGAGAGATTCCAATCGTGTGAGATACAGACTTCCGCCGTCTTCGATCCCTTCAAGCACGCTAACTTCTTCGACTGAATCTGGCGGCTGATCAAAATCAGCCAGGCGGACGAGATCCTCTCCCGTCCGATCTTCTGCCGTCTGACGAATCTCGCGACGCACTTTGAGCCCACTCTTCTCTCGCGCCGACCCGCTGGGACGATAGTCGGCCGCCAGCGAGGCGAGGGCCGGCATCGCATCCGGAATCGGCAAGTCGTGAATTGCTCGGGCCGCTTCGGTCCGAATTGAGACGTCTTGGTCGAAGAGCAATCGTTCGAGATTTGAGTCCGACCATCGCCGAAGGGTGAGTACCGCAGCGCGTCGAAGCGCGGGCGAAGGGCTCACGATCAGTTCTTCGACCGTGGCACGATCACCGATCCGCGCCAGCGACACCACGCCCGCATGCCGCAACCAACGGTCCCGATCGTTATTTTCCGCGAGCATCGCCACGAGATAAGGCGTCACCGCAGGATCGCCAATCGCCCCCAGCGTCATGGCCGCGTGATATCGCACCCGCCGTGATGGATCGATCAGTGCATCGATGAGTGCTTCAGTGGCCCCCGCGAACGCCGGATCGCCCAACGTCCGAGCTGCTTGGGCTCTGACCTCTGCATCGGTGTCCTTCAGCAGATCGACCAAGGGTGACATCGCGGCGTTGATCTTCCGATTCCTCGCGGCCTCGCTCCGAGCCACCTGCCCAAGGCCCCAAATGGCATGCAGTCTTGGCTGCGTGCGAGCGTCATATCGCGCGATGTCCGCAAGCGGCGCGACGGCTCCACGATCCGCTAACTCAAACTGCGCCAACTGTCGGATGCGAGCATCATCATTGGCAAGCAGTTCCGCCAGCCGGAACACGCCGAGATCATCGACCCCAGCGACCGCGATTGCTTTCGCTTCGGCGATCCGTGGATCGTTCGCCGATTCCGGATGCGTGATGGCATGCAACGATCCCTTGCCAGTAGCGCCCCAGCCTCCACCCCATTCAGAAACGAGAATTCGACCATTCCAGTCGAAGGCCACATCCGTATTGAGCGTGCCGGTGGCAAACGGGCGGGGATTTTCGATGCGGTATCCCGCACCCTCCGGGACCGCCTTGAACGCCCAGACTTTGCTCTGCGGCGCCGATCCCGTGAAATCGCACATGAAGAAGTGATCCGCATACTCATCCGGAAGCCCGAGGCCCGGATGATGCGCCAAGCCCGATGGACCGGCACCGACATGCGCAATCGGGGGAAGTGTCCAGTCGGGACGGAACCGGACGTTCTCCTCGGTCACCACTTCCCAGATCCGCTCCTGTTCCCACGGGCCACGGAGATTCGCGCCGTCGAGGGTTTGGTAGTCCATCGTCCAACCGGTTTCGCCTTCCTCCGCGACGAAGACCACCCTAGCTCGGTCGCCAGAGTCCGACGTGTTGTCACCAGTGAAGAGGTCGCCAACTTTGTTGAACGCGATCTCCTGCGGGTTCCGCAGGCCAGTCGCAAAGACTTCGAGGTTTGATCCGTCTCGTTCACAACGAAAGACCGCGCCGGCCCGCGGATCCGCGAGCACCCGACCATCGGCGGTCTCAAGGTAGTAGCCCCGATCACCGATCGACCAGTAGACGCGGCCATCGGGCCCCAGCGCCAGGCCATGCATATCGTGGCCGTACAGTGCGAAACGAACCCCGAAGCCGCTCTGAATCGACTCTCGGATCTCGGCAATCCCATCACCATCCGCATCTTTGAGCCTCCAAAGATTGGGAATGTTGGTGTACCAGACCTCATCGCCCACCGTCATCACACCGGCACCGATGCCATCCGGAACGTCATTGAACGGGCCGGCAAAAATTGTGGATGTGTCGTAGATCCCATCGCCGTCGGCATCGATTGACCGACGAACTCGATCGGGCTTCTCGGTATAGAAGTCCATCCCATTGGCTCGCTTGTCTTTCCACTTCTCCATGAAGGCGATGCGATCTTCGACGGTGAGCGACTGCAGATCATCTTCGAGTTGCCAGGGGCTTGATCGGTTATCCATCGCGCCGTGATTGGTTCGTTCGGTCTCCGCGACCAACAACCGCCCGTCGGGATCGATCCAAAATGCGACCGCATCCTGAATCTGCGGCTCGGTCGCAATCACCTCTGCACTGAACCCGGCCGGCACTTGCGCAGTCGACGGCGGCGGTTCTTCTTCCATCCAGATGGAAGAACTCGCGACGATGGGCCAGATCTGTATCAGTCCCAGGGAGATGGCATTGACCAGTGAGAGCATGGAGTCTCCGATATTTCTAGATCGCGATCACGCGATCCGAGCACACTCGACCGGCATCGAGAATACCGGGCAAGTCGCGAGAAGATGGTCATCCGGCCGCGAAACTCGATCGAACATCGTCACCGCTTCGGCGGCGGCGAACCAATCCGAGCCATCTCTTGGAGCTCGATTCGTCGCGGAGATGCCTCGATCGCTGATTTGAACGCTTCGAGTCGCCACGC